>CALUPW010000018.1 GCA_944322785.1 Candidatus Gastranaerophilales bacterium | reverse complement strand
CTTTGCAGACGGAGTACGACAGCATTAAGAGTGTTATTGAGAAGAATGTTGAGAGAAGTTTTAAGGCTTTTTCGTAGTGGTTTTTAAATGAGCATAATTACTGATTAAAAGCTTGTGTATTCAATATTCAAAACGTATTACAAAATAAAATACCCCTAATCAAAATGATAAGGGGTATTTCTGTATAAGTGTGATTTTGTTACCTGCTGGTCTCGCAGGTGGGTGAGCGCCTTGACAAATCCGTTTCCCGCTGGCGATTATTAATCGGCGGGTATACTGCAATGTCATTGAGAGTCAACTCTCCCTTTTATAATAAATGTAGGAACAAAATTGAACACTCATACAATACTGATATTATATCATATTATTTTCCATGTTTCAATAGACTACCAGCGCATTGCTAATGTGTCATTTGCAAGCTTTTCGGCACTTTCAACTTTCTGTAAAGCCTCATTTGCTTTTGAATAATCTTCTGCAGGACTTTGCGGAATGCGGCATTCCGGAGAAGGAATGTAACGTTTTTTCTGAGGTGTATCCGCTAAAGTTGCAGATTTTGGTGCCGATTGATGATTTAATTTTAGAGTTGCATCTTTAACGTTAGGTTTATCAGGCAAAGTTTGTGATGTCTGAACAGCCTGTGTCTGATTGGTAACTACAGCTGGCTGCGGTGGAGTTTGTCCGGAAGTTTTATTTTGCTGTCCGTTAACATACCGGTTTAGAAGATTTGTATTGGATTGTTGAACCTGCTGTTTATTTACATATTGATTTATAAGATTGGTTTGTGATTGCGGTATTTGTTTTTGAGCCGAAGCCTGTGCCTGAGCAGCTTTTATCAAAGCTTCCTGAAATGCTTTTTGTTCCTCTGCAGTTGGAGTTTTCGGTGTATTTGAGTTATTTTCTTCTTTATCTTCATCAAGAACAGATTTCGTAGGCTTACCAAAGATTGCATGCGCACCTTTTGTTGTTAGTTTTGCAAGGAAAGGTGATACAATCATCATAGGAATAGCAATTCTTAACGGAACCCCGGCAAGATTTCGGAAGAAATTACCGGATTTTCTCAGTAAATTCAGATTCCAATTAGCCTTTGACCTTCTTGCAAGAAGCGTTTCATTACCGATGTTTATAAACCCGCCTATTTTCTTGAATAATTTTGTAATCGGATTTTTTACATCAGCTTTCAACATTTTTTTAAGTTCTTGTTTACGAGTTTTATATGTTGCCTTATCAGACAGAAGTCCGGCTTTAACATCTGCGTTAAATTTCTCTCTTGCGGCACGAAACGCTTTAACCTGCTCTGTTGTCATTCCTGCATATTTTAATCCGCCGACTTTGTGCATTGCAACAATACCTAAAGGCAGTGCCATAAAGTATGTAAAGTCATTTACAAATCTTTCTGCTAAAGTTTTCCCTTTTTCGCCTTTCGGGGCTTTGAAGGTGTGAATAAGCATATCTGCAAAGATTCCTGCCTGCATAGCAACAGCAATTTTGCCGCCTGCAAATCTGTTTGTACATCCTTCCATAAGCCATGCAAGAGCTTTTGGTAATGCCCGACCAAGTGCGGTAGAATTTCCTTTACCAAGCGCAGCTTTGTATTTATTCAAGTATTCTTTTAATGATATTTGTCTGCCGAACATATGAGAAGTAAACTTGCCCCAGCTGCCGCCTTTTCGCCAGATTGAAACAACCAGATCTCCGTTTTTTGTTGCCTTTTCAAGTGCCTTGATAACTTTATCAAAGTTTGCAATAATGTCTTTCTTTACTTCATTAAATTCTCTGACGGAGTTAAAACCTAATTTTCTTATTTTTAGGGTATATGCGAGTTTGTTTAGACCTGCAAGTCCTTTTTTAGCTTTTATTTTTTCTATAATCTCGCTTTTTACACCTAGAAGCTCCAATTCTTTTCTTTGAAGCTCTAGCTGCTTTTCAGCAAATGTTTTTCCTTTGAGTGAATTTCTGAATTTATCAATTTCGACTTGCGACATTCCATATTGTTCAAGTCGTTGCGGATTTACATCTTTGCCTCGTATCCATGAAAATCTATTTGAATTATCAGTAATAGGTTTTAAAAATTCATCAAATACCTGCTGCATATCCATAGCCAAAAAACCATGTACTCCGGCTCCTGGAGTTTTTGCAAAATGCCATTCGGCATGAGTTGAATGATTTGCAAGAGCATAGGCAATACTATTCTTTTCTGTCATCCAGTGTCCTAAATCTTTGCCTTTACCGAAAATTTTATTGAAAAATTTGCCGATAGCATTATTATTCCATGCATTCGCAACTCTGTCTCCGAAGGCGCCGAGTTTTCCGAATGCGGATTTCTCATAGTCTGTTGCACAGCTTTTGTTAAACACATCCATTCCCTGAGAGATACCGTACCAGATTGCAGCTCCTGTTCCGGCATAAAGAAGCGGATTTGTTTCCTCGTCAGCAGATGCTTTCACACGATTTGCAAGATATGAATTGTCTACGCCCTCTTTAATTTTTTCTTTATCAATATTTACAGGCACAACCTGTCCGCCTACTGCCTGCATCGGGATATTGTTATATTGATATTGTTGATTAAAACTGCTAACCATTTTACTACCTTTTCCCCTATATACTAATAAAAACATTTATTGACGGATAATTGACTGTAAAATATAATTTTTAAGTTTTTTGTAAAGAAATGTAACAAGTTCATAAAAAAGTGAAATATATAAAAAGTTATATACTTTATATATACATAAGATGAAACTAAATTTGAGAGGCTTGATAAAATGGCAGTTGCAAATTTGAAAAAAATTGATGACAAATTGAAAGATATGTATCAAGACAAAGTAACAGCGGCACCGGCAGCAGTTTATGAAGACAGATCCGAAGTTTTGCTTGCTCAAATGAACTTTATTGCAATGGCAAACAGACAAGCACTCCATTTGATATAAGATTTTCCCACTATAATTTAACTCCAATTAATTTTTCCCCTACAAATTTTGTACCTGATTTTTCTAAAATCAGGTTTTTTTTATTTATTTTTAATTGTCAATGTAACGAACTGTAACGAAAACTAAAGAAAAAGGGAAAAAATACCGACAATAAAAGAGAAAAATTCGAAACAGAAACGAAAGGGAACGAACGATGGGCATGGCAGCGTCACAAGCGAGATTGTTGACCATAACAGCGCGTCTAAA
>CALUPW010000017.1 GCA_944322785.1 Candidatus Gastranaerophilales bacterium | reverse complement strand
GATTTAGACGCGCTGTTATGGTCAACAATCTCGCTTGTGACGCTGCCATGCCCATCGTTCGTTCCCTTTCGTTTCTGCTTCGTATTCTTCTCTTTTATTGTCGGTATTTTTTACTTTTTTCTTTAATTTTCGTTACAGTTCGTTACAGTTGAAAGAGTTATTTTTCAATACTGGCATATTACAAAAAATTTAAGATTTAAGGGGCATTAATAAAGAGATTACTTTCTTAATTCAGCAGCATCTTTAAGATATACAAATTGCGGTGTAAAATCTTCATCACAATTTAGCACAATTAGTATTCTCAGACATTTAGCAAGTGAATTTGGGACATCCAGTTCATGAAAACACATCATGGCTGTATCTGAAAATCCTAATTCTGTCCGTGCAAATTTTGCAGGGAAAGCCGCATTAATATCATTTGTTGTTGTAAAAATTATGTGAGAAATTAGTGATTTATCAATGGAATTAATTTTCACCATTTCATTTAAAAGTTCTACGGTTGCATCTTTTATCGCCTCAACCGTGTTATTTTCAACGGTTATCGCACCTCTTATACCTTTTGAAATCATAATTTACCTGTTTTTTAATCCGTTGTACCAGTCACGTGCAGACATTTCACCTTTTCCTTCGGGTTTTACTTTTTTTAGAAGAATACAATCTTTGCCGCATCCTATCTCAATTCCGTTTTTGGCAACCTTTATTATTTCCCCGCAGATACCATTAACGCCTTGAATGACTTCTGTTTCCAATACTTTGATTATTTTTCCGTCATGTAAAAAATATGCACACGGTGATTTGTATATTCCTCTAACCAGATTGTGAATATTTTCAGCAGAATTATTCCAATTGATTGCCGTTTCTTCTTTTGTAAGTTTATTTGCCATGCATATACCATCTTCGCACTGCGGCTCCGGTATAATAGTGCCGTTAATAAGACCTTTCAGAGTCTTTTCAATTAATTCCGGTGAAAGATCGCTTATTTTATCCGAAAGTTCCTGACAATTCATAGAGTCTGATATTGAAATGACCTTTTTAAGACAGACATCACCGCAGTCAAGTCCGAGTTCCGTTATCATTGTACAAATGCCGGTTTCTGTATCACCGTTTATGATTGCTCTTTGAATTGGGTTTGCACCTCTGTATTTAGGCAAAAGAGAGGCATGAAGATTTATAGTGTGATATTTGGGTATATCAAGGACTTCCTGTGATAAAATTTGACCGAACGCAAAGGTTACAAAAAAATCCGGCTGCAAATTTTTCAATGCATTTTGTATATCAGGTTCTTTACGAATTGATTTTGGTTGAAAAACCGGGATTTTGTGCTCTTGCGCAAATTCTTTTACAGGAGAAGCCGTAAGTTTTTTCCCCCGCCCTGCAGGTTTGTCGGGCTGCGTAACAACAGCAACAACTTCAAAATCAGATGAATTATTCAAATACTCTAAAGATTTTACTGCTATTTGCGGGGTTCCGAAATACACAATTCTAATTGTCATCCAAATTTTTCTCCAATTCCGGTTCTTCAAGCAGTTTATCTGTTTCCAGAGGCGGCAGGTTGTATTTTTCCAGTATCTGCTCTGTTTCAAACCTGTTTGCACAGTGATCAACAAACAATATGCCGTCCAGATGGTCGTTTTCATGCTGAATTGCACGTGCTAAAAGAGAACCGTCTTTTGCTTCCGTAACAAAAGAACGACCATGGATATCAAGCGCCTTAACCATTACATTTTTATATCTTTTTACTTTTGTGTATGCCTCCGGAAAGCTTAAACAACCTTCTTCTGATACGATTGCACCTGATTTTTTTATTATTTTGGGGTTTATAAATACCAGCGGATTTAAAGGTTCTTCGTTTGTCGAAACATCTATAACAAACACTCTTAAGTTAGTTCCGATTTGAGGAGCAGCAAGACCTACTCCGTTTTTTGCATACATTGTATCAAGCAAATCCTGCACTAAATCTGTTATCTTACGGGAAACTTTATGAACTTCCTTTGATTTTTCCCGTAAAGTTTTTTCTCCATACTTTAATACTTTTTTAACAGCCATTTTAACCTCTCTTTAGTATAGAGTATAGACTAAATATGCGATATTTACAAGTTTTATACTTTTGAAATCTCTGAAATAGCAGGGTCAAGAAGTCTTCTGCCAACATTTACAAAGTTTATTGAACAAAGAGTTTTGTTGCCGTATTTAATCATTTTTTCAACAATGCCTTCGCCGTATTTCGGGTGAGAAACATGATCGCCTTGCTCAAAGGATTGCTGAGCAGTCGGAGTTTCTGCCGGATATACGGGAACTACCGGCGTTTGTTCTTCTTTTTCCTGATAATTTGATGAATCTTCCGAATCTTCAAAATTGTCAGGCTCATCTGAAACAGGTTCAAGAATGTCGTTTTCTCCCTGATTAATGTCATCTATAAAATTAAGATCATCTTCTGTTAAAACATCGCTGCTGTCTTCATCATCCAGATTTTCTCTCTCTATTTTTGAGTAGATGAAATTTTTGTCAACATCACGGGCAACCTGTTCAATTAAATCATCATTTATAGCTTCATCATCCGGAATTAAAGGGGCAGGTTCCGCTACATATGAATTTTCATAAGGAGTTTGGGTATTTAGTCCGTTATCGTTTTCCTGTTCATCAATAGCTTCTTCGGTTACAACACTTTGCAGGTCTTCTTCGATACGTTCATCTATTTCAGGTGCCGGCAAAACTATCTGTTCAGTTTCGACTTCCTGATTTGAACTTTCAAACCGGGTAACAAACTCATCTGAAGACTTTTCAGAATCTTCAATTTCCTCATCAACAATTACTTCACCGTCAGCCATAAGGATTTCCTCATCCGGTTCTGTAATTTCCGGTTCCTTCAGCAATTCGGCTGTTTTATTAAAAAAATCATTTTGCGCTGTATTTTCTGAAGTGTGATAGGGTTCAGATTTATTTAATTCATCATCAAAATCATCCTCCTCTTCATCTTCGTTAATTTCAATTACTTCTTCAGAAGCTGACAGTGCCGAAAAATCTTCTTCTTCGACCGGTTTTCTTTCAATATCATCCGACAAATCAGTGTAAGTATCTTCATTTTCTGTGAAGTCAGGTTCCGGAGGAGCTGCGGGTGCTGCAGAAATTGTTTCTGTTTCTGAGCCGGCGGTGTTTTCCTCTTGAAAATCCGGCTTTATTTCAGATTGTTCAACCGGTGAAACTTGATTGTCTGTTGTATCCTTTGCTGGTTCCTGCACTATATCGTCATCTTCAGGCTCGTTTTTAATTATTTCTACAGGCGCAAGCTCTAAAATCAAAGGAATTCTTTGAGTTGCTTTTCCCCAGACTACAAATTCATCGTGATTGAGTTTATTTAAAAATGTATTGTAAGATGCAAAATCATGCTGCGTTGTTTCCGGTGCAAACAAAATCAGATTGTCAGCTTTTTCTTTAAGTTCATATATATATTTATAGTTATGATTACATATAATACTTGTATAAATTTTGTTTTCGTTAAGGAGCATTTTTAATAATTTTTTGTCACTGTTTGCGTCATTAACTTTGACAAATGAGCAGATGTATCCGCCGAGTTCATCAAGTACGCTGTAAACATAGGATATTATTTCCCGCTGCATTTTGGCTTCAACGTTTGATATATCAAGGATTGTTGAATAATTATCTTTTATATATTCTTTCAGTCCAGTAACCTCATATTTAGACTGTGCAAAAACGTTTTCTTCTTTATATTTTAAAAGTTTATTTTTTAGCAGTGCAAGTTCCGGAATATTAGATTCATTATACTGTTGAGATACAACTTCAATAAACGTATCAAACGGAATAAAACGATCGGGAATTGTCCTTGTATATTCTTGCACTTCCAGAAAAATATCCTGAATAACGGCTTTACTAGTAGGGTCAATATCATTCAGGTCATTTGCATAGATAAAGTTAATTGTTTCAAAATTAAGCGGAAGCTTAAAATCTTTTCCGAAAACTAATTTTTTTTGATTTTCATATTTGCCGTCAATGTCAAAGATAATTGAACTTTCTGCTCTGTTTTCAAGCTGTTTGGCAAAATTTGAAAGCAAAATGGCGGTATTTTTTGCACTGTCAGAACAGATAAGTGTATTATTTTCAAGCATTGAAACATCAACATTAAGTAAAAAGTTTTGCTGGGCTATATTGCCTAATTTAAGAGGTGTTTTAATGGGAAGAATGTCAAGAAGCTCTTCACATGTAAGTTTCGTTGCTTTTGCATTTAATTGAGGAATAGAACCGTCATAATTTTTTACAATACCTTCACTGTCAAATGTAAACATCAATTTTGCTATTGCATAGCTTATGCCGTTATCAGCCTTTAGACTAACTATTTGCGCTACATAAGGCGATTTTTCATCTTCTATTACAACAAAACCTGCAAGTACAAGTTTATCTTCCGTATCATAAGAAACTTTTATTAAATTATTCTTAATTTCCAATACTTTCATCAATTGACCCTCTTTTATCTGATATTATCATGAACATGCCTTTTCGTTACGGTTTCATTAAATATCTGATACATTTTTTAAATCAAGCAGATGATTATAAATATCAATTGTTTTAAAACAAATTTTCAGCTCACGCTTTGCAAGACTTTTTATGGTTTCCACATAACAGCGTAAAAGCGCAAGATTGAGTCCGTTTGGCTCAGTAAGGATTGAACGTATTTCCGAACAATATTTTTTTTCTCGTGTGTTCGGTTCTATTTTATCCGCAAGAAAAATTATTTTTTCAAATGTCGTCATATCCTGTTTACCAAGGGTATGCCAGCGTATTGCCGATAATATCTCATTATCGGATACTCCGAAATCTTTTTGTGCTATATATGCGCTTACAGGAGCATGAAGGGTTTTATAATTAAGCATTTCGCATTCTTCGACTTTTAAATGTTTATCTATGATTTCCTTTAATTTTTCATTAGAAAAACATTTTGCGCAGTCATGCAAAAGTCCCGCAATATAAGCTTTTTCTTTATTCAAATTGTATTTTTCAGCCAGTTCCTCTGCGCACTCAGCCGTGCCGACAGAATGGTTGAAACGTTCTTCCGACAGATTTTCCTTAAGCCATGTTAGTATTTCTTTTTCATTAATTTTTGTATAAGCCATTTCTAATTATATACCTTTCCTGAATTTCCGGGACTAATCCCTTTATTGATTCACCTTTGGATATTTTTTCACGAATTGATGAAGATGAAATGTCATTAAATCCCATTTTTGCAAATTTAAAAGAGTATCCTTTTTCCTTCATGACATCATACTTTGTTTCATCAAAATCATTCTTGCGTACAAATACTATAAATTCAACAATCTGTCTGAGCTTTTCACTTTCATACCACGTGTCCAGATTTTCAAAGGCATCTGTACCTATAATCATTTTTATTCTGCCCTCAATACTATATTTTTTATAAAGCTCCAGTAAAGTTAAATAAGTATAAGACTTTCCTTTGAGTTGATATTCAATATCAGAAATTTCAAAATTCGGATTTCCTTTTATCGCAAGTTCAACCATTCTGTATCTGTGGATTGTAAGCTCTTTGAAATCTTCTTTTTGAGGAGGGATAAATGAAGGAATAAATACAACTTTTTTTATATCAAAATTCTTTAATACATATTCAGCCATATAAATATGCCCGCTATGTATCGGATTAAAAGTTCCCGGGAAAATACATAATTTCATATTCAAATTATACCAACCCCGCTAATCTTTGTAAAGTAATGTAACAATTTTTCAAATAATTAAAGAAAAATAGAGAATTAGCCGAGAAAAATAATAAATACCAACAGAAACGAAAGGGAACGAACGATGGGCATGGCAGCGTCACAAGCGAGATTGTTGACCATAACAGCGCGTCTAAA
>CALUPW010000016.1 GCA_944322785.1 Candidatus Gastranaerophilales bacterium | reverse complement strand
AATAGCTCAGTTGGTAGAGCAAGGGACTGAAAATCCCTGTGTCCTTGGTTCAATTCCGAGTTGCGGCATATTTTTTTTGAAAATAAAAACAAATTTGTGTACATGCATTAATCAGACTTATAAAAAGTATTAATAGTGTAAAGTTAAAATATCTGCTTACACTTCCTGTGTAATGCAATCAATGCCGCCCATGCCTTCAATAAAAGGTTGGGTTGACACAAAATAAATTTTGTCTACACCAGACTTATTAAAATATGTTTTAATTGCGTCATTAAGTTCAGGATAATCGGATTTATTTGTTATGTAGAAGCTTTCACCGGTTTTTGATGAGCCTCCGACTCCGTTCATAAAGTTAATTTTTGCATTTTTAGCTTCGGTAAAGCAGGGTATTTTTATGATTTTATAACCTCTGTCAGACAGAGCTTTTTCAGCGTTTTCTCGAATTGATGCACTTTTTGTGCTTAAATCTTCAAGATTTTTAATCAAATCAGCTTTTGTTTTGTCATCCATGCTTGTAATTTGAGTTTCTTTTAGAATTCGTATGCCTTCCTCATAATCCGGAACTGCAATTTCTCCGTTATGAAGCGGGCGGTATAGCATGTCAATATGAAAATCGTATTGCGGAATAAAAGTCAGATTTTCCGGTTTTATTCCCAAATCCTGAGCAATTTGCTGTTTCGCTTTTTCTATATTTTCTGGTGTGTTATCTAATTGCATAGCTTCCAGTGTATAATTTATTGACTCGATGCCGACCACCGCACCTGCTGTGCCATCAGCAAGACAGGTATTTAGAACGTTTCCGCCTTCAAGATAGCTTTTCCCGTGTACAATATCATTTTCTCTTACAGTATTTTGAAATTCTTTATAATGCGATGCGGTCATTCCTTGCGTAGATAGAGTAATATTTTTTCTGTTTTCATCTATTAGTTTGTCTTTGTTTGTATTGTTTATATTAGAGGCGGATTCATCATCAATTATCAGAACTTTGCCGTCTGCACGTCTTATTCCGTAATCTTCAACCCATGGCGCTGTTTTTACACCGATTTCTTCGACTTCAAATCCTGCTTCTTTGCCAATTGCCTTTAGTTCCTCAAGTACAACCGACATTTGCCTTCCTCTTGCATTTGAAGCACTATATGCTGCAATATTTATTTTGCTTATTTGTCTGTCAAGTCCTTCTGACCAATTGTAGCTTCTTCCCTGTCCGGAATTCTGCTTTTTATATAAAACCGGAGTTTCAGTGTATGTTCCGTCCGGATTTTTTGTACGTTTATATTCCTCTATAAAATATTCACCATCTTTTTCAAGAGCAAGCTTTGAATAATCAACATTTACAACAAATGCTTCATTATTTTTTTGTTCCCGTTCAACCTGTCGCCGTTGCGTTGGGGTTAGTTGATTAAGATGTATGTCACTGCCTTTGTCGATATATGAAAAATTTTCAAGTTTTATATTGTTGCCTTTTATTGTTCCGAAAAATCTTGTATCAAGTTGCTCTTTAATTTTGCCGTCATTTATATTCTTTTGTAGTTTGGCAAGTTCATTATTATCAAGAATTTTATCTGCTTTTCCGCCTGTTTTGTCTGCGATTTGCATCAATTTGTTAAGTAAATCAAGTTCATTCTGCTGAATTTTTCCGTCACCGTTGTCGACAAGTTTCCAGATAGATTCAAATATTTTATTGTCGTTGTTTTTCAAAGCTTCTGACCAGACAGCATCCGGTTTAAGATTGATTTTATTAAGTTTTGAACTGTCGTTATTATATATAGAAAAATCCATTAGAATATCCTCTATATATTAAAAAACTTAAAGTCTTTTTTATATTCATTATTATTGAAAATTGTTACATTATTTTAACTTTTTTGCCTAATGTTGAAAAATTCGACAAATCACCTTTAATATTTAAGTTGATTTGTCATAAAAATTTTCCTTCAGTAATTACACAGTAACCGGTTCTTTAGAATGTTCTGTACTTCTGTTTTTAAACTGCATTTCATATAAGTTTTTATATGTACCGTTTTCGATTTGCATCAATTCATCATGTGTGCCGAGTTCAGCCAGAATTCCTTCATTTATTACGGCAATTCTGTCCGCATTTTTGATAGTTGAAAGTCTGTGTGCGATTACAAAAACGGTTTTATCAATCATAAGATTGTCAATTGCTTTTTGTACAATTGCTTCGGATTTGTTGTCAAGGGCGGATGTCGCTTCGTCAAGTATAACAACAGGTGCATTTTTTATAAATGCTCTTGCAATTGCAACCCGTTGTTTTTGCCCTCCGGACAAAAGCATTCCTCGTTCACCAATCTGGGTGTTTAAGCCGTCTTTCAATGTTTTAACAAATTCATCCAGATATGCCATCTCAAGTGCTTTTTGAATTTCGGCATCCGTTGCATTCTGTTTGCCGAGAAGAATATTTTCCTTTATCGTGCCGGAAAACAGAAAATTATCCTGAAATACAACCGCAATATTGTCACGAAGACTTTTTAATGTATAATCTCGGATATCTTTCCCGTCAATTTTTATAGAGCCTGAGGTAACATCATAAAATCTTGGAATTAAACTTACTATTGTAGATTTTCCGCCGCCGGAATTGCCGACAAGAGCAATTGTTTCGCCTTTTTTAACATCAAGATTTATATGTTTTAAAACAGGTTTGTTTTTGATGTATTCAAAACATACATCTTCAAATTTTATATTGGAGTCAACTTCTTTTAATTCAACCGCATCAGGTTTGTCTTGAATTCTCGGTTTGCTTTCAAGAACTCCGAAAACCCTTTCGATTGCCATAAAAGAAAATTGTACGGAATTAAAGTTGTTTCCTAAATTTTTAATCGGCGTATAGAGCATTATTAATGCTGTAATAAATGAAACAAAGTTACCGCTGGTTATTTGTTTTGTCAAAATTAAATGACTTCCGTAACCGATTGCAATACCAATACCGATTGAAACGATTACGTGCATCATCGGTGAAAGCCATGATGTTCTTTGAATCATTTTGATTTTCAGACTGAATATATTATTTAGGTTGTATTTGAATTTATTTTTTTGATAGTCCGCCAGATTGTAGGATGTTATAGTCCGGTTTCCGGCAAAGCTTTCATTGTAGGCTGTGATTATTGTAGAGCCGGCAGCGACGGATTTGTCCATTACACTTTTAATTCTTTCTCTGATTTTGGCAAGAGGGAGGAATGCGCAACCAAGAATAAATATTGCAATCAAGGCAAGCTGCCATGAATTATATATCAATACAAATACAAGCGAAATTGATGAAAACAGGCGGGAAACAAATGTTTTCAAGTTATCCAGCAAGCCTGCACATGCAGTGTCAGCGTCATTGTTAAACCTGAATACTATGTCACCGGATTTTTTTGTATCAAAATATGCGGTTTCAAAGGTAAGCATTTTTTGATAAAGACTGAATTTCAAATCATTTGTAATTTTGCCGCCGACCCATGTATTCATATAGGTTGCAAGATAATTTAAAAATCCTTGAATTGTTGTAAAAGCTACAATTCCAAACGGGATATACCATGGTGATTGAACGCTTTTTTCAACCATGACAAGATCCATATATGGTTTCAGGGAAAGAGCAATAACCGCATCAAGAGAACCTATAGGAATACATATCAATACTGCCAGCAATGCCCTGAACCAGTATGGCTTTACATAAGGCCACATCCTTGAATAGTTTACGTAAGCTTGTGTGTTTTTAATTTTATCCCATAATTTTTGCATTAATTGAATATCCCATAACTCTAATTTGACTTTGATATTTCCTTTATAATTATACTCAAAATATATTATGAATATAATTTTTATCATTTTATAATTTACAAATATTGATAAACATGGTAGTTTTAAATTAGTCAGCTAAGGAGTTAAAAATGATTTGGAAGATAGTTTTTATAATTTATACGCTGCTGTTTCTCTTATTACAGATTGGCGGTATAACAAATACTTTAAAAATTTCGGAATTTACTCTTGCAGCCGGATATATTTTAACAATTGCTCTTACTTTTATTGGCGGGTATTTTTATTCTCTGGGATGGAATAAAAAACTTTTTTCTCTAAAGGCAAACAATATTATTTTCGGCTTTTTGATTTTATATTTGTTAATAATAGCTGTCATGTCGGGTGTTACGGGGCATTCTACTCTTGTCTTGAATTATAAATTCGCAGGCAGGACAGACATAGCGCCTGCTCTTGCAAAATTGTTTTTAATAACCGCTGCTGTATATATTGCGTTGGCAATTCCATTGATTTCTGCCTTTATATCTTATAAAAAACGTTTTGCTGAAATGAAAGAAACTGCAAAACCATACTGGAAACTTTTTTTAACTTATTTTTATCTCACATCAACAGTTAATAGTATTTATTATTTAATATACGGTTCGCCGGAGTTTTATAATTTGTGGGATTTTTTAATCATGGCGGCAAGTTTATTAAATATATTCTTTGCTATTGGCTACAGCTGCAATTTAAAATTCGGCAAACAGATTATATGGAAAATTCTTTTTGTCCCATATACGATTCTGATGTTTTTATCTGTTTTTTTATGCAGTGACAGCTACCAATCAATTTCAGGTATGTATGTTATAAAAGTAAGTTATGCCGGACTGATTGCTGCGGGCATATATGCAATTTTTATTTTATATGCTTTTTACAGATATGCCTACTCAGGCGATGTTTATAATATAGAAATTAAGGAAGATTAAACTTCTATAAACAACCTTTGCCCTACGATATTTTGTTTTCCGTTGTAATAGCCGGCAAAATAACCGCCGCGGACAGGGTTGTTTTTTGCATAAGTAAGACTGTTGTATCTGTTTCCGTTGTAATTCACAAAAGGATTGTTGCCGAACGGGTTTCCGCTTACTGAAGTCGTGCTGATTGCGGGAGCTTTCATCCCGACTGAACTGGGTTGAGCAAAAACATTTGATAATATACTTACTAAACTAGCCATCTTACATTAACCTCACTTACGAAGAATTATTAATGAAAATTTTTTATCTGTCACTATTATATCACAAATTTAAAAATTTTATTAAAATAACTTAATAAAATCCTGCATATGTATTATTAAATTCAGCCTTGAAATAAATCTGATAATTTTTTATAATAATTTTATGGAAACAATGAAAAAGAAAATTTTAATTGTTGGAAATTCTGCAAAAGAACATGCACTTTCCAAAATCTTTTCAAACTATGATTTTGTTGAAAAGGTTTATGTGGCACCCGGAAACGATGCAACGGCCGAGATTGCTGAAAATGTTGACATCAGGGCTGATGCTGTTTCGGAACTTCTGGAATTCGTTTTAGAAAACGGAATTGATTTAACTGTTGCAACGGATGAAAAGGCTGTTAAATCCGATATAGCAGTTTTGTTTCAACAAAATGAACAATTGATTTTTGCCCCTTCGGCACAGAGTGCTTTGCCAGCAATTTCTAAATCGGCCAGTAAAAGATTGTTTTATAAGCTTCATATTCCGACTCCGAGATTCGGAATTTTTGAAAAACAGCAGCTGGCAATTGACTATTTGAAAAAGTCTTCATATCCTGTAGTGATAAGAACTGATGAAAGTTCAGAGGGTGCAGACAGGCAGGTATGTAATACAATTCAATCAGCATCGGTTTTTGTTGAAGATTTATTTTTGTCGGGTGCAAAAAAAATTATTCTTGAAGATTTTGTCTACGGTCATGAATTTATTTATTATGTGATAACAGACGGTTATCATGTTCTGCCGTTGACTTCCTGTGCAAACTATAAATTTATGTCGGACGGTAACGGAGGAATTTTAACTCCGGGAATGGGTGCATATTGTCCGGATTATAAATTATCTTATGAAATTCAGGAAAAACTCTTAAACGAGGTTGCTGCTCCGGTTATAGAAAACCTTGCCAGACGTGAAACTCCGTATTTGGGTATTCTGGGTATTGAAGGTGTTTTAACGGATGAAAGTAATTATACAATTTTGGAGTTGAAACCTTTTTTATCAAATCATGATTGTCAGGCTGTTTTAAATCTTGTAAAAGAAAATCTTTATACCCTGTTTGAAGCGTGTGCAATAGGTTCTTTTGCAGATGATTATGACTCGTTAAATATTTCGGATTATTCATCTGTTTCATGTGTATTATCAAGCGGCAAGCTTACTGATTCCCCTATTGAAGGTCTGGAACTTCTTGATGACGGAATTGATGTTAATCAGTTTAATACTAAAAGAAATGAATATTTTGAATATTTGACGACAGGCGGGCGGACAATTGTTCTGACAAAAACATCATCCACGCTTACCCGAGCCAGGGAATTGCTCTATGAAAACATTGATGTTATAAATTTTAGCGGGAAAAAGTATCGCAAAGATATTTGCAAATTTTGTGAATAACTTGATATTTTTCAATCTATCATTAATGTCTTTATATGTTAAAGAACACTAAAAACTATTATGAAATTTTAGGGGTTACGCCGGATATAGAACCTGTCCAATTGAAAACTGTTTACAGAAAACTGGTTCGAAAATATCATCCGGATATAAATCCTGAAGGCTGCGTTATTTTTAAGGATATAACGGAAGCTTATGAAGTTTTGTCTGATGAAAAATTAAAAAAACAGTACGATACAATAAACGGATTTTTCAAAACTGCTAAAAAAACTGAAACTTCCGGAGATATTTACCGAAAATCATTTAAAAAAGCGACAGAACCTTCATTTGAAACAAAAAAAACACAGAAAAAAGATGCTCAAAAACAAAGAGAAAATTTTCAAAATAATGAACATGAAAAATATGAAAAAAATATTGCGGATGTAATAAATAATATAATTGACGGTTTTTCAAAAACTTCAAAAAAGAAATCCGGAAAACAAAATTCAAAACCGCAGAATGGTGCAGACATTTATGCAGATGTTGAAATCAGCTTAAAGGAATCAATTTCAGGCACACAAAAAATTGTAAATGTAATTAATACGTCAGTCTGCAGCAAATGCAGGGGCAGAAAATTTATAAACGGTTCAAAATGTAAAGAGTGTGACGGAAAAGGTGAAATTAGTTTTCATCAAAAAATTAATGTTACAATTCCTGAAAATATAAAAAGCGGTACAAAATTGCGGCTGCCGGGCGAGGGAAAAAAGGGAATAAACGGCGGGAAAAACGGTGATTTATATTTGAAAATTACAGTTATGCCGGATTCCTTTTTTAAAGTTGACGGAAATGATTTGTTGTGTGAAGTTCCGATATCTCCGTTTGAAGCTGTTTTAGGCGGAGATATCACAATTCCGTCAATTGGGGGCAATGTTGTTTTGACTTTACCGCAAATGACTAAATCAGGACAAATTTTTCGTATATCAGGAAAAGGTTTAAAGAAAAATAATCTTGTTGGTGATATAATTGTAACTGTAAAGATACAAATTCCGGACAAGTTGTCAGATTCTGAGATTTCTTTGTATAAAAAGCTGAAGAATTTGTCGGAAACAAATTTAAGAAAGAATATAACATGATTAACGAGGAAATAATTCATTCAGACGACACTGCAAAAATAAAAGAAGTTTTTGCCTCAATTCAGGGTGAAGGGCCGTATATCGGCGCAAAACAGTTATTTATAAGATTTTGTGACTGTAATTTAAGATGTCATTACTGTGATACAAAGTTCGACGGTGATAGTGAAGAGTTTACACCTGAACAACTATTTGATGTAATAAAACAGTTTGATTTAAATACAATATATTCAGTTTCGTTGACGGGTGGTGAACCGCTTCTGTCCGTAAATTTTCTTGAAAAGTTTCTGCCGCTTTTAAAAGAACATAATCAAAAAATATATCTTGAAACCAATGCAACTTTACCTGATGAGTTAAAAAAAATAATTCAGTATATTGATGTCGTAGCTGCTGATATAAAACTTGAAAGTGCAACAGGAATGATTAATGCCTTTGAGGCTCACGACAGATTTTTTGACGTTTGTGCAGGACATGAATGTTTTGCAAAAATTGTTTTTGATTATAATATAACTGACAATGAAATTGAAAAATGTGTTGAACTTGCCCAAAAATATAAAATACTTCTTATTTTACAGCCGAAAATGAATGAAGAGGTTATGTCAATAACATCGGTTTTTGCTGTTAGCGTTCTGGATAAATTCCTTAAAAAATACCCTAAAGTCCGATTGATTCCGCAGGTGCATAAATTTTTATCCGTAAGATAAGTATAGAACATCATACATCTTCGCTACATTACGAAAAAGCCTTAAAACTTCTCTCAACATTCTTCTCAATAACACTCTTAATGCTGTCGTACTCCGTCTGCAAAGC
>CALUPW010000015.1 GCA_944322785.1 Candidatus Gastranaerophilales bacterium | reverse complement strand
GGTAAATAGGTATTAAGATTACTGCCAGTGCGCCGATGATCGCTATCGCTACCAGTACGTCCCCTAAGCTGAAGGCGGAATGGTTACGTGTCGAATTTGTATAAAATTCTCTTAATGAATCTTTAAATTTAGAACAGAAACTTTTAGGATGTTTACAATTGTCAACAAAACTGTCCCAACTTGCCCTGAAAAATTTTCTCATACTTTTTGCTCCTAATATATTTAATTTACATTACTATTCAATTTTTTAGCCACAGAAAAAGACCCGCAAAAACTTACAGGTCTTTAAATCTGCACAATAATCCCGGGCTTCGGATATACCTGAAGTCCGCCCTTTCCAACCATGAATTTTTTGGACAGGGACATCATAATTGATTATTGTTCCTTTTGCTCAATATAACAATTATATTATAACATGTATTTATGTATATTTCAAGACAACAATTGAATTTTATGAATTTTTTGCTATGATTTAAACATAGACAAACAGATTTGGAGGAAAAAATGTCAGGACACTCAAAGTGGTCAACCATTAAACGCAAAAAGGCAAAAGTAGACAGCCAAAGAGCGGTTGTTTTTCAAAAATATTCAAGAGAACTGATTGTATCCGCAAGGCTGGGCGGTGCTGACCCTGCAGGAAATTTCAGATTAAGAACTGCGATTGAGCAGGCAAAAGCAGCGGGACTTCCTAACGACAATATAAAAAGAGCAATCGAAAAAGGTGCAGGTTCAGGTGCTGCGGATAATTATGAAGAATTGATTTATGAAGGTTACGCACCGGGCGGTGTTGCTGTCGTAATTGAGGCTATGACAGACAACCGAAACCGTACCGCAGGCGATATACGAAGTTTCTTTACAAAATACGGCGGAAGTCTCGGGGCAACAGGTTGTGTCGGCTGGATGTTTGACCAGCGTGGTGTTATAACTTTTGACAAAAGTGTTGATTATGAAAAATTATTTGATGCTGCAATAAATCTTGACGCACTTGATATCACCGAGGAAGAAGATGAATATAAAGTTTTTACGACAGCGGAAAACTTTCAAAATATTGTCGAAGGGCTTGAAAAAGAAGGGTTCAAAAGTGTAAACGCAGAACTTACAAGACTGCCGCAAAACACAATTAGTGTAACAGATGAAAAAACAGCGGAACAAATTTTAAAACTGCTTGAAAAGTTGGAAGAACACGATGACGTTCAAAATGTTTATGCGAATTTTGATATTTCGGACGAGCTTCTTCAAAAAATTGAGGGGTAATGTTAGAGTTATTTGAAAATTTGGCAAAATCTCTTGATGAGGCGCAAAATGCATCCGGTATTGCCGGAACATTAAGAGAGTTTTTTTACGAAAATTTTAACACAGAAGATTGTAAAATTTTTATACTTGACGAGAAACAAAATTGTATCAAAAGTTTTGAAAACAACAATCCGGCTGAAACTTTCGATAGTTCAGATAAGATATCAGAAGTTTTTAATGTAATTTCGGATAAAAAAATTGTTATAAAAAACAATCTGTTATATTATGAATTGCCGGAACACGGCAGAAGTATCGGGCTTTTAAGCTTTAAAAACGGTGATTTTGAAAGGTTAAAAGAATTTTTAAAAACAGCATCTTATATAATTTCTTTAAAAATTCAGAACATTCTGCTTGCACAAAACATGCAGAAAAATATTGATTTTCATGAACTTATGCGAAATATCGCAAAAATTATTGAAACTCAATACGAATTAAGCTATATAATCCCGCTTATCGGCGAAATGATTGACAAATTCATGACCGATCTTCTTGTTTATATTTTCGTTAAAAATGACGCAAAGTTTGAACTTATGTGGCCGTCAAACTGCAATGACAAACGAATTACTGCCTTTCTGGATAATCTTGAGGATACTCCAAAATCAATAATTTTAAATAACGGAAAAACAGGATTGTTTCCGCTTGTGAATGAAAACCGGATACTTGGATGTATTGCCGCCAAAAGTACCGGTGACGACATAACCGAAACTGATGTCAATTATCTGGAACAGCTTGCAAAACAATCCTCCGCAACCATAAACCGTGCAAATGTCTATGCGGAAATTTTAAAACACGCAACGCTTGATGCACTGACAGGATTTTATAACAGACGCCAGCTGGAAGAACGCATAAAACAGGAAACGGCAAAAGCAAAACGTCAAAAAACTCCGCTCTGCGCAATTATGATTGATATTGACTTTTTTAAACGAATAAATGATATCTACGGACATGCCGCAGGAGATCTTGTATTAAAAACGGTTTCCAAAACAATGCGCTCTCAGCTCCGTGAATACGATGTTGCAGGAAGATACGGTGGTGAGGAATTCGCAATTCTTCTTCCTTTTACAAAAACAGAGGAAGCCGTTATGGTTGCAGAACGTTTGAGGCAGGCTGTTGAAAATAAAAAAATTGACTTATCAAAAATTAATCATGAAATGCCAAATAAAATTATTGATGTTACAATAAGTTTGGGTATATACGAGCTTAAACCTTCGGATAATGCCGGAGATTTGCTAAAAGAAGCAGATAAAGCACTTTATCAGGCAAAAGAAACAGGACGAAACAGGATAATTATAAAAACCGATGAATAATGTTTATGAAAAAATTTGTAATACGTTAGATGACACAAAAGAGCTTGCGACACGTTTTGCAAATCTGGCACGAAACGGATGTTTTGTAAGCCTTTACGGCGAAATCGGCGCAGGCAAAACAGCATTTGTAAAACTTGCGGCAGAAGCCCTAGGGGTGAAAGAAAAAGTTACAAGCCCGAGCTTTGTTATATTAAATGAATACCATACGGCGAAAATTCCGATTTATCACTTTGACTTGTACAGACTTGAAAACGAAGGCGTTAAAACTATTGTGGATGAATTGAGGGAATACAGCGACGGAAATCGGCTTACTTTTGTCGAGTGGGCTGAATTTTCCGAGGATGAAATTCCTTTTAATCATATAAAAATTAATGTAACTTATCAGGAGGATGATTCAAGAAAATATTCGTTTGAAGCCTTCGGTGATGAAAATTTGAAAATTATAAAAGGGTTGCAAAATGGATAATCAATATATTTTATGTTTTGATACCTGTCTTGATAAAATGTATGTTGTGCTTCAAAAGAACGATGAAATTTTGTCGTCTGAAATAATTGAAAATCACGATTCCAAATATCACAGTGCTTTTTTAATTTCTACAATTGAAAAAACACTTAACAAACATGGCATCAAACCTGAAAATTTATCATTAATCGGAATAAACACAGGTCCCGGGAGTTTTACCGGAATCCGTGCCTGCACAACAACAGCAAGAGTAATGGCACAGCAGCTTAATATAAAAGCCGCAGGTGTTTCAAGTCTTGAAATACTCTCAAATGCATATAAAAAATTCAAAAATACAGAAAAACAAATTTTAACGGCTCTTGATGCCAGAAAAAATATGGCATACCTTTATTATGACAACGAAATTAAAGGTGCTGTTCCGCTTGATAAGGTTAAAGAAATAATTAATGAAGGTGCTTTTGACATTTTAACTGACGACAAACTGGTGCCAATTCTTGGCGGAGTTTCATATCAATCGCTCAATCTTCCGCTTGGAGAAACTCTTGCGGAACTTGTCATAAAAAAAGCCGAAAATGCCGATTGCGACTGGCACAAACTTAAACCTTTATATATTCAGCCTCCGCCGATGGGATAGTCATAATGTTATTTTTCTTTACAAACCGGCAAAAATTTTATTTACAAGGGTTAATATAATATGCAGTGCCCCAAAATTAATATTTTTTCATTTAACAATATCGCTCTGAAAAGGCAAAACAGTGTGAATAATCAGTATGATTATTCACGGAATAAATTATTTATTCCGCAAAACGACGTTTTTATAAAAAGCAGTCCTGATATATCTTTTACCGCAATAATGAGCGGAGGGGATTTGAAAAATCTGGTTAACCGCAAAAAAATTCACTGTATCTATTGCGGACGCCCGATGCTGAGCAATAAAAGAATTGACGAACTAAAAAAGAGCGGAATATTTTCTGCTCCCATAAGATATTTTGCACAGGAAATGTTCAACTATATCGACTATCTTCATCCGACGGAAAAAGAAGTCTTAAAAAAGATTACGTTAATGGCATTTGACTATCCTGATATACATTTGTCAGAGGCTATAAAAAAACTCTATTTTAAAGCCAACCACGAGCTTTTAAAAGAACAAGTGCCTATCTTAAATCAACTTTACGGACTTTCACATAAAATTCCGCAAAATATGAGAAAACATTATCAAAATCTAATTAAAATCTCCCGCTACAGACTGGAGGAAAAATCATATATTCCGGACAACTTTAACGCAAAAGAATTTATATATAAAACCAAAAGAATCTGCTCTTCCGTAAAAGATTCTCATTTGGCGTCAAAAATTCTGAAACTTTCAGAACCTTTAACCCATCCGATATTCATGGATAAAATGCCGCTAAACAACAAATTCGCCGAAAAAATATTAAAACTCTGCAATGTAAGAGATGTAGATTCATCAAAACTTACCAAAAAAGACTTACAGCTTATGCTTATTGATGAAATGAGAAAATATGCAGAAATTTTAAACAGGGCAGATATCATTGATTTGTGCGATACAGCATCAAAAACAATTGAAAGGAAACCGGTAAAGGTTAAATTCAGCAACAAATCTCTTGCCCGGAGTCTCTGGCAAATGCTTGATGAGATACCAAATAATAAAGTTAAACAAAAAATACTCTCCCTGCTTCACCGCCTGCCGAATTCGGAAACAAGCACCAACGCATTTATTGCGAAACACCAGTTTGCAGACTCGGAAGCCATTGCCTACAATCTTTTGCGGCCGTCAATCGTAACAATTGAACATATACGACCGAAATCTTTAAACGGAGCCAACGACATCGCAAATTACGCACTTTCCTGCGAACGTGACAACGGACGCCGCTCCAACGGTGATTTGTCAATGTTTGTAATCCAGTTCAGCAAAAAAAATCATCAAAAATATTTTGATGAATTGATAGATGAAGTAAAACACCACAATCTTGATAAAACCACACTGCTTCGCATGATAAAAGCCTTTCAAAAAGAAAGCGGCGTGATTATTGATACATCCAAACTGAATTCTAAAGTTTAACCGGTTAGTCCCACACCGCATGGTTTGAATCGGAATTGATTTTCTGATTTTTTAAAATAGTTCTCGGAAATTTTCCGCCTTTTTCAATTATTGAACAGAACTCATCTGTCAACAAAAGATTGCTTGAGGCATCCTCATATTTGTTATGGTTTGACCAGCTGAGGAAAAATAAATCATATCCCCATCGATTTGGTCCCCGCTCGCCATTTACATCTAGTAACATATACTGACTGCTAAACATAAAAATAGCTCCGTCCTTGGAAAAATAAGGATTTGATATCTCTAACTGCCAATCATAACTGCAATTTGTATTTACAGCTTCTCCGCCTCGAGCCAATACATCTTCTTTTTTAGCATATTTATCTTTAAAATCCTCATTAGACAATTTGTTAAGATTTAATTTTTTCGCAAGCTCTTGTTCAAAAAAGGCGCAATCGTCAGTGAAGGTTTTATAAGCGTGAGAACCTTTTGGATAATACGTATAACACTTATTAGTACCGTTTTCCACAGTTAAAAGATTCATTGTATTTTGAAGAAGAGAATACTGTTTTTTAAAAGCAACCTCGTAAGTAAGCATTTTATACTTGCCGATAACGGCAGGCAAAGTCATAGCGGCAATTATTCCGATTATGCCGAGAGTTATAAGCACTTCTGCCATGGTGAATGCTGCTTTTCGGCTAGGTTGGTCACTCCGGCCCCCGGGCCGGAGTCTGTTTTTATCAGCATTAACAGACCCTGAGTCAAGTTCAGGGTGATAATATGTTAAATCGCTGTCAGGAGCTGTTTTACGGGTTGCCCCCCCCCCCCTGAAATGCAGTAATACCAATAGTTTCCATACTTTTTAAGCTCCTTTATATTTCTACGAATTTTATATTAACATTTTTTAAACGGAAAATCAAATATTTTATTTTAAGCATTATTAAAATGAAATATTAACAAACGTAAAGTTTTTATTCAAAAATCTAAACTATAAAAAAAATATGCCGATAACTAAATTGTAAAAACATTAGGGTATAGAACAATGAATGATGCACAATTTTCGTTTAACCGGCCTTACAAACCGTTCGGAATGAACATTAAGGTGCCGGAAATCGGTGAAAAAACTTTACAACAGGCAGGAAGCACTTTAGGCAATATCGCAAAAGCGCCGGTTGAACCGCTTTTCAAATTTTTAGAAGAAGGCGAGCCTGTATTTAACGGTGACATAAACTTCCAGATAAACAAAATATTTGCGGAAAGTTTTACAATAGGTTCTGCAATGCGGATGGAAGATGAAAAAATGAACGGAATGCCGCCGAGTTTTGATATGCATTTTTAATCTTGTTATGTGATATCAGAACTTTAATTAATCAGGGGGTATTACGCCTGAATACATGTGTGTAGACTAAAATAAGATGAGAAGGTTGGTTATGAATAAAACAATTTTTAAAGTACTTTTGCTTTGTATATTTCTTTTTACGGCAGTGCCAGCAGGATACAGCGCAAATATAAAATGGAATAAAAAACCGCTTCTGGTTTGCCTTCCGCCTGGTTCCAATTCAAATATAATGAAGCAGGCATTTCAATCATGGCAAAAGGCTATAAAAGATAGAGTAACATTTAACTTTTTGACAGCAAACTCCTGCCCCGGAGCAGACATTACCGTAAGTTATTCGCCAAACAAACGAAAATCATTAACAAGCTATTCATATAGCGGCAAATATTTTACAAAAGCGCATATAGATATGGGTTTGTTAACTATTCAGGGTTATAAAGCAACACCCGAGCTGCTTTTACCTTTAATGCAGCATGAAGTCGGGCATGCCATAGGACTTATCGGACATACGAACACCCCGAACAGTGTTATGCAGGCTCAGGTTAAAATCGGATACAAAATAACGCAGGATTCAATTAATGAGATTTATAAATTGTACAAATAAAATAAAAAAATTATTTATACTGCTTTTATTTTTAATAACAAGCGCAATTCCGGCTTTTGCAGGCGACGATGCATGGGCAAAAATTGAACGCGGCTGGAGCAGAATGCCGATAAGAGTATATCTGGACAATACCGGCAACTACTCTGATATGATAAAGGCAGGATTTGCAGATTGGGAAGAAAAAACAGATGAAGAAGTCCGTTTCAAATTTGTCACAAAACCTCACAGAGGATATGCCAATATTACGGTAAGACTTGTTAGAAATTTTACGGATAACACAGTCGGACGGACAAATGCTCAAATGGGCGTAAACAACATTTACAAATCAAGAATTGATATCGGATTGTTTTCGCCGTCAGGCAGAAGATTTTCCAAACCCGAACTTGAAATTGTAATAAGACATGAAATCGGTCATGCACTCGGGCTTCCGCACTCTAAAAATCAAAAAAGTATAATGTTCCCGTATGTATTGCCGGGACAAAGCATAATTGATGAAGATATTAAAAATTTGCTGGAACTTTATTAACGGAGATTAAATAATGAAAAAATTTTTGTTAACACTATTTGCACTATTAATGATTACCAATTACGCATATTCTGCAGAAGGCATGGGACGCTGGAAAGAGATGCCGATAACCGTATATATAGAAGAAAACCGAAACGCATATCTGATGAAAAGGGCGTTTGGCGACTGGGAATCCGCAACTAACAAAACTGTTGAGTTTGAATTTATTGAAAATGAACAGGAAGCAGATATTGTTGTAAAATTTATGGATAAAGTTTCGGATAAAGCAGAACGTGCCGTTGGTTTGACGTATCCGAATATTGATGCGGACGGGTATTTTGTCCACGCTCGAATTGAAATTGCAAAATTTTCGGATTTAAGCACAATCAAACTCTCAAACCTTGATTTAACCAAAATAATGCGGCATGAAATCGGACATGCAATAGGACTTCTGCACACAAATGAACCCTATGCAATCATGAATCCGACAACAGCCAAATGTCTTAATATAACAAAATATGACGTTAAAGTGCTAAAAGAAATTTACAATCAATAATGTTCATCATCAAAAATTTTAAAATCATTAGGAATACGTTTTTCGATTTCGGAAAACAACTCGGCCAGTGACCAGCCAAACCCTTCGGCTATTTTTTTGAGGGTCACAAGCTGAGCCTCGTTAGTACCCATCTCAATACGGGAAAGAGTTGATCTTGGAACATCATTTTCATAGGCAAACATACACAAACTTTTATTTGTGTATTCAATACGGAGACTTCTTAATGCGGTTCCGAACATTTTACAATATTCTTTTCCTTTTTCGTCCATTGTAAAGATTTAACCTTTTCTCTTAATATTTTGTTCCATATTTGGGATTATAGCGTTATGCTTTATATTGTTTCATCCCATATATGAGAGGAGAGAAGAATATGACTAAAAAAGCGTTTACAATGGCAGAAGTCCTTATAACCCTCGGCATAATCGGAATAGTCGCCGCTATGACACTGCCTTCATTAGTCGGGAATTATCAGAAAAAACAAACGGCAATGCAGCTTAAAAAAGTTTACTCTCTTATGCAGCAGGCACATCGCCGTGCGGAAGCGGATTATGAATCCGTTCAATATTGGGATTTTTCACTTGACGGCAAAGAATTTTCCGAAAGATATATAAAACCTTATTATAAAATTATAACGGATTACGACAAAACCGAGTTTCCTGAGGATTATCACACCCACTGTCTTAAAGACGGACGAGAATGCGATGTTTTTGGCAGCTTTACAACTGCCTCAAAAATCGTTTTAGTTGACGGAACTCTGCTTGCTATTGAACCATCCTCAACAGGAGGTGATAATGTCACCTTATTTATTACAATAATTGTCGATATTAACGGACTAAAAAAGCCTAATAAATACGGACGGGATATATTTATGTTTTCCGTACAGCCGGCAAACGGAGTTCTGCCATACGGGGTTGGAAATCTGGCTGGAGAATTTCAAACAGACGATTACGACAGAAATTATCTTCTTAAAAGTAATGATCGAGGCTGTCAAATAGACGGCATTTTTTGCGCTGCGCTCATCATGACGGACAACTGGGAAATAAAAGATGACTACCCGTGGTAACGATATAAATATTTTTTACACCACACATGCCACCCTTCACATGAATTTTTGTTTGCGGTATAATAATCTTGAACAAACAGAAGTGTATAACAAATAAGCGGGTAATGTTTCTAAGTCCCGCAAAAAGCCGGCAGAAGCGGAAGTTAAACGATTAAAGCCGGCAGGAAAGGAAAATTATGACAATACCGGAAACAAAGAATTTTGAACTGGAAATCGGCGGAAAAACCGTTACAGTTGAAACCGGGAAGTATGCAAAATCCACAAACGGGTCAGTTACCGTAAGATGCGGTGACACAATGCTTTTTGTACACTGCGTTGTATCAAAAGAACCCCGTGTCGGAATTGATTTCTTCCCATTGTTAATTGACTATGAAGAAAGAATGTCCTCAATCGGACGTATCCCCGGCGGCTACAACCGTTCCGAAGGCAAGGCAAGCGATAAAGCAATCCTTGTTTCACGTTTGATTGACAGACCGATAAGACCTCTGTTCCCGAAAGGTTACAGAAACGATATTCAAATCGTAGCTCAACTATTCAGCTACGACCAGCAAAATCAACCTGATACCCTTGCAATGCTCGGAGCATCATGCGCATTGATGCTTTCTGGCGCACCGTTTGAAGGCCCAATAGGAGCAGTAAGAGTATCAAGAGATGAAAACGGTAATATGATAGCAAACCCGACTCACCATCAGGCTGACAAATCTGATCTCGACATCGTTGTTGCAGGAACTCATGACAGCGTAATTATGGTTGAAGCAGGATGCAAATTCGTAACAGAAGACGACATCATGAACGCCGTTGAATTTGCACAAAACGAAATCAGAAAACAATGCGATGCTCAGGTTGAATTTGCAAAACAATGCGGAGTTGTTAGAGAAGAATTCGTAAATCCATACGATACTTCAGAAATCAAGAAAATCATTGACGAAACCGCTCATGATATGATTTATGATGCATACCACAACTTTGACAGAGAATACAGACAAAACAAACTTGAGGAAGCAAAAGCTCTTGTAAAAGAAAAAATTGATGCACTTCCTGAAGATGATTACATCAAAAAAATCATTGAAGAAACAGGAATTGACTTTGTAGCGGAAGAATTTAAAAATGCAGAAAAGAAAATTATGCGTACAATGATTCTGGATGAAGGTGTCCGTGCAGACGGAAGAAAACCGCACGATGTCCGTCCTATCTGGTGCGAAGTAGGCGTAATTCCAAGAGCACACGGTTCCGCCGTATTTACAAGAGGACAAACTCAAGTTCTTTCAGTTGCAACTCTTGCAGGCCCCGGAATGAAACAGGAACTTGACGGAGTTGATCCGGAAACTGAAAAAACTTATATGCACAAATACATCTTCCCGGGATTTTCAGTCGGCGAAGTAAAACCGCTTAGAGGCCCCGGAAGACGTGAAGTCGGACACGGCAACCTTGCAGAACGTGCAAACGTTCCGGCTCTTCCTTCTCAGGAAGAATTCGGCTACACAATCCGTGTAACCTCAGACGTACTTGAATCCAACGGTTCAACCTCAATGGCTTCAACCTGCGGTTCATCAATGGCTTTGATGAACGCCGGCGTTCCCGTAAAATGTATGATAGGCGGCGTCGCAATGGGGATGATTACCGAAGAAGGTAGAGAACCTGTTGTTTTGACAGATATTCAGGGCATTGAAGACTTCCTCGGCGATATGGACTTTAAAGTAACAGGAAATGACGACGGAATTACAGCTCTTCAAATGGATATGAAAGCAAAAGGAATTGCAAATGATACTTTGCGCCGTGCGCTTGCTCAGGCAAAAGAAGGCAGACTTCATATCTTAGGTGAAATGAGAAAGGTAATTACCAAACCTGCAGATCATCTTTCTCCGTTTGCACCGAGCATTACAACAATGACAATTCCTGTTGAAGATATCGGAACAGTAATCGGACCGGGCGGAAAACAAATCCGTGCGATTATTGATGCATCCGGAGCCGAAATCGACATTCAGGACAGCGGCGTTGTAACGATTACATCAAACGATCAGGAAGGTGCAGAAATCGCAAAACGTATGATTAAAGAACTTACATTTAAGCCTGAAGTCGGAATGATTATGAAGGGCAGAGTCGTAAGAATAATTCCGATTGGTGCATTTGTTGAACTTTGCGGCGGCAAAGACGGCATGGTTCACATCTCTCAAATCTGCAACGAAAGAATTGAGTCAATTGAACCGCATGTAAAAATCGGTGATGAAGTAATCGTTAAGATTATCAAAATTGATGACAAAGGCAGAGTAAATCTTACAATCAAAGGTGTAACAGAAGAAGAAAAAGCTCAACTTTTGAATCAATAGATAACAATACTATTTAATAAAAAAAAAAACGGACATTAAAAGAAATTTTTGTGTCCGTTTTTTATTGCCCAAATTCAATAACACTTTTTAAATCCGCAAAATTCATATCTTTATGCTATGATAAAAACAACTGGAGGATAAAATATGTGTGATGTTATAACAATCGGAAGTGCAACAATGGATGTATTTGTCGAAAGTGATGATGCAAACATTGTATCAGTCTATACAAAAAATAAAAAATCCGAATTTATGAGCTATCCCTACGGTGCAAAAGTTGAAATAACGGACTTCACATCTCAGGTCGGCGGCGGCGGGGTAAATACGGCAGTAAACTTTGCAAATCTCGGACTAAAAACAAGTGCAATCTTTAAAATCGGTGATGACATCTATTCAGCCGGTGTTATGGAATCGTTTAAAGATAAAAACGTTGATTTATCAAACATTGTGCAAGACCCTAACTTAAGCACGGGTTTTTCAATTATTCTGGTAAGCTTTCAAGGAGATAGAACCGTTCTTGCACACCGCGGCGCAAACGCTCTTATTCAAAAATCAGACATAAATTTTGATGCAATAAAAAATGCTAAATTGCTTTATATCGCACCAATGAACGGCGACAGCACAAAAGTTCTTGATGATATAGCAACTTTTGCAAACGATAACAATGTTTATGTATGCTTTAACGCAGGCTCTACAAGCATTAAAAAAGGATTTAACTATCTTAAAAAAATTCTTGAAAACGCATCAATTGTTGTTATGAATAAAGAAGAAGCATCTCTTGCAACACAAATTCAGGTAAGACCGGACACACGTGACGAAAAATTTTCAGATGAACCGATTCATCCGGATGTCAAAGAAATGTTAAAAAAACTGAAAGTTAGAGCCTATCAAATAATTGTTATAACTGACGGAAAATACGGAGCTTATGCATACGACGGGCTGAAATTTTATCAATGCCCTGTCTTTGACGGGCCGGTTGTTTCAACACTGGGCGCAGGTGATGCGTTTGCTTCAACCTTCTGCGCAGCATTGGGTCGAACAAAACAAAATATCGGCAAATCTTTGATGTATGCCTCAGTAAATTCAGCGGGCGTAGTTTCCGAGTTCGGTGCAACGCAAGGGCTTTTGACATTTGAGGAAATTGAAAAAAGACTTGAGGCAAAACCTGAATATACTTATATTACAGTTTAGTATATTAAAAATAATGAAGAATTTTCCCGTAATATTTTTTGTAGTATAATAAAATTAAGATTTATAGGAGAGAATTACAAATGGGATATAAGATTTTAGCCAAAAAAGAAATTTGCCCGAATCAATACGAAATAAAAATTGAGGCACCTTATGTTGTCCGTAATGCTCAGGCAGGACAATTCATTATTTTTAGAGCAGAAGAAAACGGAGAAAGAGTACCGTTAACAATTGCTGACTTTGACCGTGAAAAAGGCGAATTGACATTGGTATTTATGGCTGTCGGCTATTCGACTAAAAAACTGGCAGAACTAAAGGTAGGAGATGAACTTCCGGATATAGTCGGACCTCTTGGCAAGCCGACCCACATAAAAAAATACGGAACCGTTGTTTGTCTGGCAGGCGGATACGGAGCTGCCCCTTGCTATTTAATCGCAAAAGCTTTTAAAGAAGCGGGAAACAAAGTTTATATGATAATGGGCGCAAGAACAAAGAACCTTATATTCTGGGCAGACAAAATGAAAGATGCCTGCAGCGAATTATATATAACAACAGACGACGGCACAATGGGTGAAAAAGGATTCGTTACCCAGGTATTGGAAAAAATCATGAATCGGGAAAAAGTTGACTATGCAATTGCGGTAGGTCCTATGCCGATGATGAGAGCGGTCGCAAACATGACCCGTGACAAAGGAATATACACAGAAGCCAGCATGAACCCGATTATGGTTGACGGAACCGGAATGTGCGGAGCATGCCGTGTTACGGTCGGCGGTGAAGTTAAATTTGCCTGTGTTGACGGTCCGGATTTTGACGCTCATAAAATTGATTTTGATGAGGTAATAAACAGAACACGAATTTACAAAGATCAAGAGAAAAAACGTGATGAAAATTGTAACCTTTTAAAACAAGCATCACTGCAAAAATAGAAATAGGAGAGAGTCATGGCTGTAAAAAAAGATATTCCGTTTTGTCCCGTATTAAGTATCGGAACTGGTATAGATATGGTCTGCACACAGGACCGGTGCAGCTGGTACATTCCGAGCGTAAAAAAATGTTCAATGTACATAATGGCATATAACGCATTGTTGTCAGCGAATTCACGTCAGGCAGCACAAAAGAAGAAATAGTGACAATTTATGAAAATCGCACTCTGCATTAAACAGGTTCCGGACACATCCGATATCAAATGGACGGAACATAATACAATCCGACGGGAAGGGGTTGAAAGCATCATTAACCCGTATGATGTTTATGCAATTGAGGCGGCGCTTCACATAAAAAACATAATTAAAAATACGGAAATCACCGCCATGACAATGGGCCCGCTTCAAGCGGAGGAAATGCTCAGAAAAACAATTGCCCTCGGGGTTGACAAAGCCGCTCTTATCAGCGACAGAAAATTTGCGGGAGCAGATACCTATGCAACCGGAAAAACCCTTGCCCAATCAATTAAAACAATAGTACCCGACTTTGATATTGTAATCTGCGGACAATTTGCAATTGACGGGGACACGGCACAAACAGGCCCCAGTATAGCCAATCATCTTAACCTGCCGCAAGTAACTTTTGTAAAAGAACTTGTCGAAGTAACGGAAAACTATATTGTCGTGCGACGCCAGGCTGATGACGGTATTGAAACCGTAAAATGCGAACTTCCCGCACTGATTTGCATGCTTCAGGATACAACAGAACCCTCTCGGGCAAAAATCAACGGATACATAAAAGCCCAAAATACAGAAATAAAGACCTTTACAATTGATGATATCGGATTGGCGCCGGAAGATGCCGGACTAAAAGGTTCCCCTACCTATGTAAGCAAAGCATTTCGTCCGATAGTTACACATACATGCGAAAAAATTTATGCAGACGAAAATACAGCAAAACTGGTATTGGAAAAAATAAACGAATTTAAGGCAGGCGTCAATGAGTGAAAACAGAGGGATTTTATTATACGCAGAAGTCACACGGGATAAATACATTCACACCGTGTTTTTTGAACTTGCAAACAAAGCTCTTGAACTTTCAAAGAAACTGGGCAATTGCGAGATTTCAGCGCTTCTTATCACCGAACCTGATATGCTTGAAGATTACCGTGACGGATTTGTAAACAGCGGAATAGACAGGGTTTATATATACGAAAACGAAAAATTTAAAAACTATGACACCGAAACTTTTTCCGGAATCGCAATTGAACTTGTAAAAGAAATAAAACCTGAAATAATGCTTATAGGCGCAACAAATCAGGGACGGGATCTTGCACCAAGAATTTCTTCGGCACTCCATACGGGCTTGACAGCAGATTGTACAGACCTTGATATTAATGAAAAAGGACTTCTTGCCGCAACCCGTCCGACATTCGGGGGTCAACTAATGGCGACGATTTTGTGCAAAACCCTTCCGCAAATGGCAACAGTGCGCCCGAAAGTCTTTAAACCAATGAGCGAAAATGCAGTTCGGCAAACAGAATTTATCAAAAAAACAACCGGTAATCTTCCCGAACATTCAAAAGTGGAAATACTGGATTTTGTAAAGACTCTTGAAAACGAACTTAATGAACTTGACAGTGCGGAAATAATCGTTGCAGGCGGACGTGGAATGGGTACAACAGAAGGGTTTGAACTGCTTAAAAAACTTGCCGGAAAACTCGGCGGAACAGTCGGAGCAAGCCGTGCTGCCGTAGATATTGGACTTGCAGACAAAAGCATCCAAATCGGCCAGACAGGAAAAACCGTTCGCCCGAAAGTTTATATAGCCTGCGGAATTTCAGGGGCAATACAGCATATTGTGGGCATGAAAGACAGTGAAAAAATAATTGCAATCAACTGGGATGAAAACGCACCGATATTTGACGTTGCAGACATCGGCATAGTGGGAGATGTAAATAAAATTCTGCCTGAAATTCTTGAACTTCTGGGGTAGCCCCGATGCCATATCACTTCTGAGCCGCCGTGGGCGCCGACTGGCTTCGTCAACGTCATTCTGAGCTTGATTCAGAATCTATCAATTCTTATTATTTTGGCACTTTTGGTGGCAAAAGTGCCGCAAAACCAGCCAGCACGCTTCCGTTCACTAATAATCTGCAAGGCTCGGTATCAAGGCGGGTAAACTCGCTCCGCTCAAACAATACCCGCCTTTGATGTTTGCCTCGCCTGCAATTATTGTTCACTCCGCTATCGTGGCGGATTGATTGAAATGAATAGAATCCGGCTCGGAGACCGGAGTGACGTATTGGTGGGTACAATGAGCCGCAATGACTCCTATCTAATAAATCGACCTCTGCGAAGTGAGCAATCAATGTTCTGTTTCACAGCATCAAAGCAAGTGTTGTTTGAGCGTAAGCGAGTTCACTTGCTAGAGTGAAACGGTTACAATTGATTAGCGAACGGAGCATAAGGTCGTAGTTTGCGTCGCTTTGCTGACAAAGCGACCGCCGTCTGCGCAAGACCCGCCGGAGGCATAAAATTTCAATGACTTGAAATAGACTCCGGATCGGAGTCTGGAGTGACGTATAGTGGTCTGTCCGAATGTCGGGGAATGTCTGTCGGAGGTGACAGCGGCTCAATTGTAACATCCGACGCCGCCTTAGGCATAAAAAAATCGCCCTGGGTGAGCCAAGGCGAGAATTATAACAAATAGTTTAGTTTAAAAAAACTAACTTATATTATGGTATCTATTTTGCATAAAGTACTGCACGACCTGCTGCTGTTGCAGGAAC
>CALUPW010000014.1 GCA_944322785.1 Candidatus Gastranaerophilales bacterium | reverse complement strand
TATAATTTGCCATTCATACCTATCTTAATTAAATTTCCGACCTATTCGTTTGTAGTCATTTTATATGTTACTTTACAACCTTGTGTTAATTTTTTAATTCCTTGCACAACTGGACTATACCAAAATAATCAAACTATCCGTACACCTTAAAAACGGTGCTAAACCCAGCTATATTAAGAAAAAATCAAACTATCCGTACAGTCCGAAAAAAGTCCATTTCGGCAGTTTGATTTTTTTGGTAGACTTAATTTTCCGACCTGAAAACGCCCTCGCAGAGCGGGCTGTCCAAAATAATCAAAGTATCCGTACAAATAAAACCGGTCGTTAAATTACACTCACTTTATTACATTCTGTCCAATCCAACTTTTTATGAAAAAGAGGACTTCAAAAAACTTGAAACCCTCTTTTGATAAATGGTTGCGGGAGCTGGATTTGAACCAACGACCTTCGGGTTATGAGCCCGACGAGCTACCAGACTGCTCCATCCCGCGTTATATTTTGTAAAGCCGGACATAATCTTCCGACATTTACATTATTAAACGCTGAAAATCAAAAATCAAGTACCTGAAATGTTTTTTATTATTTATCTTTTAATTACTCCCCACGCCTTTATTGTCCCTCGTACATATTTTATCCTGTAATAATGTCCGTCTTCTACATATTCAATGGATGCTTCCATAAAAATATCTTCTTTGTCCGGCGGCATTCCGACTTTTGCACGTTTTTCATTAATCTTTTTTCTTTGTTTTTCTTCTTTTTTAATACGTTTTTTGTTTTGTGGATCTGCAAGACGGTCTTTTTCAGATTCATCTTCCTCAACTTTAACAACAGGAATCAGAGCAACAGGTTTTTTACTCTGAAGTAAAATAAAAAAATCCCACTCATCAGAAAGCGCAAGTTCATAATGTCCGGGCGGGATAAAATCCATTTCCCCGTCAAAAAGATAATCTGCAATTGTTAACGTCGGATAATCGCTTTCTTCAAGTGCATATCTGTAGATTGCCTCCGAACCTAAGGTAACACCTGATGTTTCCTGCGGCTGTTGCGGATACGGGCGTATTGTCGGATGCATTAAAACTCTTTCAACATAAATCCCTTCAAGCATTATAACCGCTCCAACAGTTTTTTTATAATATTCTGCATCTCAAAAAAGTTTTTATCAAGAGCACCTTCGCCTCCAACAAAAATTAATGAAAGGTATTCTCCGGCATTGCCTGTATTGCCGGATTTTAAAAGCAGTCTGTAACATTCTCGCATCAATCGTTTTAGCCGGTTTCTTTTGACTGCTCGTTTGTGCGTTTTTTTAGAAACAACAAAACCTGCCCGTGTAGGACAATTTTCTTTTTTCTTAATACCTGCAAAGAGGGTTACGCCGCCTTTATGAAATGAGTTTTTTATTCTGTAGGTGGCAGAAAATGCAGCTTTATTTTTTAATCGGTATTGTTTCGGTAACATAATTTATTCGCAACAACACAGCACGCCGCTATTTTCGACCTGCTGTGTAATTTATTTTTTTAATTTTGTTCTAAAATATGCAATTATGCACGTTTTTTAGCCTGGATTGCTAATCTGTGGCGGCCTTTTGCACGGCGTCTGTTCAAAACTTCACGTCCGCCGGGGGTTGCCATTCTTGCTCTAAAACCGCTTACATGCTGTCTTTTAATTTTAGTTCCTTCTAGTGTACGTCTCATTTTTTTATTCCTTTAAATTAATATTTGTCGTATAATTCAAATGTTAAATGAAAAAAACTAATTAGTCAACAGAACAAGAGGGGCAGGTTAAATAATATGAACAAATCTTTAAAAAATATCGGTTTTATCGGCTGCGGCAAAATGGCAAGTGCAATAATTCTCGGGATAAAATCTGCAGATTGCGGAAAAGAATTCCATCTTAAAGGTTCGGAAATCAATTGTGAAATAGCGGAGTTGGCACAAAATCGTCTTGGTATTGAAGTTTTAACTGACAACAGGCTATTGACAATTGACAGTGATGTAATTTTTATTGCAACAAAACCTAATTATGTGCGTATGGTTTTGGATGAAATAAAAGATGAGATAACACCTGACAAACTTATTGTTTCAATAGCGGCAGGAATTTCAACGGAAACCATAAATAAAATTGTTCCGAAAGCACGGGTAATCAGAGTAATGCCGAATACTCCGGCTCTTGTAAATGAAGGTATGTGTGCAGTTGCAAAAGGTGAATATGCAAGGGATGAAGATGTTGAATTTGTAATTAATCTTCTCTGTTCAGTCGGAAAAGTAACAGAGGTTGAGGAATCGCAAATGGATATAGTAACTGCAATTTCAGGTTCGGGACCTGCGTTTTTTTATAAAGTCATTGAAGATATGGCACGTGCAGGTGAAAAATTGGGGCTTGAATATGAAAAGTCGCTTCTTCTTGCCGTACAAACTGCACTGGGTTCGGCTAAAATGGTTTTTAACAGAGGTCAAATTCCTGTACAGACATTGATAGACAATGTCGCAACAAAAGGCGGCTGTACATTTGTGGGAATTTCTGTAATGAATGAGGAAAATTCTGGCAAACTTTTTGAAGATGTAATCAAACAAACTGCAGATAAGGCAAATGAACTAGGTAAGTAGTTAAAAATATTTGAAATATAAAAGGGATTGTTACTTATTGTAACAATCCTTTTTTTAAGCAACAAAAAATAATTTGTTCGGATATTATAAATGTATGAAAATTTTACCGGTTACAAATTACAATCAAGCGGTATTTAAAGCGTCCGGAACAAAGGAAAATAAAAGTAAAGAGGATAAAAAAAATTTAAGGGAAAATGCTCTTTTGCTTACCTCGGGTCTTTCAGTTCTGGGATTTGCAGCTGCAACAACTTATGCAGTAATAAACGGACGGAACATAACAAAGCTTAAAAATGCACAGATTGCATCAAAGATAGATTATGAAAATAATTTAAAACAGATTATCAAAAATTTGAGCAGCAGCGAAAAATTAATTCCGTTTAAGATAAAAAATCCGGAAGATACTTTTTTATATGAAAAATTTCATAATTCCGGAATGGGATTTGTTGATTTTTTACAAAAAACTTACGATGATGCGGCAAATTTCAAGGAATTTTTATTTGCCATAACATCTGATGAAAAATTATCGCAGATTTTTATAAAAGAAGTTACTGCAAATCCTCGGGAAAGTCTTCAAATAACCAGAATGTTGAAAGATAAAATCGGTGGCTCAAGAAATTTGACTGAGTGGCTTCAGGAGGAGGGCGGATATTATACTGCATATGCAAAATATGCGGAAAATTTGTTTAAAAACGCAGCAAACCTTGATGAGCTTGTAAAAATATCTCCTAACTGGCATTATTTTGCAATGAAGAACAGATTTTATCCCATACAGTTTGGAGAACCGCCTGAAGAATTTAAGTTTATAAATAATTTTAAAGATTTTGCAGATCATCTGGCAGGTCTGGATTTTCATAAAGGAGAAACAAAAATATTCCCGTGGAATTATCATAATATAGAGGCAACACCGTTATTTGACGGCAGTTCAAGTAAAATTCCTTACATTGTTCAGGTAGTAAATCCTGAATCTCAACAGGCATCAAAACCTTATATAATGAAGGTTCAGGCTAAATCTTTCAGACATTTTCCAAACACCCGTGCGCAAATCACAGAGGCATATTGCGGGGATTCTTTGTTTGTAGATGCTCAGATTGACAGGTATCTTAATTTAAACGGTTGTAAAAATGCCAACAAATTACATTATTATAATTATGATGCAGAAATGGCGATTTATGATTTTGAAGAAGGTACAATGCCCGATTTTATGCACAACGGAGTCCGGCATGTAAATAAAAAATTAAAAGATATGAACGATTTGGGAATATATTATAATGATGCAAGCCCTAACAATTTTGTTGAAAGGGACGGAAAATTAATAGTTATTGATATTGGAGAATCAAGTTTTATAGATCCGCTCCGCCCCGGTGTTCCAAATCTTCATTTTGAACTTCCGAACTGGTCAGGAAGGGCGCTGCCTGATTTACGCAGATTGCAGCTGTAGGATTAATTATCCTTCGTTATTTCATCGGCTTTTGCAAGAAATTCCATTATATTCATAACTTTAGGCGGATGTTTATGTAAACAACCGAGTGCCAGATATCCCTCAATTATTCCAAGAACACAGGACGGACAGGTTGTTAAAACAATATCTGCGCCTGTTTCAATAATATTTTTTGCCTTGTTTTTTGCAAGTTCAATTGACAAGGAAGGATTTTTAATGGCAAATTCGCCGGCAAATCCGCAGCATTCATCAAAGTTTTTCATTTCAATATAATTTATATTTTCACATTTTTTTAAAAGTTCCGGTACAAAATCTGCGTTTTCCAGATGGCATGGCTTGTGAAAAGTTACATTTGCCGGAGTTTTATAGTTAAATTTGATATTTTGTAAACTCACAAATTCGGCTGCATTAATGAATTCAGGCGGCTTTTTACAATCAGTTTTTTCCGGTGCTTTCGAAAAATATGATTTTAACGTGCTTTCACAGCTTGCACAATCTGTCAGAATATAATTAAAATCACCGTTTATAAGTTCAAGATTGTGTTTTTTTACTTCTTCAAATCTTTCGTAATTCCCGCCTGACAAAAACGGCAGACCGCAGCAGTCAAAATTTTTTTCGATTAATATAGCATCCAGATTTTTGAAAACTTTTTTTAAATCATTTTCAATTTTCGGGAAAATCTTATTTACACAACCTTTAAAATAAAGTAATTTAGTTTTTGAGGTTTTTGTTTGATAATACGTGACGCCGGATGTTCTAAAGATGCCGGAAATCTTTTCGGACAGTTTTAAAAAATTGCCGAAAACCTGTTTGCTTTCAAGAAATTTTTCAACTTTTCCCTGGAAAGTGTTTTTTGCACACATGTGTTTTGCAATATTAAAAATTTTGCACACATCAATTCCGCTCGGGCAAAAATCTTTGCATTTTCCGCATTTCAAACACATATCAAGATACTTTTCAATATTTTTTGATAGTTTTAAATCCCCTTTCAAAACTCCTTCAAGCATCACGAATTTGCCTTTTGAAACAGCGCAGTCGTTTCCCGTAATTTTGTAAATCGGACAGACAGACTGGCACAGTCCGCATTTAGAACATTTATTTATATCTCCGGCAAAATCTTTCAATTCTTTCATAAAATTATCATAGCACGATTATCTTTGATAATCATTTTGATTTGTTGGGTTGAAAAATTTTTGTTAAACTATTGCACCGTGGCTTGCGTCCTGAACGTTTTTTGCATATTTTGCAAGATATCCGGATTTAATTTTAGGTTCAAACGGTTTCAAATTTTTGCGTCGTTTTTCAAGTTCCTCCTCAGATACAAGAAGTTCTATTTTTCTGTTCGGGATATCAATTTTTATTTTGTCCCCGTTTTCAACAAGCGCAATCACGCCGCCTTTTGCTGCTTCCGGACAAATATGCCCGACACAAATCCCCCTTGTTGCACCCGAAAATCTTCCGTCAGTTATCAGCGCACATTTTTTCCCAAGACCTTTTCCTACAAGAAGTGATGTCGGTGCAAGCATTTCCCGCATTCCCGGCCCCCCTGCAGGGCCTTCATAACGGATTACGATAACATCACCCGCATTTATTTTATCATTTTCAAGGGCAATCATTGCATCTTCTTCACTGTCAAACACGGCAGCCCGTCCTTCAAAATCGTAACAGTCAGCTGAAACACCGGAAATCTTGATTACACATCCGTCTTTTGCAAGATTCCCGTAAAGTACGCCGAGTCCGGCTTCTGTGTAAGTTGAATTTTCATACAACGGAATAATTTCTGTATTAATATAGGCATTTTTTGCAATTTCTTTGTTTGTAAAACCTGAAACTGTTCCGGTTTCATATAGTTCTTTGTCTAAAGATTTTACAACGGCAGGAATTCCGCCTGCATAATGAAAATCTGTCATCGTAAGAGTTGATGACGGATTGATTTTTACAATCTGATGAATTTTGCGGCTTAAACGGTCAAAGTCGTCAAGCGTAATATCAATATTTGCGGCATTTGCAATTGCAAGAAGATGTAAAAAAGTGTTCGTGGAACCGCCAAGCGCAAGAGAAGCTGTAATAGCATTGGTTAAACTTTCTTTTGTAATAATATCAGACGGTTTTGTATCGGATTTTATAAGTTCGACAATTTGCATACCGCTTTCAAAAGCTATTCTTCGTTTTTTTGATGAAACCGCAGAACTTGATGCACAATAAGGAAGCGACATCCCTAAAATTTCGGTTAAACAAGCCATTGTGTTTGCCGTGTACATACCCTGACAGGCACCTGCTGACGGGCAGGATTCTTCTTCCATACAAAGAAGTTCATCTTCTGTTATTTCGGCGTTTCTAAATTTTCCGACAGCTTCAAACGAACCTGTTACCATTGTCAATTTGTGGTGAGATTGGCATTCACCGTCAAGCATTGGCCCTGCCGTTACGACAATTGCCGGAATATTAAGTCTTAAAGCTCCGATAAGCATTCCTGGGGTTATTTTGTCGCAGTTGGAAAGAAGAACAATTCCGTCAAGCTGATGAGCGGCTGCTACACTTTCAACACAGTCAGCAATCAGGTCACGGGAGGGGAGAGAATAACGCATTCCTGAATGTCCCATAGCGATTCCGTCGCATATTGCGGGAACTCCGAAAACAAATGCCTGACCGCCTGCGGAGTGAATACCTTTTTCTATTTGTCTTTCAATATCCCGCATTCCGATGTGCCCCGGAACAAGATCGGAAAAAGAACTTGCAATTCCGATAAACGGTGCATTCATGTTTTTCCGGCTTACCCCTGTTGCCATTAAAAGCCCTCTGTGAGGGGTCTTGGAAATTCCTGATTTGATATTATCGCTTTTCATAATTTTACTCCCGCTGCATCTATTTTACCCCAAATAAAATAATTTTAAAAATAGCAGAGGTTTTACCTCCGCTATTTTTTATTTCATTTCAACTTTTACAATATTCCAATCATCATCCCACTCAATTGAACCGGGAAGATTAATTCTATGATAAATATACGGGTTTTCTATCAACTGCGGGTCAAAAAGATTTATTGAATGAAGTTTTTTGATTATATCCGGAAGTAATGCGGTGCTGCCTGCAAGAGTGCCTTCTTTTGAAGTTGCACGTACTCCGTCATAAAAAATCTGTTCATCCGCAAAAGTCATTTGTGTAAGATGACTTTTCGTAATAGGTACACTGTCGCTTATCATAATAATTTTGTCAATCGGTTTCAGTTTAAATATGAGTTTTAATGCGTCATCAGATATATGAACACCGTCTGCTATTATTTCCGTATAAATATGGTCATTCATCAATGCGGTCAATGCTGTTGAAACTCCTCTGTGTGCAATTCCGCTCATTGCATTGAACAGGTGTGTAACTCCCCTGCATCCTGTCAAATGCCCGCTTATACAGTGTCCTGCCTGAACAATAACTCCTTTATTCCACAAATATCTTATCAAACCGTCATCAAATTCGGGTGCAAGAGTAACTATTTTTATAAAATTATCTTCCACCATTTTGTAATTTTCTATTGTCGGCGGAAGAAAATATTTTGGATTATGGATTCCGCATTTTTCTACATTCAAAAAAATGCCTTCAAGATGAATACCCAAAATTTTTGCCATATCATCTGTTTGTTTTGCTGCAGCATGTTTAATAATCTCAATTTGGTGTTTGATGTTCATGATATTGTCGGTTACAAGTGTCGGATAAATTCCGCCAATTCCGTATTTAGTGATTTCTTTTGTCAAATACAATATCTGTTCAACGTCAGCTTTATTAAAATCAACACCGAATGCTCCGTGACAGTGCTGGTCTATCAAAAGTTTAGTTTTCATCATATTACACTTCCCTCAAATACTTTTCTTGCTTCTTCTCTATCATCAAAGTGAATTGTTCTGTCTTTTAAAATCTGATAATTTTCATGTCCTTTCCCTGCGATTACAACAACATCATTGTTCCCTGCTATTGTTTTTAAAAGTGCGATTGCATGGCCTCTGTCAGGCTCTACAATAACTGTTTCCGGATTGACATTTTTTAGCCCTGCAATAATATCCGTTATAATCTGCTGCGGGTCTTCACTTCTGGGGTTATCGCTCGTGATGATTATTTTGTCTGCAATTTTTTCTGCAATTGCACCCATTTTTGGGCGTTTGGTTGCATCACGGTCGCCGCCGCAGCCGAAAAGACAAATTAGTTTGCCATCATCCGGAGTTATTTCCCGTGCAGAATTTAAAACATTTTCCAGCCCGTCGGGTGTGTGTGCGTAATCGACGATTACAAGCGGTTTTTTAGCTACGACTTCAAAACGTCCAGCAACACCTTTTACATTTTCAAGCGCTTTAAGCGATGTTTTTATGTCAATACCCATTGCAGTTGAGGCCGTTACTGCGGCTAAAACATTGTAAACACTGAACATTCCGTTCATATGAAGATTGACTTTATATTCTTCATTTTTTAATGCAAGTGTAAATTCTGCCCCGTTCAGTGAAAAATGAATGTCTTTTGCTTTTATGTCAGCATCTTTTTTTACCCCGTATGTGAAAATTCGAACACCTTCCGGAATTACTGACAAAAATCTTTCCGCATAATTGTCATCGAGATTTATAACAGCAAAATTACCTTCTTCCAACCCTTTAAACAACAGCGCTTTTGCCTCAAAATAATTGTCCATTGTTATATGGTAATCAAGGTGATCCTGCGTAAGGTTTGTAAGAACGGCACCGTTAAACAGGCAGCCGCCTACACGGTTTTGTTCAAGTGCATGAGAACTTACCTCCATCACAACATTATCTATTTTTTCAACGTCTTTTATCATTCTTAATGTTGCCTGAAGTTCCGGCGCCTGCGGGGTGGTGTGTTTAGCATCCCGATATTCGCCGCCTGAGGTAAGTTTGTAGCCTAAGGTGCCTATAAGTGCGCATTTTTGTCCGTTTTCTTCCAGTATTTTTTGAATCAGGTGAGTAACAGTGGTTTTCCCGTTTGTGCCGGTTATACCTATCAAATTTATGCCTTTTGAAGGGCTTGAATAAAATCTGTCTGCGATATCCGCTATTTTATGTCTTGTTGATGAAACTATGATTTGCGGGGTTTTGCCTGCATCAACTTTATGTTCGACAAGAAGAGCCACCGCACCGTTTTCGATTGCATTTGGGGCATATTCATGGCCGTCAGTATATTCACCTGTCAAACAGACAAATATATCTCCGGGTTTTGTGGTTTTTGAATTGTATGAAATTCCGGTAACTTCAACGTTTTTGAAGTTTTCCAAATCTTTGTAGTCTAAATGTTCAATCAGTTCATCAAGTTTCATTTATATCATTTCTCCTTAATTAATCTTCCGATTTTCTCTTTATTTTATCAGGTTTAATATTTAAAATACGTGCTGTCTGTGTTGCAACTTCTTTAAATACAGGCCCTGCAACCGTGTTCCCCCATATTGCGCCGACTTTTGCACTGTCAACCATTACGTAAATCAATATCTGCGGGTCTGATGCCGGTAAATATCCGATTGTGGAAGTGTACATATAAGGTGTATAGCCTGCGGCGTTTTCTTTAGGCTTTCTGGAGGTTCCTGTTTTTGCAGCAACGTTATAGTTATCCATTTTTATAACGGAACGTCCGTTGTTTACGCTTGCGGCAAGAAGTTTTGTTATTGTTTTTGCGGTTTCCGGGGTAACGACCTGTGTATAATGAATTTTCTGGTCATATTCTTCTTGCGGATATTTAATTATGTGCGGGGTAATCTTTACTCCGTTGTTGGCGAGCGCCTGTACTGCCGATATCATTTGCATTGCAGTGACAGATGTTCCGTAACCGTAGGACATTGTTGCCTGGATCCCTTTATCCCACTGCGCCCAGTAGGGCAGAAGTCCTGAGGATTCACCCGGAAGGTCAATCCCGGTTCTTGTGCCGAAACCGAAATTCTTCAATACATCATAGAACTCTTTCGGCGTCATTGTTTTGGCTACATTAATTGCTCCGATATTGCTTGAATGTTCAAATAAGTATTCAAGTGAAATTTCCCCGGGGTAAGGGTGAACATCATAATCGTAGTTTTTGATTTCCCAGTTGCCGATTTTTGTTTTTCCGGTATCAAGAATTTTGGAATATTCATCAATCTTTCCAAGACTCATGGCAGCGGCAACCGTAATTATTTTAAAGGTTGAACCCGGCGGAAAAACATCTGTTAATGTCCAGTTTTTAATTTGTTCCTGAGTAGCTTTTCTGTAGTTGTTGGGGTCATAAGCCGGATAAATTGCGTATGCAAGAATTTCTCCGTTTTTGGGGTTCATAACAAGAACTGTTCCACGGAGAGCCTCTTTTTCTTTGACCATTTTTTCAAGTTCTTTTTCGCAAATATGCTGTATTGCAGCATCAATTGTTAACGTTATATCCTGCCCTTTGGGGTTTTGAGTGGTGGCAACCGGATCTGTTGTTACATCATAAATTATTTTCCCGTCACGTGTGCTTTGAAATTTTACAATATTTTCAACATTTTCAAGCTTATCTTTTGCAGTGTATTCGACTCCGTTTGCGATGTCTGCATCAAAATTGTAGTAGCCGAGAACATGGGCAGCAAGAGTTCCTTGTGGATATTCACGGGTATTTTTTTTGCCCATTGAAATTTCCCGTAAATGAAGTTTTGCAATTTCTTTTGCAGCATTTCTGTCAATATCTTTTTTTATGGTAATAACAGGGCCGGGTTTTTTAAGGGTTTCCGCAAGCTGGTCTTTCGGTATTTTCAAAATAGGGGCAAGTAGTTTTGCAAGTTCTTCCGGTGTACTGTCATAGTTTTCAGGGTGTGCATAAACGTCTGAATAAACTTTGTCTGTCGCAAGTTTAATCCCGTTTCTGTCATAAATATCACCCCGCATTGAAAAAGTTCGTCCGGCACGCTGGTTTTGAGCACGAACTCTGTATTTCCCCGTGTCGATAACCATTATGAAAAAAAGATAAATTACGAGTGCTGCCGCAAAACCTACAAAAAATATATGCAGGCAGCTTAGTAATCTGTCAAATCTTTTAAATCTTTTTTCTTTTGTCCGTTCGGACTGTTTCCCTCTCACGGATTACTCCCCTTATTCAGTTTATATTTTAGCATAAGGATTAAGAAAAGCGTTAATTATTAACGAATATTTACCATAAATATAGAGGATTTATTTATAAACAATAAGATAATATAATATGATTATGAGATTTGCTGCGGTTATTTTATCATTGTTTTTGTTTTCACAATCAGTTTATGCACTGGACATTGTTTACCCGAAGTCGCAAAATGTTACAATAAATTCCACGACAACATTTTTTGTCGGAAGCGCAGACACAACAATTCCTTTAAAAGTAAACGGGAAAACTGTATCTGTTCACAAATCCGGCGGGTTTGCATATTTTGTGGATTTAAATTTCGGTGAAAATAATTTTACAATAGAATCGGGTGACCAAAAACAGAATTTTACTATTGTGCGCCCAAAGCTGCAATCATCATCAACAATTCAAAAGCCGGAAATAAATTATGAAACGCCTATGTTTGTCAGTACGGCAAAAGATAACATTCCGTTAAGATCTACCCCTGTGGATGACGGAATTAACAGAATTGCGCATTTGCAGGAAGGTATTCCGTTGACTGTGGCAGGTGAAAAGAACGGGTTTTATAAAATCAGGCTTAACGGTTCTCAAAATGCCTGGATTTCAATAAAAGATGTCAGTCCGTGTGAAGGTTTGCAGCCTGTTCATCTGCTTTCAAGAACATCAGTTGAAGATGATAAATATTATATTTTTAAGATAGAATTTGACCAAAAAACAGTCTATCAAATTGAGGAAAGTCCTTTCAGTGTCAAATTTTATAATGTTGCAGACAAACCGGATAGCACATTTATATTTACTTTTCCACTACCTCAAAGATTAGCCGGATACAGCGGATATTTTGAAGGAAATACATTCATTTTAAAGATTCGTAAATTTCCAGATATTGATAAAAAAAGACCGTTGAAAAATTTAAAAATTGTTATAGATGCAGGTCATGGCGGAAATGAAAACGGTGCAACCGGTTGTCTTGGTGATAAAGAAAAAGATATAAATTTAAAAATTGCAAGAAATCTTGCACATGAATTAAGATTGCACGGAGCAAAAGTTGTTATGACCCGCAATGGAGATGAAAGTGCAGGTTTGCAGGAGCGTGTTGATATAACAAACAAAAATGACGGGATGATTTTTATAAGTATTCACGGAAATGCCGTACCGGACAGTTTAAATCCAAATGAAAACTCAGGAACAAGTATTTATTATTATTATCCGCAGGCAAAGCCGCTTGCAGATGCAGTTTTAAAATCAATGGTGTCCGGTCTTCCTTTTAAAGATGACAAGGTTCGTCAGAGAAGTTTTGCGGTTGTCAGAAACACGAATGCATTAAGTATTTTAATTGAAGTCGGGTATTTGATTAATCCTTCTGATAATTCATATCTTATTGATGAAGAAATTCAAAAGCAGACTGCAAAACAGATTGCAGCAGGCATTGAGAAGTTTTTAAAAGATTAAATTAATTGTAACAAAATGTAAATATTATGCTTTAGCTTTTCTAAATAATGGTATAGATAAATTAAATTCTTTAATATATTAAAGCTTTGGCAATTTTTTATATATAAATGTTTTATATAATATATAAAGATTAAATATGAAGTGCTTATAAATCAATAAGGAGATTAAAAATGACGGATGTAAACAAAATTACCCCTTCTGCAGCAGGAAAAATTACTAATTTATCAGAAGGCGCTAAAGCAGACAATGCTGATAAAATACAGCAAAAGACAGACAATAAGAGTATTTTTGCCGCAGTAAAAGGAAATGTTAACATGGATAATTTGGTATCACAAAAAGAAATTATGAGTCTTTTGAATATTGATCAATCAGACAACAATCTTATGCAGGTATTAAAGAGTGATATTTCATCCGTAGATTTGAGCGGACTTAAAACTATGAATGATGTAAAAACAATTAATACTAAAATAGAACAGCAGCTCCAGAAGATAAATTATAAAGTACAGTCATATAAAAACGAAGTCGTTTCAAAATTAAAAGGTGATGTAAAAAATGAAACGAACGGATTGAAAGATATAAATCCTGAAACTCCTCAAAAAGCAGAGTCTCAGAAACTTTTATGAAGAAGGAAAAAATTTGAGTGATTAAATTCTTTTATTATAAAAAAGCGGCAGATTCAGTGTCTGCCGCTTTTTATTTTTTGTATATTTTATATGTTTTTCACATAATTTAATAACGTTCTGACTCCGGCACCGGTTGCACCTGAGATAAATTCTTTCTGAGGTTTTTCTAAAAATGCGGTTCCGGCAATATCAATGTGGCACCATTTGGGGCCTTTTACAAATTCCTGTAAAAATACACCTGCGGTTGAAGCTCCGCCGTAACGTGAGCCAGTGTTTTTCATATCCGCAATATCGGATTTAAGACTGTCTTTGTATTCCGGAAACATCGGTAATTCCCAGTATGTTTCACCGCTTGATTTAGCGGTTTCAATAAGACTGTTAATCATTTCTTTGTCATTACCCATAATGCCTGAGGCAACAGTCCCGAGAGCAACCATGCAGGCACCAGTCAGTGTTGCGATATCAATAACCTCATCCACACCGAGTTCGCATGCGTAGCAAAGCGCATCAGCCAGAGTCAATCTACCTTCTGCATCGGTATTATCAACTTCAATGGTTTTTCCGTTTTTGGCAGTCAAAATATCTCCTGGCTTGTAAGAACTTCCGGAAGGCATATTTTCACAGGCTGCAATAATTCCGTGAATTTCAGCATCAGGTTCCAGATATTTTAATGCGCTCATAACACCGAGAATACATGCAGCACCGGACATATCATCACGCATTGTAAGCATTGATGACGCCGGTTTGATATCAAGTCCGCCTGAGTCAAAACAAATGCCTTTTCCTATAAGAGCAATTTTCTTCTTTATATTTTTACCTGTGTATTTCATATGGATAAATCTCGGCGGATGAACGCTTCCCTGACCGACAGCCAGATATGCGCCCATTCCCATTCTTTCAATTTCATCTTTATCAAAAATTTGAGTTGTGACGCCTTCAATATTTTTTGCAACATCTGCCAGTTTTTCGGGCGTTGCAAATTGCGCAGGTTCATTTGCCAGATCTCTTGTCATTTTCATTGCGTTTGCAAAAACTATTCCCTCTTTAACTTCTTTTTCGCTGAATTTTGCAAAAGTGATTTCATCCACACGGTCAGCTTTTTTATTTTTGTATTTGTCAAATGCATAATCCGCAATTAAAGCGCCGATGGCTGCGGATTTTCCGTAGTCGGCATTAATATCAAAATCAAAAATTGCATTTTTAGCTTTTATTTGCTGAAGTTTTTTAACGGATTTGGCAACAATTTCACGCATTTTATTTGCGTCAAATTCTTCTTTTTTACCGGTGCCAATGATTAAAATTTTGTCAGCCGGAATTTGACCAAATGTATGAAGAATGTAAGTTTCTCCTAATTTTCCTTCAAAACGGTCTTTGTCAACTGCATATTTGTTTGCAAGTTCAATTGAAGTCTTTTCACCTTCAAACTTGTTAATTACAATAACTTCGCAAGGGGTAGAAGTTACATTTTCAGATACTTTTATTTCCATAAGTTTCTCCTTTTAACAGTTATAATTATACACCTCATTTAAAGAATTGTAAATTTAATTTTGATAATCGTTCAAAAATTCATTTTACAGGTTTTGCAATTGTGTATGAAAATTTACCCCGTAAGTTATAATAATATAAGCAGAAATCCCGTTACGAAAAATAATCAGACATCAGGTGCTGAAAGTCCTGTCCTGTCAAACTTTCAGCCGGAAAAGAATCGTACGGGTTTTTCAATTAATTTTACGAGTTTGAAGGCAACAGCAGAAGATGAAAACAAGTTTCTTGATACATTATTTTATAGAGATTTATCGAGTTTAGTAAGTTTTTCAAGAATGATGAAAGAAACTTTTCCTAATGGTGCAGATATAATGGATTTTGCATGCTCTGACGGAGAGGAGGCAATTTCTATTTATACTCTTTTAAACGATAAAAATAGTGCAAAATACAAAATTCATTGTTATGATACATCGGATAAAGCTTTACAGCTTGCCAGAAAAAATATTTATATGGTTCGTTATACATCATCAGATAGTTTTCTTGCAAATGATAGGATAACAGATCCTCTTTATCGGGAAATAAAGAAAAAATTCAATACGGTAATGGAGGAAATTCCTGTACCGGAATTCAGTCAGACTGACAGCGAGTTTGCTTCAATGCTAAAGTCGTTAAACATTTTTCACGAAAAATATTTTAAAATAAAAGACGAATATAAAAAAGAGTTTAAATTTCAAAAAGGCGACATTCGTGATATTTTGAACATTATGCCGGAAAAACAGGTCGGCGCTGTGTTTTTTAAAAATGCATTTTATCATTTGACAAACAATCACCCGTACGGAAGAATTTATGATGAAGAAACTTTGGACAAAATTTGGAACACTGACAAAGCTGCAATAATAGAAGATGTTGTTGATAAAGTATATGAAAAATTGCTGCCGGGAGGATTTTTCGTTATAGGAACTAATGAAAAAGAACATATTTATCAGGCTGATAAATTCACCCCCAAAAAAGATATATTTTATGATGAACTGCATAATGAATATTTGAATCTTAAATCTCCTCTTGAAAAAGCATTGCGAAAAGACGGCAGATTTGAGCCTGTTGTATCCGCAAAATGCCAGTCAAGCGGAATGGGATATTTTACGGTTTATACTGTCTGGAAAAAGGTAAAGTAAATAAAAGACAAGATATTTTTTGTATCAAAAAATAAATTTCTACTATACAAATCCGAATTTGCATGATATGATGTTGACAGATGTAGTAGGTAAATATTTTTTGGATATATATGCAATAAAATTCATTTAAATATAAATTAGGTGAAAGCTCGATAGGATATATGTATCGGGCATTGCGTGTATTATTAAAAAATAGAAAAGGATAAGGTAAAAAACTTCATGGATTTTTTATTAATTATCGCGATTATTGTGGTAATAGCATTAGTCGCTGTGCTGATTATCCAGCAGAACAAAGTTAAGTCCGTTTTAAATGACATTGAGAAAGACAGAAACGCTTTAGAAGAGAAAGAAAAAATACTTTTAAAGGAAGCAAAAATCAAAGCAATCGAAGAACTCCAAAATGACCGTGACAAATTAAACGAAGAAGAAAGAGAAAGAAGACAGGAAATTGCAAGGCTGGAAACTAAACTTGCAAAACGGGAAGATGTTCTAGAAGACAAAATTCAGGAATATACCGAAAAAGAAATTCAGGTTCAAAAGAAAATAGATGAACTTCTTGATAAAGAAGACTATCTTGCAGAGATTGTCCAAAAACAAACAACCGAACTGGAACGTATTGCGGGCATGAGCGCAGAAGAAGCAAAAAATATGCTTCTTGACCAGTTAAAACACGATCTTGCACAGGAACAGATGCAGCTTATACGTGAAAATGAAGCTAAAATAAAAGAATCCGCTCTTGAAAAATCAAAAGAAATCCTCTCAACCACAATGCAAAGATGTATGATTGAGCAGGTTGTTGAAACGACCGTATCCGTTGTTGCTCTTCCAAATGATGAAATGAAAGGTCGTATTATCGGCCGTGAAGGCAGAAATATCAGAGCCTTGGAAACATTGACAGGGGTTGATTTGATTATTGATGATACGCCTGAAGCCGTGGTACTATCAAGCTTTGATCCGGTACGTCGTGAAATTGCAAAGCTTGCTCTTGAAAAACTAATTGTAGATGGTCGTATTCACCCGGTAAGAATTGAGGAAATGGTTGAAAAAGCCCGTGACGAAATAGAAAAGAAAATATGGAACGAAGGTGAAAATGCTGCACTTGAAATGGGTGTAATGGGATTAAATAAAGAACTCATAAAAACTTTAGGCCGTCTTTATTACAGAACAAGCTACGGACAGAATGTTTTAAAACACTCTCTTGAAGTCGGACATATTGCAGGAATGCTGGCAGCAGAACTCGGTGCAAACGAAATGATTGCAAAACGAGCAGGACTTCTCCATGATATAGGAAAAGCCGTTGACCAGACTCAGGAAGGCACCCATATTCAATTAGGTGTTGAACTTGCAGCAAGATACGGTGAACGTCCCGAGGTAATTCATGCAATCGAAGCTCATCATGATGACGTTGTTGCAAATACCATTGAAGCTGTGCTTGTAAAAGTTGCTGATGCAATATCTGCCGGTCGCCCCGGTGCAAGACGTGATACTCTTGAAATTTATATCAAACGTCTTCAAAAAATCGAGGAAATCGTTAACAGCTATGACGGTATTAAACAATCCTTTGCCGTTCAGGCAGGTCGTGAAGTCAGAATTATTGTAGAAGCAGAAAAATTTGATGATTTAGCTTCGCAAAAGCTGGCCCGTGATATTGCAAAACGTATCGAAGATGAACTGGATTATCCGGGACAAATCAGAGTAACGGTTGTAAGAGAATTCAGAACAACCGAAATAGCAAAATAGGTTGAATAGTTGAAAAGCTGAAGGGTTGAGTTCTTAACCCTTCAGCTATCCCATAATATGAAAGAAGAACAAATGTCAGGTGATGATAACAAAAATATAAAAATTCTTTTCTTCGGAGATATTGTCGGCAAACCAGGACGCAATGCCGTAAAATATTATATGGAAAATCTGCCGGAAGATATAAAACCTGATTTTGTTATTGCAAATGTCGAAAATGCATCTCATGGTTTCGGGCTTACCGAAAAAAATTATAACGATTTATCTTCATACGGAATAGATTGTATGACATCAGGCAATCATATTTGGGATAAAAAAGATATTTTTAACTACATCGAAACAGCCGAAAAACTTCTGCGTCCGATAAACTATCCGCAAAGTGTTTTGGGAAAGGGTAGTCGGATTTTTGACTGCGGTCAATATAAAATCGGTGTTTTGAATTTTCTTGGGCGTGTTTTTATGAATCTCGTTGATGACCCGTTTAAAATAGCAGAAGCTGAAATTAAAAAATTAAAGGAAATAACACCTGTAATAGTTGTTGATTTCCATGCCGAAGCTACAGCGGAAAAAATTTGTTTTGCAAAATTTTGTTCAGATATGGGTGTGAGTGCATTTTTCGGAACCCATACTCATGTTCAGACAGCGGATGAAAAAATTATAAACGGGACGGGATATATCACAGATGCCGGATTTTGCGGCACAATCGAGTCTGTTATCGGGATGGAATATCAGACCTCTTTAAACAGGTTTTTAACAGGAATCCCCGAACGTTATGATGTTGCAGAAGGCGGTAGTTCTCAAATCAATGCCGTCGAAGTTTGTATCAATCCTCATACAGGTATCACAACATCAATAAAAAGAATTTTTTGTAAGATAGATAAGACAGAAGAGGATGAAAGTCAATGAAAAGCGATTTGCATATTCATACATATTATTCGGACGGCGTTTTCAGCCCCGAAAAAATTGTTGACACCGCACTTGATGTCGGGCTTGAGGTTATAGCTCTTACTGACCATGATAATGTGCTTTCATACGGTGTTGCCCGAGATTATTTAAAAAAGGTAGGAAAAGAAGATAAACTGGAAATAATAGAAGGCGTTGAAATAAATACGTTATATAAAAATTACGAAGTGCATATTCTTGGATATTTTTTCGATGAAAATAATCGGGATTTTCAAAAACTTTTAAAAATCCAACAGGATGCCCGTGTTGAGCAGACGCATGAAATAATTTCGCTTCTTGCCAAAAAAGAAGGGATAAAAATAAAGTTTGAAGATATAGTAAAACAGGTTGCCGATGGCGGCAGTATCGGACGTCCGCATATAGCAAAAGCAATTACAAATGCAGGCGGGACATCAAGTGTTATTGAAGCTTATTCAAAATACATTCACGATGACAGCCCTGTTTATGTTGCGAGAAAAACAGTAAGCCCGCATGATGCGGTTGAAATTATTTATGATGCCGGCGGTATTCCAGTTATTGCGCATCCGCATGATCTGGATATAGCGGAAAGTCTTATAAAAGAGCTGATGAATTACGGTTTGCGGGGGATTGAAGCATATCACAGAAAACATTCGCCTGCATGTGTTGAATATTTTTCATCAATGGCGGAGGAACTGGGGCTTATTGTAACAGGAGGCTCGGATTTTCATGCGCCTAATATTATGAACGGACAGATTATTTTAGGCAAGAATTTTGTGCCTGAATGGGTGTACGAAAAACTTGTAAAAGAAAAAAAACTGATTGATATGGCATAAATATTCCATTAAATAAAAAGGTTTTTATGGCAAAAAAGAAATATTTAAAGTTAGAATATATGATAACACTTCTGATAATAATTGCAGTTGTGTTAATTATAGTGCCGTTTGATTTTGAAAATAATACTCAGGCGGAATTTATATCACGTTGGCAGGACAAATATTCACGTCTTGAATATATGTTTAATGTGATAAGTGCTCATGAAAAAGCTGAAATTTTAAAGAGTTTTCAAAGAGCAAAAACACCTGATGAGCGTGAACAGATTATGATAAATGTTATAAAGCCGTATTTTAGAATCAAAAAAGAAAATCTTCCAAAACATTACACTGCAAAATTTATGAACAAAATAAAAGTTCCCTCAACAAACAAATATTATTTTGATGATATTTATACAAGTGAAAACGGAATGATTGTCGGAATAAAGGATTTGGAGTGCGAAAAGCCTGACGAACCGATGTTTTTGATGATGTTTGACATAAACGGTGTTCTTCCGCCAAATACATGGGGAAAAGATATTTACGGTGTAAATATTTATGAAACAGGAATTGAACCTTTTGGAAAACGGCTTGCAAAAAAAGAGCTGGAAAAAGATTGTTCAATTTTTGGAACCGGTCTTGGATGTTCATATTATTATAAAATAGGCGGCGGATTTAATGATTAAGAATATTTGTGTTTTTGCATCCTCAAGCGAAAAAGTGGATAAAGTATATTATATAAAAGCAAACGAACTCGGTAAAAAGCTTGCGAAATCGGGCTTTAATATAGTTTACGGCGGAAGTTCGCTGGGGCTTATGTGGGCTTGTGCGGGTGCCGCAAAATCGGGCGGTAGTAAAATTTTTGGAATTATGCCCGAGAAACTTTATAATATGGGAGTTTCGACAGATGAATGCGTTGAATTGACGGTGACACCGTGTATGCGAACAAGAAAGGCAAAAATGGATGAATTGTCGGATGCGGTGATTGCACTCCCGGGCGGTTTTGGAACACTGGAGGAGTTGTCGGAGATGATTGTCCAAAAGCAGCTGGGTTATAATAACAAACCCGTTGTCATATTGAATATAAACGGATTTTACGATAAACTTGTTGAATTTTTTAACACAATAATCAGCCAAAATTTCGGACGCAATCAGCATAGAGAAATTTATTACGTTGCGCAAACGCTGGATGAGGCGGTTGAATACCTTTTAAAATACAAATTTGATGATACACCGGTTACAAAAGATGATATTTACGTAAAGTAGGAAATTTCATGCAGTATATTTCAATTAAAAAAGATGTAAATAAAAAAAGCGGAAACGAGGTTTTTCTTGTTCCTGCGCTTACTCTCAAAAATTCCGAAGGCAAAACAAAACAGAGGATTCCGCACCCTCTCGGCGACGATTATCTTGAATTTTCGGCAATTGAGGATGCAATAAGAGCAATTGAACTTTCGGGATTTAAGTATGTCCTGCCGGATGGAACAAAACCGGTTGAAAGTCCGGTAAACTTAAATAATGATAACGATTTTGACGGATTGGTTTATGAAGCATTAATAAAACAGACGAAAGATATCAATTCATCTGTAGTTGCTGCGGCATTGACAGCACTTGGCGAATTGTGCGATATAAAACTTCTGGATTTATTCATTGAAAAAATCGGAGAGGATAATGAGGCAGTAAGAACTGCCGCAATAAATGCGATTTTAAATTCTGGTGCTTTATCTCTTAAAAAACTTCTTTCTGCAATAAAAGACGAAAACTGGGTGAGAAGAAATTCAGTTTTAATATGTCTTTCCCGCCTTATTGACAGTGAATCAGTCAATCCCGAAAAAATCTTTGTCCCGCTAATTGAAATGACAAACGACAAAAATACGATTGTTAAAACCACCGCAATTACGGCACTCGGCAAGGCTTACAAACTTTATAAAAAAGAGGGATAAATGTACAAAGCCGGAAAAGAAATTGATCTTGAATACATCCAGATGCTTTATCACTGCAAAAAATACAACGAGCTCTTTGAAATTATTAAAGAGCCTGTGAAAGTTAAAGATGACGAAAAATATGCGGATTACGATTATATCCATTATTTTATTCTGTCGCTGATTAAAACGAAAAATTACAAGAAAGCGCTTGAATATTCTGTATATTATACAAAAAAATATCCGGAGGATTACCGCTGCTTTATGGACAGAGCCGAAGTCTGTACGGAAATTGCGGGTTTTAAAGAGAAGGATTGGCAGAAATGTAAACTCTGGCTTGAAAGGTCTTTGAAAAATCTGAAAAAAGCCTTTGACTTAAACTCAAATGATGTTCGGGTTTCTAAAGAAATAGCACGAATTTATGGTGTACTCAGAATTTATGACAAAGCTATCGAGTGGTTTGACAGAACAATTCAACAAGATTCAAGTGTTTATCAGGCATACGAAATGAAGGCAGATATACTTGAGAAGTTGAATGATTTTGATGGTGCAAATGAAGTTTATAAAAAATATATTGAAAGATTTCCGGCAAGCGCCGCTTACGGTTACTGGAAAATAGGAAAAAATTATCAGGACAACGGCGATTACAAGACTGCAGCCCAAATGTTTGAACAAGTGCTTAATACCGGAGATGATTTCTATTATAGTTCTACACTTTACAATCTAGTAGACTGTTACAGAGAACTCGGACTGGAGGATAAAATTCTTGAAACTTATGAAGAAGCATTAAAAAACATCGATGATGAGTATAAAGCTGAAATCTGTAATCGGGCGGGAAATTATTTATATGAAAAGATTCGTTATGATGAGGCACTCAGTTACTATGACATGGCAATTAATGAGCCGGGGGAGCTTATACCTGTTGCAATTGAAGCCTGCAATTCTGCTGCAGGCATTATGGAATATAAAAAAGATTATAAAAAATCACTTGAATATGTACTTAAAGGCGAAAAATATATAGATTTTATGGAAAAAAAATATGCGGATTTCAAAAACGACAACCCGTCATTAGCTGGCAATATCAAAATAAGACGGGGCAGTGTAGAAATTCAGCTTGAGAAATTTCAGGATGCAATAGACTCTTTAAAAGAAGCGTTTAAATATGTTGAATTTTGCAGACAAACAGTTTCTGATAAAGAATTTCTTGAACGTGTTAATGAATGTGATACGTGGATTAACAGTAATCTGGTATTTTGTTATCTTTGTCTGCGGGATAACAATAATGCCGAAATTTATCTTGAAAACATTAAGGTCAATAAAGCAGATCCGTGGTATTATTTCAGTCTTGCAGAACTCTCATACCGCAAGGGCGATAAAAAATCCGCAAAAGAATATTTTAAAAAATATGTGGACTTGAATGGCAGCGATAATTTTGAACCGGATGAACAGGATTACAGATATTTTGATTTAGTAAAAGATAAAGAATTTTTATCTGATGCGGGTGCGGATAATAATTAATTGTTTTTTGTATTTAAATTGTAACGAATTATAAAGTAGCATTTTCCTCTGAAAGATTAACTGTTTCAATACTTTTGCACTCACAATCCTTTGAAAATCATTAAAGTATTAATAAACTCGTGCCGTTATGGGGAATATAAATGTGTATGAGAAAAATTTAAAGGAGATGTGTCTATGGGCATTGGCGACAACTTTGAGCTGAACAAGTCAGGTAGTGTGGATTCAAGCTACATAAAAAAGCGGAAAGAAGAATTGTTAATTCAAAAACAGGATAATACGGCATCAAAGATGCAGGCAGAACTAAAAAGACTCAATCAAAGTGTGCCGGAAGAGCAGAGCGGGCAAAGAGAATTTTCATTTAGATGTACGTATGATATGACTTCCGAGGAAGTCGAAAGATTGACTGATGAATGGCTTGCAACACCTTCGCCCGACGCTTATAGTGCAGAATCACAAAATGTCCAATTGCAAGCTGCAAGTACTACCGAAGAAGGAACAGAACAGACACAAGGTACACAAACTCATCCGGCAGATAATGTGGAAGAAACCGAACAAACTGCTCAACCACCTGCCTCAGATGGCGGACAGCCTGCACCGGATGAGGGCAATAATGACCCTGAACCGACACCACCGCCGGCTCCCGGTTCTCCTGACAGATATAAAGGTGAAAATAAACCCGCCGAAACTGCAAACTGGGCTGATTTGAACGGAAAATATTTTGAGGTAATTGATGAGCCGGATGAAAACGGAAATATTCCAACCCGTCCGATTCATGGTGATATAAAAATTGAAGGTGAGCCGAAAAACGGTGAAAATCCAAAGAAATTCACAATAACCGATAAAGATAACGGTAAAGTTTATACATTTGAACTGGAGGAAACAGCTGACGGAAAAGTCGTTTACAAATGCACCTCCGGCCCGGGAGGCGCATATAAAGACGGTAACGATTACGAATTAAGAACAATCAACGGTGTCCCGATGCTTGTTCAGATGAAAGCATCCGACGGGTATGGAGTTGCAGTCGGAAAGACTCTTGAAAAATCCCCTGCAGATGGTGCAGAACCACCGGCAAATGGTGACAAACCCGTAGAAGGCACACCGCCGGAACCACCTGCAGACGGGGGCAAACCCGTAGAAGGCACACCGCCTGAACCACCTGCAGACGGGGGCAAACCCGTAGA
>CALUPW010000013.1 GCA_944322785.1 Candidatus Gastranaerophilales bacterium | reverse complement strand
CTGCGAGCAACTGCGGAGGACAAAGCAATAATCCGATGACATGTAAATAACCTACACTTTGCAAAGACTGCTTTGTGACCGCTTTTTCAAAGTATTCGTACAATCCCAAAACTCAATACAGGGCGCTGGTGAAAAACTGCGCAAAAGCTCTGCGAGCAACTATTTTATGTTAGTAAAATACTGCGAGCAACTGCGGAGGACAAAGCAATAATCCGATGACATGTAAATAACCTACACTTTGCAAAGACTGCTTTGTGGCCCCTTTTTCAAAGTATTCGTACAATCTAAAAAAACTAATTTCAAACGTTATACACAGTTACAGGAGAACTAAAAAAACTATCGCAAAAACTTTATACCTTTAATCTTTTGCGATTTTATATACTTTTCAATTTCATTTCCTTTTTTCCCTTTTATGCGGCCCTCAAGGGCGCGTTTTTTTTTATTCAGTTATCAAAGAAAGGTTCATAATTTCAATATCATCGTAATCAATATATGCGGTCTGCATCAAATTTCTGCCTGTTTTTATGGTTATTTCATTTTTCTGGCCCGGTCTTATCAAGTTATTTGGAATTCTTATTTTTTGCCCGTCACCATTCAAATGAATTTCTGCGATTTTATTTCCGTTAAAGAATACCTCCGGCGGGCTTGAAAAGGAACTTTTGACTTTATTTTGCCCCATTGCTCGTGCCATGGCACTGTCTATTCCGATAATGGAACCGATTAGAAGAAAGTTATTTTTGTTTAATGTTGTTGCTGCCATTGTGAAAGTTTTTGAATAAAAAGGACCTGCTGCTTGAATTCTAAATTCACCGGAATTTGCAGAGTTTTTAGAATAATTGTTATCCCCGAGGTGCATCATCTGTGTTGAAATTGTTATGTCGTCCGCATTACTTTTTTGAATACTTACGACAATAGGATGTCCGAAAGATTTTTCGTCAATTGTCATTGAATATGGTCTATACCCGTCTTTTTCAACAGACATAACCGTTTTATCCTTGATGGCCGTTCCGAGTTGAAATCTGCCGTTTTCATCGGTATAAGTTTTATATTGAAGAAGCGGAAGTGAAACTTTTGCATTTGAAACCGGCTGATTGGTTTCATTATCAAGAACCCTGTTTCCTCCGACAGCCTCCATTGTAGAAACGCCGCCCTCAACTGTTTTTGCGATTACCGGAATCCCTGCCGAAAACAGGTATATCAAAAAAATCAAAAATATTTTTTTCATAAAGCCTCAACTGTTAATTTTTTCATTCATATTTTACGGGGATTATAAATTTTCTTAACCGCACAACAGGGTAATAAGTAAGATAATAAAAAGGACTTATATTGAACGTCATGCTGAACTTGTTTCAGAATCTTATAAAAGTCAGCCTCTTAATCGAGTTCTGAATAACAATGATATTTTGTGTAAACTGCGATATAAGTTTAATAAAAAAATAATTGAAATTTAAAAATGTTTCTGATAGGATAATTTTACATGAGAATTTAATATTTATGCCGATGTGATGAAATTGGTAGACGTGCCAGACTCAAAATCTGGTGTGGTTCACCCCACGTGCCGGTTCGACTCCGGCCATCGGCATTTTTTATGCATTTTTAAGGTCGCTCCGCAGTCGAACCTCCGGTTCTTACCTCTCACAAAACAATACTTAATTGTTTTGTTCGGCAGAGTGACCATCGGCATTTTTTATATGTTTTTAAGGCCGCTCCGGGTCAACTCTTTCGGAAACTAAATTTTAAATTTCAGGCAAAAAATTTTTTGTTCATGGTTTAATAAACAATATGGATATTACAATTACCCCGATTAGAAAAATTTTAGGAATAACAACTGCAGCTGCGGCCTTAGTATTCGGCGCTCCTGCAATAAATGCGCAAAATAAAGTTACTTTGTCTAAAGATTCAATAACAATGACAAAAGATACTCTGGTACTCGCTAAAGACACTTTTCAGTATGCTGTTCCGCCGACCGGAACAACGGAAGATTCAATTCTAAACAAGGCACCCAGCCCGCAGATTACAATTAAAGGCGAAAAAAAGAATGCGGCAATTGTTGTTGATTTAAACAGAAATATTCTTTATCAATACGACGTGAACGGAAAACCCACCTGCGCATACCTCGTTGCAAGCGGTAAAAAAAGTTCGCCGACAGATACCGGAATCCGTGTGGTTACCCATGTTGAAAGTTACCCTTACAAAACAGCTTCACCCAAAACTAAAAGACGAAAAAAGCCATGGGATTACGGTCCCCGTGTAATCTGTCTTGAAACAGTCGATCCCCAAACCGGCGCCCGCGGTAAAACAGGCGAATTCATACACGGCAACAACAACCCGAAAAGTCTGGGCAAATACGCATCTTTAGGCTGTATCAGAATGGACAACGGAATTATTAAAAAACTTGCCAAAGAAGTGAAAAAAGGCGACCTTATTCTTATCACAAAATATTTCCGCTGATTAAACCCCGACATAACTTCTTGTAAATGCTTCGGGATTAATTTTTAAAATCAGTTTTTTAACAATATAAAGCGCTCCGACACTCATCAACGTAACCGCCGTAAATCTTAATATTACCATCAAAATACACGTACCGAGTCCGAATTCTGCAGTCGGAATAACTGTCGGCAAATGAAATATTTGATTATACATATAAAAGAAATACCAGTGGACAAAAAATATTCCGAAACTGTATTTTGCGATAAAATCAAGAACTTTATTGAGTTTTGTATGAGATATAAGCCATTCATCATAATGTTTCAGGTATGCAAGAACGAGAATTGTCAAAAAGACTTTTGAAACAGTTCCGTTTGATATTCCAAAATTCATAGACAAATGCACGTTTAAAATTGCCGTTCCAATCATCAAAATCCAGTATATCCATCTGAATTTGTAGAATGTATCAATTTTTTCTTTGTATTTAGAGCAGTACATTCCAAAAACGTACATTGAAAAGAAATGAACAAATCCGACTAAAACATATTTTAGATATGCCAGATATTTTGCGGAATAACTTAGCCCCTGAACCGTGCTGTAATCAACATCCTGACGGGGAAGCAACAATGTTACAACAAACAGCGGCACAAGAAGTTTGTATAAAATATTTTTCTTTTCAAACAATAAAAGGTGATAGCTTGCAAGAAAGAACAGAAAAATCATCGGAATGAACCATGCCGGGGTATTATGAACCCTGCCGACGCTTAAAAACATTGGAATTTGTAAAAGAGGATTCAATCCATCAAAGGCATTTCCATAGGATTGCGGAAACATAAAGCATAAAAGAATTCCGGGAATTGCAGTCACAAAATACGGAAGAATAACATTTGTCCATTTTTTTTTCATGTAATTTTTGAATTCATATTTGCCGGAAAGATGCTGGAACAAAAAGCCGGAAATAAATATGAAAAGTGCTGTTCCTCCTGCAAAAACTTCAACAGAAATCTTTTGTGTCAAAGATCCGGCATCCCCGAACTGCATTGTGTGACCTGCAACTATCAAAAGGATTGCAAGCCCGCGAAAAACGTTGATATAATTCAAAATTTTAGTTTTTTTAGGCTGGATATCTGTTTGAGCGCTCATAATTATTCCCCTATATTTCAAGCCACAAAACGCCATATGGCGGCACTCTTAAATGCATTGTTTTATTTTTAAGAGATAAATCAACTTTTACATTATCGTCATTAATCAAATTTTTAAATGATGTAATCCGTCTGTTGTTTTTAAGAATAACTTCAACAGGCAATGTAATTTCTGCAACAAGCTTTTCGTCGGAAAGATTGTTAATTACAAGAATCTGCTGATTTTTATCTTTTCTTATATATGCAAAGTTTGCGGGAGATTTTGTATTTATCGGAATAAATTCTCCCCGTGACATTGCAGGAATTGATTTTCGCAGATGAATGAGGTTTTTAACTTTTTTATAAACTTTACTGTTAAATTCGTAATAATCTTTTGTTGAGCCGTAAAAGAGTTTTGCGGGAACCTCGCCTCTGTGAATATCTCGTGAATCAAAATAGCTTAACAGTTTAAGTTTATTATTTCGTTGTTTAATTTTTCGTTTCACTTCGGATTTTTTAGCGTTTTTAAAATTGTTGGCAACCCCGACTTCATCGCCGTAATATATTATCGGAATTCCAGGAAGCGACATTAGAATTGAAAAAGCAAGCTCTATTCTGTCCGGATCTTTATCCAAAAAATTTGCCATACGTCCGCTTACGCCGAAACCTTTACGGAAACTTGCGCCTTTTGGAGAAAGTTCTTTATAAATAATTTCACGAACCTGAGGCTCAACCATTTCAAGCGTTAATTCGTCATGTACACGCAAAAACACACCCCATGCCGCTGTTGACGGAATTTTTGGAGTTTCTTTATTTGCTTCATAAAAATATTTTTTGTCGCCTGTAATCAAACTTGCCCAGATTGCCGGCATATACGGGAAATGATATGCAATCTGCGCTTCGTCAGTTCGTTTAAGTTCTTTTTGGGTATTATTTATTTCAACATCAACTGTTCTTTCTTTCCCGAAATATGGTAGAATATCCTTTGGTATCTGACAGGCTTCCACCTGAATAACGGAAGATGGCGCCGTTGCCTGAATATAATTGCTCAAAAGCCTTATAATTGCATGAGTTTTCGGCTGATTTTCCGCATTTGTTCCGGGTTCTTTTGAAAGATACGGAATTGCGTCCATACGGAAAATATCAATACCCAGATTACTCCAGTAGCTTATTGTTTCAAGACAATAGTATAAAACTTCGGGATTTTCCCAGTTTATATCAAGCTGAAACGGATAAAATGTATGATAAAAATAGTAATCTTTATTGTTTACCGTAACTTTTCGCCAGTGGTTTTCCGTATTTTCAGGGAAAATCAGCCTGCGTTTGGAAACCTTGCCGTCTTTTTCATAATATTCCACAACAGTTCCGAGCTTTTCATCCTGATATTTTTTATACTCGGGCATTTCATCTTTTACGATAAAATAATCAAGTTTTGATAGATCCCCCTTTTCAATCGATTTGAACCACTCATGTTCCTGCGAAAAATGATTTAAAACAAGATCGGCTTTGATTTTAAAACCCTGCTTTTTAGCTTCTTTGATAAAATCTTTAAACTCTGACATTCCGCCGAGATCTTTTCGGACATTGCGCGGGTCTTTCACATCAAATCCCGCATCCTGCATCGGCGAATCCGCAAACGGAAGCATTTGTAACGTCGTTACGCCCAAATCTTTCAAATAACCGAACATTTTTTCAGTATCTTTAAATGTATTTGTTTGATCCGGATTTTTCACACCGAACTGGTCTATATAAAACATATAAATAATTTCATCTTTATACCAGTCATCACTCCGCTTTAAATCGGATTGTTTTAAAGTTTCGGAACGATTTGCGACAGCTTTGTCCGCAATCTGCATTACACGGTTAAAAATTTCTTCGCTGTCATCTTTTCCGTAAATTTCAACAATTGCATCTTTTATATTTTTTTGAAGTTTTGAAGATACTGTATCCTCTTGAATTGCATCATTTGATACTGTCTGCGTATTTTTTGCATCAGGCGGAGTCTGTAAATCGACCGCATACACAATATTTGCAAAACTGGATGTTAATAAAATAAGAGACAAAGAAATTCGTATAAAACAGTTAAATTTATTCATGTGTTGTATTCTAGCATGCACTTTTTAATATGACTTCAAATATTAATTATTATTAAGTCACGGAGTTTAATAATTTTCTATAGTCCGAACGGTTATTATAATGGAGCCGCGGTCAGAAAATTCTGACTGCGGTTTTTAAAAATATTCAATTGTGCTCTCTTTTGTTTTTCAATACCTCCATCTAATCTGCGGACGTTTGTTTGCAAACAAAATCTATTCTTCTTCTTTCTTTTTAGGATTTTTCATTTCTTCAAGCTGTTCGTCTGTCGGGACTTCCTGATGTTCGTTAAAGTATTTGGCAGCAAGTCTTGCGTCTTCATAGTTGTCGTATTGTCCTCTTACAACACCTTCACCGTCTTCTCCCGGACAATATACGACCAGTTTGCCTCCGATTGATTCGACGGTTGCCGGAATACGTTCTCTGTATACACCTGGTTTGTCGGTTTTGTCGTAATCGTCAACATCGGCACGCTTAAATGGCTGTAACTCGAATCTTTTTATAACGTTGCCGCTTTTATCTTTTAATTCTAAAACACCTTTCAAACCAAGGTTTGCAATCCAGATGTTTTTCTTTCTTTCTGCTTCGCTGATACCATGCCAGCCTTTTACAACGCCGATTGCTGCATACAGTTCTTTAGGATCGGTTATTCCGTATGCTTTTGCAATTGCGTCATATAACAATTTACCTCTCATATCAAGAACCCGCTTATAGGCATCTTGTTCTGTCTTGACCTCTTTAGCTTCCGCTTTGCATTTTTCCGGTTCTTCACCTTCTTCCGGTTGCGTAGGAGTTCCAACAAGTTCCTGTTCATCCAGTACGATTTCTTCATCCGGAACTTCGATTGGTCCGACAGTTGGAGCGGCTGTATCGGTTCTTAACACTGCAGTTCTGCCGTCAACATTCTTTTCTGATAGGACTTTTCTTGCGATACTGTCTCTGCGGTCGCCTTCATCATATATTTTTCCCCAGTCAGCAAGCGCATTAAGCCCACCGGCTATTGCACCCGTAATTGCACCTTTTGCAACATTATTCCAGTCAAATTTCGGTCTGCCGACTGTGGTTCCAGAAACTTCTTTTTCACCTTTATATTGAACATCTTCCTCAACCATTACGTCGCCTTCATATGCAGCTTTACCTGTCAATGTAACGTCGTCTTCGATCTCTACATCAGCAACCCAGTGTACAGTACCGTCAACATCAACTACTTGTTTGTATGGGATTTTTACATTACCTCCGACTTCTCCGGAGTAATAGACTGTGCCTGAATAATCAACCGTACCTTTATAAGGCACATTAACCTTATCGTGATAGGGAACATCAACATTTACAACCTGTTCTCCAACAGGAATTCCATTATAATAATCCGTATGGGTTGTCTGGTATGGCGTAGTCCCGCTGACTTCGGCACTTACCGTACCTGAATAGTCCTTTGAACCATAATAATCTTTATAACCTGAATATTCAAATGATACGTAAGATTCTGCATCTCCTTCAACTGTTATTTGTTGACTATATGCCTGATCACCTTCAACATGGTGGGTACCCCTATATTTACCTGTCAATGTTGCATCCGTTTCACCTTTATAATGTACCATTTTTGCAAAAGGTACAGAACCTGAATATTCAACAATTTTAAAGAATTTAGATTCAACTACTTTTGTTGTACTTAAATATTCTGCCAATGCCGCAGCAGCGCCGCCCATTACTGCTCCTTTAAATACACCAACGCCAACGTGTTTTAGACGTTTACCGACTGTTTTATCACGTTCTATATCTAATCCTGCGATTTTATAGGCCTTTCCTGCTAATCTTCTATCATTAAGTTTTGCTTTAACAGAATGACCAGCAGCAAAATCCGCAAATTCTTTACGTTCTTTAATAACAGCAAGATAATCTGCACCGTAAGCTGCATCATTAGAATCTATGTTGTCTCGCTGATTATCGTTTGCCATTCTTAACATTTGTTCTTTATATTTATCACTGTCAAATTTATATCCTTTACCATCAACCGTAAAGTCCGGAGCTTCACCATCTTTTGGTTCACGAGCAAAAACATCAGGATATGATTGAACAATTTCACGGATATTATTATCCAAATATGTATGTCGCATACCGTCATTTTCATTTATTGAAGGATCTTTATCCCAGTGTACAACTGTTTTGTTATAACGATTTTCCGCTATTTCTTTGTCAACCTGAGCTTCAGCAAAGATTTTAGCAATCTTTTCAACATTCTTGCCTGTCAATTCAAGAGCATCAGCATTGCCATCCTTAATTGCATCAGCTATTTTTCCTTCAAGTTTTGTTATTTTTTCCTTTACTTTTGGATCTAAAGCCTCATAAACAGCTTTGTTTGCGGCTTCTCGTGCTGTTTTTTGTTCCTCAGTAAGTTTGTTGGCTTCTGCTAGTTTGTCTTGATCTAAAAGAGTGTTGATATGCTCTTGTGCTTCTTTTTTAGCTTGAAGGCGTTCTGCTTCTAAAGCATCAGCTTCCTCATTCTTACCAATACGTCTCAGATATTCGACTTTAGCTTCCATTTCTTTGTATCTAGCATTAAAGTCTTTCCTATATGCAATTGACTCCGGAGTTTCTGCATCAGTCAATAATTTGTTGATCTGTTTGGCATATTCCATATCCTTTTTAATTGCGTCTTCCTGAATTTTTTTTGCTTTTGGTGATAAACTTTCTCTTTTAAGTTTATCTATTTCTTCCTGATATTCGTTAGCCTTACGCAATCCTTCGTTAAATTTTTGGTCAGTTATTGCACTGATTGCCATTTTATCAAGACGATCACCGTCAATTTCAATGGCATCTAATGCCTTTAGTTTGACTAATGCATCAAACTGCGCATTTGTAATATGCCCGCCTTCATCTATCGGGTCATTTTTACCCTGTTCTCTAAACAAAGCATTATAATCTCTTATAGCTGTTGCGTTACCTCTTTCACTTTTATATTCTTCTGTAAGTTGTTTAATTTTGTTCTCATATGCTTCCTGTTCTTTTGCTGTTGCATAACCTTCTGCAAGGTATTTACTTTTTAATACTTTGCTTTGTTTTGAGTCTTTAAGCATTTCTTCCATGCCGCCCTTGATCTGTGCGACTTCTTTGTTGTAGAGAATACGCACCATATCTCGTTTGGCTTCTTCCGGATTTTCTTTTGCTCTGGCAAGAAAATATTCTTCCCATTGTGCTTCTGCTGTTTTGCGTAATTGTTTGTCGTTTTCCAAATCTGCAATATTATATTTTGGCTTTAATGCCTCCAGATTATCTACATTCATTTTTACGCCGGTTGTAACAGAATCAGCTGTTGTTCTTTCCAATTCAAAACCTTTAATTGGTCCTGATTTAAGTTTTCCACCCGGATATGCAAGCTGTGTTCCAATGGTTGAAGGGTCTCCGCCGCTTTTAAGTTCACTTGCAACCTGCTTCGCAAATAATGGATCTTTTTTACATTCTTCCTTTACATCACTGGTTAACTTTTTCCACTGCTCTTCTGTAAAATAAGTCTTGTAATTAAACTCAACAGCACACATAATTAATCCTTTCTGCTCCTTTTACAATTGCAAAAAGCGCATTTTTATACTTCTCTTTATCTTTATAAAGTTTTTCTTCGGCTAAAAATTGCATAAAGTTTAATGTTAATTTTTGGTTAAATTTTATTTTCCTTGATATGAGAGGGTTTCGACCTAAAAATTTGCGTTTACATTTCTTTACATTATATATTTTGTATATTTTTTAGATATATAGGGAATATTAATATTTGTTATATAAATTTACATGCCCGAAAATTTCAAAAAATTCATAAAATTATTAAGGTTTGTAAATTTTTATACGAAAACACTAAATTTTCATGACACAAATTACGTTTATATAAATATAAAAAATTAAACGCGAGTGTTAATGTGCTAAAAATAAGAGATAAGAGGTTGCGTATGAGAAAATCACAAACCGACAAAAAAAGATTTGTTCCTCTGATACTTTGTTCAGTATTAGTTTTGCAACAATCTTTGGTAAATCAGGCAGCGGCATCGACCGTTACAGATGGAAACAATGTACCGATTAATACACATCCAACTACAGGAAATTATGAAATTTATCCTGATGCTTGGAACGGTAAAGTAGGATTTAAAGAGTTTCAACAACTAAATCTTAGCCAGGGCGATATTATGAACTTTATCTTCCAGGCTTACTTTCAGAACAATGATGGAGGAGGTAATACTTCATCAGGATACTGGGATCTTGATACTATTGTTAACTTTGTTAACAGTAGAGCTGAAATTAACGGTATTGTAAATGCTGTTAACGGTATTGGCGGACAGATAAAACCTGACGGAAATCTTGTTTTTGTTTCGCCAAATGGTTTTGTTGTAGGCTCCAGCGGCGTTTTAAATGTTGGTTCTTTACAGGTATTTACTCCGACACAGGAATCATTTGATGCATTGAAAAGCGGAATTCCCGTTGCAGAAAGAGACAGCCGATACGGAAGCTCGATTGCTACTGAAATTTCAAAAGAATGGGATCCGTCAAGTGTTGCATTGGGCAACGGTTCAATCACTATTAACGGAAAAATTCTTGCCCGCAACGATATTGAATTGAACGGCGGACATGTAACAGCCGGTAACGGCGGACTGTTGATTGCGGGCGTCGGCGGCAACACGGAAGTATTTACAGACAAAGCAGCTGCTGATACGCTGTTTGAATCACTTGTTAATACTGACAACATGGATACCGGAAGCGGATTTGCTAACGCTAACGGCAAAATTGTTATAACTTCAAACAACGGAACAAACATTGAAAACGGTGCAAATCTTAAAAACTTTGCGGCAAACAGTGATACAACTATCACCAACACAGGTGCTGACGGTGTTACGATTGCAGGTGAAATTTCCAACCCGAACGGAACGCTGAGTGTTACAAATACTAACGGAAACATAAATATCACCTCAACAGGCGATCTTAAAAACAAAGGCGACATGATAATAAGAGGTCAAAATGCCAGCGAAGGAATTACGGTTGACGGTACTCTTGTTAACGACGGTGATATGACAATTGAAGAAACTACCGCAAGCGGCACAACAGGAGTTTCAATCGGCGGAGATGTTACAAACAACACCGGCGCACTGAGAATTACAAACTCTCTTGCAGGCGGTTTGAACGTAACTTCATCAGGTAATGTCACTTCTAACGGAACAGGCTTAACAATGATAAATCAGGGTGTTGACGGATTTGTTATTGACGGCGAAGTTCTTAACAATGCGGGCGATGCTGATTTAATAAACCAAAGAAACGGTGACGAAAGCAACCGTTATAATAAATTTAATATTAACGGAACCGTTACATCAAACGGAACATCCCTCGATATTACAAACGAAGCAGGTGAACAAGGTCTGAATATTGCAGGAAAGGTTTTAAACAACCTCGGCATTGCAACAATTAAAAACCAATCCGGCGGACTTAATGTAACAGGAACAGGTGAAGTTATATCAGGCGGCTCTAACCTTATTATGGATAACAAAGGCGACGGCGGTTTTGTAATTGACGGTCTTGTTGCCAACAACAGAGGTGAAGGAACCCTTAATAACGACAACAACAAGCTTGATATTAACGGTACAGTTACATCTGACGGCGACAGATTAAATATCAATAATACAAACGGTATCAACGGCTTGAATATTTCAGGCACAGTTGATAACCATACCGGTTACCTGCGTATTTTGAACGATAAAGGCGGTCTTAACGTTAAAACCGGCGGTCAGGTTATTAATGACGGTAGCCAGATGTCAATGACAAACAACGGTGAAGCCGGATTTACCATAGACGGAACTGTTACAAACAATAACGGTCTTGCCGAACTTACAAATACACAGGATGCATTTAATATTAACGGAACCGTTACAGGCGCAGGTTCTGAACTGGATATTAAAAACAGCGGCGCAAACGGATTGAATATTTCAGGCCTTGTTGAAAATAAAACAGGTATCGCAAATATTACAAACTCAAAAGGCGGTTTGAATGTTAAAGCTGGCGGTCAGGTTATTAACGGGGGTACAAGTCTTACCATGCTTAATGACGGAACCGACGGATTTAATGTTGACGGTGAAATTATTAACAACAACGGCGCTGCAACTTTAACCAACAATCAAAAATCGTTTAATGTTAATGCAGGCGGTTCAATAACATCAAACGGCGACGCTCTTAACATTACAAACAACGGCCCTGAAGGATTGAATGTTGCCGGTTTGATAAACAATGCAACAGGTGCTGCCAATATTCAAAATACACAGGGCGGAATTAATGTTCTTACCGGCGGCTCAATAACAAATGCCGGCACAAGCCTTCTTATGGAAAATTCCGGTGCGGGCGGTACGAACATTCAAGGATCCGTTACTTCAACTGCCGGAACAACAACCATTAACAACACAGTCGGCGGAATTAATGTTCAAGACGGCGGGCTTGTTGAAAACAGCGGCGACTCACTTGAAATGAATAATACAGGCGAAGGCGGATTTACAATCGACGGAACCGTTAATAATAACAACGGAACCGCTAAATTAAACAACGAAAAAGGCACCTTCCTTATTTCAAGCAAAGGTAAAGTTAATTCAAAAGGTTCCGAACTTAACGTAAATAACTCCGGTACAGGCGGACTGCACGTTGAAGGTCTGGTTACACACAAAAACACAGACGGTCTTGTAAACTTTACAAACAGCAATTCAAATATGGTTATAGGCCACGACAGAACTGATAACAACATTTCATCTGACGCTGATGTAAACATCAATGTAACCAACGGAAGCCTTCTTAATTACTTTGCGGATATAGAAGATGCAAATACCGTTAAAACACTTATAACAACGACAGAAGGCGCTGACTTGAATATTGATGTTACAAACGGTTCAATCGGTACTGAAGTAGGGCCTTGCGACGGTGATGTATGCACAGGTGTCGGACCTTCTGAAAGAGATTTGACAAAATCCATAAACACATCAATTGACGGCTCTATAACAGCCGAAAGCACAGGTACAGATGCCTTAATCAATATGGCAAGTTTGGATAAAGATATGCATGTAAACCGTATTCATTCAGACGGACGTGTAATTCTTCTTGCCGACGACAAAACTAACAAAGGTGCAACAGCTTATAATGTAATCAATACATCTGATGACAATTCAACTACACCGAACCTTAAAGGCAGCGGAATATCTGTTATCGCAAGCGGAGATATCGGTAAAACAGAAGACAAATTAACCTTTATTCAAACAGGTACAACTGTTGATATTGCAAATGAAAATGATGATGCATCCGCACCGCATGATTTGTATGAAACTCCAATAGTAAACTCTAACGGAGGCGTTGAATTCCTTGCAATCGGTGATGTTAATATCAAAGGTAATGACAATGCAGACGGAACCAAAAATGACACAAATGTTTGTACAATATCTTCAAGAGAAGGTACGGTAAACGCTGAATTTTCAGGAAACACATATATAAGAGATATTACGGCGCAAAACGAAGTTAATGTTGTTAACAGAGGTCCTGAAATTTATATCGAAAATCTTGGCGGAGCACCTTCAAGATATAAAACAACCGGTGACTATTACGGAATGTATGACGGAATAGTTCCGGAAAAGGCAAATATCAAAGCTCTTGATCTTGGAACACCCGATAATCCTAAGACATTCGACTCAGATCCTGACAACTGGCCGAACTCAACAATTGTAATCAAAAACGGAACAATTAACGGGCAAGGTTCAGTAAGCCACCCCGGAATGGATCAGGATATAACGGTTACTGCAGATAACTCCTATGTTGGCGGCTACTACTTCAATATGGGTAAACACCGTGAAGGCGGACTTTCTGAAGTAACAAAAGATGATACAACAAATACAATTGTTAATGCTGGTGATCCTGATACCCCTGTATCTATCAGAGGCAAAGCAGTAAGACCTGATGATGTATCAGATATAGGACAGGATACCGGATTAAGAGATTACTATTACTGGGATAAAGACGGTGACGGTATTCCAAATGATGGTGATCCGGACGGCAGCGGACAAAAAGATAATGATGAGTTTGAAGAACCTTTTGATCCGGATGTAGAAAAAGGCGATGACCTTGTAGTTCCTGAACCCGAACCTGCTCCTGATCCAGATCCAGATCCAGACCCTGATCCAGATCCAGACCCAGATCCTGATCCAGACCCAGATCCTGATCCAGACCCAGATCCTGATCCAGATCCAGATCCAGATCCTGATCCTGATCCTGATCCAGACCCAGACCCTGATCCAGACCCGGACCCGGATCCAGATCCAGATCCAGACCCGGATCCAGACCCTGATCCAGATCCAGACCCGGATCCTAACCCAGACCCGGATCCAGGTAATGACGACGACGTAACAATGGATGATGCAAAACGTATGTGGAAAAAAGAAATATCCGACAATATTTCAGTAATCGACAAACGTCAATATATGAGATTTGATATCGACAACAACCCGAACCCTGTTGTATTCGAATCCGATCCGGCAGTAGACGGTATATTAAACATCTCAAGAGGCGGAGTTCAATTAAGCCACAACAACACATTGAAAGTCGGAGATATCGTTCCTGTACACCTCAAATACGGCGATGTTGAAATCAATGCGGAAGTAAAAATCGTAACCGCAACTGATGTACGTGCCGGCGGTGAATTCGTAGAACTCGATCAGGCAACAGCAAACAAATTATTATATTTAAGCTTGCTTGAGGATGCGACAACCGGAGAAGCAGAATACTACGCCAACACAAACACCAATGATGATAAAAACAGAGACAGTCTATCAACCACAGGCGTAGATGACTAAAGAATAATAGCAATATAAAAAAAAAGAGGTCAAATGACCTCTTTTTTTAATGTCGGAGATGGGACTTGAACCCACACAGATTTCTCCATACGCACCTGAAACGTACGTGTCTACCATTCCACCACTCCGACATTTCAACATTTATTCAATTTTCACGGTTATTTTAACATCATTGTGGTGGAAGTGCGCCGCTCCGCTTGCACGTTCCGGTGTTAACGGCCGGAAATGATACTTAATCATTTCCTTTTGTGTATGACCTCGGGCTTCCTACCACTCCGACATTTCAACATTTATTCAATTTTCACGGTTATTTTAACATCATTGTGGTGTAAGTGCGCCGCTCCGCTTGCACGTTCCGGTGTTAACGGCCGGAAATGATACTTAATCATTTCCTTTTGTGTATGACCTCGGGCTTCCTACCACTCCGACATTTCATGTACTCTTTTTTTATAACACAAAATTTATTAAATTTCCAGATTTTATCTTAAAAATTTTCATAATAATTAAACAAATCGACACAGGTCTTAGCCTTCCGGCTGATTGTTAATTTTTGGTTAAAGAATTAAGATTTATCTAAAACCGGAGTAATAATATAGGTGTAGAGAATAATAAGAAACTGAAAGGAGATAAATATGAAATTCTTAATTAAAAAATCACCGGACGGATTTATTAAATCAGTAAATGATGAAATCAGCTCTATTTTAAATCGTAATTTTGACAGTCTTTTCCCTGAATATATTTTCACCGAAGATATGGACAAATTGACTATCCCTGTTGAAATCAAAGAAAAAGATAACGAATATCAGGTAAAAGCGGAACTTCCGGGGGTTAAAAAAGAAGATCTTGATATTGATATCGACAAAAACCATGTAATAATCAATGCCAAAAAAGAAGAAGACACTGAAGAAAATACTAAATCTTACAGAAAATCCGAATTCAGATACGGAGAATTTTCAAGATCTGTTTACTTCCCGATGGATATTGATGTTGAAAAAACGAATGCAAAACTTGAACACGGAATATTAAAAATTACGGCACCTAAACTGGAAGCAGAAAAAGCTCACAACAAAAAGCTTACGGTTGAATAATCCGCCGCACTATATAACACACAAAAAAGGAACGGTTTAAAATCGTTCCTTTTTTAATGTTTAATCTTCCGGCTCATCCTGTGTTTCATGTTTGTGGTCATGGCACTGCAAAGAGGCATCCAGATTTTTCAGCAAATCCTTGTAGTGGAATTGCATTGCATGTTCTGCTTTTTCATGCAGGTTGTCAACGTGCGTATGCATAGCGATTTCCAGATTTGCAAGAGAGGTGTTGTATTCATAAAGCATTTCCGCATATTGAATTTTTGAATTGTTATAGTCTTCTCTTGCTTTTTGATAGGCAATATAATCAGTATCGCCGGTTTGGTATGCATTATTGACCAGTTCAAAGTTTTCTTTTGCGGTCAAAAGTTTATCTTCTGAGGATTTCACCTGTTTTTCCGCACGCAATACGTTCAGATAGGCTTTTTTAACCTCAAAATATAAATCCTGCCGGAACTTGTCAACATCGTTTGATGCAAGGTTAACTTCTGCTTCTGCACGGTCGATTTCATGTTTAAGCTGTTTTATATTGACGTTTGAAGTGAGATTGACATACATGCTTATGCTGTTGTTTGCATAATCCCGTGTATTATTAAATCCGTATCCTACATTTCCCGTCAAATCCGGAAAATACTGGTGTTTCACATATTGCAACGATTGTTTCATAGCCGAAAGCGTTGCATCTAGAACCCATAAATCAGGACTGTTTTTTTCTGCAATTACAAATGAGTCGTTCATTTTATAAGGAAGTTTTTTAAACTTTGCGCCTTGATTTTTTTCGATTTTTGTCTTTAATGCAACATCTACGATATTTTTATCTTTACCGGTGTCATCATTGACTTCGGGCATAAATATATCGTTAAAATTGAACGTATCGGATTTTTTTACGGAAAAATCCGGTGCCGGTGCAATATACATGGAATTTCCAAGATCTGCAAGAGCAAGATTATAATTATTTTGTGCATCAATAAGTTTTATTTTTGCTTCCTTCAAATAAATTTGAGCATTTGTCAAATCAATTTTGTATTTGGAATCTTTTGCCGCAAGTTTTTTAGTCAACTCCAGATGATTTTCGTTCAACAGAAGATTATTTTTGGCAATTTCAAGCATTGCATCAGCTTTTAAAAGTGCATTGTATTTCATTTTGACATCAAAAATCGTATTGCAGATACTGTCAAGAAACTCATATTCTGCGGCTAATTTGTAAAATCTCTCCATCCGTATAAGGGAATTTGCCTTCCCGAAATTCCAGAGAAGCTGGCTTAAATATACATTTACCTGCGGAAGTTCTCTGTTTGAGGCGCCGTTATAGTTTTTATTTGAGTTGTAATCCTGATAAACACCCGCATCATACCCGAGTGTCGGAAAATATACGGATTTTGCAATTCCTACATTACTTATTGCGATTTGAAGATTGTAAGCTTTGCCTTTGATTACAGGACTGTTGTTTATTGCAACGCTTACACACTCATCCAGAGTCAGAACATCACCGTCTTTTACTGTCGGCTCCTCTATTGCATAAACATTTGTCTGTACAAAAATCAATATTAAAACTATCAGAATTTTTATAAAACGCATACTCTTTTTCATTTTACCCGCAAAATTTTTCTCAAATTTTCAACCATATTTTCCGCTGTTTTTAACCTTATGTCAACCGGCCCGACCGCAAGATTGTTAACATCTTTTTCAAAATTTTCCGGCAGGATTTTGCAATTTTTCAAAGCAAATTGAACGAGTTTCTTTTCACCGGGATTAAGAATTTTATTTTTTGCAAATATTATATCAAAATAACTTGCAAGAAAAGCTGACGTTCTATGATTGACGCTCACGTAATCGTCACGTTTTACGGCTGAACTAAGCTGGTCATAATATGAAAACATAACATCTTTTAAATATGCAAAATTCTTTTTTATAATATTATCCGCAAGCTTGTCGGGATATGGTGTCTGCGTCAATCGCTGAAGTTCTCTGAATTTTCCGTTTCTGTCAAATAGGATTTGAGATTTGTTTACATTGTCAACAAAACAGGTTGTATAGCCGAGAGAAGCGTTTCCGTCAATCCATACGGATTTTATATTTTGTTCTATGCCTTCAAGTGAACGGTACATTATATCAATCGGCTTTCCGGTTTCCTTTAGATAATAAACGTCGCCTGTTTCAAAATAATGATTGTCAATTTCGGGATTTTCCGAATACTTTAATGCAATTTTGCGCCGCTGCTCAACATCGGGTTCTTCTTTTGAATAAATATAAATATCAAAATCCGAACGGTTGTCAGCATTTTTAACGGTTGATGAGCCTCCTAAAACAATCGCATCAACACCTTCCAGCCGCTTGTAATCTTCTGTCATTTTATTTAAGATTTCGTTATTTTTTGTTGTTATATCCATTTTTTTGATATTCTCCGTTTTTTGAAATGTATCTTTTGCAAGGAAAGAAATATTTTGTTTATAAGGTGTAAAAGGTACAGGTTTTATAAAAAATTTGTTCCTGAAAACTGCATTATTAATTTTCACACTTCCCCCATATTTTTCGTTTCAGAAATTTCAAAAACACTCCCAGATATGTAGTTGATAGAATTCCTGTGACAAAATAAAAATATGTTAATTTAAGCGGGCAGTAAAACCAGTAAATATCCGCATTGTTTTTGATATCAAACGGAATTCCTTTTAAATAAAGCATTGTATAGGTTATTATATTAAAAACAAGCAGATGATTTGCCATTATGTGATATGTATTTTGTCCGATTTGGTTAATAAATTTCCAATCTTTAAGATAATTATAAAACACCTCAACAAGGAAAAGACTTATCCATATACCGGTAAAACTCGTCAAAATCGGGACAATCCAGTTGTCAAACTCGCCCCATACTAATATGAAACTTAATCCGATACCGTCCTGCGGTGTATAGTCTGCATTTGTGAGCCATAAGAGTGCTTGAAAAATAATTACGGCGCCAAAAATTTTTGGTGTAAAAATATTTATCATATTTTCGATTTTATGTGTATAAAAATATCCTGCATAAATAAATAATAATGAAAATAAAGTTCTTAAAACAGGCAGAATATAAATATTTTCGGCAAATTTTCCCATCTGAATGGATACAAGTGCAAAAATCAAAAAGATAATAAACCGCAAAACAGATGTGAGATTAATTTTGTTAAAAAGTTTTATTATCCAGTAAAATATAATCAAACTTATAAAAAGCTGCGGTACAAACCACAACGGGGAAATCAAATCAAGCTGGTGTCCGGTGACAAAAGGTATCAAAAGTTCGTTTTTGAATGATGGTGTAAACCCCCAAAATTTGCCCGTTAAGGGGGTTATCAAAAAAGTAATCCCCAGATAAACAAGCTCATACAAAAAGTACGGAATCATTAAACTTTTTATGCGGCGTTTTATGTATTCAAAAAACGAATATTTTTCATTAAAAAGCATTCCTGCAATAAAAAAGAACAGAATAATTTGAAACGAATACGGCGGAAACATCGGAATTATTGAAAATTCCAGATGACCCGAAACTACAGTAAGAATTGCTAAAGCTTTTAAAAGATTAATTTTGTTATTAAAAATTTTTGTCATTGTCTGCTAAAAAATTATAACCCAAACATAAACTATCTTGACATAATATAAAGAGATGTTATCATAAAAGTTAGGAGTGACTAACTAAAATGAAAGTATATTTTTCAACACCTTCAATATATACACATTTTGCGTTTAAATCAGCAAAACTCAAAAACTACTACAATTCAAAAACTGAGGATGCAAAAAATGCGGAATATTCAGATTTGCGGGTATTCCATCATCATATCTATGAGTATAAAAAAGGTATCAGAAATCTTATTTTAACAACAGAAAAAGCAAAACACAGAGATTCAATTGAAAACCGGCTTGTACATGAAAATATAGATTATGTAATTCATGAAATACCAAACGGAAAAATTAACGTCTATTTCGGCGAAAAAGACTGTGTTAATGTTGTAAAAACATTCAATCCAAAACTTAATGAACTTACGGCCGAACAGGATTTTATATTAGGAATTATGCTGGGATATGACAGAGTAAAACAGTGTGAAAGGTATTTAAAAATCAAAAACAATGTAATTAAACTTAATTCCGGAAAAAATCGGCTTGGCGGTTAAGTATTTTTTCTTTTGCGCTCATTATGAAATTTGACGCACAAGCAAATGAAATATTGATTTAAACTGTTATTTAATTCTTTTTAATGACGACAAGAAATTGTTATGCTCAACGTCGCCGTCAACAGTTGTCAAAAATACCTGACAATCCTTTTCATCCGCATTGATTTCCGGCAGCTGAGAAAGCTCCGCGGAATAATAATTGCTGTCATTGCGGCTGCTTAGCGGAACTCTGTTTGCCAGACTGTTTAATGAAATATTACGCAAAGCTCCAGCAAAACCTTTTTTAGCATTGCTCATTTTTGTATAAATTCGCAAAGTAGCATCTCTTGTTTCCAGATCAAATCTTCCGACAATAAACGCACTCAGCTGGTCTGCCTGAGATTTGATGTTGATTCTTTCCACAACATTATCCTTCATATAGAGTTCGCCTGTAATTTTGTCAAAGTTGCCCTCCGGAATATTTACCAGATCCCCGAAAGTTGAAGGACTAATCATTGCAAGCGGGTTGCGGAAAAGAGATGCGAATTTCAGAACATATTCAACAAGTCCGATTTTTTGAATTGTGCCGTCAACAACCGCAAATTTAATTAAACCGTTTAATTTTAGGCTGTCATCCGTATTAAGTTCAATCAGACCGCTCGCTTTGCCTGAGATTTCACGTTTTAATGCAAGAAGCGAAGTTGCCATAATATCGCTGTTTACATCTTTTATTCCGAGTTTAATTGAATAAAGATGTTTTTTAAGGTCACATTCAACTTTTGTTGAGGAAATACCTTCTGCAATATCAAATCTGTTGGAATTTACACGAAGAATACAGTTTTCATCAAGAGTAAGATTTGCAAAAATGTTTCCGAAGTTGATATCTTTGTATGAGCCTTTTACAACATTCAAAATACATCTTTTTATAACCAGCAGCCCCGGATTTAAAAGAGGTGCTGTTTCGTCATTATCAAGCTGCTCGTCAGTTTTGGCGTCCAGATCTTCCGTAACCGCAAATTCTTCTTTATTTATTTGAGTTGACGCTGTCTGGCTGTTGAATGAATTTAAAATTCTTTCTATATCTATTTCATCAATTTTCAGATTTATATTGTTCACAATAATAGGGAAAACCAGCTGATTTTTGATATTGCCGGAAACTTCGTATGCGGTTCTTCTATAGCGGCCGTTAGAACTCAGAATAATTGAGGAGTCATCTGTTTTGAGTGTTGCTTCTTTAATAAACAGCCTTTGGGCCGGAATCCGCATACCTAGAATTTTCATATCTCCTTGAATTTTTGGAACATTACCGGTATTTACGTAATGAAGATTGCCTGCGATTGTACCCCGTTTAAAGACTTTTTGCTGTACAAAAAGATTTAAAAATTCACTGGGCAGGGGATTGGGTATATCAAATCCCATATCTTTTATAATACCAGCCATTGTGACGTTTCCGCTGATTGTCAAAATCGGTTTGACTTTTGAACCTTTCTGGATAGTCTGGGCTATATAGTAATTAATTGTTTCTATATTTATATTGTCGCCTTTAAAATGCATTACGGCTTTTGCTGCACGGTCATAGGATGTCGGACTTAAAGACATCCCGTCAACAAGAATATCGTCGCCTTTTGCAAGTTTAAACAAAACGGTCAAATCCATTTTGTCACCTAATGCGTCAAAAATTATACGGGTTCCGCCGCCTTTTCCGACAATTGAAAAAGGATATCCGACAACCTTTGAAAGATGATTTACTGCAAATTCATTTGTTGCAATTGTATCTATTGTGAAATTGGTTTTTGCGGTTTTAAAATAATCATAAATTCCGCCGTAAATTTTTAATGAATTTGCGCTGCTTTTGCCGTAATAGCCGGTTACATCTTTTATTGAAATATCTTTATTATTTACAATTGCTGTTCCTCCGTTCAGATTGAGCCGGAGGTTGTTTAGCGGAATGAGAATACATGAAAATTTGTTCAGTGTTATTTTTCCGTCGATTTTATTATCTTTAATTACGACTTTTGAATTAAATGAGCCGCTTAAATCTTTAAATCCTGCAAGAAGAGTGCTTCCGTTGTTTATAATCAGATTGGATTCAAGTATTTCAATAATATCTTTTATATTAAAGTTGTTAGTAACGGCTTCCAGATAATAATTCTTCTTGTTATCAGCGTATGCATTAACAACAATTTTTGAACGGTTAATAAAGAATCTGAAATCTTTTACATTAATTTTGTTGTCTTCAATAAAAATACAATCTCTGTCCGCTGCGACAAGATATATTTTTTTGTTATTTTTTTCAAACTCGGTTTGAAGCTTAAAGTGGATATAATTCTTTTTATCCTGATTGTTTATTTCAAAATCTTTTCCCTGAAATCTTATAAAGGTATCGGGTTCAGCTTTAAAGGTAAACAAACAGTCTTTTACAAACATTTTAGCGCTGAAAATATCAATATTCCAGTCAAAATTTTGATTTTTCTTTTCTTCTTTTTTATCCGGCACCGCAAGTGTTGAAAGCTTGTTTACATCAACAAAAATATAATCTGCGCCGAGTTCGTTAATTATTATATGCTTTTTAAAAAGTTCGGAGAAGGTAAGTTTTATACCGAAATTTTCTAAATCAACAATTTTATCGTTCTCTTTTGAAAGTGTAATCTTGCCGACCTTAAATCCTAAAACGGGTTTTAGAGAAGTTTCCAGAGTTGAATTTTCAATATCTAAATCAATCCCCATAGATTTTTTTACTGTTTTTTGAACAAAAGCATGTGCTTTCGGACTTGCCACAACTTTCGGCAGAACATTCAGATATAAAACAAACGGAATACTTGCAAGCAAAGCTCCCGCAGTCAATGATATTAATGTAACTTTAACCTTTTTACCAACTTTCATAATTATCACCTGACAAAATTATATCATAAAAAAATTTTATGCTAAAATGTCATTATGAAAAAGGTAATATTGTTATTTTTGTTATGTATTTTAATTCAGAACGGCGCCGTCGCTCTTGAAGGGCATGTTGCGAAAAATTCCATGTCCGATGTTGTAGTTTTCAGCGAAGACAACAAATTCGGAATTCAGGACAAACAGGGAAATATTATAGTTGAGCCTGATTATAATAAAATCATAAGACTTGGCAGCAGTTCATGGCTTGTATTAAAGAGAAATAAATTCGGGATTATGGACTGTGACGGGAATTTTCTTGTAAAACCCAAATACCGACACGCAGAGCGGGTTCTCGGAAAATATGCAAAACTCGGCAATGATAATGATTACGGGATTTATGACGAGCACGGTCAAATCGTTGTTCCGCCGGAATACAGCAGAATTGACCTGTTATTCGGCAACATGTTTTTAACTTACAAAGATTTTAAATACGGCGTTGTTGATTTTGAAGGCAATACACTCATTGAAAACAAATGTGATGATATTTACATGCCAAAACCAAACCTTATGCGGATTCAATACAACGGACAGTGGTATGAAATCGAACAGGTTGCGGCAGAAACTTTAACACTGCCCGAGGATATTACGAATATAAAAGAAAACGAAAACTTTAAAATAACTGAAATTATTACAAATCCCATTCCTGCAACGGGATATTCGGTTGTAACGGCAACGGATTATTTTATTAAACTGTTCTCGTCAATTTCGCCGGCTTATGAGGATACAATTGATGAATTAATGCTTTCAAAAGGTGCAGACACCGTTAATATTTTCATGCGGGCAAGCTGGATACCGAAATTTCCGATAACTTACATTAAAAAATATTATATCAATGTAAGAACGCCGAACAACGGGCCGCTTGCGGATGTTAAACAAAATCTCAAAAATCAGATGAATGAGAATGAATAAAATTATTAATCGGGGATAAGAAGTCATGAAAAAAGTTTTGCTTATAATTTTAGGATTATTTATATTTTCAAATATCTCATACGCCTACACAGCGGATCCCTCTGTTATGAATGCGATAAAAGATAATCAAATTATAGACTACAATCCACAGACACAAAGATGGTCAAGAAATCTCGGACTTCACGATTATGTTTTTACAAAGCGCATGACAATAGGTAGCGGCGGCTACACAGAACTTGTTTATAAAGACAAACAATATGACATAAATTCAACTTATGAATTTTTATATTACGGAAAACTTATTGCCTACAACGGACATCTCTTAAAGTTTTTTGATTTAACTTTTGACGGCGAAAAATTCGTCGGTAAAGAGTTGACAAAAGAACAGGTGCAGACGCTTTTTCCGGATGTAACGATTCTTCCGGTTTCTGAATTTAAGGATAACGAAATCACTATAGAATCACCGATTTTCAGAAAACGTGCATATATGCTCTGGAATGACACGGAAAGAGATTTTTATAAATACCAGTTTGAATATTACAAAAAAAATAACGGATTTTTTAAAGGCATAATTGAAACTGCATTTCCGAGAACCTTTGTTTATTCTCACTTCAAAAGCCGTGATGAAATGTTTCCGATACTGAAAATCAATATAAAGCCGGTATTAAAAGAACCCGCACAAACAGATGAAGAAACTCTGGAGTCTGAAAACACCGGAACCGAATCAGATGCTCCGGAAACAAATTAATTTTTTAAAAAGACTCTTTTATTGCTCTATGCTCTAAGATTTGTCTTTAATCAGCCTTTCATCAATAATCCTTGCGGCATAGCCTACAAAATCTTCACACGGTCGTTCTTTATAATATTGTTCGGTGCGTTTGGATGGAACTGGTGAATCCGCCCCGGGCGGAAGATTTAACAATTCACGGCATATTATTGACCCATGCTTTTCTTTAAATTCATTTGCTAACTTCTGAATCAGTCTGTAATGTTTTTCTTTCGCTGTATCGTCATTATTTGAGGTGTAACCTTTAAGTATTCCGGCTATCATAAACATTGCGCTTACTGCACCGCAAACTTCCCTCAGACGCCCCATGCCCCCGCCGAATGATGAGGAAAGCTTTAGGGCGTCATGAAAATCCATTCCGATATCTTCGCAGAATGCACAAAATGTTGACTGTGCACAATTATAGCCGCTTTTAAATAATTCTCTTGCTTTTTGTTCTTTATCATTCATATTTCAATCATACATCAAAAGTATAATAAAAAGAGCCCTTAAAAAGAGCTCGTTGGAATTAAGAATAGCTGGAAGTATGAAAAAGATTTAATTATATTTAACTCTTATCTCACCTATAAAACAATTAGCCACATGAGCAATCTTTTTTATATTTTTTCTTTACCAAATTTATTTATTCGATTATAATAAACAGTATGGAACGAAATCCGGTAAAAATTCAAAACTTAAACGTAGATACCTTTACATTTGATGAGGCAGTTGATTATATAGAAAAAGGTCAGGTTGTAACAATCAATCCGGAAATGATTGACTATGCATCAAAACATCCTGATTTTGCAAACATTTTAAAAGAAGCGGAACTTGTAATTCCGGACGGAGTCGGAGTACAGCTGGGACTAAAAATTCTGGGGCACAACGTAAAAAGGATTGCAGGAATTGAATTTGCAAGAAAAATTGTTGAAAAAAACGCTGCTGACGGCAAAACTATCGCATTAATCGGTGCAAAACCTCATGTAATTGAAAAAGCTGTTGAAAATTTAAAAAAAGAAATTTCGGGAATTAATATTGTTTATTATCATGACGGATATTTTAAAGATGATACTGAAATTTTAAATCAACTTCAACTAAAAAAGCCCCATCTTGTTTTAACCGCATTAGGTGCTCCAAAACAGGAAGAATTTAATTATAAGGCTAAAAAACTTCTGCCTGAAAGCCTTTTTATCGGTGTAGGCGGGAGTTTTGATGTCTGGGCAGGCGAGGTTGAACGAGCTCCGGAAATTTATCAGAAACTATGGCTTGAGTGGCTGTACAGAACAGTAAAAGAGCCCAAAAGATTTAAACGAATTTTTCCGACGCTGCCGTTGTTTGTTTTAAAAGTTTTGAAAGAGAAAATAACAGGAGTTTAATATGCTTAGTGAAATTGAAATTAAAGAGTTAAAACAACTTGCAAAAGAAAGCAGACAAAATATCATAAAAATGGTGCATAACGCAGCATCAGGTCATATCGGCGGCTCGCTTTCCTCCGTCGAAATTTTGACGGTTCTTTTTCATAAATGCATGAAAAACGTTCCGCAATGGCACCGAGATAAAAATTTTGAAACCCGTGACCGTTTTATTCTTTCAAAAGGTCATGTATCGCCCGCATATTATTCTGTTCTTTCTCAGGTTGGATATTTTGAAAAAGAAGAACTTATGACATTTAGAAAATTCGGAAGCAGACTTCAGGGACACCCGATGCCGGTGTGTCCGGGGGTTGAAGTTGCAACAGGCTCCTTAGGTCAGGGGTTATCAATTGCATGCGGAATTGCAATTTCTTTAAAACTTGACAAAAATCCCGCAAATGTTTTTGTTCTTACGGGTGACGGCGAACTTCAGGAAGGAAACGTCTGGGAAGCGTTTATGAATGCTGCTCACCACAAGCTTGACAATATCGTTGCAATTATCGACAGAAACCGCCTTCAAATCGACGGCTGCACCGAAAATATAAAATCACTTAACCCGCTTGATGAAAAAATCAAAGCTTTTAACTGGGATGTTATTGAAATCGACGGACATAACATGAATGAAATTTATGAGGCAATTGAAAAAGCTAAGAAAAATCTCCGTCCCACAGCAATTATTGCAAACACAATTAAAGGCAAAGGAGTAAGCTTTATGGAAAACAATGCCGGCTGGCACGGTAAAGCAACAAATGAAGAAGAATTAAAAAAAGCAATGGCTGAACTTGGATAAAACTGACAGAACAAAGTAAAAGGCAACATAATGATTTATGACAGAATAGAAAATATAGATTTATACAATCTGGACAAAACAGCGGTTGAATTTATAAAAAAACTTACACCTGATATTGAATGTAAAAAATATGTTCTTAATGACAACATCTACGCAAATATAGAGGAATACACGACAAAAGAGAGCGGATTTTTTGAAGCACATAAAAAATACATTGATGTCCAGCTTCTTTTGACAGGTGAAGAAATTTTGGAATATACAAACCTTACAGGACTTAACATTAAAACAGATTATGACGACACCCGAGATATTGAATTTTATTATGACGGCGATAATCCTAAAATTCCGATTTTATTAAAATCAGGATTTTTTACGGTGCTTTATCCGGCGGATGCTCATAAACCGCAATTAATGTATAAAACAAATCAAAAAGTAAAAAAAGTTGTCGTTAAAATAAAATGCGGATAGCAACTATTTTCGTAACTTTTTATTAACAAAAACATTTTAAACAGATATTTTTTAATAAAATAGAATTATGAGAATTACAAATATTTTTACCCCAGTTAAATTCATGCAGAATTCTCAAAGAGAAGTTTTGCGCCACAAATACCTTAACCCTAAAACCTATGAAGTTGAGGCTGTTGTAACAGTTGACAAAAATACGGGAGAATTTATAAGTTATGACAAATTTACGCCTGAAAATCCGTATATTGATGAAAATGGTGAACCTCAAAGACCTAAAAAGCCCGTTAAAATTTTAAAACCAAAACATCAGATTGGTGATGAATTTACTACAACATACTTAAAATCCGATCACAAAACAGTTGATATGCAGGTCAAATACCGCTGGATTTCCGACTCGGAATACGAAGTTGTTGAAGTTAAACGTTTTAAACAAAATAACGAAATATAAGTTCTAATAAACCTCTATTTACATTTAATTTTCACGGTCTAAAATGTACGTGGAGATAATTATGATTACCCCGTTTCAAAAAAAATTTAAAGATGTGTGTATGTCACTCGGGAAAAACAACAATGCACTTTACGGAGCATTGACTATTGCCGCATCAAAAGGTATTTTGCGCCCGACCTTCACTATGATGGATAAAAAACAGGAAAAAACTTCCAGAACCTATACAGCTTTTCGTGAAGGCTTGACAGGCGCCGTTGCCTTTGTATCATATCTTGTTACCAATGCCGGCGTCAACAAACTTGCAACTCATATTGCAAAAGAAACAAACAAACTTGATAAACTCCCGCAGATGAAATCAACGCTCTCATTGATTAGCGTAAGTCTTACCGCACTGTTTATAATCCCGTGGATTTGTAATTTTGCAACGAAACCGCTTCTTGAAAAAATTCAAAGAAAGCACTCACAAAATCCCGTCCCACATAAACATCCTCTGCGCAGACAAAATGAAATACCTTTTAAAAGCCTTTCGTACGGACGAATTTATAACAATTTTGATTCCGGATTAAAAATCGGAGGCGGGTTATGATTGATAAAATAGCAAACGTCCTGACCAATCCTGCTTTTGCAAACTTTGCAATGAATACCAAATACACGGTTACAACAGAATCTATTTTTAAGGCAACCGGACGCCCCGCAGCAATTATGCTTGATAAAAATGTTAATCTTGACACAAGAAAATATGCAGCCACAAAAGAAGGACTCTATCAGCTTTTGTGCCTCGGTATTTATCTTACGATGATTCCGCTTGTTTTTAAAAAATACGGTTTTAAAATCGCTCAAAAAATACTTAAAAATGACAAAGACTTACCCGCATTTAAAAATGCTGACGAATATCTGGCTTATGCAAAATTAGCATCATTAAAAAAAGAAGACAGAAACAACAAAAAACTTCTTTCCAAAATTTCAAATACACTAAAATCTGATGACAAAGATACATTCACTCTGAAACAGCATCTCTTAAACGACGACAAACCGCCTGAATTTCCGGTAGCAAAAGGTGTAATTGAATTAAGCAATCTTGTCGGAACCGTAATCGGGCTTGCATGGATTGCATCAGAATTAAGCAACTACATTTTACACCCTCTTATGCGGATGCTCGGATTTGAAAAAAAGCCGCAATAACAACAGAAAATAAATCATTCATCTGTAAATATTAATTCAGCTTTGCAAAACCAGTCTGTTTTATTATATTTATATTCCTGATATTATTTTTTTGAAAGGAGAGAAATAGAAGTATGATTTTAGATAAAATAAATAAACCCGAAGATTTAAAACAGCTTTCAATAACAGAAATGACAGACCTTGCTGATGAAATGCGGAAATTTATTATAAAAAAAGTTAATGTAACCGGCGGTCATATGGGACCGAACCTCGGTATTGTAGAAACTACAATTGCACTTCATTATGTTTTTAATTCACCTGTTGACAAAATTGTATTTGATGTTTCACACCAGTGTTATCCGCATAAAATGCTGACCGGACGCAAAGAAGGTTTTACAAATCCGGAAAATTATTTTAAATACACAGGCTACACAGCGCCTGAGGAAAGCTCTCATGATATTTTTAAAGTCGGGCACACCTCAACATCCGTAAGTCTTGCAACGGGACTCGCAAAATCAAGAGATTTGAAAGGCGAAAATGAAAATATTATTGCACTGATTGGCGACGGCTCATTAAGCGGCGGCGAATCGTTTGAGGGCTTTGACAATGCAGCGGATTTAAACAGCAATATAATAATTGTCGTAAACGATAACGAAATGTCAATTGCTGAAAACCACGGCGGACTATACAAAAATCTTAAAACCTTAAGAGAAACCAAAGGTAATGCAGAAACTAACTTTTTTAAATCACTGGGATTTGACTATTATTATGTTGATGAAGGCAACAATATTGAAAAACTTATTGAAACATTTAAAAAAGTAAAAGACACAAACCATCCTGTTGTTGTACATGTAAAAACACTTAAAGGTAAGGGGCTTGCTGCAGCAGAAGCTGATAAAGAAAGTTTCCACTGGATTAATGCCGGCGCTCTGGATGAAAATCCGCAAACAACAATCCCTGCCGAAGATTACAACTCTGTTACCAACGAATACCTTTATAAAAAAGCAAAAGAAGACAAATCCTTTATTGTAATAAATCCCGCAACCCCGGGTGTTCACGGTTTTACACCTGAATTCAGAGCAAAACTCGGGAAACAATTTACAGATGTCGGCATTGCGGAAGAACATGCTGTTGCATATGCCTCAGCTCTTGCAAAAAGCGGTTCAAAACCCGTACTTGCGGTTATGAGTTCTTTCCTACAGAGAACTTATGACCAGCTATCTCAGGATCTGGCGCTCAACAATTCACCCGTAACATTATTAATATACTGGGGCGGCATTTCAGGCGCTGACGCAACACACCTTTGCACATTTGATATTCCTTTAATAAGCAATATTCCGAATATCGTTTACCTTGCCCCGACCTGCAAAGAAGAATATTTAAAAATGCTTTCATGGTCTGTGGAACAAAACGAATATCCTGTTGCGATAAGAGTGCCGTCAGGCGAATTTATTTCAACCGGAATTGAGGATACAACAGATTATTCAAATCTCAATAAATTCAAACTCGTCGAAAAAGGAAGCGATATTGCAATAATTGCATTGGGCAGCTTTTATCGGCTCGGCGAAAAAGTCAAAAAACAACTTGCCGTAAAAATGAATATAAATGCAACCTTAATAAATCCCAAATTCATTACAGGAATTGACACTGAACTTCTTGAAGAGTTGAAAAAAGACCATAAAATTGTAATTACACTTGAAGACGGACTTGTAAACGGCGGATTCGGCGAAAAAATCACAAGGTTTTACGGTAATTCGGATATGAAAGTTTTGAATTTCGGCAGTAAAAAAGAATTTACCGACAGAATTCCTCTTGATGAACTATACAACCGATATCATCTGACGCCGGAACTTATACTGGAAGATATTAAAACTTGTTTATAATTTTGAAACTGTGCGCCCGATTAAAATCGGGCGCATTCGCAAAAAATATCTTGACTTAAAAGCCGCATTAAGGTGCTTGACTTCCTACATCAAATCTATATCCAGACAAGTTGGTCGCTAGGACAACAGCCACAAAAGATATTTATTAAGCAATAATGAATGCTGTAAACTTAAATGCAAAAGACGCTATAGAAGAAAAAATTTTTTGTGAGCATTCTGTGAGCATTTAAAAAATATAAGGCGACACCTAAAAAATAAAAGGCTCGAAAGCCTTTTAAAAACGGATAGCTTAGTCCATAGAGCAAAAGTCTCTGAATATTTTCACTGATAATACCAAATTTACAGTGTATTTTTATTAAATTACAGGGAAATTTGAGAAATATTGCAACTGTATAACAGCTATATTAAGCTTTTTTAGTTACATTCCCTAAATATACTAACAGTGAATAAACAGCGTATGTATTCAATTTAACTATTTGCAAAAAAATCTGCTTCTTTAAGAATACAAATATTACATCCCTTACTATTATATTCCATTGCTTTTCGAACTTTTGTCCCGTAGGTCCCATGGGCATAGGCCTGACTTTCATAATCGCCGATAATTAAAATATCAGTTGATTTTTTTAATCCAGAATCAATAATTCCACCATTTTCTGTAATTATTTTTTCTACATCTCCCTTTTGACCATGTGAAAAATTCCCGCTCAAACAAACGTGTTTATTCTTAACTCCGGAAATTTGTTCTTTTAATGATTCTACAGGAGATAATATAGAGTTAATTATTTCTATTAATGAATTTGATTCTTTTTCGGTAATTATACCGTCCTCTAAAACTGTTTCAAATATGTCAGAAATATGATTATACGGATAGTATTCACTCAAATGGATATTATTATATAACCACTTCATAAGATTTTCGCCTTCTTCCGTGGAAATTTTATTATCTACAATAATTCCTTTTAAGATTCCTCTTAGTTCCTGTAATGAATTTGTGATCGGTGAACCTAGAATTGTTTCATAATATTTTCTTACAACCGATTTTAATTCATTCACTTCCTCTAATGTAATCACATTATCTTCAAGAATTTTATTCAGAGTATAAAATATTGGAACAAGTTCTTCTTTTGACTCAAAAGCGTTATTATCTTTTTTCCACTGTTTTATAAAAGATTCTTCTTCAGGTTTAATTTTACAATCCAGCATTATCCCCTGGATAACTCCGTAAAATTCACTCATGGATCGTCGTAAAACAGGATCTGCAACATAGTTTACAAATTCTTTTGCCTCAATCGGTGAAAATTTTCGTATATATTTATTTATATTTACATCAAAATTTTTAATTAGACACTTAAATAAATCCGCAGTTGCACAGGCATCATCAAAAGCATCATGGGATTTATCCATATCAATTTTGAAATATTTACATAAACTTTCCAGAGTAAAATCTTTGACTGCATAATAAGGGATATTGTCAGTTGCCATTCGCATTACATCAATATAGTATAAATCCGGTAATTTAATATTGTATCTTGCACAAGATTTTGACAATGCCGTTAAATCAGAAACGAAAACATTATAACCGACAATAACAGCATCCGCAAAATATTTTTCAATATCTTTCCATACTTCAGGGAAATTTGGTTCAGTTTCAACTTGTTTTTCGGTAATTCCATGAACTTTTATACACCAGTCCTGAAAGCCGTCCTCCGGATTTATAAAAATATTTTTCTCAGGGAAAACAGGTTCTCCAGAGGGGTAATATTCGCTCAATAATCCCAGCTGACAGATTGATTTGTTTTTTGCATTTGCATATTCTACGTCAAAGTATAAAACCTTTTTCATATTTACTCCTATTAAATTGCTTCTGCACTTGCGACTAAATTTTTTCCTGTATCAATACTATTTATGTGATTTATCAGTTTATCGAGTTGTTTTTGCGGATTTTTGAACCAATCAGTCGACCATATTCTATAAATTTTCCAACCTAAACTTTCCAAAACTTCCTGTCTAAGTCTATCTCTATCCCTTGCAGTAGCACAAGAATGATACGCAGCTCCATCACATTCAATTCCTAATAAAAAGTGTCCAGGATTATCCTTGTCTCTTATAGCTAAGTCAATTTTGTATCCAGAACAACCAACCTGTGATTTAACGGAATAGCCTTTTTCTCTTAATGCATTACATACAGATTCTTCAAAAGGAGAATCAAAACTATCATCCGCACTGCTTGTAATACTTTGTTTTAATGCAATTTCTCCCCGTTCTGCAAAATCTAAATACCATTGAAGAAGCTGTACTCCTCTTTTATTTGTCTTATCCATGTTAAAATCAGATGCTTTAATTCCGCTGAAAACTTCTACCATATTTCTAGCACGGGTAATAAGCACATTTAAACGTCTTTCTCCACCATCTTTATTAATTGGACCAAAATTCATTGGAAGAGTGCCGTTTTGATTTTTAAAATACCCAACGCTAATCATAATAACGTCTCTTTCATCTCCCTGAATAGATTCTAAGTTTTTTACAAAAAAGTATTCAGATTTGTTATCACTGAAAAAGTCTTCACAACTTGGATCTTGTTCTCTTAATTTTTCAATTTCGGCTTCAATAAGGCCTTTTTGTTTAATATTCAATGTTGCCACACCCAAGGATAGATCAGGATGTTTTTTAGCATGTTGCATAACAGCTTTAGCAACAATCTGAGCTTCTTCTAAACGCTTATTTTCTTTTGTCGTATCCGTTGGTTCATGATAGAAGAATTTTATTCCTAAAATTTCACTATCTTCAATACAGCTTGGAAAAGTATATAATTCCTGATATAAATGTTTGTTTGAAAATGCAATTAAATACTCGTGTTTGCTTCTATAGTGCCATTTAAGCATACATTGAGGAAAACCTGACGTTGTACATTCATCTAAAATACTATCCAAGTCAACTCTTTCAGACTCATTGTTATTGTCTGTATCTTCATCTTCAACCTCCTCATCATCACTGTCGACTACTGTTTTAAAGAAGGATGTTGGAGGCAATTGTTTTGTATCACCTGCAACAACAAGCTTTTCGCCTCTTATGATTGAACCGATACAATCTTCTGTTGTTAATTGACTTGCTTCATCAAATATTACAACATCAAATTTAAAAACTTCAGGGTCAAGTAATTGTGCAACAGTTGAGGGACTCATCATCAGACATGGTTTTAATGCTAAAAATAAATGTGGTATGCTTTTTACCATTTGTCTTAAAGATTTTCTGAATCTTTGAAGTTTACCAAATCGTTTTAATTCGTTGGTTTCTTTATTGAATTCTTCTTTTGCAAGCATAGCATTAGATACAAGTTTTGATATTAATCGCACCTTTGCAGATTCTACTTGATTTTTATCAAGATATTTAAATTCTTTCACAAGATTATCCTGATCCAAAGAATTAAAAACTTTTAAACTTGGTATATTTTTGAATACATAACCGTTTAGCCATATTCTTAAGAATTGCGTTTCAAAAGCTTTATCATATTCTTCTATCGGAATGTTGAATTCTATACATTTATTGAAAAATTCTACAAGATCTGCATCAATTATCTTATCATAGATGTTTAGATATTTAAACCATAAAGTTAAATCTTCCGAAGAACCTAAAATAGCGGATATTTTTTCTTTTAATTTTAGGAATGCAACTTCCTCATAGTTATGTGAAAAAGCTTTCGTGCAATCCAGTTTGGTAAGTTTGCTTATTGTATCAAAATATATTTTTAAATCATTGCTAAAATTTGTAATTTTTTGAAGAAGATTTTGAATTTTGTCATAATTTATTCCTTCAGAATTTAATTTAGTAAGAATATCTTCATTGAAATACTTTCCAGATTCTATAAGTTCTTTAAATTTTAATAAATATTGACTCTTGTTTTTAATATTGTTTTCATTCGGATTGTTCTTATCCCAAACATTATCGTATAAATCAGTTGCAACAGTATCGCATTCTTCCAGTTTTTCTATCCAGTTTTTCAGTTCTTTAATATTATTTAAATCGTTAACCAATTCATCAAGATTTGGTTTATAATTATTCGTATAATATGTTTTTATAAATTTACAATCTCTATAAAATTTAAATGAAATTCTTGAGAAAAATTTGTCCCTGTATATTGAAAATTTTTGTATCAAATTTTCAATGTCTTCATTTAAAATCCCTAAATTATATTTGTCTCTGATTCTGTTTTTATAAATATTAAATTGTTTAACAGTATTGCAAATTAGCTTAATATCATTAGCCATTTTTGTATTATTTTCAGCAATATTATCAAGTGCGGAATTCGGTATTTGTAAAACTATATTGGCAATAGCAATCAAATTTTGAATTTGTGAAATTTTAACAATATTTTTTGTTAAAAGATACTCTTGTAACTCTCTGATATTTTTAGTTAAATTATCAAGGGTATCTAAAAAACTTTTTAAATGTTTTTTTAGTTGAATTTTTTCTTCAAATTCAATATCACGAATTTCACATCCATACCAAGGGAAAAGTTGTGGATTTCCCAACCTTTGTAAAATTTCTTTTATATCTTTAAACAAGTTTTTACAGTAGGAAAATTTTTCTAAATTCCAATTATTATAATCAGTAAAAATATATTCAAAATCGGGGATTGAAGAATTATGTAAAACTGTTCCAATTGCATCAAAAGGTTTATAATTTAATACTCCAACCGGAGTATGTAATTCATTAGTATATGTTTTCAATGATTTTATATCAGATGCTAATTTAGATAATGATCCTTCATCGTAATCTCCAGTATAGTTATATTCAAGTGTATTTATTAATTCATCAATAACTCTTTTTCTGTTTGTCTTATTACTGTGCAATTCAAGACAAAACGGTGCAAGACCATTTTTATCTAACCTGCTTTTTACAACATCTAAAGCTGCAATTTTTTGACTTACAAATAAAACCCTTTTATTTTGGGATAATAATTCTGCAATAATATTGGCAATAGTTTGACTTTTTCCTGTCCCTGGAGGTCCTTCAATTACAAGATTATTCCCTTGCTTTACTACTTGAATTGCCTGCTGCTGTGAAGAATCAGCATCTAAAATTTGGTAAGTATTTTGAGGTTTTACTCTTTCATCTAATTCTGCTAACGGACATATAGCATCCGTTGAAACCTGTTTTTCCTCATTCAAACCACAGATGGTTTTTACTAAATCGTTACTCTTAATTAAAGATTGATAGGTGTCAATATCTTTATACATCACAAATTTTGCAAAAGAAAAAAGCCCTATATATATATTATTTAGAAGTTTCCATCTTGATTGTTGTTTTATTTTTTCTTGTACTTTCGAGAAAATCTCAATAGGATTTATCCCGTCTTCATCAAAATGGATATCTTCAAGATTAATTCCAAAATCACGCTTTAACTTTAAGGTTAAAGCCGGATTTAAGATGATGGAATCTTCATTATATTTAATTGTATAAGGCTGTCCAATACTTTTTCTTTTTATCTCGATTGGAATAAGTATCAAAGGGGCTTCAAGTTTTTCATCGGAATTATCAGCTTCATACCAGATTATACTACCTAAAGCTAAAAACAATACATTGTAACCCAAATCATCATTTGTAGATTTTGCAGTTGTACTAATCTTACCAAGTGCTTTATTCAAATCTGTTTGAGAGAGTTTTGTTTGTAAATATTTATCAAGATGCTTCTTTTCAAGGTTATCAATTTCATACTCTTTAAACTCTTGTATCTTAAATTCAATTCCCTCATTAAGTTCTTCTAATGATTTCTTTTCTTCTTCCGGGATTTCAGAATCATTAACTTTAACTGGTAAAAATTCCATTGTTTGCAGATTTTGGACCAAAGCCCGATATACTTCCGGAGGTTGTTCATCAATAATACGAATAGTAGAAAATTTGGAAAATTTAAAACTTAGAAGCCTGTTACGTTTAGATAAATCAATTAATTTTTCTTTCCATTTATAAATACGTTTATCAATACTCTTTTCTTGTTTTTGCCCAACTTTTGATTGTTGAGAATTTGCATGCTGATATTCTTCAGGCACATCTGTTTTAAATCCGCAATATTCACAAAATTTGGAATAATCAGCTATATCTTTACCACAATTATTACATTTCATATATTTTCCCTTATTAGTTCCGCAATAATATTTAATTATAACAAAAACTTCATTTTCAAGTTTATCTATTTAGTTTTATTAATATTTATTATCCATTCGGCTATTTGATAATATTTGTGTTAATGACTTGAAGTCTCTGTCCGGAAGTGACATGTATGTTGGTTATAATGTTCATTGAAAGGATATGAAAATGGGCTTATTCTTTGATGAAGACTGGATCGCAGATTGGCAAGATAAACAAAATGCATGCAAAGGGTATTACTTATTTACGGCTTTTGAAAAGTTTAAGCTTTGCTATTATTTAGTATATTTGTTGGATTTTGTTGAACTGTGTAATAACGGATTTAGAGATCAATATTATGAAAATTTAATATCGGTTTTGAAACTTGATAAAAATAAATGCCCAAAATTAGGGAAATTCCCTAGCAAAGATGAACGATATGAATACGAATTGAAATTCAAAAAAGAATTGAGATTAATTTTAAAAGAATGTTGTGTAAAATACGCAAAGCAGGCTCAGAAAAGAAAAACGCCTCTGGAAAATAAACTGGAAATAATAAGTAATTTATATCTGTTAGATGATGTTGAAAAAGGGTACCTGACGTATTACGTTCTAAAAGAAGTCAATTCGCTAATAGGTAGAATAAATGGATTTTATGATATTACTTTTCATGATTTTGAAACATTCGGAACACAGTGCTTAAGGCTAAAAAGTTGGGTTATACCACAATACCGCAAAAAACTATTAGGTAAAGGAATCTTTATAAAGCGTGGGATAAATGATGATAAAATTTACTTAAATCAAAAAATAATCCAAGTTTTTTCTGATCCTGATATTAAAACAGAAACTCAAATAAAAAACATTTTACTGGGCAAAAACCAAAAGTCTGAACTTAATTGGAAAGATTTTGACCATTTGACAAAAGAGCGGGATATTGCTTTGAATATTCTGACATCAGCTATTCAAAATCACTCAAAAGGCATAAATATTTTGCTTTACGGCTCTGTCGGAACAGGTAAAACTCAGTTTGCAAAACTTATAGCAAACAAAGCAAAATGCGATATGTATTCAGTTGCCGCAGAATTTATGGACAAAGAAGCTTCAAGAAAAGACCGACTGAGCGATTTATCATCAAAACAAACAATTCTTTCAAAATCCTTAAACTCCTGCCTGCTGTTTGATGAAGCTGAAGATGTTATGAACAGAGGGTTTACTGAATTTGGAAGTGCATCAAAGGCTTACTTAAATACTTTGATTGAAGAAACACCTATTCCGATTTTCTGGACTACAAATAATATTTATGATGTAGATCTGGCATTTTTGCGTAGAATGACTTATACTGTCGAGTTTGAAAAATTGACAGATGACATCCGCCTGAATATTTGGAAACGGGTTATTCGCAAAAACAAATTTAAAATAGATAACAAAAAACTTGTGGAATTAAACAAAAATTACGAAATTCCGCCGTCATTGATTACAAATGCCGTTAAAACAACAAAATTGATTAACGGCAACGAGGATGATTTTGAGGTTTTTGTTGAAAATGTTGCCAAAGTTGTGACAAAAAAGAAAAATGTCAAAAAGACGAAAGAGTTTGAAATGAAAGAATATAACGACAATCTCGTGAATACAGATTTGGATATAAAGGATTTGACCGCAAAAATAAAAACTTGCGGGAAACTGAATTTTTCACTTTGCCTTTATGGCGAACCCGGAACCGGGAAAAGTTTATATGCAAGGTATTTAGCTAAAGAACTAGGGGTTGAGGTAATAATGAAGCGTGCAAGTGATTTAATGTCCAAATATGTTGGCGAGACAGAACAAAATATTGCAGATGCATTTGCTCAAGCCAAATCGAAAAAAGCAATGTTGATTTTCGATGAGGCAGATTCATTCCTGCAAAATCGCAATAACGCTGTAAGAAACTGGGAAGTTTCACAGGTTAATGAGATGCTGACGTGGATGGAATCTCACGAATATCCGTTTGTTTGTACGACAAATTTGCTTGACACGCTTGATGAAGCCAGTTTGAGACGATTTACGTTCAAAATTAAATTTGATTTTATGACAAAAGAACAGGTGAACACTGCATTTGAACACTTTTTCGGGATTAAAAATGCAGATATAAATATAAAAGGCCTAACTGCCGGCGATTTCGCTACAGTGAAAAAGAAAGCTGATTTTTTATGCATAACTGATTTAAAAGAACTTTCAAAAATGCTTGAAGCCGAAGTTAAGGTCAAAAAGTCCAAAGAGTTGCAGAATGTTGTGGGGTTTTAGTTATTTACGCAAAAGATAATGTGTAGCCCGCCCTTTGCCTGTTTTCTTCAGTATTTTCTTATCTATTAAGTCGTTAATATCTAAAGTAGCAGTATCTTGCGAGCAGTTACACATCTTTGCCCACTTTGTTGTTGTAAGATTGCCTTCAAAATTATCCATAAACCGATTTAGAACTTTAATTTGTCTTTCGTTAAAAACTAAATTTGAATTTTTCTGCCAGAATTCTGCTTTTTGCAAAACTTTATCGGTAATTTCTCCGCTTGATTGAATAGCAATAAGAAGATTTTCCAAAAACCATAAAAGCCAATTTGTTATATCCATTGAACCTTTTTGAGTTTTTTCCAAAACTTCATAATAGCTTTTTCTGTTTTTCTGAATTTGTGAGGACATCGAATAAAAACGGAATTTGCTGTCATCACTTCTTGCAAGAATCATATCCGTTAAGGCTCTTGCAATTCTCCCGTTACCGTCATCAAAAGGGTGTAAAATTACAAACCATAGATGCACAATGCCGGCTTGAATTAGAAAATCTGTTTCTTTTTCTGTATTAATATAATTGATAAGTTCATTCATTTCACCTTCAATTAATCCAGCTTTTGGAGCTTCGTAATGGATTTTTTCATTGCCTGTATAACCTGATATAACCTGCATTGGACCAAGTTCATCAGTCCTGTAATTTCCTACATTGATTTTGTACATTCCGCTGTAACCTGTCGGAAAAAGTGCTGCATGCCAACCTACAAGTCTTTCTTTTGTCATATTGGAGGAATAATTTTGAGTTGCATCAAGCATCATTTCTACAACACCCTCAATATCTCTTGAAACAGGTGTTTCACCGCCGATGTCAATACCAAGTCGTCTGGCAATAGATGAGCGAACCAAATGTTTATCTAAAATTTGTCCTTCAATTTCAGATGATTTAATAATGTTTTCTGTTAAAACCTGTAATAGAGCGTTGTTCTTAACATCAAACCCCAGAGAATCCATTTTGCCAAGTAAATACCCTTGCGATTTTTTGATTTCTAACAATAAATTCTGAATTTTTTCTCCGCACCATCTAAAGCGGTGCCAATCTGCATTTTGATAGATATATTTCATGCTTTCTCCGAATATTATACGGATATTATACCATATTTTCTCCGAATTGTGCAAGTTTAACTGAAAATATTATTTATTAAATTTGTAAATTGATTGTATCTTTGTTAACTTAAGCTGTTCAATTCCTCCTATAGAACTAACAGACGGAGAGGATAGATGTCTCTGAAAATTCTCATCCGTTATTTGATACAATGTTTTATTTTTATTTAATTCTGAACATAGTTTTTCTATTATTGAATCTATATCTGGGATATTTTTGGGTAATTTTCCCCAACACAATACAACTTTTTCTGGTAAATCATCTAATTTTATTTCACACTTATAGTTCTTCAAATATTCTTTTGGATAATATTTGCAAACAAAATCAGCTCCGGAAATTCTTATGGGAAATAAGTTTAAAACAATAATTTTATTATATCCTTCTTTATTCGCAAATTTGATAGCATTTCTAACGGTGTCATCGCTGTTTTTTTGATTTGCAAAACTTGGGTTAAACATGATTAAACCCAAAGCTTTTTCAGAATTTTTAGATTCAGAGTGCCAACTTGCAATTAATTTTGTTCGATTTTTATAGCAAATGCCATCGACTTTAACTTTTTCTTCAAAATGAATTTTTTTACCCTTATTATCATAAAATTTTTGAATTTGTTTCAATTCTTTTTTATTAAAGGTGTTACTAAAAGAAGCATTTACTTTGACATCTAACAATTTATTCTTATCAATTTTTATTTTCCAGGAATACATTACGTTCCTTTCTTTTCTTATTTTTATCTTAACTCCGTACTCTGTCCAATTCGGACACAGTTTAAAATTTGCAGTTATTCAATTACTCGTTCCTGTTGCAAAATGTTTCAAGGCTCATGACACAAAAAGTATCAAACTCCTATAAAGTTGTATGGTACAAGTTTTGTAATTTCTTCTATTTTTCCAAGCCCATTCCAAATCTGGGAATTTGCATGATGAATGTAAGTATTTGCTTTTTGTCCATCAACACCAATTATGAAAACATTATTTTTATTTTTTAATATATTATTTATTTCATCGATTATTTCTTTGTAGTCTTTTTCTTTTCCATGTCCCCAAGCAAGGACAACATCAATATTTTTATTATCGACTATATTTTCTAAATAATCTAAAATAAATTTTTTATTGACATTATTGCTGTCATATAATTCAGTCTTTTTATATCCACTGGGTTTCCTTAGTGAAAAAAGGTTTAAAATTTCAATATAATCATAATTTTTCGCTAAATTTATACAATTGTTGATGGAATCATCAAAATTCCCGGGTATTGCATGGCTTGGGTTAAACATAATATAAACAATGCCTTTATGTGTTAATTTATTATTCTTGTTCTTATAATATGAATAATACCTATGTTTAAATGGTATTTTTTCAAATTTCTTCTCATATTTTTTAAATTTTAAATATTCATTTTTCGTATATTGTTCATTAGTACCAGAAAAAAGCATCCAATTATTTTCATCACCTTGGATAGCATAATCTTTTGTTATTAAATCTCTAAAATGTTTTTTGTTTAATTCAATAATTTCCGTTAACATTTTATGATCTTCCATATTCTAATTCCCTTTCAAATTTTATCTTAACTCCGCACTCTGTCCAATTCAGACGCAGTTTAAAACTTTGTTGTATTCTATTCATCGCTCTTGTAGCATACGTTTTCAAGTCCAATGATACAAAAAGTATCATTACTGGTTTTTTATTTATACTGAAAATTTTTTTAAAGTTCAGAATAATCAAATTATAATTTATTTTATACTGATTTTACTCATTTAAAATCAGTATCTTTTTATATAGTTTTTTAATCTTTATTTGTACGATTAATTTAATTCAGGTTACAAATAAGGTAGGAATATGGATAAGAAAAAGTTGCTGGGACGAAGGATTAAAGAACTTATTAAACAAAAAGATTTTAGCCAGGAAAAAATAGCTGAACTTGTTGGGATTGAGCCGACCGCCTTAAGTAATATTGTTACAGGTAGAAATTATCCGTTAATGTCAACTTTAGAAAAGATTTTACAGGTTTTGGGTGTTGATTTTTCTGATGTCTTTAACTTTGAACATCAGAATGATAACAAGGATTTGCAAGCTGAAATTGAACAAATTTTGAACAATAATCCAGAACGAATGAAAGATTTTTATAAAATAGCGAAAGCTCTAGTTGATTAAAACACAATTCTTTTCAATAACTTGAAAAACCTTTTAAAAAGAGCATTAATTAAGTATGTCCGAATAAGACGTACTTATATTTTATACTATTTCTGAAAGGAAATTTTAATATGAAATATTTAATACGAGCAAATAAAGTAGTATTTAGCGGGAATATGCAAATGATAATGAAATATATATCGGATTTTTATAAATCAGAAGCAAAGGAATGGACCGGAAAATCAGGAGAATGGACAGATTTAGGCAAATTCAAAACTTTCATTGAATCTATGGGATATTCAATAAAAGACAAAATTCCTTCAAATTGCCGCTGTGAAGGTACGGCTGTTACGAATGAAGAATTTAGAAAAATCTGGGGCGAGTGTAATTTTAAGATTAAAGCAGTTGCCGAAAGATTACATACAGACGAAAGAACCGTTGCACAGATAGTTCGAAAAATGAAATTGAGGAAATAATAATGTACGAAATCAAAGAAAAATATACATCAGCAAAAATTTTTACGGAAAATGAAGATATCGAAGTTACGGAACAAACACGTGCTGTTTGTAATCATCCTATATTTAAAGATTGTGAAATTAGGATTATGCCTGATTGTCATAAAGGCAAAGGCTGCACAATAGGTTTTACTGCTGAAATGCCGAAAAATGGCGAAATTATTCCAAATATTATAGGAGTAGATCAATTTTGCGGAATGCATGTTATAAAATTGAGTGATAACGATATTACAAACGATTATGAAAAACTGGATAAAGTTATTCGCAGGAATATCCCTTTTGGCAGGGACGGAAGAAAAAGATTTAGCGAACTTGTACCGGAAGAATTTATTGAAAAAACAAAAAAGATTTGTAAAGATATTCTGAAAGATAATTTTGTAAACCATGTTAATAAAATCGGTTCGCTGGGCGGTGGAAATCATTTTATTTCTTTAGAAAAAGGTTCAACCGGAACATATTTGATAATTCATAGCGGCTCAAGAAATATTGGCTTAAAACTGGCAATTCATTATCAAGATTTGGCAATCACGAAAAATTGTTACGGGGAGGGTGAACTAAAACAGCTTTCATTTTTAACGGATAAAGATGCACAGGATTATTTGGCTTGTGCTGAATATTGTCAAGAATATGCAAAATTAAATCGTAAAATTATGGCACATGATATTATGGTCGGAATGCGTTGGAAAACAGAAGATGAATTTGAAACAGTTCATAATTACATTGGAGAGGATAAAATTATAAGAAAAGGTGCAATCTCTTGTTATAAAGGTGAAAGAGTGCTAATCCCACTAAATATGGCGGAGGGTTCTTTGATTTGCATTGGCAAAGGAAATCCGGATTGGAATAATTCTGCTCCGCATGGTGCAGGCAGGGCTTTATCAAGAATGCAGGCAAAAGACCAATTGACAATGCAGGAATATAAAAAACAAATGTCAGGGATTTTTTCAAGCTGTATTTCAACTGCAACACTTGATGAAGCCCCGATGGCATATAAAAACAGTACAGAAATTATAAAAGCAATTGAACCTGCTGCTGAAATAATTGATCATTTAAAACCTCAGTATAACTTTAAAGCTAAAGAATAAATGTGTCCGTACTTGACGTATATTTATGTTAGAATGTTTCTAAAAGGAGTTTCTGTATGGAAGATAAACCAAGATATTCAAGAGTTTCGGATATTATTGATCTGATAATTTTCATGCTTTCAAAATTGAATGGAGTTTCTTTGAATGATATTCAGGAACGTTTTGGAGTTTCCAGACGTACCGCAGAAAGAATGAGAGATAGTGTTTTATCCATATTACCGCAGGTTGATGAAATAGCAACAGATGAACGCTGCAAACGCTGGGGGTTTACAAATTATTCTTTGAATGAATTGGTTTCTTTTTCAAATGAAGATATTGCGTTTTTAGAAAATTTGAAACCTGCTTGCGATAAAATGTCACAAACCGAGCTTGATGAAATTTTGACAAAAGTTAAGGCTCTTAAATACAGGCATACAAAAATGGATGAAGCACAGGTAGAGTTACTGCTTCAGTCAGAAGGTTATGCGGTTCGTCAGTCACAGAATTATAAAGTTGATTTGAATATTGTTTCTGTCATTCGTCAGGCGATTAAAGAAAACAGAAAAATTCAGGCTGAATACAAAGATAAAGTCAGGATTTTAGAGCCTCTTGGCTTAATTTATGGTGAGAAAGTGCATCTGATTGCACGAGAAGAAGTCAAAGGGCAGGACGAATACAACTATGTTTTACATAAACTTAAAAACGTTGAAATTTTGGCAGAGAAGTTTGACCCGAAAGGTTTTGATTTGCAGGAATTTTCTAAAAAATCTTTTGGCGTTTATTTCGGTGAGATTTATGATGTTAAATTAAAATTCATACCGGAAGCTGCGGATGATGTTTTGAACTATAACTTCCACCCGACGCAAAAAATGAAGCAGCAGTCTGATGGCAGTGTGATTGTAACTTTTAAAGCAAGCGGCGATAAACACATTATGTGGAACCTTTTCAAATGGGGCTATGCAGTCGAAATTCTCGCTCCGAAAGTATTGAAAAAGAAATATAAAGATTATATTGATGAGATTAGAAAAAATTTTTAAACAAGTTTGCCAAAACCTGAGCTTTTAAATCGAACATATTTTCTTGCTTGATATTCTTCCGATTTTACATAGTTTGCCATTGCATTAACTCGTTCAAGTGTTGAAGTTACAAAAGTTTTTTGCTTACGTTCAATAATTAATTGCGAAAATGCATCAACCTGATCATCATGTCGTCCGTACGGAAATGATACTATTTCAGCTCTAAAATCGTCTAACCAGGAAGCATTTCGTTTTAAAAAGATCTTTCCGTATTCCAATGGTTCGGATGCATAATTGGCTCTTATTTCTTTTGAATCTTTCGGAGTATATTTTATTGGATAAATCCCCCTTTGTGCAAGAGTCTGTAATAAAAATTCCGTACTTGTTGTAGCTTCAATAATAATATTTTTACATTGAAACATTTGTGACCTGCATATTATTTCTACAGGCAAGTTTGCAATATCAATTTTTTCTCTGTAAATATCTGTTATATAGATATTTCCTTCGTGTTCAATAGCTGTAATACATACGGTATAATCATTATTCCGTCCTGTTTTAAAAGCTATATCCCAACTTTGAAATACTGTTCCGCCAGACGGGACTTCATCAAAATACTTAAATTTATTGAAATCAAGAATGTTTCCTTTTTCCGGAATCGGTTCTTGCATATACTGTGCGTAAAAATTATAATTACTCATTGTCTTTTGAAGTTTTAATATTTCTTCAAGTGGTTCTATCTCCGGACATAAGACCTCACCGGCGTTTATGGTAATTTCTTTTCCGTTAGATAAAGTGTAAGTTTTATCCGAATTAGCTATGGCAGGTAATGACAGAACTTCCCAACCATCCTGTTTTAGCAAATGTGCGGTTAAATCATCGAGGTGTAAACGTTGCATTACAAGAATAATTACACCATCGTTTTTGTTATCAAGTCTGGAAGATAATGTATTATCGTACCATTCGTTTACGCTTTCACGTATTGTTTGAGAAAGTGCTTCGTCAGCTTTAATCGGATCATCAATTATTATGTATGTACCTCCAAAGCCAGTTAATGTACCGCCTACAGATGTTGCATAACAGTAGCCGTTTTTAGTTGTTTCAAGCAGGTTTTCTGTTTGTTTATTAGGATTTAATCTTGTTGCAAAAGTTCCTTTATAAAAATCTGAGTTCATCAGCTTTTTTCTGTCTCTTGAAAATTTATTTGCCAATTCTTGAGAATAACTTACGCACAGAATTCTTTCATTTGGATTTCGCCCAAGTAACCATGCTGGCAACGCTATTGAGGCAAGAAGTGATTTCATTTTTCTTGGAGGAATATTAATTATCAATCTCTTTATTTTTCCTTCTGCACACTGTTGTAATTTATCTGTCATAATTTCTAAATACGCTGCCGGAATAAATGTTTGCGAGTTATCAACTTCGTAAAATGATTTTTGCACGAATGTATAAAAATCAGATCTCATTGCAGCTTGTAAAATTCTTTTATCATCCATTATTTTGCATTCCTTTCAATGAAATCTTTAAGAATTTGTGCATCTTCTATTGATAAATCTGCTTCAATGTCTTTTGGTTTTATCGGCAAAGAACTCATAATACTTGTTACAAGTTTTATTGATGCAGCATTCCCGTTAAGAGCGTTTGTTATAAGCCTTTTAATCAAAGCTCGTTGTTTAGTCATCGTCTTAATATTGCCACCCTCTTTTAAGGTTATAACTTCTTCCAACTCATCTTGAAAGTCTGATTT
>CALUPW010000012.1 GCA_944322785.1 Candidatus Gastranaerophilales bacterium | reverse complement strand
ACCTCTTGCTCCTTAATCTTATCTCATTTTGCTCTTGTTTCTATTATAACCTATTTCTCATCTCGCCGCAAGGGGGGTTAGGAAAATAATTTTTCTTTTAAATTTTGTGCGGTTCTGGTTGTTGCAAGACCTGCCTGTGAACTTTCTTTTAACATTGGCGACATAAGTTTTCCTGTTTGTTCAAGAGCATCTATAACTTCATCCGGCGGAATTTTTGATTTTACATCCGCAAGAGCAAGCTCCGATGCTGTTACTGCGTGAATTGCGAGAAAGGGATTGCGTTTTACACAGGGAATTTCAACAAGTCCGCAAACGGGATCACAGGTAAGTCCCAGAAGATTTTTCATAGCTAAAGCAACTGCATGAATAATTTGATTTATTGAGCCGCCCCTCATCTGGGTAAGAGCGCCTGCACTCATGGCGGCGGCGACCCCGCATTCAGCCTGACAGCCTGCGACGGCTCCGGCAAGAGCGACTTTATTTGAGATAATCTTTCCGATAGTACCTGCTGTTATCAGAGCGTTTATCTGTTCTTCTTCCGGTATATTCAAATCCTCGGCAACACCGACAAGGACTGACGGTACAATTGCACAGGAACCTGCTGTCGGACAGGCGGCGATTTTTCCCATTCTTAAGTTTTCTTCTATAACCGCAAGAGCGTAAGTTGTTATTTTTTCAAAGGTTTTGCCGAAAAGCGCCTGATTATTTTCAAATCTTTTTTGCAATCTGTCGCAATCATCCCCGCACATTCCGCTTATTGACATTTCTTTGCTTTTTAAGCCCGAGGATATTGAATGCTTCATTGCATCAAGACTTTTTTTGACAACCGCCCTTACTTCATCAACTGAAGTTTCCGCAAGAGCGGCTTCATATTTTTGCGTAATTTCAAAAATAGTTTTGCCTGTTTTATTACAGATTTCTTCCAATTCTTCAAATGTATTTACAGCTTTTTCCATATTAACTTTCCAATTTTTTGATATATCTAATCATATAAACGTCTTCAATTAAATACAAAAAATCAATAACTTTTTGATTTATTTCACCGTCCAGACAGATGCACATTGAAGCTTCTTCACCTTTTGCGTAACGGTCGCAGTGAAATGATGCGATATTCACATGGATTGAATTGGTTACACGGGAAATCATATTCGGTACATCTTTATATATTAAAAGAAGTGTGTTGTATTTGCCTGTCAAATTTACGGAAAACGCATCAATATTTGTAATTTCGATTTCACCTGCGCCGACTGAATTTCCTGAAATCTTCATATTTCGTCTGCCTTCAAAAATAAAATCCACGGCGTTTGGGTGACGGTTAAAGTCTTCAAGATATTGAAATTCATAATCAAAACTCTTTGAAAGTTCCGAATGAAATATATCTTTAATCCTTGTGTCATCAACGTTTAAGCCAAGAACTCCGGAAAGAAGCCCCTTGTCGGTTCCGTGCCCTTTGCCTGTACGGGCAAAGGAATTGTATAGTTTGAAAGTTACTTTATCCGGCTGTTCATTATAAATATTGCGTGCAAGAAGCCCCAGACGAATTGCGCCTGCCGTATGCGAGCTGGAAGGGCCGACCATCACCGGTGAAATTATATCTATTATCGACGTTTGTTTCATATTTTATTCTCCGATAAGATTATATATGAAACAAAATGTTATTAATATATGTAAAGAATTGATAAAGATTTGACAATAATTCAATTTTTTATGTTTTTATATAAATACAAAGTGGTAGTATGTGTTATTCAATTTATAAAAAATTTAAGTGTGATAAGGAGTGTTAATGTTTAGCCCTGAATTTATGAGATTTTTAATCAATTATCAAAAGTCTGATTTTGCCCCGGAAAAAACCAAGAAAGAAATTCCTTTGAAAATAAACAAACGAGGCAAGCTTGCCTGGGTTGATATTTTGGTAACAAAATATCCTGCCAGATTAGTCAGGTATATTTACGCCCAATTTTTCAGCCATCTTATAAATAATCTTTGAATAAACATTTTGAATACCGCCTGAATTTTCTATAAGACGGTCTAATTCTTTTGCTTCTTCTTCGGTCGCTCCATCTGGTGAAGTTATTTTTTTATGAAGCTCTGCAATACGTTTGTTTGAGAGTGAAAATTCTTCATAGAACAATTCATCAAATTTTTGGGATTTTTTATTCCCGTAAAGCTTTCCTAACTCTTTGTCAAGGGGTGCAAAACGGTTTGTGTAAGTTCCAAGGCTCGTATATGCACCTGTGCCGTACATGTCTGAAAATTTTGTCTTTTGCAAAATGCCGGCTTCTTCAAGCTTTGACACAAGGTTCTTTTCTACCAGTTTTGCACGGCTTTCAATTGCTGAAAACTGGTACATTTCAGCAGCTTTTATTTCTCTATAAACGCCTTTATATTTTTTGTATGCAAAATTAATTTTATCCTGAAATTCTTTTATCATGGATTTATAGTCAAATTTTAAATGATTTATAACTTTTGTTGTTCCGTCAGAATTTTTTATTTCGGTTTTTACCAGCCCGCTATGAAATTTCCAGTCGTTTTCATCAACAAGTTTTGACATTTCTTTATACCATTTGTGATTAACCTGAGGTGTGTCAGCCGGAACAAGAGCCTTAGGTATTGTCAGTCTTTCAAATTCCTCCGAACCGATTTTTTTATACAATTTTAAAAAATCTTCCATATGTGTAAGTTCATGTGATAAAAGAACCACAATGTCCTGATGCGTTGCTTGTTCTAAAAATACCGGATGTATATTCAATTCGCCTGTAGGGTTGGTATAAGACATTGCAAAATTTGATTTAGTATTTACACTTATTTTAACTTTATCCGGATTATAACCCATTTTTTTAAGAAGAATGTTTTTTGCTTTTGTTACGCTTTCTATAGTAGGTTTGCCTTCCCATTGAGCAATCTTAACCGCTTCATCAAGACATTCGTTTATTGAATAAATTTTATGTCCTTTATTTTTGATAAAGCTGGTTAAATTAAGCCGCATTTTATTTATATCTTCAGGCTTTAATTTTTGATGGGCTGTAAGTTCTTTGATGGCTGCTGACGGAATACCTTCGGCCTTTGCAAGTTCTGGGTTGATATAGGTATCAGCAATAAACGCAGGTGGTCTATGTTCGTTTGCAATACGTGTGGATAATCTTTTACCGCCTGACATTTTGCCGGTAAAAATGCCTGCATTTTCAGAATCAAGCGGCACATTCGGATTGTGCATTGAATTAAAACTTAAGACAGTATCTTCCGAGTTTTTAAGACTTCCCCGAAGCTGTACAACAGGCAGTTCACCTCTTGTTTTATCAACTCCGAGTGCTGCACGACCCTTTGTTTTATTTCCGTCTTTTATCACAAAACCTAATATTCCCTGACCTTTTTCGGAAGATTTTGCACCGATAATTACTCTTGGCTTCTTAAGTCCTGCAAGAAACGGTTTAATACTTTCCGGCAATTCTTCCAAATATTTTCCTTCAAATACAAGCGATGAAGGTTTTCCGGAACCGTCCGTTATTGTCTTAAAAAGACCGTACAACATTTTATTCTGCTCATGAGGAGATGCTTTTTCTAATTTTACCAATTGTTTTACAATAGTTCCGATTTTTGTAATCGCAGCCATAAATTTTCTTCCTTAAATTTCCCCGTATAAATTAATAAAGTTTTTTAACGTAAGGAAATTGATTTTTTGTTACGTTTTGTTAATTAAAAGAGGATAAAATACCGCACCATTTTGTCCTGCTGAACCGGTTTCAGTATCTTTATGTCATCCAGAAATAAATTCAGGATGACATTTGATGCTATCGGTCTGCACAAGTCTAATTGTTACGTCCTCACCTTAGCAAAAAAAAAGAGCCCTTTTTAGGGGGCTCTTGGAATAAACGTTGATTCATTCCTCAAATAGTGTGAAGTGTAGTGTGTGCTTAAAATCTGTCTGATTTCTCAATTTTAAGCTTTCCTCGTGTTCATATATATAAAAAATTTTTGATATATAAAATTGCTATATTAAAGTTGTTATTTTTATATTTCGTTACAAAAGTTAATATTTGAAATTTTGAAAAAACTGTTTTTTGTGGGAATATAAGATATATAAGAGATATTTTAGTCTTGGGAGAGAAGAATATGAAGATATTGATTTCAAATGATGACGGGATTGCGGCAAACGGTATCAGAATGCTTACAAGAGAGCTTTCCAAAGAACATGACGTATATGTAATTGCGCCGGACAGGGAACGAAGTGCGGCGGGACATTCATTAACGCTTCACACACCTTTAAGAGTAGAGGAACTTGAGGCGATTAACGGTGCCAAAAGAACATGGGTTACGACAGGAACCCCCGGAGATTGTGTAAAAATCGGGATTAATGCGATTTTGTCAAAAGACGAGCAGCCTGACGTTGTAATATCAGGAATAAACCACGGTCCAAATCTCGGTTCTGATATATTGTATTCCGGCACGGTAAGCTGTGCCATGGAGGGTGCAATGATGGGAATTCCAAGTATTGCGGTTTCTTTAGCAAGTATGCATTCCGATTATGAAGATTTTGAATTTACTGCAAAATTTGTAGGTGGGATGTTAAAAAGACTAAAAGATTTTAATTTTCCGCAAAAGACGCTTTTAAACGTGAATGTACCGCTTCTGGATTCTGATGATATAGCAGGGATTGCAATAACAGAACTCGGTGCAAAAATGTTTACAAACACCTACGAAAAACGGGTTGACCCCAGAGGAAAGGTTTATTACTGGATGGCAGGCGAACTTACAAACGAGCCTAACGATTCAAATTCGGATATTGCGGCAGTCAGAAACAACAAAATTTCAATTACGCCCGTAACTTATGAAATGACAAAAGAAGAAGTTATGTCCGATTTGGAAAAGACGCTTTGCAATCATGATGCATGTGACTGGATGTAGAGATTTGCTAAAACACACTCATTTATAATAAATTATAAGAGAGGCTTTAACCTCTCTTTTTAATTGTCGATGGGGGGACTTGTCTTGGATTTGCTCCACGCTCGGAAAGTTTCGCTTTTGAACCTACGGTTCAACTCCGCTCAATTTCCTCGCTATCCGGACTCGTTTCACTCCGTCCGTACGCAAATCCGCTGAACCTGCTATAGACGGATTAAAGCCCTCACCGTTCCAGCATATTAAAAAGAGAGTAACAAAAGTTACTCTCTTTTTAATTGTCGATAAGCTCCCGAATATGGAACCTTTCGATAAAGTCATTGTGCCAGAAATTAGCTTATATTCAAGTCTTATTCTTGTAATGAAACAGTCGACTCAAGAGTATTACAACATGAGAAGCATCTTAGGGTTGAAATGTTAAGACTATTTTCACTGAATATTAAAAATCAGGCAATTTGTATATAGAAAAATACTTTATATAAATATAGGTTAGGTATATGTAGGTTTATTTATCATGGTGCTAGAAAAACTTAGTTTAAATTTGGCTCAAAAAACTTCTGCCTGGTTAAATGCCTGCGGTAAAACTTCTATTTTGCAAACAAAACCTCAAAAAATTCATGGGGTAAACCCATCTGTTATTTATTCTCAGACTGGTAAAAGTTTTGATTTACCCCGCTTTTCATCAGTTGAAATGAATATGGCAAGAATAATGAATAAAATTGCAATAAAAGATGAATACATCATTCGTTCTAAAAAAGTTCTTTCAAGCTCCAAAATACTACCGGAAGACTTAAAAAGATTAAAATCAACGACATTGGAAGATACATATAAACATGCATTTTGGATAAATCCTAAAGATTATAAAGGGTATCATTTGCTTGATGAGGGTAGAACAAAGAACGGTTTGCAAAAATTACGAATACTTGATGAAAATGGTGTATTTGTAAAAAACGCAGTAGTTAAACCCAGAACAGTAATTTTAACTGACCTAAAAAAAGATGTCATCTCTTTACAGATTCAAAATGAATTTAGCAATATTGATATTACTCATACAGATTTGATAAATATATTCGCAAGGCGATACAATCCTTTTGCAAAATATAAAACTGTTTTATTTAACTCCGAACCTGATATTGTTGATAAAGAATTTTTTAGAAAACTATATGAATCCATTGATAAAGATACAAGTTGCATTTCCGCTTCTTTTGGACAATCTTGTACTTCAAATATACCGTTCAAGGGAAAAGGAAAAGAAATTCAGAATAAATTAGAAAATAATATAAAATCGATTGACAATTTAGTTCAAACAAATAAGTTATTTGGGAAAATAGCCAATAAAGTAAGATTTCTTATAGGTGCAGGGAATAACGGTAATTGTAGTATAAATATATATTTATTGTCTACTGGCCTTGAGGGGGTCGGTGGACTAAATTCTATACGTAAAGTGCATTGCAATTCAAGTTCTAGAAACAGTTTGTTCACTCAGCATTATGAAAATTATGAATTTCCTATAAAAATGACAGAAGAAGGAATTAGTATTACGGGGTTGCATGGTACTGATATCCCTATAACGAAAACTCTTTTCCCTGGGGAATCATTTGGTAATATTTTCGGTACATCTTGTGCAACTCCTATTCGAGCTGCAAAGTTAGCTCTGAATGAGATGATGGAGGGTTTACTTTAATTAGTAGCTTTTTTTATGCTGTTGTATGAAAGAATTATCAGAGAGAGTTATTAAAATTACTCCACTCGAACTTTTTATACGACGGTGAAAAGCCGCATTTTGAGCTACATTCCGTCTTTCGCTTAATGCTAGAATTGCCTAAAAATGAAAAAAATGTCGATGGGGGGACTTGAACCCCCAAGGATTTCTCCACACGCCCCTCAAACGTGCGCGTATACCGATTCCGCCACATCGACATATCAATTGTTATTTAATTTTCACTGTTGATGCTGCACCTTCGTGCCGGAATGTACTCGCTTTGCTCGTACCTCTCAAAAAACGATACTCAATCGTTTTTCTCGGCAGGTGCCACATCGACTTAAATTTTCAAAATCACAGCAAATAACTGCAACATGTTTAATATATCACAAACAATTTTATTTTCAAATAGCTTTTTATAAAAAAAGGCAGCATTTATAAAAATGCTACCGGAATTATAAAGAATTCTTGTCAAATTAAGAATAGTTTTATAGTTTTTTAATAAATTTCACCTTTTTTGAATGCGCATTTTGTGCATACATCATGACGTATTTATATATATAACATTAACATATTATAAATACAAGTAGTAATTTGTAACAGGAATAAAATTGAAAAAATTTTTATCATCTCATGGTAATACTTGGCAGTTATATATACCCAAACCGCTGACACAACTTATGGGAATTACTAAAACTTCATACTTGGTTAATCTTACAGTTAAAAATAAAACTCTATATGTTAAGAAAATTTGTGAGGACGATATTGAAAAATATAAAGATTTATTGAGTAAAAAGCTGATAAAAAGGAACTCAAGTTTTGGTTTGAATATAACAGTTCCAATTCTTGAACAGCTTGAAGTTAATCCTGAAACAGATATGATTGATTATCAAGTCGAAGACACTATTCTTATTATCAAAAAAGCTGATTAATAATTTTTAGGCCGGCTTGAAAAGCCGGCCATTTTATAACCCCTATCTTCCAATCTCTGTCGCTCTTTGCGCCATTGATTTGGTTATGTTTACCAGCGCAAGGTTTGCCTCATAAGCCCTCTGAGCCATTATCGCATCCGCCATTTCCACCATCGGATTGACGTTTGAGGCCATTATGTAACCGTTTTCGTCCGCATCAGGATGCCCCGGTTTATAAATCTTTTCCCCCATAGTCGGGTCTTCTATACACCCGTTAAATACTACTCCCCCCTGCAATAGCGGTAATGTACCGATTCCAAAAACGTCTTCTTTCATCTCATTTAAAAGCCCGTGAAATGATATTTCCTCGGTTGCATTCAAAACAGGAATACGTCGTACATAATTAGGCGTATCAATATTTGCCATGTTTCTTGAATGCACGTCAAGCCGCAATCCGTGTGTTCGGAGTGCTCTTTGACCTATATCCATTGAACCTAAAAGACTCATAATCTACGCTCCTGTTCTTTTCGTCATTTGCGCCCTTTACAGACTAAACGAAAAATTATTTACCTACATTTATTACAGTTTTCATTTCCGTAATTATATTTGACATACGGCGGGTCGCCATTGTATAAAGAAGTGCGTTGTGCTGCAGCTCCATTAATTCTTTGTCCGGACGAATTTCTTCATAAGTTCTCTGAGAAATTACGGCAGATGCACCCAGCCTTTCTGAAAGTTTTGTTTCAAGCGGACTGTTCATAGACCCCAGATATTCCGCAAAATCAATGTCACGTCTTACATATCCGGGAGTATCCATATTCGCTAGATTGGAACCAAGGGCAACCTGTCTTTGTGTAATCAAATCCATCATTAATCCGACTTTTCCCATGTGATCTAAAGATGTAAACATTTTTGTCCTTTCTTTCCTTGTTATCAGATTTTTTACCGTCTGATTTTGTTTCCCGCCTGAATTGCAGCTTTTGCTTTAGTAAAGCCGGAAGCTCCAACCGTATCCGCTTTTTGAATGCTCGCTTTTAACGGCGCTTATGTCTTTGCCTCAGCAAAGCTCTGCGGCCTCAGCTTACATCCGCTATTCTCTTATGTTGATTGATTTGTTATACATATCATCAACCACCTTCATCAGTCTTGTACTTGCAAGCATTGATGCATTCAACCGCAGCATCGTGCTTACGTTGTCATAAATATTTACGTTTGAATTTTCAAGATTATTCTGGGCGAAATATTCATGATCTTTTACCAGTCTTGCTTCACCAGATTCCTCGGTCGGAACGAGCTTATTCAGGCCGCCCTGTTCAAGCCCTTCAGGATTATCGAACTGTACAAGCGGAATATTTCCGAGTTTTTTCCCCGGGGAATCTACCGCATCATATGCGATTACATCACCGTTTGGCTTGATGTAAAATTTGTAGCAGTTTGTAGGAAGTTTTATTCCCTCACCGACAATCCAGTCGTCATTTGTAACCAGATAACCGTCTTTTCCCTGTTTAAACGAGCCGTCACGGGTATATTGAACTTCCCCTCTGGGTGAAATGACCGGAATAAAGCCCGGTCCGGTAATTGCGACATCATAAGGATTGCTGGTAATCTGTATTGAACCGTTGCGGTGATCCGTTCTTATTGCACCTGTCAAATATCCGTCTTCATCAAGCATTTGTTCAAAGCGAACGGATTTGTAACCGTGGGTATTAAAGTTTGCAAGGTCATTTGCTACATAACCAAGCCTGTCCCACTGGTTTAAAACGTTATTAGTACTTTTTCTGATAATTCCCTGCAGATTGTGCATTTTTTAATCCTTACTTAATTTATGATGTACTTCCTAATTGAGAGATGACTTTTTGAAGATTTTGATTTTGAATCATAAAGAGCTGACGGTTTGCATCAAAATTTCTTATAACCGGCATCATTGCGATAAACTCGTTTTGAAGCGAAACGTTGGAAAATTCGTTGTATCCTTGCTTGATTTCCGGATCCATTATTACGACACCGTTTGCGTCAACAACACCAATATTTGCGGCAACTTCCATTTTACAGGTATTTTTGTTTAAAACTTTTACAAGCCCGTGGTCATCGACTTTAATATCTTCAAGCTTTTCGGGCACAATCGGAAGTTTAATCGGGATACCTGCATTTGAAAGAACACGTCTGTCGTCAAGCGTCAGAAGGTTACCTTCTTTATCAATCTTAAAACGACCGTCACGTGTAAGCCTTACGCCGTCATCGCCTTCTGTTTGGAAATAGCCTTCTTTTGCAATGGCAAAGTCAAGCGGATTTGAGGACATCGTAATTCTGCCAACTTTTGTATCTGTTGTTTTGGAAATAGCATGAACACCGACAAATTCGGAAAAACTTGACACAACAGGCTCCTGCCTTTGATAACCCACTTTATCAAAGCCGTTAATATTTTCATTTGCTATAGACATCAGCTCCGTTTGAACCTGCATGGCACGGATTGATAAATCTATTCCTCTTTCATAATAACGAACTCCGCCATTAATTTTCATAACTTTTACCTCTGTTTGCTTTTTTATGATTATACGGCTATATTTACAGTTTGACGCACTTTCATAAAAAAAAATCCTCTATTTGTACGGGTTTTTCCATGTAAATAATGATATTTGACAAAAAGTCAAAAAAGGTTAGAAAAACAATGAAAAAGGGAAAGATTTAAGAATAGAGTAAGATATTAAGAGTTCATCGAAAAAAAATTTTCATTAACAAAACAGGGAAAGTACACCTGTTATTTTTACGGGCAGCCTGTATTCAGCAAACAGTATTTTTATTGGTTCTTAAGGAATTCAAAACACTTTAGCAAATTAAAAAGACGGCAAATGCCGTCTTTTTTCAACTATCCTCTTCTCATTATATAAAAACGAACAGACCTTACTGTAGAGGAGCTCTCCACAATGAGTCGTTGAATTTATTCTGGGTTGCGTTAATGTCTACAGACAAAGTGACATTGCTCGGGGTAAATACAAATACTAAATCACCTACTTTTTGCGGTTTGCCGTTAAGTGCATGAGCAGCACCGCAGACAAAGTCGATTGTTCTTTGAGATTGTTCTTTATCAAGAAGGTGAAGATTAAGGACGATTGTTTGTCTGTCTTTCAAGTGTTGAACAATTTGGGCTGCATCATCAAAAGAACGGGGTTCCATAATTCTTACTTCATAACCTCTGTAATTAGGATGATTAACCACTTTTAAGTCTTGAGTTTTTTCAACTTTCGGCTGATATGAATATGCAGGATCAATCGCTAAGTTATCCTGAACTTCATAATTGCCATCCATATCATCTTCTGCCATGTCATCAAAAATAGTTTCTCTGGGTTCAAAACCTTTTACCAAAAAGTCAACTACTGATTTAATTTTGTCTGTTACAATCGCCACCGTTTTTCCTCCGTTTATTTAATTTATCTTACTTAACTGAATAATTTTCTGCCTATTCTGAGCATTGTGGCTCCGCATTGAGCCGCAATTTTGTAATCCTGACTCATCCCCATGGACAATTCTTTTAAATTGCAATTGAACTGAATTTCCAGATTTTCTTTTGTTTCTTTTACATCAGAAAACAGTTCGTACAAAGTTTTGTCATCAGCACCGAGAGGCGCCATATTCATCAATCCGCAAACTTCAACCCCCTCAAGCTCCATAATCTCCGGAAAGTTTTTAAACAAATCTTCTTTTGAAAATCCGAATTTTTGAATTTCGTTTGCGTTATTAAGCTGAAGCAGGATTTTTTGTTTTTTGCCGGACATTTTTGCCGCATCGGAAATTTGTTCTGCAAGCTTCAGTGAATCAACCGAATGGATACAGTCAAAATGTTCAACTGTTTTTTTCACTTTATTTGACTGCAAATGCCCGATAAAATGGAATGTCGAATTATTTTTAACTTCATCCGGCAATTTATTTATCTTTTCGATTGCCTCTATTGTTCTTGACTCGCCGAAGTTTCGAATGCCCGCATTATAAGCTGCTTCAATCGCTTCTTCATCAAAATACTTTGTCACTGCAATAATATTTGGTCTATAAGGTGCAATTTCTTCTTGTATCTGTGAAAGATTCTCTTTTACCCTGAATTGCATAATCATCTTACCCTTTTACAAGAATTTATGATTGTCGTCCGTTTTGGACAGAAACAATCACTTGAATATACAATTAATTGTACTCTATACCTTTATAGGGGACAACTATTTTGTATTTTGGAATACACGTATTTTTTCAAACTATCCAAAACCATGACAGCGACATGATTTCAGCCGTTTTAATATTTCTTAAATCTTGGTAACAATTTGTAATAATAAGAAAAAATCCCATGCTTTCGGCATGCCGGTTATATTTTTAAGACAGTTTGTCATTGTACAGTATTTCCAACTTTAGGATAAACTATTTTTTACGCTTTTTTATCCGTTAAATGATGTATTTTGCAGTTATTTTAAAATCATATCTCTAAAATAAACTCCGCCCTTTTCTTTCATTTTACAGATTTCATCAAACATTACAACGTTTTTCTTTTCATTTTCTCTGTAGAGATTTGTCCAGAATACATCGTATCCCCATTTATTCGGGCCTTTTTCTCCGTTGACATCAATCACAACCCACTGTGAATATGCCGAATTTCCAGAACTTCCGGGATTAATTAACAGATATGAGCCGTCATACAAAGTATAAACTTTATAGTTATCTAAAGTCGCTGTCAGTGAACACGATAAATTATCAACATTACCACCTGCGGAAAGGATTTCTTCTTTAGTTTTATACCTTGGACTGCAGCCTTCATCATAATAATTACATATTCGTATTACACGCAATTTTGAGAGCAACTCAGGCCAGAAAATACTGCATTCTGTGTCATAATATTTTGATGCACCCATAACGTAACAAACATAAGGCATCCCATGTTCCCATTGTACTGAGTTTACCGCATTTTGCAGATTTGCATAAGATTTTTTAAACTGCTGGGTTAAAATCATACGTTCTGCCTTGTTAATCAATGACGGCAAAGTCATTGCGGCAACAATACCGATTATGCCGAGGGTTATCAGGACTTCTGCCATGGTGAAGGCGGCTTTGCACCCTGATTTGTCATTCCGAACTGCGGGACAGAGGTTGTTAGACGAAATTTTCGTCATTCCTGCCTCCGAGCCGGAATCTGTTGCTTTATTTAGAGATTCTGAAAGAAATTCAGAATGACGGAAAGAAGAATTTGTGATTTGACCGCATTCGTCACTCCGGCCCCCGAGCCGGAGTCTGTCTTTATCAGCATTGATAGATTCTGAGTCAAGCTCAGAATGACATGACGAATGCACATGTGACGGCTCTGTCATTCCGGCCTCCGAGCCGGAATCTTTTCTGATTGTTTTTATCAAAATTGATAGATTCTGTGGAAAACCAGGCATTTTGCACGAAATCATTTCTTGATTTCGGCAAAAGTAGCCAATCAAGTTCAGAATGACGTAACGGTTTTCGTAAAATGATTCAAGACATGTCTTTTTAAGAGGCTTTGGACTTAAATTGTCCTTGGCTGAAGAATGACTAATTGTTAAATCGCAACAGGAGCCTGTTTTACGGGTTGCCCCCCCCCCCCTGAATTTCAATCATAGTCTGCTTTTTCATCTTTTTAGCTCCTTTATACTTTTTGAAATATCATTACATATTCATGTTTAAAAATATAAAATCCGCCGGCAAGTGCACGGTATCTCCACAAATTTGCGGTTCTTCCTTTTGCTCGTTCATTGCCCTGAATATCTTTTACGATAATACCTTTTAGTTTAAATCCCAAATTCAACATTCTTGCCATACATTCAAAGCCGAGCGGCTGAACTTCGGAATTTTTGTAGCTGTCGCCTATTATAAGAGCGGCAAATCTGCCTTTTTCAAGCAAATCGTAGCCATTTTTGGCAACTTTTGCGAACAAATCATAAAATTCATCAGTTGAATCACAATTTGATAAATCTTCTTTTTTGTCTGAAAACTTGATAATGTCATCATAGGGCGGATGAAGAATTAAAAACTGTGCCCTTTCTTCACGCAAAATATCAAGTCCTGCCTGAATTTTGTCTTTTACTTTATCAGACGCCGAATCACCGCAGATAATTCTTACATCCGTTACAAGTTGTTTGGGTGTGAATTTTTCGGAAACTTTTTCAGCCAGCTCCTCTTTCAACTCAACCCCGATACAACGGCGCCCCATATTTATCGCTTCAATACCGGAAGTACCGGAGCCGAAAAACAAATCCAAAACCACATCATTCTTTTTAGTAAATCGTTCATATAACTGCTGCGCAATCTGAGGAATATAATTCCCGTGATATTCGTTTGAATGCCCGCCTTCTTTTAAGCGTGAAGGAAATTCCCAGAGAGTATCGGTTTTGATATGATTGTACGCTTTCCAGTTATTTAAATCAATATCACTGTATTTTGTAGTTTTTACAGGTTTTACGACCTGCAAATCCGCCTTTTTTAACGGTTTAAGTTTTGTATTTGTTTTAACTTTTGCCAAATTTCTTCTCCCCTGATTATTACATTCATATTCTGAATTAAGTTCAGAATGACAGTAAGGTCATTTTTAGACTTTTCAAATACTGATGTCTGTTTAGTCTTTTTTATCTTATAGAATTGTTTCAAATTTGTAATCAATTGTTTAGATGAATTTGTTTTTGTTGTAAGTTGTTTGTGTATGGAGGAATTATGTTCCCGGAAGTTTTTAATTTAAGCAATATTTACATGGTTACGGGCTTTTTGATTTCCATGTATTCATGCGTTTCAAATGACGTAATTCAAACTCTCGGAACTTATTTAACAGCAAGCAAAAAACTTCCCACATGGCTAATCTGGGCATTTACGAGCGCTGTTTTGATTATAACAATTTCAACAGGATGGATTGTAAACCACGGAGATATGTCGTTCGGCCGTCTTGAAAGAATTCCGTATCCTGAAACTTTTACGCTCGTTCATGTTCTTCCGCCGATAATTCTTTTGTTTTTAACCCGTTACGGAATACCCGTTTCCACAACTTTTTTGATTTTAAGTATCTTTTCTGCTCAGGATATCAGCGTTATCGGTATGATTTTGACAAAATCTTTAATCGGTTATGTTCTTGCGCTGATTGTTTCAATCATAATTTACAATATTATTGCAAGACCGCTGGAAAGATATTTTTACTACACGGCTGATAAAAAAATCTCAAAATGGTGGATGGCCGCAAAATGGCTTTCAACAGCTTTTCTCTGGTCACAGTGGCTTATGCAGGATGCGGCAAATCTTTTTGTGTATCTACCAAGGAAAACAAGTTTCCTTGATTTAGTTCTGGTTTTAGTTGCATTTACCGCCTTTATGTGGGTTGTCGCCTATAAAAGAGGCGGTGAAGTTCAAAAAATAGTCAAAATGAAAACAAACGTTCAGGATCCTCGTTCCGCAACGATTATTGATTTGATTTATGCGTTTTTACTGCTTTATTTTATTCAGTTAAACAACGTTCCGATGTCTACAACATGGGTATTTATCGGACTTCTTGCCGGACGGGAAATTGCCCTTTACCACAGACTTAGATTTGAAAGCCCTAAAAAAATGTACAAACATATTCTTAAAGACCTTACAAAAGCGACTTTCGGTCTTGTAGTTTCAATTGCGGTTGTAATTATATTGATAAAATTTGACCTTGTAAAACATTTCTTCATGTCGCATTTTATGTAAAAAAGGAGCCTCAAATTGGCAAGAATTAAACAGCTTTCTAAAAATTTAATAAACCAGATTGCAGCGGGAGAAGTAATTGAACGTCCGGCGTCTGTTGTTAAAGAACTTGTTGAAAACTCGGTTGATGCAGGTGCTAAAAAAATAAGCATTGAAATTACCAATGAATGCAGAAATATCCGGATTGCCGACAACGGCTGCGGAATTCATCCCGATGACATTCTTCTTGCATTTACAAAACATGCCACAAGCAAAATTCAAAATGATGAGGATTTGTTTGCCGTAACAACAATGGGATTTAGGGGGGAAGCTCTGGCAAGCATAATTTCTGTTTCAAAACTTACCTGCACCACAAGAACTTCAGAATTTGAAACAGGCACAAAAGTTCAATGTGAAAACTCCGAGGTCAAACAGGTTGAAACAGGCTGTGCAGTCGGAACGATTATGGATATTAAAGAGCTTTTTTATAATGTTCCCGCAAGATTAAAATTCTTAAAAAGCGCCTCAACTGAATTTTCATATATTCAAGAACTTGTACAAAATATTGCGCTTGCCTATCCGGAAATCGGATTTGAACTTAAACGTGACGGAAAAAGTGTTTTAAAAACAAACGGACTCGGCGATTTAAAAAGAACAATTAAAGAAATTTTCGGCGCAGATGTGGTTGAAAGTCTAAAAGAAGTATTAAAAACCGACAATCTGGCAGGACTGAAGATTTCCGGATATGTAAGCACACCGGATTTTACCCGTTCCAGCAAAAAAAACTATTATATGTATATCAACCGCCGGACGGTAAAATGTCCTGTCTTTCAAAAGGCAATAGATACTGCCTACAAAAATTTAATCGCAAGCGGCAAATATCCGTTTGTTGTTTTAAATTTTGAAATTCCGCCGTCTGATGTTGATGTAAACGTACATCCGACAAAGAAAGAAGTCCGCTATAAAAATACAAATATGGTTTTCAATTTTATATATACATCAATTCAAGGCGGACTGGCGAACTATGTTGAAAGGGTGATTTCAGCGCCATCAATGACGATTACGGCAGAACCTGATTTTGAAACAAAAGAAAAAGTCGTAAGTATTAATCAGCCCCCGAAAAGTGAATTTTTCGTTGATAGACGGGAAGATTCCATGTATATAACGGACAATATGATGGAAAAATTAAGCAGCAATCTTCCGTTTCAGCGGAAAGAAGAAATTGTCCAGCCCAAACTTATCAATCATGTTGAAAAAGAACCTGAACCAGAGGAAAATATTATCGGGCAATACAAAAACACATATATTTTGATTGAGCAGGAGGACGGGTTGGAAATCGTTGACCAGCATATTGCCGAGGAAAGATATATTTATGAAAAACTTAAATCCGAAAAAAATGTAGTTTCTCAACTGCTTTTTGTATCGGATGTTTTGACTGTTTCAAATGATGATGCTGAACTTATTAAAGAAAATATCCAGAAATTTGAAAAGTTCGGTTACGGAATAGAGTTTACAAAAGAAAACGAACTTATTTTCCGAAAAGTTCCGCAATTGATTGCAAAAGTAAATCCTCAGGAAATTCTCTCTGATATTCTGGAAAACATTGAAGGCGATATTGACGGTTTGGAAGAAAAAATCCTTATTACAACAGCCTGCAAAGCCTCTGTTAAAGCAGGTCAAAAACTTTCGACATGGCAGATGCAGGAAATTATTAAAAAGTGGCGGAAAACTCAAATGCCTTATACATGCCCGCACGGACGCCCGATTTCAAAAATTGTTCCGCACAAACAAATAGCCTCATTTTTTCAAAGACAATCTTAATATCAATAAGGCGCCCTGCGGGCGCCTTATTTGGTTTTTAAATTTATTATCTCTGTACCGGAAAGCCGTATAATATACTTAAGCTCAAAATCACGTACAAATTAAACCGCTAATTAATTATTACATCCTGCGGTTGAATTTTCGGTGCTTGCCTTTGCTGACGTTTTAATATCGTATTAATATTGTTTAAATCTTCATTTTCTGCAAAGACATTATCGTTTTCATCATCCGTATCATTATTTTGGTTTACCTGAGCCAAAACATCCGGATTATCTTCTGCAGGTGGCGGCTCAACCTGATTTTGACTGTTATTTTGTTGAACTCCTGCGGCTTCTGTCAGCCCTTCAGCTACCGTATCACCGATTTGCATATTGCCGGAATTTACATCCTCTGTAATACCTCTTATTTGTTCGGAAACTCTCTTGATGGCTTTATCAGAACCGAAGGTTACATCCTGAAGATCTCCGCTTTCTTTAATTGATGTGACTGCAAGATTTTTACCGATTGTGTTTGATTTTAAAAGAGAAACAACACCGGTTGCACCATCAAATATATGGTTGTTACCCGTTACTACTCTTGATTTGTGAGCGGCTTCGTACTCTGTTATCAATCCTCCGACAAAAGTTGTATCGTTTGCATAATCTTGAGCGACTTTTGCCTCTTTTGACACCGAGCGCATCATTTTTGATATTTCATCAAAATCGGAGGTGAAATTTTCGATTTGTACAGATGAACTTTGAACTTCATTATTCATCAAAATTCCAAGTTCACCGAAACGTGATTTTTCATCTTCGGTGAGCTGCTCACCCCGCTTAACTTTTTCATCTAGAACAACCCATTCATTCATTAATTCCTGAACTTTTTTAAGTGCATTGTTTTGAACAGTCTGAGCCTCATCCGTCACTGATTCCAGATTTGACGAATACTGTTGAAACTCCTGTTCTGCCTGTTGAAGAATTTCTTCCTGCGCTGCAACCTGTTTGTTAAAAACCATTGCAACATTCTTTTTACCCATATTGCCGGCATCTCCGATATCAGCCTTCAAGCCTTCCGCATCGTTAATATCGTTTACATCGCCGGTATCAAGCTGATATTCAACAGTATTTGATGACTGCATTGAATGCGCCCATTCGAGAAATTCCTCCGGAATCAAAACTCCGTTATCTTCCATCTGCAATATTTCTTCATAGGAATACTGCGACCACTCCGGATCAAGCGGTTTGCCGAGAATGCTGAATGCAGCATCCAAATTTAGACTGTTTGCAGCCGAATTGTGCTTTTGAATAAGACTTGAAGCATATTCATTCAACTGCTCCTCCGACCAGCCTGCAAATTGAGGATCATTCCTTAACTCTTCAAGAGTTTCTTCAAAAATATCATTGTCCAGATAAGATTGAAGTTTTGCAAATTGAACCTTGTTTTTGATTGATTCTATACTTGACATAAAAGTGCACCTTTCATTAATGATACTTTGTATTATTGACGGCATGCCCGAGTAAAAACTTTAAACCTGATTTTTATTCTTTTATTAAAAACTCACTAAAAAGCCGGACTGATAAAGGTTTCACCTTTTCAAATCCGGCTTTATAAAATTTTACAATTGCAAATTGCCGGCTAAAGTTGACTTTTACCGGCTGTTTTTGAAATTTATAAATGTTTTTCGATATTTGAAATTATTGAAGATTTCGGCATCAATCCTACCAATCTTTCTACAGCTTTCCCTTCCTTAAAAACGAGAAGACTCGGCAAGCCGCTGATTGAATAATTTTTTGCCGTTTCAATATTATCATCAGTATTCATTTTTACAAATTTAACTTTGTCACCAAATTCACCTGCTATTTCATCAAGAATAGGACTAAGTTTCCGGCACGGGCCGCACCACGGCGCCCAAAAATCTACTACAACCGGAGTTTCAGAATTTAAAACTTCCGCCTCAAAAGTTGTATCGCTGATATCTGCTGCATTAGACATTTAATCTCTCCTTTTTTGTACTCACAAAAGTAATTTTAGCACAGAAATTTTTTTTGTGCTATTATCTTAATAGAATTCAATAGGATATGAAAATGACCAGAAAAAAAGTAATTGAAATCGTTTTGGATACCGAAACCACGGGACTGGATTACACAAAAGAAAAAATGGTGGAATTTGCGGCTGTGAGGCTTGAAAACGGCAAAATCAAAGATGAATTTCAAACCCTCATAAACCCGCAGCAGCATATTAGAAAATCAAGCATTGCAATACACGGAATCACACAGGATATGGTGGCGGATGCACCGACAGAAGCCGAAATTATGCCAAAAATTCTTGAATTTATCGGAGATTACCCGATTGTTGCACACAACGCAGTATTTGACTGGATGTTTATTAACGAGGCCAGTTTGAGAACAACAGGAAAAGAAATTTCAAATACACGCATTGACAGCCAGCAGATGTTTAAAGAAGTTTATCCGGATCTTGAATCCCACGGACTTGAAGCTTTAACAAAAAGATTTAATGTTGATTTGACAAACCACCATAGAGCAATGGCTGACACAATGGGACTGGCGCTTGCATATCCGAAACTAAAAAAACTTTATCTTCAAAAATACGACTGGGAAGTTAAACAGCTTGAAAATGTCGAATATCTTTTTGAAAGATTTTTGAGAATTCAAAACACAATTAACACCCTTCAATCAGAACTGCAGGATTTAAAATCAGTATTTAAACTTTATTTTGAACAGGGCGGGACACCTATTCATTCACAAACCGGAGAAACTCTTGTTTACAACTCAAAACAGTCTTTCGGATATGATATCCACAGAATTAAAGAAGTTCTGGAAGAAGTGGGGGCATTTGAAAAGGCCGTTAAACTTAATACCGGTTTTGTAGACAGACTTGTCGGCGGCTGCAGCCTGGATGAAGAAAAAAGAGAGTTGATAAAAGATGCCCGTCAGGAATTAACAGAGACACGAAATATTCAAATTATTAAAGCAGGAAAATAAAATTATGTTAAAAAAATTGGCTGGATTTTTTAAAGAACCTCCCGCAAAAGAGGTTATTCAGGATACCGAAAAAGTAAAAACAATGTATTCTCACTGGAGACTCAGAATTTTTTACGCATGTTTTATAGGTTATACGGTATTTTACCTTTGCAAGAAAAACATTGCTGTAGCACTTCCGGGTTTGAGCGCCGAATACGGATATTCAAATACCGAACTCGGGCTTTTAGGAAGTTCCTTGTATTTGACATACGGAATCGGCAAATTCGTAAACGGTGTTATTGCAGATCGATCTGATGTCAGAAAATTTCTTCCGACAGCATTGATTATGACTGCAATAGCAAACCTTTGTTTCGGATTGTCTGCGGTTTTTATTACACCCGGTGAAGTTTCATTTTTTGGACTCCAGACAAATACAATATTACTCTGGCTTTTTGTGTTTTTCTGGGGTGCAAGCGGCTGGTTTCAATCCGCAGGATTTCCGGCAGTTGCAAAAAGCTTGACTTACTGGTACTCAAATTCAGAACGTGGTACAAAATGGTCATTATGGTCTTGTTCTCACCAGGTCGGAACTTTTTTAAGCGTGATAATTTCAGGATGTCTGGTAGAACATTTCGGCTGGAAGATGGCATTCTTTGCACCCGGCACAATCGCAATTATTGCGGCTATATGGCTTTTTGACAGACTCCGTGACCGTCCTCAGTCACTGGGGCTTCCGGATATCGAAACTTACAACAATGAACCTGCCGCAAAAAAATCAAATTGTGAGGAGGACAACAGAACTTATGTTGAAATTTTCAAACAAAATATTTTATTCAACAAAACAATCTGGCTTCTTGCAATTGCGTATATTTTTGTTTACATAATAAGATTTGGCGCCGAAGACTGGATGATAAAATATCTTAATGAAGCAAAAGGCAATTCTCTTGATGTTGCGGCTATGAAATTAAGTTCATTTCCACTTGTCGGAATAGCCGGAACAATTTGCGCAGGACTGATTTCCGACAAAATCTTTAAAGGTCGAAGAGCGCCTGTAAATTTGATTTATCTTGTCGGTGTTGTATTATGTCTTATCCTTTTAAAATTTAATACAATCGGAATTCTTGACTTTGTATTCATAGGACTTTTAGGTGCATTCACCTACGGACCGCAGATGATGATTGGCGGACTCTGTGCTGTTGAATCAAGCTCCAAAAAAGTAGCCTCTGCCGCAACAGGATTTACAGGGACATTCGGGTATATCGGCGCAGTTTTATCATCAACCGGAACAGGATTTATGGTTGACAAATTCGGCTGGAACGGCGCAATTGCTTTCTGGGTTGTTTCTACCGTAATCTGTATCGGAATCTGTACGTTTTTGATGATTGATGAGAAAAAGGGAAAAACAGAAGCAAAATAAACGTCCAATTTTTTTGGGCAGTTATACCGCCCAAAAAATAGTGCAGCTTCTTATCTCCATATCACTTTGCAGAGTATTATCACCCTTCTTCCGGCAGTTTTGCAACATCAACCCAGCCCGCACTATTTGAATATTGAAACAATTCCTCCGGTGTAAGTTCAATTGCAGAATTGCTGCTTCCGCATGCCGGAAAGATTGTCCGGAAACGTTTTAATGAATTGTCACAGAAAACTTTTACATGATTATTTTCAATTCCGAACGGGCAGACCCCGCCGATTTGATGTCCCGTAAATTCAACAACTTCATCAGGTGAAAGCATTTTGGCTTTCAATCCAAAGACTGTTTTAAATTTTTTGTTGTCAATTCTGGCATCACCGGCAGCACAAATAAGAATACAGCCGTCATCCGTTCTAAACGAAAGGGTTTTACAAATTCTCGCCCCGTCCGTATGCAAAGCCTGAGCCGCAAGATCAACCGTTGCACTGGACACAGAGAATTCCAATATTTCATTTTCTTTTCCATACTGTCTAAAATATTCTTTCACTTTTTCAATTGTCATAATTTATTCCTCTTATTCTAATTCCTGTACGTTTCGCAGAGTCTGACACGCAGCCTCTTTTAAAACTCTATATATGTTGTATCAGAACATCCCTGACTCGGCAGACTGAACCAGAAAGTGCTTCCGTTATTCAGCCGTGATTTAAAACCTATATCACCGTGGTGGGCTGTTGCGATTACTTTACAAAGAGCAAGCCCGACACCTGACCCCTGCTGGCGTTTCAGTTTATTACGATTAACTTGTGAAAAGAAATTAAAAATTTTATCGTAATCTTTTTTCCTTATTCCGTCACCGGAGTCTTTAATTTCAAAAATATAGTTTCTGTTTTCGTCAACATAAGTTACAATCGTTATTTTTCCGCCAAGTTTGTTAAATTTTAAAGCATTTGAAATAAGATTGAATATTAACTGTTTAAAACGCTTTAAATCTGCAGTAATTTCAACATCCATTAAAGTATAACTGAATTTGATATTTTTTTCTTTTACAATCTCGTCAAAGCTGTAAATAATATCCTTTATCACATCTTTCGGGCGAAAAGTTTCATATTTTAATTCAAGCGGCTTATACTCGGAACGGGCCATATCCAGAATATCCTGTATCAAACTCAATAAAAATCTTGAGCTTTTTGAAATATTGTCTATATATTTAAAATTGCTGCTGCCTGCAAGTTCCGATTTCAACATATCCGAAAAACCGATAATCGAATTTAACGGTGTTTTATATTCATGAGAAATACTTGCTAAAAATTGAACTTTTTCCTGATTTGTCCGTTTTAATTCATCATTCAAAGAGATTATTTCCATCTTTGAATTGACTGATTCCATAAGCATTTCAACTAACGTATGGTTTCGCCTGTTAAAATTTTTGTTTCTGTTTGCCAGTGCTATAAACCCTAAAACCGTATTTTTGTAATAAATCGGCTCCAGTATTATCTGGTCTTTTGAAATTGAATTGAAGTATTCTATAATATCTTCATTATCAAAATTGTTCGTCAACATATCAACGCCGACTTTGGAAATTTTTTCTATTATATGAACAAGACGTTTGTTATTTTTTTTGCCGTCAGCGAATGCATATTGTTTAATTTCTACATGGTTTCCAGCACTGCTCAAAAGGCAAAAACAAACAGCCGAAGCATGCGACAAGTTTAAAAATCCACCTAAAACTGTTTTTGCAAGTTCTCTTGCTGTGGTAATCGTATTAAGTTTCTTCAAAAATATACAAATATTTTTTTCATTGGAAATATTCATTGTATAATTGTAATATGAACAAAAAATTATTTGTATTGTCCGGTTCCTCCGGAGTCGGTAAAGGAACAGTTTTAAAAGGTTTTTTAGAAAAAAATCCGAATTTTATGCTCTCAATTTCCTGCACAACAAGAAATCCCCGCCCCGGTGAAATTGACGGCGTTAATTATTTTTTCATATCAAAAGATGAATTTGAAAACTGTATAAAAGAAAACAAATTTCTTGAATGGGCGGAATTTGCCGGAAACTTTTACGGGACAAAGAAAAAATATATAAAACAGTGTTTAGATGAAGGAAAAGATATAATTCTTGAAATAGATACCCAGGGTGCTCTTCAGGTAAAAAAACAAATGCCGGAAGCCGTTCTTATTTTTATCTGTCCGCCGTCATACGAAGCGCTTGAAAAAAGACTACGAGGCCGCCATACGGAAGATGAAGCAACAATTCAAAAACGGCTGGAACAGGTAAAAACAGAACTTGAACGGGCCGAAAAATTTGACTACAGAATTGTTAACGACAATCTGGATGATGCAATTAACGAATTGTCCCGTGTAATTGACGGAGAAATGAGAAATGCTTAAAGGAAAAAACATTCTTGTAGGGATAACCGGCGGAATTGCGGCTTACAAAATTTGTGAGCTTATCAGAATGTACAAACGTGCAAATGCAAATGTAAAAGTTGTTGTTACTCCTAATGCATTGAATTTTGTTACAAAACTTACCCTTCAAACTTTGAGCCAAAATAATGTTGCACTTGAACAGTTTGAAATAACGGATTTTAAACCCGAACATATTTCCTATGCAGATGAAGCGGACATTTTTGTAATTGCACCTGCAACGGCAAACACGATCTCAAAAATTGCAAATGGCATTTGCGACAATCTTTTAACCTCAATTGCAGCAGCCTTTAAAAAACCGATTATCATTGCACCAGCAATGAACACAAACATGTGGAACAATCCTTTTGTACAGGAAAATTTGCAAAAACTTATCAATAACGGATTTATAAATGTCGCACCCGAAAACGGCTATCTTGCATGCGGCGCAAACGGCGAAGGAAGGCTTGCGGCAATTGATAAAATTTTTGACAAAACAGCAGAGGTTTTAATCAGCAGAAATCAAATTTTAAAAGGGAAAAAAGTTATTGTAACAGCCGGCGGAACAATTGAGGATATTGACCCTGTCAGATTTATTTCGAATTATTCATCAGGCAAAATGGGAATTGCGATTGCAGATGAGTCATACCGGCAAGGCGCCCGAACAGTTCTGATTACATCAAAAGATGTTGAAAAACCGTATGATGTAATAAAAGTTAAGTCTGCACAAGATATGCAAAAAGCAATCAATCACGAATTTAAAAATGCTGATTACATTTTTATGGCGGCAGCGATTGCAGATTTTAGAGTGAAAAATTTTAATAATCAAAAAATAAAAAAAACTGATACAAACGAAATGACGCTTGAACTTGTTAAAAATCCTGATATATTAAAAGAAATTTGCGGGCGGAAAAAATCCGAAAGTTCCGGCTCCGTAATTGTCGGATTTTGTGCAGAAACCGAAAACTTAATTGATTATGCAAAAAAGAAAATCATTGAAAAAGGATGTGACTTTATTGTTGCAAATGATGTAAGCCGGAAAGATATCGGATTTTCCTCAGATGAAAATGAAGTGTTTATTATAGATAAACACTTGAATATTAAAAAACTTGAAAAAGAACAAAAATCCGTAATTGCAAAAAAAATAATCGGAGAAATTTATGAACAGAGCGGAAATTTACAGCTTATTGGATAATTTTGCACCGCCTGAGCTTGCGGAAAGCTGGGACTGCGCCGGTGCTGTTGTTGAAACGGAAAAAACAGAAATTAAAAAAATTTTGCTTGCTCTTACTGTAACTGATGACGTTGTAAATCAGGCTGGCAACCAAAACTGCGACATGATAATATCCCATCATCCGCTGTTTTTTGTACCGTTTGATTACAAAAAAATAAATATCTTTTCTGCACACACAAATCTTGATTTATCAGAAGGCGGAACAACAGATGCCTTGATAAAAAGACTGGGATTTACGAAATACAGTGAAAACGGATTTGTAAGATACGTCAATCTGTCCGAACCTGTTAGAGTTATAGATTTTGCCCGCAAACTTTCCGAAATTTCTCCTGATTTACGATTTGTAAATAACCGGAATGCCGAGAGAATTCAAAAAATCGGATTTTGCGCAGGCAGCGGCTCCGAATTTATTGAAACCGCAAAAACAGATGGTGCAGATGCCTTTGTTACAGGGGATTTAAAATTTCATACGGCACTTGAAAGCCAAATAGTTGTTTTTGACATCGGACATTTTGAAAGCGAAATTATTGTTCTTAAAGTTTTGGAAAGACTTTTAAAAAACAAGGCGGAAATAGTTTTTGCAAAAGAAAAAACACCCTTTCAAACATTAAAATAAGACCGAAAAATTAATAATAAAAATATTGACAAAGAAATTTCAGCGGCTAAAATAATAGATGTACCCGATATTGGGGCGTCGCCAAGCGGTAAGGCAGCGGGTTTTGGTCCCGCCATTCAGAGGTTCGAATCCTTTCGCCCCAGATTATAGAGATAAAAAGTTCGTTTGATATATTATCAAACGAACTTTTTTATAACGTATGGATTTGAGGTTATTCTTGTTTTAGTGATTGTTTTAAAAGAAATTTTAAATACTTTTGATTAAAAACTTCACGGTCTTTTTCTATGCCTACGTAATAATATCCTGTTTTTCCTTTTATTTTATCTGCAATTTCAGCCCAGTGTTTATCTTTTATATCAAACATTTCCAAAACTTTCGGGGGTTCTTGCTGTGCAAGATTGCATATATGTTCTAAAAATTTTCTTTCAAATGTTTCTATGCAGTCTTTAAGCGCATCTGTTTTTTGTTTAAAAAAGTCAAGGTAACTTAGCTTCCAAAAACCTTTATTATTGTCGTATGCATAGTAAAAAGCAATATCAGGGAATTTTTTGTTAATTATTCTTGTATTATACCGGTTATTGTGGTGGTCAATAGTTAGCGGGTTTCGCAACAAACTTATACCGGTATCGGAATCACCCATTCCTTTTATTTTATTTATTCCATTACGAATGCTTTTTACGTGTTCAAATTTTTGCCCTAAATCCCACATGCGACTGTCAACGTCCGTAATCGTTTTAAAAATTTCTTTTTGATGAAATATTTGAGCTTTAAAATTTACTCTTTTACTGTTTGTATAATTGTTACTGCTTATATTATCTATTTTCATTAAACTTCCTTTTATAAATTTTATGTTTATTTATCGTAATTTAACAAATGCTAAACGAAGTTTTATTTGTTGCCGGTACTGCTGATACTTTTTTGATATTCATATATTTTCTCTTTGTAGTAAATTTTATAATATCTTAAAAATCAGACAAAAAAATTTTGCTACTCGTTCTTATTAGTTGTTACTTTTCGTAATAATCCGGTAATGTAGTAATTTGGGTCGGATTGGACTATATCCACTACAATCCTGTTAAACACGGACTTGTTAACAATGTAAAAGACTAACCGTATTCTTCTTTTCATAAATTTGTAAAACAGGGGTTATGTGAAAACGATTTTGGCAGCGAATAAGGCATTGATGAGTATATTAAGATTTTGAATAATCTTTTTCTGTGTAAACAGTTATCTCATACTCGTTTTTGTGACCGGTATTGAAAAAACAATTTTTTATTATTATAATTTAATAACAAAAGTTTTCTAGGGTTCCGCAATATATTTTGGTCAGGTCCGAGAGAAAACGCAAAGACAAAAACAGTCTTTGTACACGGAAGGATAAAAGCCCGGGAGATAATTCCTCTCAGGGCTGTTTTGTATTTATAAGGAGAAAATTATGCACTGGATATATTTACTTGTCGCAGGACTTTTTGAAATCAGCTGGGCTGTCGGACTTAAGTTTACCCACGGATTTTCACGGATTATTCCTTCAACACTTACTGTAATATGTATGATTGCAAGTTTTTATTTTCTTGCACTCGCACTTAAAAACCTGCCTTTAGGAACAGCTTATGCTGTTTGGACAGGAATAGGAACTGTCGGAACCGTAATCTTCGGAATTATACTTTTTAAAGAACCTGTTACTGTAATGCGGCTGGTTTGTATAGCACTCATTGTGAGCGGTATAACCGGATTAAAATTGATAACTCATTAATTACGGGATTTACAAATTCTCTCAAAAAACACCCCTTTAATAATAGACTCAAATAAGTTAAAATAATAATAGGGAGTTCAAAATTTTGAGAGTTTCTCCAATAACTTCAAATAATTTTAATAGACACAATCCAAACCTCAATTTACAAAATCCGGAGGTAAATCCTATGCTGAAGAATCTTCCGTCACCGGAAAACATTGATTTAAACTGCATGCCATGCTATTATCCGGTAACTTTTGGCGGAATTCAAAACTCTTCAAAACTAAGAATGCTATTTGCATATAAACTTCCCTGTATGTACAGCGGTGTTACGATGATAGATCCCAAAATGCTTACCAGATGGATAAAAAACAGAGTTTTCAGCAGACCTGCCATTCAAGTTTTAGAAATTTTGGAACCGTATAAGGACAGTTTTACGGGAAATGAAGCAAAAGTTTTGGATATAATTATAGAAAGAGCAGCTATTCATCCTGACAAAAATATAAAAGAAATTCTTAATGAAATAGAACCTGTTTTTATGCGACGTCTGCGAAAAAAGCAATCTGCAGTATTCCAGGAATTAACGCAAACTGCAAAACTTCTGCCTGATAAATATCAATACAGGTTTAAAATGTTTATGGCTGAAACAGACAAAAAATTGAACAATCAGCCTGTTGCTATTCCGTTTTCATCTTATGAATTCAAATATAAACTGGCAAAGATAAAAGAAGATATCCATAACGGGCAGGACATAAAATCAAGAAAAGTTATGAATAAACTTTTGAAAGAATCAAAAAGACTGAATAATACAACGAATTCCCGTACTATCGAAAATCAGAAAAAAGTAATAAATTTTATGGAGATTATATTGAAAAAATCTGTTTTGAAGAATAATGAACAGTTGAAACACTTGATTGAAATTTCAAAATCCCGACTTGCACAGGACAAAATAATTGTTCCTTTTAACAGAAAATCTTTTATATACGATCTGGCAAGATTGTTAGAAGATTTACCCGATAAAAATTTGCAGGAAGAGTTATTAACCATAGCACAAAAGCTTCCGACATCTCAAGAAAGCACCTCTGCCTATATTGTCAAAGTTGCATCGGAACCAGTTGATAAAATAGGTTACAGACTTGTATGGCCGTCACTGGCATCAGTTGAGCATATTTTACCGAGATCGGAAGGCGGACTTGATATGATGGCGAATTTCGGCGGGGCGACCACAAGAGAAAATTCATTAAGAAAAAGCATTCCGTTTGTACAGCAAATGAAACGGCGGCCGCTTACTCCGCTATACTGTCAAAAATATGTGGACAAACTAATAGAATTATATCATAGCGGTGTTTTTGGCAGATTGAATATCAATCCCAAATATATTGTTGATTTTAAAAACACAATCAAGACGCAATCACATCATAAAATCAATCTGGATGTTTCCGGACTTTACAGCAGCCCGGCGGCTTAGGAGATGTTAAAAAAAAATACACACTATAAATTGACACCGGAATTAAGAAAAAGTCAGTCATTTGGATATAAATATTAAAAAGATGATATTTAAAACTCTGCAAAAACAGCGTGAAATTTTGATGATGCAGTTAGCGGTTTTGTCAGGTAATTCATCTTGAAATATTTCGGATATGGCGGTTGACGAGTTAGAAAATTTTGAATATTCGGAACAAATTTTCTATGAAATACCAACCACGTGCTGATGTAAAAGCTGTGGAAGCCAATTTAGAAAAAGCGAAAATTTATGTAAGAGTTGCAAAGAAAGAGTTTTTCCCGCTAAAATGCCGTGGTGTTATACTTTGCGCTACACATTATATAAAACGAGTAACAATAAGAGAATAAATCTCTTTTAATAGTGTATTTAATGTAAGTTTTTCCTCTATACCGGAACAATAAGGGTCAACAACTGTAACCATCTTGCTTTTTGGGTCATATCCTTTTATTGAAATTGCGTGACCTGAGTTTTTGCTGGTCAAAAAAGTTTCATTAATGAGATATCTCGGGTTTTGCGCAAAGTTGTCAAAAAAGTTTTGGATTTTTGTTTTGTCCCATAGGGTTTGAATTACACACCTTCTGTCAACTTTTAAATCAGCCAGCAATTCTTCAAGCACCTGCGCAGGATTTCCGCCGGCTATCCTGCCGTGCAGGTAATCAAGATTGTCTGATGAAATTGGATCCTCAATATTAGGGATTTTCATATGCCAGGCATCCCTAAAAGAAGTTTTTGCAAATGCCCTTTCGAGCATTTGAACATTTTTAGCCGCATCCGCACTATAAAAATGTGTTTGAATTTCGCCGTCCGGAAATTTAATTGCCCCTCCGTAATTTTTATACGCAGGTATTGTCACAAAAATATCATTTCCTTTTTGCTCAAACATTTTGTAGTAGTACCCTCTGGTTTGCGGATTATAATAAAGACTGTTTAAAACAGATATAAAATAACAGTCGTTTCTTCCCTGCAATGTTGTGAACCTGTCAACAAGCGGGAATAATTTATTGAATTTTTCTTCTGTCATATTCCAGCGCTTAAGTTTTCCGTTGTTATTGATATACAGTTTACCGTTAACGGATGCTACATCCCCCGGGGCAGTATTTTTTAGAATGTCTTTTGTTGTATCAAATTTTTTAATTAAACTTTCATTGTTTAACAGTTTTTTTACATCGGAAAGAATTTCCGGCGTAAATTCAGTGTTTTCATTAAAACGCAGCAAAATTTTCGGGTTAACTTTTTCTTGCAGTACTAAATCTAAAATCTTAGAATCCACCAGCTTTTTAAAAGCTTCAGGATTTTCAAATTTTATTTTAATTATATCCCCGGCAATAAAATCAGATTCTCTTGAGTGCCGAGAATTTTTTTTCAACACCCTTAATAAGGGACGAAACAACTCCTCGCAAACATTATCGAGCTGGTGTTCATAAGCGGGATTTATCCCCATTATTTTTAATTTGAATAAAGATTCAACGTCCAATGTTTCGTTTTTCAAACATTTTTTCAAAAAATCAATGTTCTTTTCATTGGTGAAAAAAGCTATACGGGTGAAAGCATAATAGTTCTTTGTTTTAATTGATTTTTCAAAAATTTCTTTTAGTAAATCTTCATCAGTTCCTTTTTTGGATAAAAAAGTGTAAATATCCATTAATGTTGACGGTGTACAACATTGCGGATGAGTTTTTGCCAGATTCAAATAATATTCAAATATTTCGTCAGTAATTTTAGACCCTTCTCGACCTGCCAAATTGATTGCCGCCTTTATTGTATATGGTGAGGCATACGGCAAAGAGAGAGCTTTTTTTACTATCCCGGGTGATTTTTCACACTGGTCAATAAGATTTAAAAATTCGTCTTTTATAAAAGTAAAATTGTCTTCTGTCAATTCGAATTTATTTAAAAATTCATTAATCAGTTCAGGATTTTTCGCTTTTTCCAGTTTAGTAATATAGTCTTCTAAAACTTTTGGATTTTTGCAAATTTCATCATCGGCAAGTTTTATAAATTTATTTGCAGCGTTAACATCAATGCCAGCTTTAGCCAGTCTTTCATTTGTTGTTTTTTCTATATTTTCAAAAAGTTTGTAGAAAAAATTGTCGTCGATGTTATCCGAGGGGTTAATATCTTTTAAATAAGAAAGATTTAATCTTTTGGACAAAATTTCATTTAAACCTGCAGATTTAGCAAGCGCCTTGAAACTTTTTGGGTAGAACAAGCACATCAGTGTCAAATTTACAGTGATTTTATATTTTTCGTATAAATTTCTGCATAATACATTTTTAAAAACAGAATTTATTTTTTCGGCTGACATTACAAAAGTATTATAATTTTTTATATTTTTAAAAATTATTTCAAGCAGTTTTTCATCATCACAATAAGAAACTAAACCCAGAATAAAGGAATCATGATTTTGAAATAGTTGAGGGTTGTTTTTTTCTTTAGCAAGTTTCCAGATTGCGTTTCGAATGTAGGCGATTTTTTCTTGAACCTGCGATGAATATTGGTGATATTTTGCGCTTTTGGCTAAATTTTTGCGCAAATCAGGTACAACACCGTTAAGTTCCGCTGAAACTTTTTCTGCGGCATTGTTGGTATTTTTTAGCACTGTTTTGCTTTCACTGACTGTTTTAACTGCAGTATTTATAATTTTTGAGATTGTCATCCGTTCTTCACTTTGCCTTACGCTTACAACCTTATAAATATAAAAAAATTCTGCATACTAAAATTGCTAATTTGTATAAAACAAAAAATTTGTATAATTTTCTAGGCTGATATTCAATACAGTCCGCAAACATTATGGGGAGTATTTATGAGAAGTTAAAATTACAATGGGTATAAAAAATGATGACCCGAACCCTAAAATTTGTAGGTTGGGCATACTTGCCTAACGCTGGCTCTTATCCTGACCAAAGTTTCGACCTCGTTTTAAATTTTTCTGAAAATTTGCGGAGCTGGACTTTTCCGAAATAATCAAATTATCCGTACAACTCAAAAACAGTACGTATCTCACTGAAGTTCTGCAAATCTCAATCCATCCGTACAGTCCGGAAAAAGTCCAGTTTTTCAGTTTGATTTTTTTAGTAAACTTAATTTTTCCGACCCGGAAACTCCCACACAAAGCCAACTTTACCAAAATAATCTATCTATCAGTACAAATCAAACCGGACAAAAAAGTACAGCCACTTTAAGGCTACTCTTTGTATATTAAAGTCCTAATAAAGTCCGATTGGGGTCATTTAAGAATACTATACCAAGGAACTTCCGAGTGCTGAAATTTAGTATTGTTGGGCAGGTATGCCCAACCAACAGTAGATAGCTTATATACAAATCGGACATTAAAATACAACCCAAAACCAATGTAAAGAAACACCTTAAATGATTATTTGTAATAGTAAAAACGAGTATTAAGAAATACAAAAATTTTTATGATTTAGAGAATATAATTTATCATCATCATAAAAATCAAATCCATACATCTATTGCAACTGGAGATGAAATTGTAATTGAAGAAAGATCACACGAAGAGATGATTCATATCAACGGCAAAATTATTTGTGCGCCGGATTTAGATGTAATAAATCCTAGGTTTGATATCATTCCGAATGAATTGATTACAGGAATAATTACAAAAGTTGGTATTTTAAACCTAATTATAAAAAATCCATTGTAGAAGCATTTAAAAAATAACAGAATATTATTTTTATTAAACTCACTCTTGTAGTATTTTTACAGGGTGAGTTTATACTAAATTATATAATTTTTTCCCTAAGTCATTAATTGAAATTTTATATTCAGCTTCACCCAATGCAATTTCTTTCACTTTTTCAGCACCTAGACGTTTTAATAAATTGTTTATATTTTTATTTTTTGAGTTAGTTGTCCAAGTTAATTCTTTTACATTATTTGCATTTGCATTTTCATAAATTCTTATTCCTAATTTTTTTAAAGCTTCAATACCTGCCTTTGTTCTGATGTATTCTGGTGCCAAAGTAATAAATCCTAAATGAGCACTAGATTTTAGCGGGTTTATATTCATTGAGTACCCGCCGATAAGTTGATTTTCTTTTTCTATCACCTCAGTGATACTGTTGGGTTGTTTTGACGCTATTGAAAATGGCAGCATTGATATATAACGGTCTATTTTTCTTAAAAATTTAGATTGTGTTTTATTTGGCTCAAGATTGTATACTAATGAATCATAAAATAAATCTAAAATTTTTTTAATTTCATCTTTACTGTTAATTCTTTTAATAATGGTTCCTGTAAATGATAATCTATCTTGTGAGATAGGTGTATAATTTTTATATTTATTGCTTGTTGGGGTACTGTTAATTCTATTTAAAGTACAATATTGGTTTTGTTTTCTTATTAACATGAGAGTCTCCTTAATTTTTAGTTTTGTTAAAACATTTTAAAGTTTCAATAAATTTGTTTGTAGGAATTTTATATTCTATATAAGGAATAATTTGTGTTGCGACACATAGATCCCCCATTGATTAGTAAAACCCCTGAAAAATATTTTTGCTCTATTGTTCTACTATAATAATTCGCATTGCAAATACCAAGTTTTGGTACCTGTGTTTTTTTTACATCCAACAATTTACCGGTTATGTCAGTATCACAAGGAATATAAACTATTTTATTATTTCTTATCCTGCCAGTAATTACATTTTTACCCTTATAATTTTCTAAGTTTCCAACTAATACTTCCAGTGTAGATCCTACATATTTTGAGTTTGGGTTTAAATAATTTTCTCTGACTTTTTCATTTAGTCTTGTGTTAATTAACATGAGAAAGCAGAAAAAGTAACACAAATTCTCAGAAAAATAACAACATAATTTATTATATATTCAGGAATGGTTGGAGCAACTTATATTTAATGAGAAATAATTTATGATCTTATTTTGCAAAAGTTATTTATTGGCAAACAAAAGATTAAATAGATAATGTAACAAAATTAGTATGACTATAACAGAGATATGTCCACAAAAGCTATATAAATTATCGGACAAAAACCAAAGACCACCAGTAACAAGCAACAGTAACAATATTATGAGTATTATTCTAAAAGTTTTATTTATTTGAAGTTGTTTCTTATTATATGGATAACTAAGCCATTTTTTAAAATTGTTTGGTTTATGCTTCCTCCACCATTTTTTGATTTTAAAAAATATTTTTTTAGGCACTGGTTCTATTGATACAATTTCTTCAAGTTTTTTACTTATATCATCAAGATTTAATTTGATTAGCTCTAAAAATATTTCATTTGATAACTTATTCATAATATTATCAATATCAGTATCATTTAAAAATTTCGCAATTTCATTATATTTTGACTTTTTATTTTTTGATTTTTTATCTAAGATTTTTAAGTATTGATAAAATAATTTTGAATCTTCTCTTACATTGTCATCAAAATATTTTTTAGCATCTATAAAAACTTTATTAATAAACTCGCTTGGAATTGTATATGTTTCAATATTACCTAAGTTTTCTTTAAGATCTAATCTTGGGAGGTGTTCTTTCAATGAAGTAAAAAAGCAATTTAATAACAAAGTATCAATTTCTTGTGGTCGCATATAAATCACTTCATTTTCATTTACTAATTGCACTCATTTTTATTATGATATATTTTTATCAACTTTTGACAAAATCATCTATAACACTATATGCTTTTTGCAATATTTAAAATGAATTCAATTGTTCTTTTTACTTGGTCGTAGGGTAATAAATTACTGATTGACAAATTAAATTGATTATAAAAAGAAATATAATCAATTCCCATTTTTTGTGAAACGATATTTAAAACAGAAATAATATAATTTTGAAAAGCATTTAAAAGTTGATAATCTATTTGTTTATTAAGCAATGCTATTCCCTTTTGTGCAGCATCAGCTAACAAGTTAGAACTTTCGTTTTTTCTTTGCATATAACTATAAGCAGAATGAGGTTGGCTATAACTAAACATTTTTGCCTCCATTCTTCTTCATAATAGTATTCAATTCTTCATTATATTTATTTTGGATATTAAAATCAATGTTTATGTTTTGAGCTTTATTTGCGGCTTCATCTAAATTTTGTTTTGCTTGTTCCATATTTGCATATAGCGGATTATTTATCTCCCATTCAAAATCTCCAAATTTAAATTTTGCTAAAAAAGGTATAAACGTCCATATAGTTAGCATACATAACATTGCAGAGTTCCCGCTGAAAGGCTTAAAAATTATTACTTCCTGCCAGTTAAATATGCAATAAAGTAATAATGTCGCAAAAATTATGAAAAACCATATTGCTAAAAATATAAACATTCCTTTTTTCATGCAAATTTCGACCTCTTTCTATTTTTAATACTGCTATTATAAACGAATATATTATTAAATGTTTATTTGTTAATAAAAAATTAAGTATTAAGTGATTATGTCCGTTTCTAACATATAAAATTATTAACATATTTATGTAATAACAAATAATTTGATATAATAATTAAAAAGAGGAATTGTGAGTATGAAAGAGATTTTGTTAGAAGATTTATTGCATATGCTAGAAAAAGAAACAACTAGTCCTATAAAAATTAAATTTAATCAGCATAATGGATTTTCTGATCCAATGGACTTATATAAAGCTAATCCGGATGAAATAAATAACCAATGGTTATTTTGGCGAAATAAAATGAGATATTTTGATGTTGGTGATATTGCAGTTTGTTTTTTGAAATTATCAAATGAGACTTGGCTTTTAACAACAATCAAAAAAGTTACAAAGGAACTAAACGTTTTAAATAACATTAATTACGAAGGTAAAGAACTAAAAGAGTATGAACAATTTTTGGGAAGAGTTATAGTAAAATACCACAAATCTCACCAAACACAATTAAGACATTATAAGAGTATAAAGGATAAACTTATTGTTATACAAATTTTGCCGACACTGTTTGATGGGGAAGATTTTCCGGGGTATGACAAGGTTCGTTTATCATATTCGCAATTAAAAACAATAATTGATAGAAACAAAAGAGATTGGATTGCTGCATTAGAAAACCAAAAAGCAGTTTATTTAATAACGGATACCCATACAGGGAAATTATATGTTGGCTCAGCGACATCTGAACACGGAATGTTATTACAAAGGTGGAAAAACTATGTTTCTAATGGACATGGTGGTAATATTGGATTAATAGAATTAGTTAAAAAAGAAGGTTTTGATTATGTAAAAAAATATTTCCAATATTCAATTTTAGAAAATTACAATGCAAAAGTTGATGATGATATTATCCTTAGCCGTGAGTCTTGGTGGAAAGAAATATTTAAGAGTAGAGAATTTGGTTACAACAAAAATTAAATGGATAAATTATGGTACAAACAGAAATTAATAATGAATTAAAAATATTGGTTGAAAAATATATTAATGAGCTACAAATCATAAAAAGTCATATAAATGTAAAATATATCAGTACTCTTAAAATAAACACTTCTAATGAATCCGAGAATATCAAGGTACTTAAAACTGTTAAAAATAATATTCCTATGATTTATATTATTAGGACAAACGAAACTATAAATATAGAAGAAATTGAAGCTGCAAAAAAGAAATTAAAGGCTGATGGATTTGGAATGTTTAGAATAAATTGTAAAAAAATATATAACAATTCAAATCAAAGTAAATGTTTATATGTAGGAAGTTCTAAAAAGCTCCGAGATAGACTAAAACAGCATATCGGCATTACTTCAAAATCTACATATGCATTACACTTGAGTGAATGGTGAAAAAATAAAGAAATAGAAATTGAAATATATGAAGTAGTGGATTTTAATAATATGCAATTATATGAGGATCGTCTTTGGCAAAAAAATAAACCAATTTTAGGCAGAGAAGGTAAGAAATAGCATAAATGGATATTTTAGACAGATTAGCAAAATCAAAATTTAGGAGTAGATTTAAACTTCGGGCAAAGGAACTTGAATATATCAAAGAAAAAGGACTTAATAAGATTCATTCTCATGCCTGTGATTTTATTCGTGATAGAGTTGCTCCAGCAGTGCCTGTGAATGATGGCAAACAAACTCCAATGTGCGGACATCCCGTTTTTATTGCTCAACACGCAACCGCTACTTGCTGTCGTGGCTGCATAGAAAAATGGCACAAATTCCCTCAAAACAGAGAACTTACCCAAACCGAACAAGAATACCTTGTCCCAGTAATTATGGAATGGATAAATCGCCAAATAACATAAATTATTCTATGTTAATCGCTGTAATTGGAATAATTTCATAAGACGCATCGTCTTTGATCTGTCCGGAGTCATCTATTCCTTTAGCAATTATACCTATAACTTCATATTTTTTATTAAGTAATGGACCTCCACTATCACCACGCATTATAGAAGACGGAACCATGATACGCTTAACCATTGTTTCAGATAAATTCTGACTTGAATTAGAATAATATCTACAAGGGATGTATTTAAATGCAGATATTTCTTGATGGCATAACTTTGAAGTATCGCCATCCAAAGAATAGTTAGAATATCCCGCCAATAATACTTCATCAAATTGTTTTAAATTATCAACATCTCCGAGTTTAAACCCTCTTTCTCTAATTATCCTATTATCTTCATCTAATATGTTTAATACTGCAATATCAATACCTGTATTAACATCGAATTTTTTTAATATTTTTATTTTATATTTCTGATCCGGATCATTTACTTTATATGCAAGAGTATCGTTGCTAATGCAATGAGCACATGTGATTACTCTTCCGTCCTCAATTGAAAATGCAGTCCCCTGGATAAAAGTTTCCTCAGAATATAACATCCATAAATATTCATTTATTTGTTCAATTTCATTTTCAGGAATATGCTTTGCTGATTTTTTACTCAATCTATTGTACTGATTAAAAAATTTAGCATATATAAAATCATTTTTACCTCTTACATTACCAATGAACTCTATCTTTCCTCTTATAACTTGTTTGAATTTTCTAGCTTTTCTTTCTGGATTCAAAATACTTAACTTATCTTTATCGTGCATATTATATTTTTTGACAGCATTATCTATACCGTTCATTTCCCAATCATGTAAAACAGCTCTAATTTTTTTAATATATTTTCTTTGTATATTAATTTTTTTGTTAACAACTAATCCTGTTACTTCTTGTCTTGTAGTATAATTTTGTAATCTCGTTTTATTTACATTAACTGAAAATCCATTTTGCAATATTATATTGGTTAAAATCCAACCTAGTTTTGTAATAATTTTATCTTGTTCGATATCATTAAAAGCAATTTCTGGAGGAAAAATCTTTTTCATTGTTGAAAAAGTTATATCATCTGCGTAACGAGTATAAGTACACCTAAAAGCTTTTGCTAAATTTTGCAATTCATTATCCATTTTTCTACATATCATATTAGATAAAATAGGTGAAGTTGGAGCTCCTTGTGGCAAGTGATTATTATATGTACAAATATTGGCAAGATCCTTAGCTATATCTTTTGAAAAATTAAATGGCTTTGATCTAAATAAACCAGCAATTCTATTTCTGGATATAGAAGGGAAAAAATTCTCTAAATCAATATTTAAAATGAATCTTTTATTTACATGTTGTAAAGCATTGGAAATAATGCTCCTTTTATCACAATCTAAAATTTTAGAATTAATAAAACCATGAACAGAAGGTTTGGGTGGATAAACTAAAGTCAAAATATAATTTATTTTTTTTAAAATTGTCTTAAGAGACTTTTGAGGAGCATCAATAGTACGGTTTGAGTGATTTCTTTTGGAAATATTAAAAGTTTTATATAAAGAGTTTTTTCTTTTATCATTAATTAAATATGTCAAAGTACTAAGCTTTATATCAAGTACATTAGCCAAATCATTACGATTTTTAATATTAAAAAATAATTCCTTAAGTTCCAGATCTTCTTTTGATAGCATATTTCCCCTAGAAAAGATGCACATGATAATTTCTCATTCGCAGGATCCACGAAATGCGAGGAACCACGAAGTAATCCCTAGACCTTAACATAATTCGTTGCGGAACACAACGCAAATTAATTAATCATATGCATCTTAATCAAAGGCTATCATGAAAATATGTTAAAATAAACCTTTATGTATTAAAATTATTTAGAGGAGTGGTTTTTATATTTTCAACTTTTAGTTAATATTTATTAGATATACGTTTATTATAAATTAAAAGCTTTAGTAAATATACGAATATTCTATTATTATTTTTCAAATATTTTTGTGTTAGCATATAATTCTTAAAGGAGTTTTATATGTCCTCATTAATGAAAAGTGATATTGCTAGACGTATTGAAAAAATCCATTTAGATTCTTTCAATGTATTTATGCCATTGTTTGAAGCTATAAGCAATTCTTTACAAGCAATAGATGATAAAAAGAAAGTTTATAATAATGATTATATTGGAAGAATAAAAATATCCTTAAGCCGAAAAGGTTTTGAAGAAAATCAATTGCCAATAGAAATGCAAGCAGAAGACTTTAAAAAAGAAAATATCAAAACAATAACTATTTACGATGATGGTATTGGTTTTACTGATGAAAATTTTGAATCTTTTTTAACTTATGATTCCAGATATAAAAAACTAAGAGGCGGCAAAGGTGAAGGTAGGCTATATTGGCTGGCTGAATTTGATAATGCAAAAATCGAAAGCCAATATATACAAGACAATAAAACTTATCAAAGAAACTTCGATTTTTCTATTACATATAATGGGGTAGATGATAAATTTTTAACAAAAAAAGAAATTGATAATTTTGAAAAAAGTTATACTATCATACATTTATGCAAATTAAAAAATAGGTATGCAAAATTATATAATGTTACACTAGAATCTCTGGCTAATAAAATAATAACCCATTTTATGTGCTATTTTTTACACAAAGAATCTTGCCCTCAAATTATATTAGAAGATGATTTTGATTCAATAAATATTAATTCTCATTTTAATGACCTGTTATTAAACCAGCAAATTACTGAAAGTAGATTTGATATTGAGGATAATAAATTTTTACTGTGTTATTTAAAATTAAAATCAAGTACAAAAAATATACATAAATTACATTTATGTGCCGATAATAGGGAAGTTAAAAGTGTAAATTTGAAAGATTACATTCCAAATTTTATGTGTATATTCAAAGAAAATAATAATGGATATTATTACCAGGTTATATTAACTGGAGAATACTTAAATCAATCCTTGAATGGAGATAGATCAAGTTTTTATATTGATAATACTTCTCTTATGCTTAATACTGAAACAATTATTGAATTTGCAATAAAGCAAATAAAAAAAGACTTATCTTTTGAAATTACAAAAATTGAAGAGTCGAAAATTAAGAAAATTAAAAATCATATTAATCGTAATAGTCCTCAATATAGGATTTTAATGAGTGATAAATATAAAAATTTTCTAGAAAATATAAATCCCACATCAAGTGGTACCAAATTAGAGATGGAATTATATGACCAATATTATCAAATAAATAGAGATACTAAAAAAACTTCAAGTGAATTATTAGCAGGCTTATCTAAAAAATTAGATGATGTGCAAGAATTAAAAGAATTTCAAGAAAATTTTAAGGGGTATGTCGAACAAATAAATGATGTAGGAAAATCAAAATTAGCTGATTATGTCGCATATAGAAAAGCTATATTGGAGTTATTATCGAAACTTCAAAAGAAAAATAACGAAGGTAAATATCCATTAGAAAAAGCTATACATGAAATTATATTTCCAATGAATACAACAAGTGATGATGTAGATTATGAAAAACATAATTTATGGACTATTGATGAGAGATTAGCATATCATTATTATCTTGCTTCTGATAAGAAGTTAAGTAAAATGGAATGCAATACCTCAGAATCAGAGGAAAGACCTGATATATTGATATATAATAATCCCTTCTTATTTACTGATAACGAAAAAATCACGACTGCAACTATAATTGAATTTAAAAGACCAGAGAGAGAAGATTATACTAAAGAAGAAAATCCTATTGATCAAGTAATCGATTATGTAAAAGAATTACGCAAATCTGAAATAAAAGATAAAAATGGAGAAACTATAAATTTGCCTGATAGCGTCCCTATATATGCTTATATTATATCAACGCTAACACCAAAACTTATTGAAATAGCAGAAGATAGTGGGTATCTAACACCTGCACCAGATAAATCTGGATATTTTGGATTTCACAAAACACACAGAATCTATTTTGAAATCATCTCATATAAAAAAATGATACAAGATGCCAAAGATAGAAATAAAATCTTATTTAGTAAATTAAATCTTGTTTAATTTGATTTTATAGTCTTTCTATATACCAATCAGAACACCCAAAGTGATTAAAATTCCAATGAAGTTCAAAATAAAAATTAAACTCCAAAGAATTGTCATCTTTGAAGTTCCAAGAGTATTTATTTAATTGTGTTTTGCGATAACTCTCAAACGCATCCTGAATTTCTTTTGCAAACTTTATCCTGAATTCAGAATACGGAATATCTAATGTTTCTTTCGTTAATTTATTTTTCAAAATCATCTTCAAATCCTCTTATGTTATCAAGTTCAATGTTGTAGCGTTTTCCGTTTTTATCAACACAAGTTGCAAAATCGACTGTTTTATCAGCATATTTGTTTTCCCTTAAACAAATCAATAAACCGATTTCTTGTGTTTTCAAGTTCAAAATCTTTGTCCCGTATAACTTATAATCTTTTTCAATCATAGTTTACCCTTTCGTTATTGTAATATCTGCGTATATCTCGTCTGGTCTCTCAGGATCAATTAAAAAATCTTTATCAAATACACATCTTTCACCATCCGGTGCGACGCATCCGACAATATTTGGCTCACCAAAACACAAAACCTTAAATTCTTCGCTATCTTTTTCAAACCAGCCTTTGAGCTTCTTCAATCTGTACTTTTTACCAATTTCAATCATAGTGTGCTCCTTTCAAGCTACACCATTCATCAGTCTTTTAGCGGGAAACATCAAGTATATGTGTCTAAAATCGTATCATTTGGACATAATAATTTTTTGAACATGATTTAAACGGCTTTTAAACACCTTTTAAACGGTATTTAAATCTTCAACTTCTTTTTCGTGGTCTATAAAGAATGCATTCAACACATCCGCATCATTTCGCAGCTGCTTTACAACTGGTGCAAGATTGTAGCATTCTTCGATTTCCGGCTGATTTGCTACAAAATAATCTATAACGACGGCAGTGTTATAAATATTATCCGACCACTTACTTAATTGCTTAAACTCCTTTGGCGTAATATTCATTCCGACTTTTTCCATACGACCTCCTTTGTTGTGTCGTATTCATTTCTCATAATTGAAATATATTCAAGTTTTAGGTTAATATTTTTACAATAAGATAATAACTCATGTTCATGATACTATAACAGTAAGCTATGGATAAAAATATTGCAAAAGAAAAATTAAAAGTTTTAGTCTGTGAGTATGAAGAATTTATCAATACTTCTAGATTAGAAGAAATCAGCGAAGAAACCATTAGGGTATGGTTAAATAAGTTTTTGGGTATTTTTGGATGGGATGTAAGGCAAACCAATGAAATTTTGCAAGAGAAAAAATTAGTAGGAGAATGGGCACAACGATTAGAAAAGATTGAATCAGAGCATAACAAACCAGATTATACTTTCGTAAATGGGAAACAGATAAAAACGTTTCTTGATGCAAAATCATTAAAAGTTGATATATTTAATGATCGAGATGTAGCATTTCAAATAAGATCATATGGATGGTCTGCAATGGTACCTTGTGCTTTCGTATCGAATTTTTCTCAATTGGTTATTTACGACTGTACATTTACTCCGGATATCAAACAAGATGCTTCATTGGGCACTCGGAAATTTACTTATAAAGAATATTTGGATAATTTTGACATTATATACGCTCACTTCAGTAAAGAAAATGTATACAAAAATTATCTTGAAATTGAATATACACCTGAAAAAGCGGAAGGGGTACAAAGCCTAGATAGCAATTTTACCGAATTCATGTCAAAATTTAGATTTCTTTTAGCGGAACAATTAGTAAAAAGTAATGCCATTTTTACTGAGAATAAGAACTTTTTAAATTATATTATTCAAATAATTATTGATAGAATAATTTTTATCCGAGTTTGTGAATCTCGTGGATTAGAACAGATCTTTATTTTGAAAAACTATCTCTCAGATAAATCTGGTTTTTGGAAAAAATTTAAACATAGTTGCTATTTTGATTTTTATGAACACTATGATGGTGCAATGTTTTCATTAGATCACTTATTAGATGATATTGTACTAGAAAATAGTATATTCGAAGAATTTATAAATAAATTATATTATCCTAGTCCGTATAGATTCGACGTAATACATCCAGATATTATAGCTAAAATATATGAAGGCTTTTTGTCAAAAGAATTAGGCTTCACTGAGGGAAAAATTCAAGAAAATTTAAAACCAGATTATGTAAAAACAAATGGAGTTATCCCAACTCCAAGTTTTTTAGTACAACCTCTTTGCAGAGAGACAATTAATTTAGATCATATTAAAACAATCGATGAATTATTAAATATAAAAATATTAGACCCATGCTGTGGTTCAGGCATATTTTTAATTAATTGCTTTGATATTTTGTCAAAAAAAATGGTAGAAATTATCCATAACGATTCCTGTATCGTAAATAAAGAATTATATATAAAAATCGATAATTCATATCATTTGACAATAAAAGCTAAACAAATGCTTTTTATACGATGCATTCACGGTGTTGACTATGATGCCATGGCTGTAGAAGTAACAAAAATGTCATTAGCATTAAAATTAATCGATATTGACAATACTAACTCATTAACTGAAGTAGGTGCATTTGGAAAACAAATATTAAAAGATATCCACAAAAACATATTGTTAGGAAATACTCTTGTTGATATAGATATTGAACTTCCAGTAGAAGTAATTGATGAAATTCGTCCATTTGACATAAAACACGGATTTAAAGAAGTTTTTGAACATAACAATGGTTTTACATACATTATAGGTAATCCTCCGTATGTTGAGACGAAGCACTATAAAAATAATTACTCGGATATGCATAAATATATAAAAGATCATTATAATAGTTATTCTGGCAAAGCAGATTTGGCAGTCATATTTATTGAAAGATGTAAATCTTTACTTTCAGAGAGTGGGTGTCTTAGTTTTATTGTTCAAAAACGTTGGTTTAAAACAGATTATGGAACAAATATTCGTAATGAAATTTACGATAAGGTTACTAAAATTATAGATTTTGAAGCCACCGATTTATTTGAAAATCGCATAACATATGTTGCAATTATTGTACTTGGATCAAATGTATCAAATAAATTAAACTATAATTTAATCAAAGGTGATAAAAATCAAGCCAAATCCTATTTAGAAAATTATTACAATAAAAATATGCAATATGATTCAATCAATAATTCTGAATTTAAGGATAAAACTTGGTCGTTTGCTAAAAAGGAATTAATAGAAATTTTAAATAATGCAAGAGTCAGATGTGGTACCATAGAAACCGCAAAAGGTATAAATATATCGGTAGGAATACAGCTTTTATGGAAAAAATTATACCAATTTCAAAATTGTAAGGTTAATGCAAATACAATAACAGGCATTAATGGACTGGGAGAAACTGTTACATTAGAAAAAGATATCGTTAAACCTTTAATAAAAAATGATAAATTATACTGTTTTAAAGAAATAAACACGACAACATATTGTTTATTCCCATATAAAAATGGAGTTGATAGAATACCCTTTGATGAAATGCCAAAGTTGGCAAAGAATTATTTAAATAAATGTGAGACTTTAATAAAAGAAAAAGTAGAACATAGAGAGGGAATTTATTGGCATACATTTACAAGAGAAAATAACCAAGATTCATATTCAAAAAATAAAATAATTGTTCCAATGACCCACTTGGATACAATTGCTACTTTTGTAAATGCAAATTCTGGGTATATGGACAATTCTAATGTAAATTTTATTACATTAGATAATCCAAATATAGAAGTAGCAAAATCTATCACTGCAATATTAAATTCTACCATTTTTTCTGTTTTTGCAAAATTGGAAGCAAATCCACAGTCTGGAGGTTATTATAAATTTAATAAACAATTTTTAAATCCAGTACCATTACCAATTAAAGTTTTAGAACAATCTCCCGAATTAATCAATGTGCTATCTAATATTGTGGATGAAATTACAGATTTACAAATGACATATCTAAAAAGTATTAGTGCTAAGAAAAATATATATAGACAAATACTAAATAAAAAATGGCAAATTTTAGATAATCTATGCTATAAATTATATGGCTTATCTAAGAAAGAAATAGAATTAATCGTAAATGAAGGACGAACAATTGATCGTGTAGATCTACTGGATATACAGGAGGGTGCATGAAGCAGTTCATTAATAAAATTAAAAAAATAGTAAGTGATGTAGATATATGCGAACAATGCATTATCAAGTTATTTTTAGATGTAAATAATATAAATTATAATAATTCCAGATTTTTTGTTTCATATTTTTTAAATATTGATAATGCTAAATATGATAAGATAAAATCAGTTTTTGAATCTATGAAAATTAAGCCTTCAATATCAAATTTAATAGAGATATTTGAACTACTAATTCCTGATGATGATAAAAAAATTAACGGGATTGTTTATACCCCAGATAGTATAAAACAATGTATTATTCATTATGTTTTAGGCAGCAATCCTATTGGTAAAATTTGCGATCCTTCTTGTGGTTGTGGTTCGTTTTTAATATCTTGCGCAATATATTTAAATAAAACTTTTAAACTTTCATACACAGAAATTTTTGAGAAGTATATATACGGCATGGATATTTCAGAAAAAAGCATAATAAAAGCGCAAATTTTATATAGATTTATTATGCTACTTAATCATGAGAATGATAACCAGCTTAAATGCAATTTAAAAGTCTGCGATTCTTTAGATAAAAATAATAAATTTTTGAAAAATATAAAATTTGATTACATTGTAGGAAACCCACCATATGTACGTTCAAAAAATATTGATGAATATATGAAAAATAATTTAAAAAATTGGAAATCATCTAGTTCCGGAAATGTAGATCTTTATATTCCATTTTTTGAACTTGGTTTAAATTTATTAAAAGATAATGGGATTTTAGGTTATATTACACCGAATACATATCTACAAAGCATAAATGGGCGCTCCTTACGAAATTACCTGCTTGCTTCAAATTATCATATAAAAGTTCTTGACTATAAAGATAATAAAATATTTAAAAAAGCAACTAACTATACTGCGGTAACTATAATAAGTAAAAAGTCGTCTCAATTTGAAATATCCTATTTGTCTATAAATGATATTGAAAAAATAGATGATTCAGCAAGTGTAATATATAACAATAATAATTTTAAGTTTAATCAACCATGGAAAATGTGTAACAATGATTATCTTTCAATGATAAAAATAATCAATAAAATGGAAAATAAATTGGGTAATTATAAAATTAAAAATGGTTTGGCAACCTTAAAAAATGACATTTATTTTTTTACTCCGTGTTCTGAAGACAAAAAATATTATTACAGAATATACAATAATAAACATTATAAAATAGAAAAAGAACTCTGTATTAATGTTGCAAAGCCAAACATAATAAAAAATGAAATTGATTTAGAACAAAAAATCGAAAAAGCAATTTTTCCATATTTTTATAAGAATCATCAATATCATATTATAGATGAAAAAGTTATTCAAAATAATTACCCCGAAGCATATAAATTTCTAGTTGCTGTAAAAGACATATTACTCCGCAGAGATAAAGGAAAAGGTAATTATGCTGCGTGGTATGCATATGGAAGAACACAAGGCTTGAATAATCAAGGGAAGAAAATATTACTACCATATATCGCAGATAAACCAACTGCTATTCTATCAAAAGATGAAAACATGTTATTTTACTGTGGTTATGCAGTTTTTGCCAATACCGATAAAGAACTATTAATACTAAAAAAAATATTAACATCTGATGTATTTTGGAATTATATACAAAATACAAGCAAATCATATTCTAAAGGATATAAGGCTTTGGCAAAGAATTATATAAAAGATTTTGGGATTCCAGAATTTAATGAAGCAGATGAAAAATTTTTATTAAATACTAGTAATAAAAATAAGATAAATGAATTTTTATACTCTAAATATTCTGCATAAATAAATCTAAAAATATACCTTAAACTTATAATTTATCGAACTAATACTTTTACAAATTATTACATTTAATCTAGCAGTTTGTAATAAATATTAGGAATTGCCATATTTATTTTGGCGGCTAGCTCAATTGTTTCTTTAAAATCTTGCTTATGATACTTAGTTAGTTCTGCATAAATATTCATATAAAAAGGCTCTAACATTTTAAAATACGTTTCAAATAATGGTTTTATAATAATGAATTCGCCTTGCTTTTTTATAAAATCTTTAGATAATTTTGTCCATCTGTCATATTGTTTAAATTCATGTGTTTCAAAACACACTTGTTTATCAGGTGTAACATAAGGGAAAGTTGTTTTATAATGCATTTGATAATTTCTTAAGTCTTTTATGAAAACGGCAATACTATTATTTTCGAATTGCTCCTTTATGTTTTTTGTGTAATGCTCATGTATCTCAGTATTTTTGTAGAAATTCATTACGCTTCTACAAGAATCAATGAGCGCTGAAGTAGATGCCAAAAAATTAAAGATATACCTATTTAAATTCTCATTATGAAACAATAATAAAAAAGGTTCTGGCGCCAGTTGAATTCTTACAATTTCATTCATCAATTCTCTATAATTCAATATTAATGTATGGTAATTTTCATTGATAATTCCCATTCTATTAATAGCTTGCCAACCATTTGATTTAAATATTATTTCTTCATTTGTATTCATATTTATATTTTATTACAAGCATATTTTACAAATAAAAATTCATATAGCTTTCATCAATAATATCCTGTTCGATGCCGATGTAGCGGAGGGTGATGGCAGAATAGGAATGGTTAAAAATCTTCTGCAGAAGTTCAATATTATCAAATTGTTTGTAATGGTGGTATCCAAAGGTTTTGCGTAGCGAATGTGTGCCGATTTTGTCTTGTAGATTCAATGTTTTTGCAGCCTTATTTAAAATTCTGTATGCTTGGTTTCGATCAAGCCTGTTTCCTTGTTGCGTAATAAATAACGCTTCATCTTCCGGACGGCCTTTTACAAAATCTTCAAGCACAACTTTTAGTTCCGGATTTAACGGAAAACGCTTGTTTTTCTTCATCTTTTTCTCTTTGATTTCGACAAAATCTCACCCTTAACATCCCCGACATCTAGTTTCAAAATATCAGAAATCCTGAGTCCGCAATTTATCCCGAAAATAAAAAGCACAAGATCTCGCTTTTTGCGTTTCAAAACCGTCTTCATTTTCTCAATATCCTCTCTATTCCTTATCGGTTTGACAATATTCATACTCCCTCCTATATCACAAAATAGTCTACCCCTAAGTTGTATTTCACAAAAAACTCAAAAACCTTGCTATATCTTTCGCCTGTAATGAGTTTTGAAACGTAGCTTTCGGTCATTTTGAGTCTTTTTGCAAGTTTCTTTTGCGTAAATTCTTTTTGCCGCAAAGCGAACCGTATCGCAAGTTCCCGCCTATATAAAAATACGCTCTTTGTCTTTGCCAAATTTTCATCAGCACGTTGCTTAATATAATCAATGCTTTGTAGCTCTTTTTTCTTCATAAAAACCTCCGAAATATTCTGGGGAAACACATCTAAGCCTGCCAGCAGGCTTTTGTTCGGCGCCGTAAGTGAGTAAAAACAAGTTTTTCTCGTTTACGGCTTTCTCACAATAACTCTGTTTCCGAGAAACGTCAAGTCCTTAAATTTTTGTGTCTGAATGATACAAAGTTACTCGGAAACAGTTCCAATTTAAGGTCGGAAGAGTGATGAATGTGAGTACGATGAATAAAGATAAATACATTACAATTCAGGAATTAGCAGACCTCAAAGGCGTGAGCACTCGGGCGATTCGGATGTCGCGAGATAAATATGTCACCCGCGAAATTATTGTCAGAGGCGGAAAAAGTTTTGAAATCCTCTTATCAAGCATTGAGCTGAATTTACAGAAAAAATATTTTGAAGAAAAGACGCAGATAACCTCTGAATCGACTGCTTTGATACCAATTTTGCCTGTCAAAAATCTTCCCACTAAGGTTAATAAAATTGCGCTTGCGCGTTTGGATTTGCTTCGCGAATGGCAAAAATACAGAAAGCATCACCCTGAGGGTAAAACCCGTGCCGGGGTTGAGTTTATTGAATGCTACAATACAGGCATGCTGTACCCGCATATTTTTAAGGTGCTCGGCAAGACCTCAATCGGCTCGGTTGAGCGGTGGAAACGCAAGCTCGGAAACACGACAGATTATCATTTATTGCTGCCAAAATATGAGTATGCGACAGAGTTTCGCACATCATTGACCGATTATGAAAAACAGGTGTTTTTGAAAATTTTGCTGCACCCGAACAAATTTTGTGTCGGCAAAGCCATTTCGATAACCAAGCATATTTTGTCAAAAGAGGGGCCGATAAATGTTCAGGATGTGACATTTCGCCGTTATGCGAATTGGTTTCGGGATAATCATTATGACATTTGGACGTTGGCTCGTGATGGAGAAAAAGCCTTAAAGGACAACGTTGAACCATTTATTATGCGAGATATTTCAAAACTTGAAGTCGGGGATGTGCTTGTGGCAGACGGACATAAACTATCGTTCTTGGTACAAAATCCGTTTACCGGCAAACCCACACGGGCGACTTTAATCGGCTTTTTGGATTGGAAATCGACCGCGCTTGTCGGATACGAGATTATGCTTGAAGAAAACACTCAAAGCATCGCGTCAGCTCTGCGTAACGCGATAATCAACTTACAAAATATCCCGAAAATCGTGTATCAGGATAACGGCAGGGCATTCAAGGCAAAATACTTTGTGAACACGGATTTTAAGGAAACAGGATTTGAGGGGATTTATGCTCGGCTCGGGATTAAGACGGTTTTTGCTCGCCCATATAACGCGAGAGCCAAAGTCATTGAGCGGTTTTTCAAAGAATTTCAGGAGAGTTTTGAAAAGCTTTTGCCGACTTATTCTGGTTCAAATATTGAAAATAAACCCGCACATTTTAAGCGGAATGAAAAATTCCACAAGCAATATTTTAAGCCGAATTATTACCCGACGATTAATGAGGTTAAAATGCTTGTCGATAAGTGGCTTGAGTTTAAGAATTCGCAACTTTGTCCGAATGATAAAAATCATACGATTGCGGAAGTTTTTGAAAACAGGGTAAAAATCAAAATTGATACGGCTCAGCTTGACGATTTAATGATGACGGCAGACATCAAAACGATTTATCAAAATGGAATTCGGTTCCTCGGCACATTTTATTACTCTGATAAATTGTATGGGCTCAAAACTCAGATTATGATTCGCTACTCGCTTTTTGATTTATCCGAGATTAAAGTTTACACAGTCAAAAATCAGTTTTTGTGTACCGCAAAACGTGTCACGAAAGCTCATCCGATGGCTTATCATCTTGGCGATATCAAAGATGTCGAGGATTTGAAACAGAAAATTCAAAAACAAAAACGGCTTAAAAATAAGACGATTAAAGAGTTACAGAAATTCTTGCCGAATGTGGATTTGAAATTTATTGAATACGATATTGAAGAAAATATTCAAGATGTGATTGAAGCTAAACCGGTTAAAACGAAAAAACAAACGCCAAGAGAAGTTCAAATGAACGCGCCTGTGTTTTTGAATAAGTATGAAAAATTCGAATGGCTTATGCAAAACGGTTGTACGAATGCTGACGATCGAGCATGGCTTACGGAATACAAGCAAAGTGAGGAATATCGAGGTCTTTATGAAACGTAAATTTGTTGTAACGCAGAATGTGAAACGATTTGTGGATTTGATGGATACGCTCAAAAATGCACCCGCGAATCTGCCCAAGATGGCACTTGTTTATGGTGATTTCGGGCTCGGAAAGTCGCAGACGATTATGTGGTGGGTTACGAATAACGATGCGATTTATGTTCGGTGCAACCACAAAATGTCTGCGCGTTGGCTTTTGACCGAAATTGTCGAGGAGCTTAATGATGTACCGACATATCTGACGTCGCTTTTATTCAAGCAGATTGAGGATAAACTGCGCGAGCGGCCAAAGGTTTTGGTGGTGGATGAGGTGGATTTTCTTTTGAATAACTCGTCTGCGATTGAGATAGTCCGCGATTTGCACGACAAAATCGGGATTCCTGTTGTGCTTGTCGGGATGAGCCTCGCGGAAGCAAAACTCAAACGGCATAAGCATATTTATGACAGGCTTTTGGGAGTATTAAAGTTCGAAACTTTTAATAAAGAAGATGTGGCAAAAATTGTGACAGAGATTTCTGAAGTCGAGTTTGAGCCTGATGCACTTGAGCTTGTTAGTGCGAAATTTAATCAGTTCAGGCAGATTGTGAAATTTTTAAATAAAGTCGAAAACATTGCTGAGATGAATAATTTGAAAACGATTACTCTGACGGTTATGGAGGGGATTTTGAATGAAAAATAAAATTTTGAAACTCGCGAAAAGGCTCGAAACATTCAGATTAGAAGATATTGAATCGATTATGGGAGATGGGATAGAAGATGGTTTACAGGAATTAGTTAAGGACGGGCAATTAAATTTGGTTGGCGGAATCTACTCATATAAAGCCGAGCAAAAATTACCTCTGCCGTTTTGCTTTAAGTTTCATTCGCAGGAAAAAATTGAGATGATAACGAAGTGTTTTTGTGTCGGGGTGAAGTCGAAACAGGCGAGTTTTCTTTTGGATATCGGGGATGCGACGATGCAGAATTTTTATAAACATTTTCGGCAGATGATTTATGAACGGCAATTGAACACCCTTAAAACACACTTTGAACAAAAGCCGAAAATTGCCAAGATGCGAAGGTTTTACGATATACCTGTTTATTTTTATCTGTATGACAGCGAGCTTTTTGTAGTCGATAAACCGCTAAAAACAAGACACAATAAACTTCCGCACACAAAAGAAGAATCTTTGCGGATAAAAGTTCTTTACTCTCGCCTCCGCAGATCAATAAATCACTCACAAATGAAACAAAACCTCGCACAGCATGTGGCGGAGCATATGTTCAAATATGATAAATCTTATAATGGCATTTGTTTACAACTAATATCTAGTATAAATTTAGATATGTAAGACTGATTTTATTTAACAAGTCGTATAAAATGCAACTTATATATAAAATATTATTTAACAAGTCGCATAAATTGTAACATTATATTAAAAAATATTCTAAAGAATTGAAAAATTTTTCATATAGTGTTATAACATGCATGTTATAACACTACAGAAAGGATGAAAATATGATTAATCATAGCACATACATTCCAATCCTTAAATGGAAACAAGGAGAATACCAAGCATTATCTGAGTTAACACCTGAAATTAAAAAGAATATCGTACCTCTTTTTGAAATCCCACCAATAGGATTTGATTTTGAAAATCGTAAACAGTCAAAAACCATAGACGAGCACATTCAACATTTAGGAAGCAGACTTAAGAAAAAATGGGGAAGCGCACAGTGTCTGATTGATGTTACACCTCTTATTCTTCAAGATTCAGAACACATTGCATATATACCAAAAATATTTGAATTATACCGGTCGGAAAGTTGTGAAGTTACACCTGTCATAACGCTTGATGCAAAAGAAGAGACAATTGAAGCTATCAAACAAATAGCTCATTTAGATAAAAGGGGGATTTGCTTGCGTCTAAAATCTTCTTTCATAGCAGACGGAATTAACGAGAATATAGCATCATTTCTTTCAAAAATTGAGTTACATAAATCCAAAGTTGATCTTCTTGTAGATTTTGAAGATTTGCCCTTTAGTGGTCAATTTGAACAGTTTTTTGATTTTCTCATTTCGAATTTAAAAACTTTAAAAGAAATCAATCTATGGCGTTCCTTTGCTATTTGTGGAGGTTCATTCCCAAAAAATGCAGATCAAAATAATGCAAAGCGCTTAGAGTGGCTACTGTATAAAAAATGTTATAATTCTTTCGTTGACAGCTATAGGTTACCAGCATTTGGTGATTACAATATAAATTCAAAAGAGTTCGTTGAATTAGACATGCGTTTGGTAAAACCTTATGCCAAATTAAGATATACTTTAAATGAAAATTGGTATATTGACAGAGGAACAGCCGTAAGAGGTCGAGATTCAAGGGGGTTTGGTCAATTTAGAGGTATGTGTCAAAAATTAATTGAAACTTCATATTACAGAGGCAAAGAATTTTCAAATGGTGACAAATATATATACGATTGCGCAAACGGTACTGAAAATACAGGAAATTTATCAACGTGGGTAAAAGTTTCTGTTAACCAACATTTAACAAAAGTGGTTTATGATCTCGCCAATTTGTACGGGTTTTCAATTTAAGACGTACGTTATCTTTTAAATCCTTTAATGAGTACTCATTTACGCATAATTCATACAAAAATGACTTATTCTTGTGAATTATGTTATTTGGAAGTCCTTTTTCAATTAATAAGTCTGAAACTTCATTTTTCCACAGAAGTTCAATCAGAGCCGCAGGATCAACATTTTTATTTTTATGTTCAGTTCTGTAAGTATATAGTTTAATATTGTTTTGTTTAGTTCTTTTTGCAACTTTTATACCCCACCAATCAGGAATTATTTTTATCGCATCATCAAAATGAGATTCTGAACAGACCAAAGTAAGTTTATCCATAACTTTGCTATAATATTCTGCTTGTAGAGGTAATCGTTCCAAAGTATCAGCTTCGCTTTTTATTTCATAGCCATGGATAATACCATTAATAACTGCCACATCAACTCTGCATAGACCTTGCAATAAGCCTAGCTCGTTTATAATAATTGTATCAGCATCTCTGTATTTTTTTTCTAATTTTTGATTCAAGACACTTCTTATATCTTGATCTTTAAACAAAACTCTTTTCATGATTCCACACATACAATAATATTAAATATCAATTAAAAATGCAAAGCATATTACACCTAATAATGTATATTATACACAAAATTCAGCTTTTTGTACGAACATATTTGCATCAAGACTTGACTGTATACTCTTGCTTTTATAACTTCTTTCAACAAAAATATATAAAATAATTTTTATCAAAAAGCTCAAATGTAAACATAATTTAAACTTCCGACTAGCTTCCGAGTTTGAAGGTGTGGAATTTCAAAACGGACTTTTTGTCCGGAAAGTGTCATCGGAAAATGTGGCGATATATTTAGGTTATCGCGATTTGGGCAGATTTATATAGGAATTTTACGGTAAAATTGTGGACAATAAAGTGACTTTCTGAGTAGTTTCAGTCAACCACTTGGAAGGGGGTTAAAGTCAAACACAAAGCCGAAAGACGGCAGAAAAATCTTTTTTCAAATGTCCCATTAAAACCCAACTAACTCATTAAATTCATTCCATTCTACTATCCATTTCGAAAAATTTTTTAAGGTTTCAACTTTCCCTTGATAAGTTATTATACCAGCGGAACAATTAAATGGATTTATCATACGGTCAAGAAAAGGCTTTATTCTAAAAAATTTTTTACTAAAATCCAACCAAAATTTGTATTTATGATTATATAGAGCAGAAAGTTTTGCAGATTCCCCATTTTTTAAATTTATAAAACCAGTAACAACGGTAGAAATTAAAGCTGCAATAATAGCAGGATTTTTAAAAAAATTCCATACCATAATAATAAATTGTTCTTGCATTTTATTCTTCCTTTTTTATTACATTTTCTGAAAATTTTTATACTAATTACCTTTAATTGGCATTATTAAATTAGATATTCGCAAGATATTTTTCGACCATTATCTATCGTAGATGTTGTTTCGTCAAGTCGTTAATTAATTGTCTTCTATTATATAGCCAAATTAGTTTAGATGTTACATTATACCATATTCACCAGTCTGTAAATCTCTAAGTAATAAACCTTCACACCAATCACAACCCATAAAATAACTATTATCTAAAGATTTATTTCCTATTTGTGATTGATTACAATATTGACAATAATTTTCTGAATTAGTAACTTCAAGACATTTTAAACATATATATACGCTATCATAATATTTTTTATAAGTGTTTAAATTTTTCTGTTTTATTACGCAATCATCGCTTAAACAGGAATTACAGTTAATTTTTTCATCTGACAAATTATCACTTATATTGAATAAATCTTCGTATCCTAATTTATTATGGCAGTTTGGGCAAATTATATTTTCATTTATTAAGTCATTCTTAAAAATTGTAAATTCTGTATTATCATATGGGCATTTTATTTTTAAAGCATAATTTTTGTCAAAATTACAAACCTCACATACACCACTATATAAATTTATACTTTCTTTTTGCTTTAAATTTACGGCTTTATAACCACAATTTTCACATTTTACATAATTTGCACCATTTTTAATTTTATCATTTATAGTATCTTTTATAGAATTATACTTAATTTCAAGATACTTTGAATGTGATTGTAGTAAATTATCACATAGAACAATTTTGTCAGTATAATCTTTTATGTATTTCCCTAAAACAGGTTCCCAATTCTGTAAAAATAGTTTTAAGTAATTCCACGCTCTTAGTTGTTTTGTAGCAATTGTAATTTTTTCATCATCAGAATTTAATTCTATATTTTTGTGGTAAAAATGAACTGCTTGGTTTCTATCTTGTGCAATACTGTGAAAACATTGCAATGCGTTTTTTACTTCCTTATCATTTACATTAAATACATTCTTGTATTGTTCAATTAAATTACTAAAACCAATAGTATGAAAATTATTCTGCTTTAAATGCTGGATATTAGGTTTATCCATAATTAATGACCAATGTTCTTCGTATAGTCGAGACTTCAAAAATAATTCTATAGCAGAAGCATAATGTATAATAGAATATTTTGGCTTATTTTCAAAATTTTCAGCAGAAAATTCTAAAAAATCAAAAGCACTTATTAACATATATTCTAAATGTTGTTTTATAATTTTATTTTCTTTATTATTCATTGATATTTCCGTATTTTTTATTATTTATTTAACTCATATAAATTCTTCACCATTTGAGATTTATCCAATGGTAAAATTATTGTCGCATTATCTGTATTTATTATAGCAAGATTTTCTATAAATGTTGTAGCCACTAAATTTTTTGTTGAATAAATAAATGAATTTTTTATATTATCAGCAATAACATTTCCGAAAACAACATTACCGTTATCATCTTTTTCTTGAACATTGTATAATGACTGCCAAGAGCCTAAATCACTCCAATCTGATTCCAATTCTACCAATGCAATATTTTGTGATTTTTCCATAATTGCATAATCAATGGATATTGATGGCATTTTTTCATAAATTTCTACGGATATTTCATTTTTATCAATAAAATTTAGGTTTTCAAAATTTTTATAAATATCAGGAGCATTTAGACTAAATTCACTCATAAATGTGGAGATTTTACCCATAAACATTCCACTATTCCAAAAATATTTATTGTCTTGTATATACTTATTTGCAAGTTCTAAATTCGGCTTTTCAACGAATTTTTCAACTTTATAACCTGTTTCAAAAGTAGAATTAACTTTTACATAACCATATCCGGTTTCAGGATAAGTTGGTTTAACTCCGAATGTAACAATAAAACCATTCTTTGCAAGTTCCTTCCCATTATCAACTGATTTTGAAAATAAATTACAATTTTTTATTAAATGATCGGATGGTAAAACTAAGACTATTTCAACTTCAGATATACCCTTATCTAAAAAATATTTTAATGCACAAAAGATTGCCGGTGCGGTATTTTTTGATAGGGGCTCAGCAATAATGTTTGAAGTGCGAATATAGTCAAGTTGCTTTTTTACATTGGCAAAATGCTTTGAATTTGTAATAGTCAAAATATCGTCAGAATCAACAATATTTAATAACCTTAAATATGTTTTTTGCAACAAACTTTCATTATCATCAAAAAATGATAATAATTGTTTCGGATATTCTTCATTTGATAACGGCCATAAGCGACTGCCATTTCCGCCGGCCAATATTACTGCTTTCACCTCATACTCCTATAATTTTACGGAATGTTTTATTTGTATTCCAAAGATTGTAAATATCCTATATTTTTTAGATTTTTTATAACTGTCTTTAATAGAAAAAATTCTTTCAAATATATTGTTGTACTGAAAACCTTTTTCGGATTTTGTTTTTATTTGTTTGCATTTTTCATCAAGATAACTAAGGTTATATTTATTTTTATTTTCTAAAAAGTAAAATATTTCAGGTTTTGACCAACTGCCTTTGTACCAATGAATAGTATATGTATCTTCAGAAATTTTACGGATATCCTCTTTGCGAATTTGAGCAGGCGAAAATGGTATTAAATACTTACGAGGATAAAGTGTAATATCTTTGTATTGCCTAACTTCATCATCTATATTGTCGAAATCGTATTCTTGCTTGCCATAATTTAATTCTAAAAAATGTTTAAAAAGATCCGGACATTTATAAAGGCTACTATGCCAAATTTCGTCATTGTAAAAATCCAACATCTGTTTTAAAAAAGGATTACCCTTTTCTGCACCTAGTATTGCAGGTTCTGTTCTATCATAACTTTGAATACCCACAAAAGCGGGATTATCTAGCAACGGAGTTAAATCTTTTATTGCCATAACATCTGTATCAAAGTAAACTCCGCCGTTGTCGTATAGTGTTTTTATACGAATATAATCTGCAACATAAGCCCACATTTTTCTGTCATATACAGTTTTAAACCATTTATTATTTTTTAGTTCTTCTTGGAAATTAAAATATTCTGTAGAATTATCATTGATTTCAATTATTTCAAAATCTTTTAAATTTTGAAACCAAGAGAATAGACACATTAACTCAGCTTTGCCTTTTGGTTCATTCGCTCCCCATACATAAAATATTCGCTTTGGTATCATTTACTCTAACTCCTTTTTTTTTGCAATAATTCAGATAAAATTTCGCTTTCTTTGTAATAATTATGAATAATGTAAAAAGGTGTTCTTTCTTGAAAATATTTATTAAACATATTTTTCTTAACTCCCTCTTTGCTATCATTGAAACTGAACCCGTAAATACTGATATCTTTAATAGTGTTTCTGTTATCGTGAATATAATTTATAATTTGAAACCCTGTTGAGGGGTGAATTAAATTATATTTATTTCTTAAATTCTTTCTATATTCAAATTTCAAACTCGTAATCGGGATTTGTGTATTAGCAATTATTTCATACAAAAAGCTCCGAAATTCATCTGTAAAAACACAATGTTCAATATCATCTGCAACAATAACCATTTTTAAATTTTCAAAATGATTATCATAATTCTTTTTTGTAATATTTCCTGCAATCATCCATATATCATTCTTTGTTCCGTAATCATTTTGATACTTTTCAGAATTAGAAAAGTTGTTAAACTTAATAACTAAATCATTTTTATCAATTTCAGAGCCTTTATTTTGCCCTATTTCGCAGGGGCTATTTCCAACAATAGCAACGGTTTTATTCAATAATATTTTTTCTAACAGTAATTTTTCTTGGTTGTTTTTAATATGTTCGTATATTTTTGCAGATTTAACTATTTCATTACTGGTAATATTTATACTTTGACAAAATGATGAAACTAATAAAAACTTTGGAATATCAGTTATTCCGTATTTTTTGATATGCTTATTTATCAAAAACTCTGCCTGTGCATACGATTTGTTCTCAATTAATGTCGAAATCGCAATAAGTGAGATTTGTGGCGACATAAAATCTTTATTTATCAATATATATTGTTGTAAAAAGGCATTAAACGAATTGTCGTATTGCATACTCCAAAGTTTTACCAATAACTTTTCTGTTCTTAATTCAAAGGTATTTTTCTTTTTGATTTTAAGTTTCAGTCCTAAAATATTGATAACTGTATGAGTATTTTCAAAGTTAGAACTTATTGATAGAAACTTTGTCATTAAATGTTATCCCCTTCCAAAATTTCTACATCTTCGTTTTTAATATTAGGATTATTTTCTAAATATTGACGAGTATAAACATTCCGAAACAGATTTTTTAAATTTATCGGGTTGATTGAAACAAATTCAGTTTCTTCAAAATATGTATCTTTAAAGTTTTTAAAATATTCCCAATATTCATATTGATGGGCTTGTTTATATTCCACTTTATTATCAGAGAACGCGTGTCCGTCATTTGAACAATCAAATCCTGCCAAATAAATTTTTTTCGCATTGGCAAACAAACAAAATTGTAGAGCGGCAAAAACAGTTCCGCTATACCAAGCAAAAGGCTCTAACGATATATCAATAGGTGTTAAAGTCTCCTGTGGTCGCCTGTTATTTAATACATACATTTCTTTCTTTTTAATTTTTGAAATTGCTGCCGGTCTTATTCTTATTAGATTTTGTTTTGTATGTAAACCAATAAATTTGATACAAGAATTCGGATTATAATCAACGAATCCGTCAATATCTTCCTGCTTTTTAAATTTGTCCTGAGCAAAAAGATAATCGAACTTAATATCTTTCATTTGATAAGCCCTGTTTATACCTATTTTGATGGCATTTTTCGGTAAAGTATCTAAATATTTTAATGAAGGGCCGCCACCGATTATTACTACATTTTTATCAGTAAAACATCCCCTATATTTTTCAAGTTTTGAATTTACTTGCGAAGCCATTGTATAGCAACGCAAATCCTCTACAGTTAAGGGCTCTTTACCTTTTCTTTTTGAAAATTTAATACCAAAAATCCTATATGTCTTATAAAATAAATTATTCTCTACTTTAAATAGCTTTTTGAGCATACTCATCTCCAACATATTTCAAATAGTTTTTCGTTTTTGTGCTTGAAACTTCCGGAGTCCTCGGAAGATAAATAACATCACAATATTCCCTCAAATAATCAAATTTGCCTTCCCAATCATCACCCATTACAAAAATATCTGCTTGATATTTTTGTATATCACCAATTTTTTGTTCCCAATTATTTTCCGGAATAACTAAATCTACATATCTGCACGCTTCGAGTATCATTTCCCGCTGTTCATAAGAGTAGTAAGATTTTTTGTTTTTTATCGCATTAAATTCGTCACTTGATAATCCAACTATCAAATAATCTCCAAGATTTTTTGCTCTTTTTAACAGATTTACATGCCCGTAATGTAAGACATCATACGTTCCGTATGTAATTACTCGCTTCATTTTGCTAATTCCTCTAAAATTTTTCTTTCTTCATCATCCAATGACATATATGCTGAATGCACAGGATAGGAATTTTTTGGAATAGACATATAATCGCCATAAATACTTTTTAAAACCTTTTCCGGATGTTGTGGAACCGAAAATTCTGATCCTTCAAATGTTGCTGTTTTCAAAGGAAATATAGTATGCCAATCATAAACTTTGTTATTCCACTTATGCGGAAAATCTATCCCCATAAAAATTGCCGGTGTACCAGTAGTAATCTGCTGATTTTTTAATATTTTTTCTTTTGTAATAGTTTTAAAATGTGAGCGAATATCATTTACTGTCTTAAATTTTTTGAATTTTTGATACCATTTTATTTTTGTAATTTTGGCAATACGCTTGGATAATTCTTTTTTGCCTTTTTCATTTAATTCAGAATGATATTTATCGTATGGAAAAATATCTATATAAACATTTTCTGATTGTTTACATCTTAACTTTACGAAGCACATTTCTCGTTGATTATTTTTATAAGCAATCTCAAGTTCGGGATATTTGTCAAATCTATTTGAAAATAACTCTATAAATCTTTCGTAATCACTTCTCATCATTCCAATATCAATATCATCATCCCAAGGAATAAAACCTTTATGACGAATAGCGCCTAACAAAGTTCCAAAATCTAACCAATATTGGATATTATATTCTTTACAGATAGCATCAAAACATTTTAGTAAATTTAAATTCGCCTTTTGTACTAATCTCAAAGCACCTGTTGCAAGAGGAATATCATGAATATTTGTAATACTGCTATACTTCTTTCTTAACTTATTTCTTTCATCTACATATTCCTTACGCAAAATTTTAAATTTAATGCCCAATAAAGTTATTTTTGAGTGCTTCGGGGTATTATTTTTATCTATTGAAAATATAAATTTAATAAAATTTTCTATATATGTGTAATAAAATGCACACCAAAATTTTAGTCTAAATAAAAATAGCGGTCTATGAATTATATACTTAAATAGCCCTATAAGCTCACCTATAATGCGATATTTAAACAGTTCTTTTTTTTCTAATGCCCAAGGGGACATTTGCAAATATTTATAGTATAAATCCTTTCTGTAGCTAAATGAAGCATATTGCCACGGTTTATTTTTACCTATAAAATGAATAATATGCGGATGTTTTGTATAATCAGAACGATTTGAGAAATTACTTATTTGAACATTCCACTTGCTATCTATAAGTAAAATTTCTCCCTTACATACTTGATTAATTATTTCTTGATCACCACAAACAATTTCATTGTAATGTTCTTTTGCATATTCATAAAACTTAGATTCTAAGTTTTGTTCACGCATATTTTTTAAATCCATAACTAATATCCCAGAATTTGTATATGTAGGATTTATTTTTTGCATTTTTTTCTTAATATCAGAAACACCTGCTATGGCATGATTGCCCATTTCAATGTTGAATAAATCGTTTAAACTTTTTTCTACAATAACATCACAGTCAAAATAAATAATTCTGTCAATGTTTGGCAGTAAACTTGGCATTTTTAATCTGTAATATGCTGGTAAAGAAATATATGCATGAGTCGTAATTCCTTTAAAATCTAAAAACTTATTTTCATCAATTTTAACAAAACTAATATTACAATCTTTTATTGAAGCTAAAGATAATATCTTATTTCTGTTCTCGTAACTTATTCCTCCATCAAGAATATATATGTTTAAATCATCATCTATATCTGCGTTTTTTAAAACAGATGCAATAACAACTCCCGCGTATTTTGCATAGTTATTATCACAAGATAGGCATATATTAATTTCTTTATCCATATTACTCCCTAATTCCATATTCTCATTTTTCATCAGAATTATACTTTTGTTG
>CALUPW010000011.1 GCA_944322785.1 Candidatus Gastranaerophilales bacterium | reverse complement strand
TTTAAATTTTTCAGTGAAAGCGTACCAAAATTCTCAAACCGGCTGTGATAATTTCTCAAACTAGGTGTTATTTTACATAAAGGATGTGTTGATTGTTTATATATGATCTTATTCGTATGTGCAATCATTATTATTTTAGCAGACTGTTTTTTTCATAATATATTTGAAAATTTAATAAATTTCGGTATTTTAATAGTTTCTCTTCTGGCGCTTATTTTAGCATACCAAACGAGAAACGACTGGTTAAAAAATCTTTATAAAGATAAAGAACTGAATGCTAAAAATGACTTTATAATTTCTGTTATTGATATGATGGCAACTTTAGACATAAATTCCTGGGATAGTCTTCCTATGTCCGAAAAGACTGAAGATAATCCGGAAGTTTCCAGAAAAATAACGCTTGATGATAATGTTATGTATCAAGAGTTGATGAATATTGATATTGAATTTACTAAAAAATGAGAATTGTAAATAAAAATTATTCTATTTATGAATACTACAGTAAAGGTAAAGATAAAGAATTAATCAATAATTTCTTAGAACATTTGCGAAACTACAGAAAAGAAATTTTTTCATATGTTTGGTTAAAATTGAGATATTATAGAGATGAAAAACCTGAGGATTTTGAAAAGTTTCAAAATAAAATACCTGAGATAGAAAAATTAAGAAATCAAATGAACAAAGATTTTAAGACATTTAAAGACCAATTTACTCCCTAGCTAGAATTCAAATTGTACCAATATGTATATACCTTATATCTTCAAAAAGTTTTTTAGCTTTTGCCAGAAAGTCAGCTTTTTGGAAACCGTATCAGGATAGTACATGATAAGATCCGGTGTCTTTTTGTAATCGAGTTGTTTCCCTGTTTTAATATATTTATCTATCTTTTTCAGCATTTTTTTATCATCCGTTGTAAACCCGAATTTTCTATAAAAAATATGCGGAGGATTATGCGGGTCATAAGGCGTTGTTGTTGCGTTCAAAATCATTTTGCCGTCAAAGCCCCAAGATTTGCTCAAACTCTTTGCGAAATTCAAAAATTTTGTCCCTAATCCCTGCCTTCTATTGCTGAATATTGTAAGTTCGTCTATGTACAATCTGCTATCCGAAGATGGATATGCAACCATCTTTCCGACAACTTTCCGGTCTTTTGTGCAAATCATTCTGAATAAATTTGTTCCTTTAGGATTGTATATTAAAATATCCGGCATTTTCATACTGGTTTAAAAACATAATAATATTTTTTTTGCTAACAATAGCAATAGATTAAAAAAATTATGCCTTTTCCTTATCAAATACTCTATATGTTATGGCATGGCAAATTCAATAATCCTGCAAAATCAAATCAATTATTAATTGCACTATTATTGAATTTACTATTACCAGTTTTATAACGATTTAATAACTTTCTTTTTAACCGGCTCGTTAATATTATGTTTTGGTTCTTTGCCTATTGTCCATCTGAAGCCTGCAGTTAAAGCTACACCTGTTCTTCCTCCATTACGCAGCATTAAGAACTTTAAAAGAAGTTCTTGCGGAATAATTTGTGATATATGAAATGACAAAAATTCGGCTGAATTTATTTTAGCCGAATTTTTGCTGCATCATATCAAGGAAAATTTTTGCAGCCGGTGAAAACACCTGATATTTTTTCCATACAATATCAAGCCCTGATTGAAGTTTAGGTTTTAGCGGACGAAAACAAAGGTTGCTTTCATCAGATGTATTTGCAAGTTTGTCCAGTGTAATTGCATATCCGATACCGGCTTTTACAAGGATTGCCGCATTATATACGAGATTGTATGTTGCCGCAATATTTAAATCATCGAACTTTTCACCGAACCAATCCAAAAATCCGCTTGCCGCAGAATATTTTCTTGACATCTGTCTTGAAGCAATCAAAGGAACATCAACCAAATCCTCAAGCACTATTTCTTTTTTTAAAGCCAGCGGACTGTCTTTTCGCATAATAACACCCCATATATCTTTATCAGGCAAAGCTATATGGTCATATTTTGAAAGGTCTATCGGCTGAATTAAAATTCCGAAATCAAGCAATCCTTTATCCAGTTTTTCAATTACATCTTCTGCATTGCCGCTGTACAGGTGAAATCTTATGTCAGGGTACAATTTTCTTAACTCCTGCATTACTTCTGCCACATATTTCATTGATTCTGTTTCTCCGCTTCCGATATAAATATCTCCGCCCACAATATCATTTATTGAATGAAATTCCGATTCAGTTTTTTCAACCATATCAACAATTTCCTCCGCTCTTTTACGGAGAAACATTCCCTCCGGCGTAAGTGTAATCCGCTGTTTGCCACGGATTAAAAGCTGCTGCCCCAGTTCTTTTTCAAGCTCCTGAAGCTGGCGTGTTAATGTCGGCTGCGTAAGATGTAATGAGTTTGCAGCCCCCGTAATAGTTCCTTCACGGGCAACAGCAAGAAAATATTTCAAAACCCTTATTTCCATAAATATAATTTTAAAACTGTTTAACTATGCCTGTCAAGTATTATAAGTTATGTAATATAAGTATTTGCTATTAAAAAAATATCGTAAATAATAAATAATAAAAGGAGAATAAAATGGAAATAATAAGAGTAAATACACCGAGAGGTCTGGAACTTAAAGGAGCCCTGTGGGGCGATACGGAAATGGATACGGTTGTTATAATGATGAGCGGGATATGTTCAAACGTTTTTCAAAATGATTTGCTTCCTGCAACAGGTGAACTTTTAAGCCGGAATAATATAGCTTTTATTGCAGGTCATGCAATGGATGCCTTTTCCTGTATCGCATATTCCGACTTTTCAACAGGGAAACAACGATACACCGGAACCGTTTTTGATGATTTTTCACTTGCTTATGAAGATGTTGAAGCATACGTTAAATATGCAAAAGATGCAGGTTTTAAGCATATAATTCTTGCAGGACATTCTCTCGGGTCTAACAAAATTATTCATTATCTTGGAAATACAAATGACCATTTTGTGGATTATTTTATTGTAACAGCACCTGTTGATTTAGGACACTGGTGGAAAGTAATGCCAAATCTCGACAAATGTCTTGAATTTGCACAAAAATTTGCAGAGGAAGGAAGAAATTATGAAATTCTTCCGGTATTATTCGGAGGTTTTTCGCCAATGTGTGCACAGTCTGTTTTGAGTTTTTATAATGCCTACAATCTTAAAAACTGTCCGGTAATCAGCGGTGACGGGGAAACAAGCTCTCTCGGCTCAATTAAAATCAACGGTTCGTTTGTTATCGGAGAACGGGATTCCTTAACTGGCGGTGATGCAGAATTGTTTATGAAAAAAATAAATTCTTTCTGTAAAAATCCGGAAGCCAACCGTGTAATTGTAGTACCGGAAGCCTCCCACATTTTCTACGGGAAACACAACGAATACGCAGCTACAATTCTTGAATGCGTCGAACATCAGATGGTTGCGGAAGAAGTTTAAACATCACCGGGATTTTTTAAATCTTTTTTCCATACATACAAAAAATAAAGCCCCAAAATAAAATACACAGACCACATTAATATCATCGCAAAACTGTTGGAACCGTTTATGCAGGCATTAATCCACATTATAACGGACAAACCGTTTACGATTGACCATGCATACCATTGTTCAATGGTTCGCTTTACGGTTAAAAGCATGCCCAGAATTGAAAAAACTGTTGTAAACGCATCCAGCAATACAACATTAGTGCTGCTTTTCGGCAAAACGCATGCCAGTGCCGCCGAAAGTAAAACAGCAGAAACAAAATATATAAAAAATTCCTTTTTATTTAAAGAGGTTTTTACAATCGCATTTGATTTTTTGTTTAAATGCTTTTTCCATTTAAAAATTCCGACTATATACATAGGGAAATAATAAAAAAGATAGAGAAACATGTTTCCGTAAAGGGAATTTTTACAGGCAAGATAAATATAGCATACGGTTGCACAGATGCCGAAAAAATAACAGGAAATTTTACCTTTTCCGGCAAGCATGGTGTAACTGATGCCGCAAATTGCTGACACTAGTGCAACTTTACTGTCTTTCATGTACAAAGATAATACGATTATCAACAGGATAACTACAGGAAAAATAATCTTTTCATACTTTTCCCAGCCAGCAAATTCACCCTTTATAAACTCTAATACTCTCACAAAAATTATTATAAAATAAAATCCGCCTTTTTAAACAATTTACTTTTTAATATGTGTGTTGTCTACTATAATATGGTAAGGGAATATGCAGATAAATTCATTAAGTCGAAATAATGCGCAGAACTTTGGCGGCATGTTGAATAACAAACTGCTTTTAAAAGGGCTTGAAAAAGTTTCCGAACACGGAACCTCTTTTGCAGCCGGAACTTCTCTTGCCATGTCTTTAACCGTACGTCCTCTTGCGATTTTTGCAACCCCTGACGTTGAAAAAGAAAATAAACAGTATGCAGCCGCCAATTCAATAGTTTCGGGTCTTGTAAAATTCGGAATGGTAGAGGCTGTGGCGCTCCCGATTGAAAATGCCGTAAAAAAAATCGACAAAACTCCGGAAAAATACCTTAAAAAAAGAACTCTTAAAAATTTTCAAGCGAATTCAAAAAACATAACCGATGCCGGAAGTTACAAACTTGCAACCCAGATTTTAAAACTCGGTGCAGGATTTGTCACCGCTATTCCGAAATCTATTCTTACCATTGCATTTATTCCTTTTATTATGGATAAAATTTTCAATATAAAAGTTATTCCGGCCCCAAAAACTGCAAAATCCGCAGATAACACGGATCAAAAACATAATCCGCTTTCGTTTACCGGCAGACTGAATGAAAAAATCCCACAACAAATCGGAAAACTTCTTGATATAAAAGCATTTCAGGATTTCACAAAAAAATACAGAAATCAGGATAAAGATATTGCAAAACATATGACAGCGGCAACCGACATACTTTTGACGGGAAGCTTCGCTATTCAAACAAACAGAAGCAAAAATATAAAAGAAAACCGTAAAAAAGCTTTGATATACAACAATATTATTTCAACAGGAATTACGCTTGCAGGCGGATACAGCATTGACAGACTTATAAAAAATAAAACCGCAAACTTTATCAATAAATTTAAAAAAGCAAATGCAGGCGACCCGAAACTCTACAAATATATTGAAGGGTTAAATATAATACGCCCTGCTTTAATTTTTGCGGGAATTTATTACGGAATTTTGCCGGTAATTTCGACATATCTTGCGGAAAAAACAGACAAATACCTTAATTCTGCAAAATAAATATCTTAAAAGAAAAACTGAAATATTTTTAAAGTTTTTATAAGATTTATTACACAACAGATTAATATTATTTTTGTTTGATGTAATATATATTTGTCATAATCATTTGAGGATATTTGTAGTTTAAATGATATCAAAATCAATATTAATAATGTTTTTATTTGATATTGCAGTCATGGTGATATCAACAACATTCTGGTATACGGGACTTGGAATGCCGGAAGACCTACTTGATATGACGGTTTTGATAACCGCACTCTCAGGCGTTGCTGTTTTGTTTTTGAAAGACAACTACAAAATCCGTGAATTTAATACAACCTTAAAAAATTATTATCTTCTTTTTGAAGGAATGGTTTTTGCACAAATTCCGCCTGCAATTTTACTTTTGACGTTCACAAATGACGCAAATACATTTGAATTTATTCTTGCAAACCTTTTAACAATTTTTATTGCATTAAGAATTTACAGACTTTTATTTCATTACTATTTGTTTAACATCAAAAAAGTCAAAAACGTTCTTATTATCGGCAACAACAGCAACGCAAAACTTATAGCAGATGAAATTGCCGCTAAAAAAGCTTTGAAAATGAATGTTGCAGGCTTTGTCGAAGATACGGAAAATGAAGATTATATTCAGGATGGCAGCCTGAAAGTTATAACAAAACCCGTAAATTTAAAAGAAACGATAAAATCAAACAAAATTGATATTGTAATAATTGCAATCAAACGCCGTATGGAAGAAGAACTTTTGACAACAATGATTGAAAGTATTCCAAACGGTGTAAAAGTTTACAAGATGCCTGATTTTTATGAAAAGATAACAGGAAAATATTTTGTGGACAGAATGTCGATAAACTGGCTGTTCTATGATTATATGAACAAAAGATCTGTTGTTTATGATTTCTGTAAAAGAATTTATGACATAATCGCCGCTCTGACAATTTTCACCGTAACTCTCCCCGTACTTTTGTATATCGGCATACGGGTCAGAATGACGGACGGCGGGCCTGCAATTTATACTCAGAACAGAATCGGCAAAAACGGGAAACCGTTTAAAATGTATAAATTAAGAACAATGTATCTTAACGATTACGTTCCGAAAAAAGGGCATCTTGAACACACTGAATCTCAAGATAAAGACGATCGTGTAATTCCGTTCTGCAAATTCGTACGTAAAGCAAGATTTGACGAAATTCCGCAAATGATAAATATATTAAAAGGCGAAATGTCAATTGTAGGCCCCAGAACCGAATGGGAAAATCTTGTAAACATATATTCAAAAGAAATTCCGTATTACACCTGCCGCCAGTGGGTAAAAACAGGCTGGACAGGCTGGGCGCAGATAAATCAGGGGCATTGTGTTCTATCAGATGACATTGCGGAAAAGCTTCAATATGATTTGTATTATCTGAAGCACAGAAACCTTTTGTGGGAATTCGGAATTCTTGTAAAGGCTGTATTTTTAGCATTAGGAGGTCGCCATGGCTAACTCTGAATATTTGATAAGGAATTTTGATGACAGGTAAGATAAAAATCTTATATATTTTAACAAAATCCGATCTTGGCGGGGTATCAAAGTATCTACTGGAAATTATAAATCATTTGTCCGGAAATATTGAACCTTATTTTGTTATGTCATCTCCCGGATATTTTTCGGAAGAATTGGAAAAACTCGGATTCAAAGAAAATATTTTTTTCGTTCCTATGACAAACAGTATTGTTAATTTGCCTTTGCATATAAAATCAAACCTTCAAACACTTAATATTATCCGAAAAATTAAACCGGACTTAATTCATTGTAATTCCACAACAGGCGGTATAATCGGAAGATTCTGCGGAGCTTTAACTTTCAAACCGGTAATCTTTACCGCTCATGGCTGGGCATTTACTGACGGTATTTCAAAATCAAAACAAATCTTTTACAGATGTCTTGAAACATTTCTGGCATTCTTTACTAAAAAAATCATTTGTGTATCTGATTTTGATAATAAATTGGCTCAAAAGGTGATGCCTTTATTTAAAAATAAACTGATTACTATTCATAATGGTATAGCTGATTCTGAAACAATGTTTATTAAAAAAAATTTTCCGGATAATAAATTACGTATGGTTATGATATCAAGATTTTGTCCACAGAAAGATCCTTATACCTTAATTAATGCTGTAGGAGAACTTGATAACTCAAATGTTGAACTGGATTTATACGGTTATGGTGAAGAATTGCCAGCGGTTTTAGATACAATTCAAAAATATGACAGTGGAAATATTAGATACAAAGGCGAAATATCAGATGTTACCACTGTATTAAAAAATTATGATGTATATTGTTTGATATCTAATTGGGAAGGTTTGCCAATCGGTATAATAGAAGCATTAAGGGCAGGTCTGCCTGTTATCGCATCAGATGTCGGCGGATGCGCAGAAGAAGTCGTTGACGGCGAAAACGGTTTTTTAATACAAAAAAATAATATAGAACAATTAAAAGAAAAATTAAAATTTTTGTATGAAAATAAATATTTGCTGCCTGAATTTTCTAAAAAATCACGGCAGTTATATGAAACAGAATTTACGGCGGATAAAATGTGTAAAAAAACTTTCAACTTATATAAGGATGTCTTGAAAGAGAATGTTTAGCGGAGTAATCAACAGAAAAAATATATTATTTATAATATTTTATATTGCACTTTTTATTCTAATTTGTGCTACCGGTTTTTATGAAATAGGGTCGCCTGAGTTGGTCTTATTACCTTTTGGAGTTGCTTTTATAATCGCTCATATAATTTATATAATCTTAAATTTATGTTTTAAAGACAAATTTATAAGTAAAATATATTTATTTTCAGCTCTTGTACATTTTATATTTTTATTATTCTGGCATTTATTCAAGTATTATATGCTCGGTTATCATATGCCTACAGAAAATACTTTTATACCTTTTACAATTGATAACGATGGTGCACTTTATCATGCACAAGGCAGTTACATGGCACAACATTTTTCATTTGAACTTTTTAAAGAAAAAATGGTAGGCGGTCCTTTTTCTAAAATAATTGCTGTTCTATACTATTATTTTGGTTGTAATCCGTTTAACCCTTGTTTGTTAAACTCTTTAGTTGCCGGATTTACTGCCACGTTTATTTATTACATAGGGAAAATAACTTTATCCGATGTACAACTTGCCAAAATATACAGCATACTATCTATTATAACTTTTTCGCATATTATGAATACGACAGTTATGATGCGTGATGGTTATATAACATTATTTATGTTTTCCTCAATAGTCCTGTCCTACTGGTTTTATAAAACAAAAAAAATATCTGCTATAATTTTAACTTTATTGAGCTTATATTTTCTGTTTTCATTCAGATCCTATGCAGGTATTATACTATTCCTTGCAATTGTGACTGCATTTTTAACTTTAAATTTGCAAATAAAGCAGACAAATAAAATTTTCAGAGTAAACAGACTATCATTATTGCTAATAATTTTGTCACCTTTAATATTAGCAGGAATTACTTTTGTATTATTTCAATTTTCAACTTTATTTAGTGTTGTATCAATGCAGGATTTGATAGAAATAAGAGAAAACTCATACGCATATGGAGCAGCAGAAGTTGCCATAGACTTTGGAGCTTTGTATAGCAAATTTTTCTTACTGCCTTTTATTGTTGGCTATATTTATTTATTTTTAGCTCCGTTTCCGTGGGAATGGATTTATCCGAGAAGAATAGTTTATGTACCTGATGTAATTATACTGTATCTATTCTTACCGTCATTTTTTAGAAATATTAAACAAATATTTATTGAAAAGAAATATTTTCCAACAGTGTGTTTTTTCGCTACAATTTTTATGTTTAGTATATACTGTATTACATTAGGTAACACAGGCGCAATACACCGACTAAGAGGACCTTTTATTCCGATGATTTATCTTATTGCAATGACGCATCCTGATAAATTTTTAGATAGAATCTTGAATATTTTAAAAAGGAGTAATTTAATATGACAGATGTTCCTAAAAAAATATATTATTGCTGGTTTGGCGGAGAAAAGCCGCAGAGTGTTTCGGATTGTATTAACAATTGGAAAGAAGAGCTTCCAAATTATGAAATCATTGAAATTAATGAAAAAAATAAACAGCTTTTTGATGTGGAAAAAGAATGCCGAAATAATTTGTGGTTCAAAACAGTTTATGAAAATAAATTATGGGCTTTTGTATCCGATTACGCAAGATTGAAAGTTTTATATGAAAATGGCGGAGTATATTTTGATACAGATATAACAGTGGAAAAAAATATTACAGAACTGTTAGAAAAAGAGAAGTTAGTATTAGGTTGGGAGAACCCAGTTGCAATTAACATTGCCGTCGGAGTAGTAGTAGTAGGGGATCCGCTTATTAAACAAATGCTGGATTTTTATAATGATGAAATTTGGAAATCAAAACTTTATACAATTCCGCAGATTGTAACCCATGTATTAAGAAAAAATTACGATTTAAATCCTGCTAATCAAATAACCGAAAATGATGATATTCTAATTTTGCCTCAGGAATATTTTTATCCGATACCTATAGGTTTAAAAATAAAAACATCCGAAAAATCTTTATTTGTAACGCCGAATACCTATACAATACATTGGTGGGATGGGGCGTGGGATAATCCGAATGTAAAATATTTTATGCTGCATAAACATAAAACTGATTTAAATAAACTTTTAAAATATTGCTTTGAGAAAAATGTTATTTTGAATAATTTATTTTTACATATAGAAAAAATTTGTATGCTTTATAAAATCAATATAAATTTATACTGGCTGTTCAGGTTTAAATATAAATCTGATTATAAAAACAATCGCTGGCTCGTGTTGTTCTTATTTGGTATTCCTTTTAAAATTTGGAAGATGTATGGGGGTAAATAAATGATAAAAGTATCAATAATTATACCACTCTACAATTCTGAAAAATATTTAAAAGAATGTATAGAATCAGTTGTTTCTCAAACAATATTTAATGAAATAGAACTGATCTTAGTAAATGACGGAAGTACGGATAATTCTGAAAATATTTGTTTGGGTTATTCGCAAAAATATAATAATATAAAATATTTTTATCAAAAAAATAATGGTGTATCTTCTGCGAGAAATTTTGGAATCTCAAAGGCTAAGGGGCAATATTTATATTTTTTGGATTCAGATGATACTATTAATAATATTTTTATTGAAAGTGCATATAACAATGCCATTTTTAATAATTCTGATATTGTTATAGTAGGAGTAAATTACTTTTTTAAAGAACCTATAATACCAAAAAACGTAATTGGGTGTAACACGTGGCAAACAGTTATAAAAAAAGCATTTTTAGATAAGTTTTCCGAATTGAGATTTAATGAAAAAATAAGTTTGGGTGAGGATAATTTATTTACGCTGCAATGTTTGTTTCTTGCTGATAAAATTTCTATAGAAAGAAAAAGTTTATATTATTATCGGGATACGGAAAATTCAATTACCCAAAAAGAGAAATGCGATAATTTATATTTTATACAGGAAAGAGAGAAAATTTTATTTTCAGGTCTAGAACCTTTTTATAAAAACTATAAAAATGCTGAGTTAGAACAACGGATTTTACGGTATACCTCCCATTACTATTTCTGGCGCATATTATCATGGAAATTCAGTTTTAAAGAAAAATTTTTAGTTTATAACATTATCAAAAAATTTATTAAAGAAAATAGCTTTACTTTTATAAGAATAGATTTCAGACGGTATAAAGCTAAATTTAATTTCTTGTACCTTTTATTTAATTGTTTTTATTTTTATATAATGAATGAGGGCATTTATGAAGCAAAATAATATAGCAATTTTAAATTATTGGTGGGCCGCTAACTATGGTGCAAATTTAACTGCTTATGCATTACAGCAATTGTTAAAAGAATATAATTATAAAAATGTTTTGGTAGATAATTCTGAAAAATATTATCAAATAACTCTTCTGAAATATTCATCATTTGATAAATTCCAAAAACAATATTTGAGCAGTAGCAATAAAATAGAGAGCATATCAAATTGTAATGAATTAAATAAAAAATTCAACGCTTTTATCACTGGTTCTGATCAGGTCTTTCGTCCGGCATATATAGAGAAAAATAAATATCAATATTTATTGGATTTTGCGGATGCAAATTCTAAAAAAATAGCATTCTCAGCAAGTTTTGGTGTTGACAAAAAGCAATTTTTAAAAGAGGCAGATGATAAAACTATTAGACAAATGAAAGCATCTTTGCAATCTTTTGATTTTGTATCAGTCAGGGAAAAATCAGGGGTTGAGATTTGCAAAGATTTATTTAATGTTAATGCTGAATGGATAATTGATCCGGTATTTATTCTGGAAATAGATAAATATATAGATTTAATTAAAAATTCTACTATTGATTATTCTGGCAAAATTGTTAGTTACATCTTAGATACAAATAAAAAGTACAAAAAAGCATACAAATATATTGAGAAAAAATATAATACAAAAGTCATAGAAACAGCAAATTCAAATATATCTATTGAAAATTGGCTGGCATCAATTAGAGATTGCAAATTTTTAATAACGGATTCTTTTCACGTGATGTGTTTTGCCATTATTTTTAACAAACCGTTTATATGTATAGCGAATAAACAAAGAGGTGCCACACGATTTGAATCTATTTTAGAAATGTTAAATATAGAATATCAATGTATTGATTCCATTGATGAAATTTATAAAAGAGATTGTATTTTTAAAATTGATTACGAAAAGGTAAATAAAAGAATAAAAGAAGAAAGACAACGGGGCTTGGATTTCTTAAGAAAAGTGCTCGACACACCTGCCGGAAAATTTAAAGAAAAACAGGAAGTTAGAACCATGTTTTTAGAAGAAAAAATTTGTGAGTTAGAACAGCAGGCAACGTTAAAGCATCAGGTAAAGAAAAGTCTATGGGAGTTGTGGTTGATAATTTTTCATAAATATTTACCGGAATTTTTGAAAAATATTATAAGAAAGCTGAGGGATTTAAATGCAAATCGTAGAAAGTAAAAAATGTACGGGCTGCGGAGCTTGCTATAATATTTGTCCGCACGGCGCAATTCAAATGATTGAAGATGAAAGAGGTTTTTTAAAGCCTTTTATAAATGATACAATGTGTGTAAAATGCGGCTTGTGCGAAAAAACTTGTCCTGTTTTACATTATGAATCAAAAAATTTTGAAAAACCAAAAGTTTTCGCTTTTTTAAATAATGATGAAAAAACGAGATTAAAATCGGCATCAGGCAGTGTATTTCCAGCGTTTGCTAAATATGTTTTAGAAAATAACGGCGTTGCATTTGGTGTAATTTATGATGATGAAATGAAAGTCTGTCATTCAATGGCAACCAATTGGCAAGACATTGAAAAAATGCAAAGTTCAAAATATATTCAAAGTGATACAAAAGATACATATAAAAAGGCTAAGCAAGAACTTGAATCAGGCAGATTTGTTCTATTTACCGGCACACCTTGCCAGATTGCAGGCTTAAAATCATATCTCAAAAAAGACTACGAGAATTTGTTAACAATTGATTTGATATGTCACGGTGTGCCATCCAGAAAAGTTTTTGAAATACATAAAAAAGAATTTATGCAGGAGAAAAAAGATTTCGGTGATATATTGAATATAAATATGAGATCAAAAAAGAATGGCTGGAAAGGCGGTCATTTTACAACTACAACTACAACTACAACTACAACTTATCATATTGCAGGTAATAAAGATAATTTTATGAAAATTTTCGGTTGCAATCTAAGTATAAATGATTCCTGTTTGGATTGTAAATTTAATAAACTTCCGCGTGTCGCAGATATAACAATGGGCGATTTTTGGGGTGTAGAAAATTTTGACAAATCTCTTGATGATAAAAAAGGAACATCTATTTTACTTTTGAATTCACCTAAAGGAGAAAAATATTTTGATATTGTAAAACAATTTGCTTTTGTAAAGGAAGTTCCGCTTGAAGTTGCAGTAAAATATAATCCTAACATTTACAGTTCTTCAAAAGCTCATCCTAAAAGAGAAGATTTTTTTGAGGATTTGTTAATGCCTAATGCGGAATTATCAAAACTTTCAAAAAAACATATAAAAACTTATCCGTTTATATTAAAATTGTTTTATAAGCTTATGCCGAAATTTATAAAAAATTGGATTAAAACATATATTTTACATAAGGGACAATGATAAAATTATTACGTGACATATTAAATAATCAGTTATACGCAATATCATTATATGCGAGGCAAATAGCAGGAGCGCTTATATTATTTGTAATAGCAAGGTATTTATCTGTGTATGATTTCGGTTTATTTTCAAGTTATAAAAATATTGCCGTATTCTGGTTTATGTTTGCAAACTTCGGATTTTCAGACTATATTCTTGTATCGTCAAAAGCCAATGTAAATGAGGTAAGGCTTAAAATATCATTATTTTTGAGTAATGCTGTTTTAGTAGCTTTTCTTATAGGCTTTGGCTCGACATTTTTTAAATTTGAGGATCATTTTTTATTTTGGCTTGTAGTTATAAGAACATTTTTTGACGGAACGTTCTTTGGTTTAGTTTTGCCTTATTTTCAGGCGGCAAAAAAATTTAATCAAATTGCAATCATTAATATAATTTATGCCGTTTGTATTACTATAATTGCTCTTATATCTTATATATTTAAACTTTCACTAGTTGACTTTTTAATATTGAATATAATTTTAGGCTTTATAAATTTTATTCAGTGTTCTTATTTAGCAAAAATAAATTATTTGCTTGTATTCAAATATATAAAAAGATTTTTCAAAATGATTGATAAGAGTATATTTGCATATATTGGTGTTACCATAGCATATTATTTATACGCACAAATACCTGCTTTATATGTATCGACTTTTATACAAAAAGAGCAGGCTGCATTATATTTTTCGTCAGCAACCATTGCAGCAGTTATAGGACTTTTAATTGCCGCCCAAACTCAAAAAATGGTTCCTGAAATGATAAAATGTTCAATTGAAGAAACTAAAACTGTAATTAAAAAAAATTTGATTTTTATTCTTGTTGTCACATCCGGGGTATTTTTGTTTATGATTATATTCGGCAAATTTTTATTACAATTACTTTACGGTCAAAGTTATTATATGAATGCATACCCTATACTTTTGATTTTAACTTTAGGGAATATTTGTGTTGGAGAAGCTGCGGTTTACGGTGCATATATTACTGCCAGCGGTAATCAAAAAAGGAAAATACCTATGCAGTTGGAAGCAACAATAATTACTTTTATTGCATTATTTTTGCTGCATAAATATGGAATATATGGTGCGTCTATATCGTTTTTATTAGCTGCTATTTATATTTCATACAGATATACAAGTTTTACATTAAGGTTGTTATGTGAAAAAGGAGGGCCCAATGAATAACAGTCTAGTTTCAATAATCATTCCGGTATATAATACTGCTGAATATTTAGAAGAATGTATTGAAAGTGTTTTAAATCAAACTTATAAAAATATTGAGCTTATTCTGGTTAATGATGGCAGCACAGATAATTCTGGTGAAATTTGCAAAAATTATGCAGATAAATATCCCATCAAATATATATTCCAAACCAATCAAGGCGTCTCTGTCGCTCGCAATAACGGACTTGATGCTGCAACTGGCAAGTATGTTTATTTTTTAGATTCGGATGATATGATTGATAGTAAATTTATAGAAACATCTGTCGATGTTGCTGAAAAAGAAAATGCTGATGTTGTAATAACCGCAATTAATGTTGACAATAAAGGTAAATTTGGGATTATTTGGACAGGTGCTCCGTGGCAATTGTTTATTAGAAGGGCTATTATAGATAAATATACATTACGATTTGTTGTTGGTATGCGCACAGGTGAAGACAATCTATTTGATAATATGGTAACGCTTGTTACTGATAAAGTCCAAGTAAATGAGTATGCTATTTATTATTATAGGTTGAGATCTGATCAAACTACTCAAGTAGTAGATTCAGAAATTATTTTTAATGATTTGCAGGTAAAATTAATAGAATTGGAAAAATTTTGTTATAAATATAATTTATTTGAAATAAAATTAAAAGTGATAACTGAAATAATATTTGTGCATTATCTTAATGCTTGTATGAATTCTAGATTATCAGTAAAAGCAAAGGAAAAACTTTTTAATATGGTAAAATATTTTATTGTTAAGCATAATTTGCCAGCATATAAAATATTATATGACTCTGTAGTTATATTACATCTTAATATATGTCAGATTTTGTCACGTGTATTAATTTTGCATTGCAAAACGTTTAAAGACTTTAAAAAATATTTATTTTTTGTAAATATATACAAAAAATTAAAAACAATGTTTCGAATGAGTTTCAAAATAAAAAAAATTAATGAAGCTAAATTTTTAAGTGATTGATAATTTCTTTAACAAAGTATCGATCATAATACTAATAATTTTTGCTCTGAAAAATAATAACCCTTGATTTTATTTTTATGATAAAATTAATCTTATAAGGAGAAAACATGCAGCAGACAGTTTATATTCCGCAGGAAGAGAATAATGAAGAATTAACGATTGATTTAAAGAAAATATTTTTCGCATTATGGCATAGAAAAAATCTTATTATTGCTATATTTTTAATTTGCATTCTAGCATTCGCATCATTAACTTTTGTTCTATCTAAAAAATATACTGTTACTGCGGATTTATATATTAATAAAACCACAAGTTCAAATTTAATTGAATTTAATCCGTTTGCTCTGGATGAAGTTGGTGCGGCAGGCGGCGGAGTTGCGGCTCTTATGAGTGGAGGGAATAATGCTCTGGCAAATGAAATGGAACTTATCAAATCCCCGCTTGTTATTGATAAAGTTATTAAAGAAAATAATTTAGTTTACGGAAAGAAATTCGGTATAATCCCGAACAAACGAGAAGGCGAATATCTTTCTGCGGCAGCATTTATTGGCAAAGGTAAAAATCCGTCTTTTGAAAATAAAAAAGGCACAAACGTTTTAACCATAGAATACAAATCTAAAGATCCCGAATTAGCTTATAATGTCGTTAATTCTATTATAAACAATTACATAGAATTTTATAAACAATTAAATAGTGACAAGGCAAAATCAGATCAAAAAATTATTGAAACTGAATACAATAAAGCAAAACAGGCATTAACTCAAAAAGTAAATACAATGAACGGCTTACCGGAGCAGGCAATGATGTCAACGGGGAATCTGACAGCAATGAGTGCGTTTTCCAAACCTGCACAAAGAGCTTTATCTACAATAAAAGGTCAGGTTATTTCAGGTGAAAGATCAAGAATTGATGTAACAGAAGAATCCGCAAAAGTTGCACATTTATCCTCAAAACTTGAATGGGCAAAAATGGTTGATAAAATGTCCGATTCATCAAAAGTTCTCGTTCTTAAAGAGCCGCAAAAACTCAGAGATTTTGAATATTCTTCTCCCAAGCTTCTTGTAAATATTCTTCTCGGCATTGTTTTTGGTTTTATAGCATCGCTTTTGGCTGTTATTTTTGCGGAAAATGCAGACAAAAAGCTTACATACTCTATGCTTGGCGAAAACATTATTTACAATCTCAAAAATGACTTTTCTGATTTAAAACTAATACTTCTTGCAAATCAGGACAAAAAAGTTGCAATTGTAAGTTTTGAAAATATTCCTGATGATATTCAATTGCAATTAAAAGAATATCGTAACGTTTCTCTTATCAACGCTGATATTTCCAATGAGTTTGTGCAAAATGTAAAGTATGCCGATGAAATAGTTATTTTTGCATCGGTTGGAAAAACCAATTCTAAATTTTACAAACAAATCAAAACAATGATTGCCGAAATGAACAAAAAAGTTGTTCAGGAAGTTTTGATTAAATGATTCCGTAATCCGATAAAGCAGATTAATAACATTATTCCCAACAGATACGCTCCCAATACATCTGTCGGGTTATGTACACCTGTCACAATTCGGCTTAAACCGACAAACAAAATCCATAAAACAGCAATTATTGTTCCGCTGATACGCAAGATTTTGTTTGAACAGAATTTATACAAATACCATATTACCATTCCCCAGAGGCAAAACGTCACAAGACTATGAGATGATACATAACTGAAACTGTCCGGATGAATTCCTGCGATTTGCAGTTCAAAAGGCGGTCTTGGGCGGCATACAATATGTTTTAGTATAAAGTTCAAAATAAACGTCACTAACGGTACAGAGAATAAAAAAACAGCGTCTTTATATAATTTTTTAATTAAAAAATATCCGCCAAAGCCGATTAGCGGCAACGCTATCATTATTGAATACAAAATACAATCAGGAAGTTTGAAAATTTGAACGGGCAAAAATCCGAGCTTGTCCTGCAAAAATATTATAACACTTCTGTCCCATTGGGTTATAACAGGACAAAAAATTATTAAAACGGTTAAAATTAAAAATACCAGCAACAAAAGAACGATTATATATATTTTTTTCATATTATTACCTGCGGGATTGCTTGGATTAGCCACTGAAACTGTGATCTACAAAAGTGAACTTCCGGCACAATGGCGGAAATTACACTTTTATAGATTGATTAGTTTTTTATTAAACAATATTTTAACCCTGTTATCACAAGTTTATTTTACGCAGCAAGCGCATTTTCCTTCACATTTTTGTTCGGGCTTGACTGACGGCCTTTCCTTTGAACAAAAATGGTCACGGTCAACATAATATTCGCCTTCCAGCGGGAATATTGTCATCCAGAGGTTTTCACGCCAGTCTTTGTCCAGAATTTCTTTTACATCTTTTGAATATTTATCGATTTTTGATGTAATTTCAGGATTAGTCAAATATGCAGCCGCATTTTCATGAGTTTCATAAGGTTTGAATTTTTCATAATAACCTCTCAAAACTTCCGGTCTGTCCACAATCATACACGGTCTTAACATATTTCCGTCTTCATAAGGAATACCGTCCCTGATTGCACGCATAAATGGTGAGGCAAGCGCTTCTGTCAACGTGCAGTCTTTCAAGTTGTGTGTCGCAAGGTGAACAAACGTACACGGCTCAACATCACCTCTCGGGTTTACGTGAACATATTGTCTGCCGCCTGCAATACATCCCATCATTTCCGGCCCGTCACCCCAGAAATCAACAGTCATCATCGGCAGAGTATTTCTTGCATTATAAACTGCTTTCAAAATCTTTTGTCTTTGTTCGGCGTTTGGCACCATGCTTACATCAGGGCTGTCGCCGACAGGAACATAGTGGAAAAACCATGCCCAAAGACACCCTTTATCGGACAGCATTTTCATAAATTCATCAGAGGTAACTTCATCACAATTAAGGCTTGTGGCGGTAATACTTGCACCGAAGAAAATACCGGCTTTTTTAAGCATGTCCATTTTTTCTATTACCATATCAAAACAGCCTTCGCCACGTACGGCGTCTGTGTTTTCTTTCAAGCCGCCGATTGAAAACATTGGCTGAACATTACCGAGTTTTTTCAATTTTTCAACTGTTTTTTCGGTAATTAAAGAACCGTTTGTAAATGTTATAAAAGTACAATCATTAAATTCTTCCGCAAGTTCAAGAAACTCTTTTCTTGCAAAAGGTTCGCCGCCGACAACCGGAATTATGTGAATTCCCATAACATCACGGGCTTCCGTGAAAATTTCACGCCATTTTTCTTTTGTCAAATCCTCTTTTACGTCATATTCATGCGCCCAGCAGCCTTTGCAGTTGAAGTTGCAGCGCTTTGTTATACTTGCAAGCAGAACCGTCGGAGGGAAAAATCCGTTCTTTTCATTGAAAGCTGAACGTTTCCTTAAATTGTCCCCGTAATATCCGTTTACAAAAAAGTTTTTAACCCATTTATTTCTGCAATTGGGGTCAAGTTCGGTTAAAATCTTTTTCCACCAGTAAAGGTGCGGATGTTCTGATTTAAAAAGCCATTGCATTCTTCTTGCGTGATTGATTCCGCCTTTTGAACCGGAAATTTTTTCAAAGATTTTTGCAAGCGTTATCAGTTTTTCTTTGCTGAAATTATGTCCGAGATAGCTTAAGAGCATATCTATTGCAAAATCATTTATTTTAAGTTTTAATCCGTCAAATTTTCCCATTGAATTTGACTGCCATACTGTTGATTGTTTTTCTACTCTCATTTTTTACTCCTTATTAATGATTATTTTTAAAATTATATTACAACAAACAAGATTTATTTTTAATTTTTTATCTCTATTGCGAACTTATATTAACCATGCAATAATCTGTCTATGAAAAAGTTTTTGATTGTAAACAATCCGAATGCCGGCCGCAAAAAGGCAGTTCAATATAAAAAAGCAGTTGTAAAATTTCTTCTTAATCGGAATGCTGAATTTAAAAGTGTCGAAATAGATGAACTTGACAGAAATCTGATTGAACAATTTGATGTAATTATTGCAATAGGCGGCGACGGAACAGTTAACAAAATTATACCGTATATAATAAACACCAAAAAAGTTCTTGGAATTATTCCGTGCGGAACAGCAAATCTTCTTGCCGCAAAACTGGAAATTCCGTCGAATGTAAAAAAAGCTTTAAATGTTATTGAGCAAAATAAAATTTCGCAAATTGATACATTAAAAGTTAATGACAAATTTTCAATACTAAGACTCGGGTTCGGATATGATTCCGATATAATCTCAAAAACTCCACAGTCTTTAAAAAACAAATTCGGGTATTTTGCCTATTTTCTTGCTGGAATTTTGTTTGCACTAAGGTTAAAACAAAAAAAATATACTATTTTCCATGACAACAAAAAAGTTTCAGTTCTTGCTACCTGCATAATCCTTGCAAATGCCGGAAACATGTTCAAAAATCTTGTTTCGGTTTCAAAAAACTGTGACCTTAAAGACGGCTTGTTTGACGTTTTTATATTGAAGGTTAAAAATCTGTTGATGTTTTTCTTTGAGTTTCTTATGATTTTATTTAACCGCAAACTCACAAATTCCAAGGCAATCTATTTTCAAACCGCAAAACTTTCCTTAAAAAATGATTTTATAACCGGTCACATCGACGGCGAAAAGAAAAAATTTAAAGGTGATATTGAAATCAGTATTCTCCCTAAATCCGTTAATGTATTTTCAAACTCTGATATTTGTTAACCGGATTATTACATTACCGGAATACCTGCCCGTGCGGAGTATAAACCATCCGAAAAATTAATTATATGTTAAGTTTTTTATATAATATTAGCCGGTCGGACAATTTTTCTTGCTTAATATATTTGTTCATGATACGGTCATCTGAGAGAGAAATATATTAGTTGAAGGGGATTTTAAATGATTACCGAATCAAGAAACAAGATGACGTTTGAGCGTCTAAAATATTACCGCCATTTGGGCGGCGGGGCTCTGGAATGTATTGCAAGCCGTCTTTCAAAAACACCGAAACCTCTCTGTTTTTCACTGATGGTTACAAGCAGATGCAACTGCGACTGCGATTTTTGTTTCTGGAAATCTAAAAAAGGGCAGGATGACATGCCCACTGAGGAAATTGTCAGATTACTTACAGAAGCCGGACAAATCGGTTATATGGACAGCATTCTCTGGGGAGGCGAACCTCTTTTAAGAGAAGATTTCGCCCAAATTTGCAAAGCCTCTCATGACGCTGGCTTATACACAAAAATTGCAACAAACGGCTGGTACCTTGAAACAAATCCCGACTTTGCAAAATATACAGATTTGATGTTTGTTTCTCTTGATGCAATCGGAAAAGCCCATGACGACATCCGTCATATGCCGGGTATTTGCGACAAAGTTATGAGCGGGGTTGAATATCACAAAATTCATTCCCCGAAAATGAGGATTTATGTCTGCTGTACAGTTTCAACGCAAACTAACTTTGAACAAATAAAAGAAGTTGCCCAGTACTGTAAAGATGCGGATATTTTATTGTATTTTACGGTTAACAAAGCAGCCTCCATACCGGAAGAAGCCCAAAATGTTATTGATACGGAACTTGAAAACGAACAGCTGTCTGAAATGTTTGTAAAAATAAAAGAACTCAAAAAACAAGGTTATCCGATAAGAAATTCATACTATTTTATGGATTACATTATCAATAAGAAAACATATTATGAATGCCACTGGCCGAGAATTGCAACGGTAATTTATTCAAACGGAGATATGCTTAGATGTTACGACAGAAAACCGTTTATAAGCGTTCGCAACAGACCTTTAAAAGACGTAATTAAAGACCCGCTGTTTATTGAAACAGTAAACAAATGCAAAGACTGTAAACTTGCCTGTGTCGGGAATTACGCACTTGATGCATCAGGTTTGTGGCGTCTTGAATGGCCGGCTATCAAATCTTTGATGGAAATTGCGATTACATAACATAAAATTTAATTGAAAGTATAAGGGATATGATGAAAAAAATAATTACACTTTTTTTATTGATGACGTTTTGTATGGAACCTGCGGCTTTTGCTGCTGCAGGAGAAGCCGATATGGGTGCGGCAGCCGCAAGACTAAAACAGGTTCAGCATGAAGAAGAACCCGTAAATCTGGATGCGTTTAATAACAACTATCAGGCATCTGTTGAACAATCGGTGCCGAAAGTTGAATTAAGCCCTATTGAACAACTTTTTAACAGCAAAGAAAACGAAGTATCCGGAAAAGTTCTTCAACAGGTCGGATATGATTTGTTTACCAACAGTTCTGCAACTGCCGGTTCTGCGGGTAAATTTGAAAACTCCTACAAACTTAATATCGGTGAAAAAATAAACGTGTATTCCTACGGAGATTCTGTTGATGTCATGGCACTTTCAGGCTCCAGCCTCGTAAGCCCGTCAGCAACAACCGAAGTTGATTCTAAAGGTAATATTTTTATATCAGGTGTAGGGCTTGTAAAAGCCGAAAACCGCTCAATCAGCGATGTTGAAAATGAAGTTAACCGCATGGCTGCAGGCAAATATAAAAACATGAAAATAAGATTGACCGTTGCATCAGGTCAGGAATTTTCCGTATTTGTTTACGGTCAGGTAAACAGACCGGGAAAAATTCTAGTAGGCAACAATTCCTCAATCCTTGATGCCCTAAACGGCGCAGGCGGTGTCAAAAAGACCGGTACATTAAGAAATATCACCTATACTTCAAACGGAAAAACCAAAAGCGTTGATTTATATCAGGCATTATTTGCAGGCAACGACAGCGGAATTATTTTAAGACCGAACGACAAAATTTTTGTTGATAAAATCGGCGGCGTTGTTGCTGTTAAAAACGGAGTTACAGTCCCCGGTATTTATGAAATAAAAACAGGTGAAAACTTGCAGAAAATTGTGGCTTTTGCGGGCGGCCTGCTTCCTCAGACTCAGGTGTCAGAAGTTACAATGATAGGATTTAACCCCCAATTGAAACAAAAAACAGCAGAAAATATCGCATGGGACTCTGCAAAGTCAAAAGTTTTAAACAGCGGGGATTCTGTAGAATTCAGAGAACTGTATAACAATGCGGAAAATATCGTAACAATACAGGGAAACGTAAAACACCCGACAACTTATGCATATAAAGAAGGCATGAGATTGTCTGATATTTTGAAAAGCGAAGACGAACTTCTTGAAGAAACATTTATAAATCAAGCTGTAATCAGAAGAATTTCAGGTAAAGACAACACTATTGAAACTATTCCGATATTTTTGAAGGAATTCTTTGCCGGAATGAACGACCCTGTTTTGCAGCCGAGAGATATTATCAATGTTTATAAAAATACAAATTCTATGTTTGTGGATGTTTACGGCTGTATAAATATGCCAAAACATTTGACTTACATTGCAAATATGACATTGAATGATGTAATGACTGATATTCAGTTTCTGGAATCCGATGTGGAAAGTAAAGAAGCTGATGCTGACGGAAAAGAAACCGAAGTTGCATTCCAGAAAGGTGAAGTTGAAGAAAACAGTGTTCAGCTGGCGGCAGGTACGGCAAATTCAAATAAGCTTATCCCGGCAGAAAACGTTGCTGTTGAAATTACAAGACAGAGCGGCGGAACAGAAGTTTATTATTTATATGATATAATGATTAATTCAGACAGAATCAAATCAATTCCTCTTATGCCGGAGGACAAAATCTTCTTTAGAACACTCCGGGGCAACGAAGTTATGAAAACCGTAAAGGTTTCCGGATTTGTCAAACACCCGGGAGTTTACACCTTTGTTGAAGGCAAACGTCTTGCAGATGTTATCAAAATGGCAGGCGGATTGACAAAGGAAGCTGATTTACGGGGTATTGTATTTAAAAGAACAAATCTTCAGGGCAAACAGGTTGAACTTGCTCACAAAAATAACGAACGTGACATTAAACTTATTGAAGGACGTATGGCAAGCGCCTACAAACCCACCGAAGGAGATCAGAAGGCAAAAGCCGATATGCTTGAAATGTTGAAGGCTGATGACCAGACTGTTGCGCAGAAATACAACGGACAGATTGCTTTAAATATCAAAAACAATGAGCTTGATAAAATCAAAGATATTGACAACCTTGAGGTTCAGGACGGGGATGATATTTATATTCCGAGAACTTCAAACCATGTAAGTATTATCGGCGAAGTCTACAATGAGCAGTCATTTGTTTATAAAAAAGGCGCCAATGCAAAATATTATATTAAAGAAGTTGGCGGCTACACACCGAACGCAAACAAATTCAGACTATACAAGGTGTCAGTAAACGGACGTGCCGAAAAAATAGGAAATTGCAGCAGTATTGAACCAGGCGACACGATTGTTGTTCCGAGGAAAATTGCCGGAAACGATTGGATTACCCCGATATGTGATACACTTAAAGGTGTTGCCTCAATTATCGTAATGGCATTTGCAATCAACAAATGGTAATAAAAAAAATAACCCTCGCTTAATGTGGCGGGGGTTATTTTTTAGCATTCAGAAAAAAGCCGCATGCTTGAAATTAACTTTTTCTCATCTTTTTTCGTTTTATCAAGTCGATAAACGCTTCAATTCTTGTAATATAGCCGGCTTTACCGGTCTGTTCATCCAATACAAGCGACAAAACCGGAATATCTTCGTTTTTACTGACTTTCGGCAGAATATTTTGTGCAACGATTTCCGGCATACATGAAAACGGTGAAATATGAATAATCCCGTCAACACCGTGCTTTGCCGCATAAACCGTATCCCCGATTGTTTCAATACATTCGCCGCCTATCGGTCTTTTCATATAGTCTTTTGCATATTTGACGGAACGCTCTCTGTGAGATTCTTTGCGGTAAAAAATCGACGGTTTTAAGACGTGTTCAAGCCAATCCCCGAACATAATCTGTCTTTGAACTTCTACACCCATTTCACCCAATTCTTTTTCAATATTCTGATTTGTAAAAGGGTCAAGCAGAACAAAAAATTCACCTATCAAATACACAACAGGTACTTTTTTATTTTTATCAATCGGAATTTTTTTGAAATCTTCTATAATTTGTTTTTTTAACTTTTTGGCTTTCCAGACTGAATTTGTTTCATCAGTAATTTTAAGCCATTTGTTGTAACATTTTTCGGCATCACCTTTGTTAAGTTCCCGTGGGCGTGTATAAAAAAGCAAACGTTCAGCCGTATCTATTGCAAAAAATTTATTAAACCCGAGGCTGAAACCTTTATAATAACACCACGGATTTATACAATGAGTAACATGCCAGAAAGCATGGAGTGTTTGTTTCATTTTGCTTCTGTACATATCAAAAATTACCATATCAAACTCATAACCCATGGATTTGAGAGTTTTTTGAGCCATTTTGGTGTAATTTCCAAGACGGCATGACCCCGGAGCCTGAAACATCATCAAGGTATTTGCGCCTTTGTCGAGTGCCATTATGTAATTTGCAAGGTTAAGTTTATAAGGCAGACAAATTCCTTCAATACTGTTTCTTACCCCAATTTCAAGAGCTTCATTACTGTTTGGCGGCGGAATCACAACTTTTGCACCGAGCGAAAGCAAAAGCGCCTTTAACGGAATATCAACCCGTCCCATCCTCGGCCAGGCAATAATCCTGTCTTTTGCCGGAATTTTATTTCCCATTTTATTTTTTTCAAAATCTATGGCTAAATTTGTCTTTTCCATAAAATTAATCTTATCACAAATTTATTTTACCTTAATCGGGTTTGAAAAAATCCACGGATTGTTTTTAAAATATGCTTCAAATCTGTATTTGCCGGCTTTAGTGAGTTTTAAAGCGGCTTTTTTAGATTTATCGGAAAAATAAGGCATGCCGTCTTTTATAACTTTTATATCAGCATTTTGCGGGAGTTTTATATGCAGATAAGTATTTTCGGTCAATAATATTTCTCCGCCTGAAATTACGGACTGTTCTTCGTTTACAATTTGAAAAAGCGGATAATCGGGCGTTTTTGAATATCTTTTATTAATTATCAGATTGTTTCCTGATTTTATGGAATTTAAAACTATTCTTTTAACTTCATCAAAATCCTCAGGCATCGGAGTTTTTAAGGTAATAACGTTCGTTAACGTTTCAAAACAGCAGAGGTATGGAAAAATTTTAACCGGCAGAATATATTTTGTAATTTTAAGAGCATGCGCATCAACTCCGCCGATTGCAGGAACAATATCCTGACGTTTTAAATTCAAATCATCCCACCATTTTAAAGTTTCGGCATGCGGTCCTTTTATCAGGTTGTGACGTAAAAAATAAGCTTTTGCTATCGTAAAAATATTAGTTTCGTCATAGTTGTCCGCCCAATCCGAAAACCAGTTCCAAATCTCAATACCGTCAACCTCAACTGATTTGTCGGGCCACCTGATTGGTTTTGCTTTGTTTTTACGGTTTTCTGCCTCATCAGGATGCGCAGCAAACCCGAAACCGCCATGACTTCGCACCTTTTCAACGTAATCAGCGGGGTTCGCAGATGGCAATATTGTTTGATCTATATCAAGAGCAATATAATGATTTTCATGCTCCGGCGAAATTTCCTCACCCTTAATCACATAAACTCCGTTGTAAATGCCTTCTTTGATTTCCATACTGTTATGGTCTGTGACAATTATCCAGAAAAGCCCCGCTTTTTTTGCGGCACGGCTTATCTCAAAAATATCTCCTGTTCCGTCGGAAAAATCAGAATGAATATGGATTGCGCCGGAATAAAAATATAATTTATTATCAAAATCTTGTTTTGTCATAATGAAAAATTATTTTGCAGAACCCGTTAACACTTTATCATTACGGATTTTAACAACTTCTGCCGCAGTTTTGGGAGTTTTTGCGGATTGTTTGTTAAGAAGATTTCTTTTCTTTCTCATCATCATATCCACAAAAGCCTCGAGCCGAGTTACAAAACCTGCTTCACCCGTATGCTCATCAATTGTCAGATGAATTAAAGGCATGCCTGTTTCTTTGCAGTGATACATCATTTCATCAACCATCAACGAATCCGGCCCGCATCCGAAGGCAGAAAGCGCAATAATTCCGTCGACTTTATTGTTCAAAAGATAATATGCAGCCGTTCCGGTAAGTTCAAGTTCGTTTGCCCAGTATTGAATTTCTCCGATACCAGCAATCGAATCAACTGCATCCTTGTGAGATACGTTCAAAGATGTGTAAACTTTTACATCCATTTTTTCCAGTTTTTTAATTATGTTCATGGAAATTCTGTCATCAAAAAGGTTGTACCCGTGCCCCATAATCGCAACTGAAAGAGGTTTTACAATATCTACACTCTTTTTAACGATTTTTCCGTTGATTGCATTTTCCAGAGCTTCATGATATCCGATGCCTGATTTTGTCATTGCAATAAAGTCGTTATAAACCTTCCAGCCGGATTTAATTGCATTATTTATAACTTTTTCATCAGTTATTCCAAAATATCCGGCAGTATTTTTCCAGAAATCTTTAAAAGTTATGTTTTCAGTTTTGTCAAGCGTGGGTTCAATCATCTTAAAATCACGGTTGATAACGTTTCGAATAATTTCCGGCAAACCTCTTATTTTACTGCAATTGTTGATTTTATAACCGGTTGATTGAATTGACGGAACAAAAATTACATCACAGCCTTTATCAAGCAAATTAACAACATGCCCCGTAAAAACTTTTATTGGAAGGCATGTGTCGGAAACTACGTATTTGCAGCCTTCATTAATAATTTTAGTTGTTGTTTTGTCAGACAAAACAATTTCAATTCCGAGAGAGGTGAAAAAGCCGTAATAAAACGGATAATTGTTATAATATGAAATCGCTCTCGGAATTCCGACTTTTTTATGTGAAAGTTCTCTTTGCATAACTATCTTTTATTTAATCACCTTTACTTTTAAGAACTCATTTATTATACAACAACAAGAAATAATAAAGCAAATTTTATTAAAAATAGCTCTAATAAAGGAATTGACAAGCGGTATAAAACCCGTGATAAAATATTTGACAGAGAAGGAGATATAACTTATGAATGAAAAAGAAAAAATGATAGCAGGACTTGATTACAACCCGTCGGATGCCGAACTGTTGTATGACAGAATTAATGTAAAAACTCTCTGCCAGTATTACAACCAGTTAAGCCCGAAAGAATTTGAAACGAGAAAAAGCAATCTTCGGAAAATCTTCGGGAAAATCGGGGAAAATCCTTTTGTGGAACCGAATTTCTTCTGCGATTACGGCTACAATATTGAAGTCGGCGACAACTTTTATGCAAATCACAACCTAGTAATTCTTGACTGTACAAAAGTAAAAATGGGCGACAATGTCTGGATTGGTCCAAACTGCGGATTTTATACGGCAACGCACCCTCTGAACAGCAAAGAAAGAGCCTCGGGAATTGAATCGGCAAAACCGATTACTGTCGGAAACAACGTATGGTTTGGCGGAAACGTCTGTGTCATGCCGGGTGTTACAATCGGAGATAACACTGTAATCGGAGCCGGAAGCGTTGTGACAAAAGATATTCCGTCAAATGTTCTTGCTGTCGGCAACCCGTGCCGCCCGATAAAAAATGTTGAATAACCTGTCCGGATAGATATTTGAGGGTAACATCTTATATTAATTCGTAAAAAAATGTAATGTCAAAAATTTACGAATAATGTGAGGTGTTAAAATGAGTAAAAATGAACATTTATTAAAAAACGTTGAAAGTTTTCTTAAAACTTTTGAAAATTCTGATGCAAAACCGCTTTATGAAATGACAGAATCCGAAGCCAGAGAATTTCTTTTGTCTGTTCAGCGGAAATTCCCCGTAAATATTGAAGCCGATGTAACGGATGCAACTTTTTTAACGGAAAATGAAGGGAATGTCGAAGTTAGAATTATAAAACCGTTGAATTACAAAGGAAAACTTCCCGTAATCGTTTATGCACACGGAGGCGGCTGGGTCATGGGCGACAGAGAAGTTTATGATATTCTTCTCAAACGTCTTTCAACAGGGGCAAATGCTGCAGTAATTTTTGTTGACTACGACAGAGCGCCGGAAACTACCTATCCGAAAGCTTTAAATCAAATCTACGGTGTACTTCAATATATTTACAATTATCCTGATGAATTTGATTTAGACAGAGAAAAAATTGTTATTGCAGGCGACAGTGCAGGCGGAAATATGGCTGCGGCATGCGCAATTAAGGCAAAATTAAACAATCTTGATTTTATAAAAGCTCAAATTCTTCTCTATCCCGTAACTGATGCTTCAATGGATACAGAATCTTATGACAAATTTCAAAAAGGGCCATGGCTCACTAAAAAATCAATGGAATATTTTTGGAAAGCATATCTGCCTGACAAAAAATTAAGAGATGAAATCCTTGTATCTCCATTAAAAGCCGACATTAATAATTTGAAAAATCTTCCGCCTGCATTAATACTTACGGTCGAAAACGATGTTCTGAGAGATGAAGGGGAAGATTATGCAAGAAAACTGGATGAAGCCGGTGTACCTGTAACAAATATCCGAATGAACGGTACAATACATGACTTTATGATGCTGAATGCACTTTGTGATAATATCCAGACAAAAGCAGCATTTTCAATAGTTTGCGGGTATTTAAAGAAAATTTTTGAAATATAAAATGAACAATTTTACATGCTGTTTCGTTATAAGAATGTAACGAAGTAAAGGAGGTTAAATGTCATACGAAATTAGAAATGAAGAAATCAAAAATGATGAAAAAGTGTGTAAATGTGAACATGATATGTTTAAAAAATTCTCATTAATAACAGCAGGTGCATTTACCGGATGTTTACTCGCATTGTGTGTATTTACAACATTTGCAAAACCGCCTGTACCGGCTCCTGCACCGATGCCGGCACCTATAGGATGGCACCGTCCGATGCCGCCGATGCATGGGGAATACGGTCGTCCTGATCATCACAGACACCACCACAAATTTGATCGCCGTGACCACAGAAAGGGAGATTTCCATAGAAAAGATTTTAGACATGACTCTCAAAAACCTCAACCAGACCAACAAAAACCCTCTAGATAAGAACTTTACGCCGGTGATAAATCACCGGCGTTTTATTTTTTAAGGCAACCTTGCAGCCAAATGTACCGGAATAATCAGCATTAATAGATTCTGACTTACGTCAGAATGACGTTTTACAATGTAGTTCTGATAGAGCGGAACAACTGAAAAATCGCTATGCTTTAACACAAAAATGACAAGGTTGCAGCATATTGCCAATCCGGACACCATGTCGGGCGTAATTGATTTAACCAAAGTATTTTTCAGGCGCCGCCTGCGGCGGCGCCTGATTTTACATCACTCAAAAAATGAAAGGTATTCCCCGTACCCCTCGTTTTCTAGATTATCTTTTGAAATAAACTTTAAAGCTGCACCGTTAATACAATATCTGCGTCCGCCAAACTCTTTCGGTCCGTCACTAAAAACATGCCCCAGATGAGAATTCCCAATCTGGCTTCGAACTTCTGTTCTTAAAAATCCGTATGTTGTATCCGTAAATTCGTTTACGGCGTCGTCGCTTATTGTATTTGCAAAAGAAGGCCATCCGCAGCCGGAATTAAATTTATCACGGGAGGAAAACAAAGGCTCGCCTGTTACAATATCCACATAAATTCCGTCTTTAAAATTGTTGTTGTGCGGACTGCTGAACAGACGCTCAGTTGCATTCCGCTGGGTGACTCTATATGAAATTTCATCAAGTTTTCTGCGTAATTCCTCATCTGACGGCTTTTTATAATTTTTCATAAAACATCTCCTTTTTTATGAAAAATTATAATCCCGCAGATCTTTAACAAAATCAGACGGTCAGGCAGAATTTGAAAATTAAATTATTCCCTGTGCAATCATTGCTTTTGCAAGTTTTGTAAATGCCGCAATATTTGCGCCCGCAACATAATTTATACCAAGGTTATAAGTTTTGCAGGCATCTTCCGTTGATTTGAAAATATTGACCATAATTGCATCAAGCATTTTGTCAACCTGTTCAAATGAAAGGTAATATCTCATTGAATTCTGGCTCATTTCAATAGCTGATGTTGCAACACCGCCGGCATTTGCAGCTTTTGCCGGAGCGACAAGCACACCCTGTTCAAGGAAGTATTCGGTTGCCTCAAGTTTGCACGGCATATTTGCCCCTTCACCTATGGCAATAACACCGTTTGCAACCAGTTTTTTTGCGGAATTCAATGTGACTTCATTTTGCGTTGCACACGGAAGTGCAATATCAGTTTTTATTTCCCATATTGGAGAATCCTCTCCAGTACGTTCTATATATTTTGCAGCTGAATGATAGTTCAAATAGTCTTTTATCCGTCCCCGCTCAACTTCTTTAATTTGTTTTATAATATCAAGATCAATTCCGTTTTCATCATAAATACAACCGTTGCTGTCGCTCATTGCAACGACTTTTGCACCCAGCATCCTCGCTTTTTCGCATGCGTAAATCGCAACGTTGCCGGAGCCTGAAATAGTAACGGTTTTGCCTTCCAGGGACTGATTACCATTTGCTTTAAGCATTTCCCGCATGAAATACACAAGCCCGTAGCCGGTTGCCTCAGTCCGCACAAGCGAACCGCCGTATTCCAGCCCTTTGCCTGTCAAAACTCCGCCGTCATATCTGTCTTTTATACGTCTGTACTGACCGTACAAATAACCGATTTCACGTGCTCCGACACCTATGTCGCCTGCCGGAACATCAACATCAGGCCCGATATGTCTTTGAAGCTCTGTCATAAAACTCTGGCAAAAACGCATAATTTCCATGTCAGATTTGTGCTTAGGATCAAAATCAGAGCCGCCTTTTGCACCGCCTATCGGAAGACCAGTCAATGCGTTTTTAAATATCTGTTCAAACCCCAGAAACTTCATAATTGACTGGTTGACGCTTTTGTCAAATCTCAATCCGCCTTTATAAGGGCCGATAAGTCCGCTGTATTGAACTCGAAAACCTCTGTTTACATGAATTTTACCTTCATCATCCACCCACGGAACTCTGAATGTTATTATTCTTTCAGGTTCCGTCATTCTTTCCAGAATTGCCAGTTCTTTGTATTCGGGATGTTTATCAACAACCGGCGCAATGGTTTTTAAAACTTCTTCAACAGCCTGAAGATATTCGGGTTCATATTTGTTTTTATCTTCAATCTTTTGCAAAACTTCTTCTACATATCTGGACATATTTAACTCCTTATTTCAATTTTTAGATTATACACTCATATCCGATTTTATTCTACTACTTCATAAATCTATATAAACAACCGGCTTATAAAGAAATATATTATAATTTATGTTATTATAATAATATAAAAAAGGTTATGTGAAAGGGGTATTAAAATATGTTTGAAAAATTGGAAAAACTACAGATTGTAACACTTGCAATCATTTTAGCATTCGGGCTTGTTGCTGCTGCTAAAGTAATTACCGGAACTTTTTCAAAAGACACAATTACCGTAACGGGTTCTGCATATCAAATTGTCAAATCCGACAGCGCAAGACTGGAGTTTAATATTACAACAAAACAGAAAGACAGAATTTCTGCCTACAATCAGGCTCAAAAACAAATTCCTGCTGTCATGAAATATCTTGAACAAAAAGGGATTGCAAAAGAAAATATTGAACTTAAATCTTCTCACGGATATTACACCTACAAACAAAATCCGAACGGAAGCATGACAAATATAGTTGAAAACTACACTCATTCTCAGCCTGTTGTAATAAATTCAAAAGACGTGAACAAAATCAAAGATATTGCAATTGATATTGACGGACTTATTGCTCAGGGAATTGAAATAAATGTTATGCCGCCTTTATATTTTTATTCGCAGCTTTCCGATTTAAAGGTTAAACTGTTGGAAGATGCAACGGTTGATGCAAAACAACGGGCTGCAGCTATGCTAAAAGCAACCAACAATCGTGTCGGAAAAATTCAATCGGTAAGAATGGGAGTTTTTCAAATTACTCCGGCTGATTCAACCAGTGTTTCCGACTACGGTATAAATGATACAACAACAATTGACAAAAAAGTAACCTCTGTTGCAAATGTAGTATTCAGGGTAAAATAAGGAGATTTTGAGATGAAAAAGATTATGTATTTAATTTTTACTGCCGCTGTAATAGCAGGAACCTCAGCTTTCGCAAACCCTGCAATGGATGCGGGAAGTATGATGAATCTTATAAATTCCCCGATGGGACTTGGCGGAAGTCAGGTTCATGATATGAAAATGATTGATGATATGAAATTCAGATATCAAGAATACAACGATTATAAAGAGGTTCAGGAAAACAAAGACGCCAAAAAGACTGAAGAATTTAAGCTGACAGAACCTGCAATGCAAAGGATTTATAACAATCAGCCAAAACAAAATGTTCAATTTGTTGAACAAAACGGACAGATAAAAATTCAAAGCATTGAATAAGAGAAAATCAAAATTTTAAATTTCTAGTTGCTTTTTCCGGCTCTATATCCGCACCACACATAAATTAGCGGGAGAATTTTTTCAAGCTGTGATACAACAGGGATTTTTGCAATGGCAAATGCACCGACAGCATCATCAATATTGGCAATAGAATCCCATATTGTCAATTTTCTGTCCGGAACTTTGTCATGCGGGTCATTAATAAAGTTTGAAAGTTCAGCTGCCACCTTCATACCCGCAAAAAGAACGGCAATAATTGCTGCTACACGCAGCGGTAAATTCTGTTTATATTTTGAGTTGTCAATCATCTTTGTAACGGGATGAACACCTAAAAGCGGAACGGTTGCATTCATGAATTGAAAAACGCCTTCATCCATTTTTTCTTTTTTCTTGTCTGAACCTATCATCCCGCCTGATGCCCCGCCAATTATGCCAAGTCCGCAAACAGCTATCATCTCTTTCATTCCATATTTTAATTTAAATATATTCAACGGATTTTTTAATGAAAGTTTTTGTTTTTTTGCAACTATAGCTGTTGAAAATGCTACTCCGGCTAAAGAGCCTAAAAGAGCTTTTACCTTTGTATGAGTTTCTACAATATCATGAGTATGGTTCCGGTAGCTTCTTCTCGGCGCATAAGTAAGATTTGCCTTTTTGGCATTCGCTACACTCTTAAACATACCGAAAGGTTTTCTGGGGGTATTAGTTACAGTTACTTGATTTGACATAATCCCTACCGTTTTTCACTACAATTATAATAGAAAAAAACAAAAAATTTTGCCTTATGTTTCGAAAACTCTTAACAAATCTAAATGTTAAGCTGACTTTCGTTTTTTAGATTTTGTTTTAAGGATTATGACAAACGGAATAACCAGAATACACAACAGCGCAAGCAATTGAAAGGCATCATAAAATGAACACAGTCTTGCCTGTGCAAGCATTTGATTATAAAGGCTTCCGCCTGCTTTTCGTGCGGCTGTATAATGGTTAAAATATGTTGAAAATTTCACCTGAGCAGCCATCAATTTGTGATAAAAATGAGGATTTTCACCGGAAAGATTGTGTACCAGATAGGTTTGATGAACCTGAGAAACACGGGCGATAAAAGTTGCAGAAACCGATGTTGCAACTGCAGTAATCACATTTTTAAACATAGCATGAAGGGCTGCGGCATCTGCCGTTCTTTTCGCATCAAGTGTCTGGAAAGCAAGTGCCGTTATCGGGATAAATGCGGTCGGAACACCTATACACAAAAGAATATTGGGCAGAATTACCGTTTCAATTGAAGCTGTTGTATTAAGATTTGAGAGTTGAAATACGGAAAATCCCATTATCAAAAGCCCGATTGTTGCAAGAAGCCGGCTTTCAAAAAACCTTGAAATTTCACCGACTACAAGCAGTCCGATAAGACATGCAACAGCTCTTGGAAACATTGCAAAACCTGACATTGACGGACTGTATCCCAAAAGACTCTGTACAAACATCGGAACAAGAAGAAGGGTTGAATAAAGCATTATATTCAAAAATGAACAGACAAAAGTTCCTATTAAAAAATTTTTGTCCTTAAATACTCTTATATCAATAAGCGGATATTTATATTCAAGTTCCCAAACATAAAAAAGCACAAATGAAAAAATACAAATTCCGGTAAGCCAGCAAATCCAGGGGGTATCAAACCAGTTGTACTGCTGACCTTTATCAAGTACAATCTGCATACAGCCCATTGCCACAACAACGGCTGAAAAGCCGACTATATCAAATTTTTTGTTATATTTTTGTTTCGGCGGGATATCTTTTTTAACGAATAATTTTACAAGTAAAAATGAAATCATAGACAGCGGAATATTTATGATAAACACCCATTGCCAGCTGTAATTGTCGGTTAAATACCCTCCTAAAAACGGCCCTGCAAGAGGAGAAAACATAGCCGCAATTCCGAAAAGTCCCATTGCAACTCCCCGCTGATTTTCCGGAAATACTTCCAGCAGAATTGCCTGACACAAAGGTAAAATACAACCGCTTCCAATCCCCTGCACAATGCGGGCTGCAATCAGCATCTGAAGATTCGGCGCAAGGATACACATAACAGCTCCGATACAAAAAAGCCAGATACTGTAATAGAGAAGAAGTTTTTTACCGATTGTTCTGACCAGAAAGCCTGTAACAGGAAGCATTACACCGCCTGAAATTATGTATGATGTAATTACGGTATTTGCTTCATACTGTGTAGCGCCGTAATATCCGGCAATATTGGGCTGGCATACATTCGTCGCAGATGAGGCTGCCAATGACATAAATGACGGCAGCAAAACCGAAAGTGCGACTATATAGGGGTTTACCTTTTTTTCTTCCTCCATAATATATCTCCTGTAACTGAGGCGGGGATTTGATTTTATCAGGTGATGCCGCTTTTATGGATTATGAACATTTTTACGGCTTACCTTTAAATGACTCTCAAAAATTTTGCGATAATGCTGAAACTTTCTCAATCACTTCAAAAAAGAGGTTTTACATAATCGTAAAACCTCTTAAAAATATTATTTTATTTTAACTCTGGGTACAACAGACATTCCCGGAACTATGTTGTACTCTGAAACATCTTCGTCAAAAAGGATTTTAACAGGTACTCTTTGAACTATTTTTACATAGCTTCCGACAGCGTTTTCCGGCGGAAACAAAGATGATTTTGCGCCCGTTGCTCTTTGAATACTGTCAACGTGTCCTTTGAATTTCTTGTGCGGATATGTATCAACTTTAATCCACACCGGCTGGCCTTTTTTCATGTTGGTCAACTGGATTTCTTTAAAGTTTGCAACAACCCAGACTCTTTGGGGCACTATTGAAAGCATTGGCTGTGCAATTTGCACGTAATTACCTTTTTCAACGGTTCTGGCAGAAACCATGCCGTCTTCAGGCGCATAAATTTTTGTATATGAAAGATTTATCTTTGCTTGATCAACTTCGGCTTCAAGACGTTTAATCTCGGCTTCCTGCGATTTTACCTGAGCTTTGTTTGCTTCAAGCGCTGCTCTTACTGCTTTATTATTTTCATCGGCAGCTTTTTGATTTGCCTGCGCAACTGTCAGCATATTTAAACTTTTGTCGTATTCCTGTTTTGATACAATACCTTCTTTATACATTTCTGCATATCTTGTATAATCTTTTTCGGCAAAATCCAGTTTTGATACGGCGGAATTTAATTCCTGAACTGTAAAATCAACTTTTGAAGTATTTTCATCCACCTGTTTTTCAATTACACCCAGTTTTGCTCTTGCTTCTGCAAGTTTTGCTTCTGCCTGATTTAATTTTACCTGATAATCCGTCGGGTCGATTTCAACAAGAATCTGGTTTTGTTTTACCTCCTGATTGTCGTCGACATAAAGATTGATTACCTGTCCTGCGACTTTTGGCGCTACCTGAATTATATGACCTTCAACAAAGGCATCATCAGTTGACTGGTAAAATGTTGAATTTATCGCCATAAATATTCCGATAAAAACAAGTATCACTGCACAAATTGTCGGAATAATTACTCTTTTTTTCTTATATTCGGGGCGTTTCTTTTTTAACTTCGCTTTGGCCTTTTTTTCCAGTTCTTCTTTATCAATAGGTTTAATTTCGTTCTCGCTATCTTCCCCGAAAGGTCGGTTAGTGTTTTGATCTTCCATAATAAACCTCTCTATAAATTATCAATATTTTTCTCTGTAATTTTAGAGTAACACAAAATTAAAAAATGCAATATCTTGTAAAAATAAATTTCTTTTATGTTAGGATAAAATTGTAAAGGAATTGTGGATATGAAAATTTTTAAGATACTTTTAACCCTGGCTTTGCTGTGCTCATTCGGCGCAGTTTATGCAAAAGAAACTCCCGATGAAGATTACAGGCTTAATTATGTAAATATCAACTGGTGGAAACAATACAATGACGACAATCTTGTTAATCTAATAATGAAAACATATCAGAACAATCAGGATTTAAAAATTGCGACAATTAAATCCAAACAGGCTGATCAGGCTGTAAAAGAGGCTTTTGCAAATGAACTTCCATACATCGGATTTAACGGTAGTATAGGAAGGGAAATTACAGGAGCCACAACCAGATTCGGCGATATGTTAATTCCAGATTATTCACAAACAAGATTTTTACTTCCGCTGACAATGACGTATGAAGTTGATATATGGGGCGAAAACCGATTAAGAACAAAAAGCATTGAAAAGCAGAGGGATATAATCAAACAAAACGAACGGGCATCATATATAAATTTGACAGGAGAAGTTGCATCAAACTACTTTAACCTTATAAAACTTGACAAACTAATAAAAAATCAGGAAAAACTTGTTGACCTTCAGAAAAAAATAACCGAAATGCAAAATATAAAATACAACAACGGACTTTGCTCCACTGTTGAAGTTCTTGTTGAAAGACAGGCTTTAACTGTTTTTGAAGAAGAATTGAACGATTACAAAAACAAACAGGATACGATATACAATCAATTAATCGTATTGCTTGGTGATCGTAATACAAAAGAAATCATACGGAACAATTTTGATAATCTTACTCTGCCTGATATTCCGGAAAGCATTACGGCTGATGCAATTTCTCAAAGACCGGATTTGATAAAAACAGAAGATTATATTAAAAAAATCGGGTATGATGTAAAAGTTGCAAGAAGAAGCTTTCTTCCCAAATTTACGATTTACGGACAAGCCGGTTTTAATGCATATAACAATCTTTCGCATATTTTTGATTCTCATACCTTTTTATCAAATGTCGGAATTATGCCCTCATTCGATTTGTTTACGGGCGGAGCCAAACTTGCGCATCTTAGATACAACAAACTTGAATATGAAAAAGCCGAGCAGCTTTATGAAAAAGTGCTTTTAACTTCAATTCAGGAGCTTAACGACTCTCTTACCACCGCAAAACTTTCAAAGAAAAATTATGCAAAAAGTCTTGAACGCACAGAAATTGAAAAAGAGAAATTCAAATTAAGCGAAAAGAAATTAAATATCGGTGCAAAATCAAATCTGGAGCATTTAAAAGCCGAAGAAGCAGTCCTGTTAAGTGAAAGGGCTGAAATATCCAATAAAATAAATTACCTTATTTCAACAATCAATTTATACAAGGCTGTCGGCGGAGTTGATTATAACAAGATAAAAGCCGAAAATGAAGATATTTAAAACTCTAACAGTTTCTTATATTTTTCACGAAATAATAATCTGCCTGAAAAAATATTTTCATAAAAAAGCCCGATAAATCGGGCTTTTTCAGGTTTATTTAATCTGGTGTCAAACTAGTTGTATTCCTCAATACTTACAAAACACTGCGAAATTTTGTTGTTTTCATCAGTACAGCCTTCAGCTGTATTAACAGCATTAGCTTCCGGGTAGGTAATTGCAAACGGACTGTTTGCTGGGAATTTACCCGCAAAATTCAACGACATCGGCTCTGCTAAAGATTTGCTGTCACCCCAGGCATCATGTTTTGCCCAGTAGTAGGAGTTTGGCACAGACCTGTTGCAATCCGGACAATTTTCATCATCAGCCGGATAAATTACTGATGCCTGCATATATCTTGTATCAATTTCAGGCGGTCCGACAGGAACTACAACTGAAGCCTCGGTTACAACAAATGCAACGATATCAACCATTTTGTAATCCGTTGTCCAGTTTATATTGCCTGTATCATCCCACTGAGCGGCATTAGGCCCTCTTGAACCGTTCAAATCCGCATATACTATATAATATTTCATATTGGCAGGAGTACCGTCAATAACTTCATCCAACACATAAGGATCTCCGCCATCAGATGCAATCCACAATTTCACACCGTTAGTTAACAAAATTTGAACATCTTCTTCAGGGAAATCTGTTGCGTTAATATCTAAATCTCTTCCTGCCTCGCATTTTGGGACAACTTCTCCTGGAACATCATCATCAGGGGCTGAGTTCATATATTCTTTAAGCATATTGCAAAAACTTGTCGAATCTTTCGGAAATCCGTTAAGCGTATCGTCTTCTTTAGAATTTCTGGTCATCATTGAATTGTACACTGCTGTTTCTAAAGAGTGATAAACACGAACATAGAGCCATTTAAACGTTTTGTCATAAGGTTTTATTGTAGAAAGTGCAAATAAACACAATACAGCAATAATCAACAGTGTAATCAACATTTCGGCAAGAGTAATGGCATCAAACTTCCTCAACATAATCTGCTCCCAAAGTTTATATATTACCTTAATTATAACATATTCCATAACAATCGTCAAGACGAAATGATTTCCTAACAAGCCCAAAAACAAATCAAACAGATGATTTTTTGTAAATTAAAGTTTGTATAATGATATTAAAATATTAAATAGTGGCATATTATAATTATGTAAATTTCGGGAAGAGAAATAAACGAGGTTATTTATGATTGGTAAAAAATCAGCATTTACGGTTGGCGAAGTTCTTGTTACAATGGCAATTGTCGGTGTTATTGCGGCAATGATACTTCCTTCAATAAAACAAACCCAGCCTGACAGACAGAAACTTTTATTTAAAAAAGCATACAATAACATAGAAAGAGTTGTAACTGAATTAATTAATGATGACTATTTTTATCCGGAAGCCTTAAAAGAAGACGGAACAAGATATCAAGGGTTTGATTTAACCCATGCAGGCGATCCTGAGCCACCCACAGTAATTATAAGCGGGCAAACAAAGACTTTTTCGGGTAATACAAAATTCTGTGAACTTGTTGCCTTAAAACTTAATACAATTTCAACAGAAGCAGCTGATATCCATTGTCCCGGAACTCCCGGCGGAGGAGGAACCTTCGGAACGCCAAGCTTTATCACAAACGAAGGTATTGCATACTTTATTCCGTCCTCAGATTTTGCGAATGATGTAACTATAACAATTGATACAAACGGCGAAAAAGTTCCTAACTGCAAGAGCGGGGAAAACAATTGCAAAACACCTGATATATATGAAATTATTGTATCACCTGACGGCGGGATACACGTTGAGGGCGAAATAGAAAAGGCATTTTTACGTTCTACTTCTGTTATGAAGGACTAAGTAAATTTTTTATTAAGACATTTTGACAACGGCGGATATTTGTCAGCCGTTGTCTTTTAAATATCTACTGTTTTTTAACTTTTGATAAAGCGACTTATAACTCATCCTTCTGATTTTACCGGAAATACATTGCTCCTTAAAAGCTCTGTCATGAAGTCCTGCAATTGCCCACAAAATTCCGGCATAACCGTTAGCGGAAGGGGCATCAAATGCATACTTATCGTTCAGATAAACCGCTGTTTCTATTGCATCCAGAGGTGTTTCTGTCCACATTAACAGCATTTTTGCCCAGTACATTCTTAGATACCCGTGAATCTTTCCCTTTTTAACAAGTTCATTTTGTGCCGCATTCCAGATAATATCATGAGTTTTTGCATTTTCAAGCTCTTTTAACGAATACTCTATCGGTCGAAAATCGTTTTTGTGTTTTAAGAGTGATCTTGCAGCCCACAACGGTGCACCTTTTAAACTTTTAAATTTTTTGTTATAAAGACAGAAGTTGTCTGCAAGCTCTTTACGTACAATAAGTTCTTCAAGAAAAGTCTCTTTATTTTTGTTCAAAGCCGAACTCTTGTAAATCTCAAGCGCAACTCTTTGTGCGGATATAAATCCGAAATTGAGATAAGGGCTTAAATTGGAAAGAATATCACAATTCGGATTATTTTTTCCCTCCGCATATTTATCAAGTCTATCATTTATAAATTCATTCAATACATTATATGCATTTGAATGCGACTCATATTTTTGATTATACTCCGTAAAAAACGGAAATATTTTTTCATAAACTTTCTGTCTAAACTGTAGAGCACTATATTCCTGCTTATCTGAAACATACCTTGCCGGAATTATGTTGTGCCCGTCAACTTCTGTAATTTTATATCTGACTTTTTCAAAGTCAATATAACTTCTTACCGGATTAAAGTCAATAACAATATGAGCGGGAGAAATACAATTTATAAAAGGCAAAACTTCATCACAATCTATAATTTGAAAATCAAAATCGTAAAATTCCATATCGTTTTTTAGAATTTCAAGTTCATCATCATAAAACTTCTTTTTATTTGAAACTTCAAAATGATTGTAAGGATGAACTATTTTGAGATTTTTATTGTATTTTGCGGCAAAGTTTTCTGCGATATTGAGTGCAAAATTGTCTGCAACACGCAGTTCTCTTTCAATAAAATAAATAACAGATCCTTCACCGCTCAATCCTTTTTTAAAATTATGTATGCGCAAGGGATTGACTTTGTTTTCCACCTCAAACATCAGCGGCAAATTATTAATAATATTTCCTCTTTTTGCGTAACTCATTTTAAAAGCATATCACTAAATCTAAATTTACGCAATAGCATTCGGAATAAAAATAAAAAAATCTTCCTAAAAAGGAAGATTTTTTATTTATTAAAATTCTGACTACCAGAGAATGACAACTCCTCCGGGTTTACCGGGTTCTCCCGGGCCAATTTCCTGAATAGTGTCCTCACCTTCAATACCCAGCAAATTCAAGTAATCGACCATCTGCGACTTCTTAGAAGTAGACATATCAAACTCAACCGTAAGTGTGAAATAGGAATTGTACGGTCTTTGCCCGTTACGTATCATAGCGAGTGCATCAGCGGCATCCATATGTCCTACGTTTATGTAATCCTGTAAATCTTCATAATTGATTGTATTTCCGGAATAAGATCTCCTGTTTGCTTTTACCTCGGCAATAGGAATATCTATCCGTTGAAAACTTTGATCCGCTTTACAGTAATATACAACAAGATTTGTACCATCCTGTGCACAAATAGAGGTTGATTCGGAACAATCAAAGTTAAGAGGTTTGCCATCTGTGTCGATACCGTTTCCGACTGTACAATTACCTACTCTATCCGCAGCAGAGTTTGTAACAGACATTTCGCCTGTTCCTGCTTTCGCCTCATAAATAGAGTTGCCGGCGGCATCTTTTATTACAGTACTTTCATTTGCCTTACCCGGATCAATCGTCAGCGGCTGGTCAATTGCATTGTAAAATAAACTTACAAACTCACCGGCAGCATCAGCACCCGCACCGCCGCCTATTGCATTAATCAAAAGATATTTTGCATATCTTGGCGGTCTAAATACACAGGTTGTCCCCCCAACATTATTACGGGCACTGTTATTTTCAACATAGCGCTGGACAAGTTGTCCGCCTTTGTAATAGCACTCATATCGTCCGTGCCCGTCAGATTCCTGATAGGTTACGTGTCGTTTTGTATAGGCATTTGCGCACATAGCAATAAATACGGCGACAATCAGCATTACAACGCACGCTTCAAATAATGAAAACCCGGAAAGATATATATTTGTTTTATTCTTCTTTACCATAATATTACAACCGCTCCATTATAACCTGCTGTTGCCGGACAAACAGTGCCGTTAGAACCGTCATCACATGTTGTCGGCTCCAGACATTTTGGTTTCTTAATAACATTAGATGGAACTTCATTAGTTTGTTCGGTACCGACTGCATCCAGATCAGTTTCATCATAAGTCATACCTTTAACAATATACGTTACAGTACCCGTTGCTGCAGGATTGCCGTATGAACCTGCACCGCCGTTGCCTGCCAGAACATTTCCATCCGCATCCAGCGGCATTTTTGTTTCCATGAATGTATCAATATCTGTTTCTATATTTCTTACAAAATCAGCCACCTGCATTTTTCGTCCGGGAAGATCTTTTATATCACAAAGCGAATTATCGCCGTCAAGCCATAACTGCATATTTCCTGAGCCGTTACCGGCAGTACCGCCTTCTGCAGTAAATGTTGCAATAACATCGCCTGCAGCAACTTCCGGTCTTGCCGGATCTGTTTCATAAAATTCTACTAACGTATCTTCACCGTCGGCACCTATAGCCCCGCCAAGCCCCGGTGTCATTTTGATTTGAACATTTGTTAAATTAGGGAAAAACCAGGAATTTGTTTCACCGGCTGTGCCGGCATGTCCGTAAGTTATATTCGCCATTGGACCGGATCTTTCAACTGAGTAAGGTGGTATCAACCCGTCAAAATATCCTGCACCCATAGCATTCTTTGCCCAATCTGGCATTTTGTTTACCTGACCACGTGAATACGGGGAGGCGGCTTTATCTGTTGAATTTGTTGCGGAACCGCTGCCTGTCACATTTGAAGCACCTCCGCCTCCGCCGACAGCGTGTACCATAAAGAATACTGCGTTTTTAGGCGGGGTGAAAACACACTCTGTAGCATTACCAAGCGGTATTAAGGTTGCACCCTCTTCATTTTTGCTGTATTGCTTAAGAGTACCAGTTTCGTCATAAAAGCATTCAAAACGTCCATGTAGACTGCGTTTTGTCTTTAATTCGGTTTTCTTAAAATGAATAAGCGGGATACTTATTGCAATAAATGACATTATCAAAAGCACAATAAGCATCTCGGCAAGTGAAAATCCGAAATGTTCACATTCTCTGTCCTTATCAGCCAAACTCCCAAGCCGCAGGTATCGTTCAAAAACCTTATGCTGCATTATATTAATTCCTCATTGTGTTTACGGTTTATTATACATTATAACATTTTACAGCCAGAAATTCAACCCCGAATATTTGTCTAATGCTTTACACATAACCGCTCAAGTTTTCTTACAAATCGTACTATCTTCTTTTCGGTTTTTGCAGTTATTGAATCAACAAGAATTGTTTTACACCCCAGACGTTTCCCGAACCATACGTCCGTCAGCGGTCTGTCACCTACCATTACTGCCTGTTCGGGTTTTATACTATGTTCTTTTAAAAATTTTAACCCGATTGCAGCTCTCGGTTTTTTTGCATCAAAAAGTGTCGGAAAATCAGATACAGCTTCAACTTTTTTTATATATTCGGGGTTGTTATTATTGGAAATAACCGCAACAAAAAAATCTTTACGGACTTTGTCCAGCCAATCAAGCGTTTCATCCGTATATCTTGCAGACTTTGATGCCATTATGGTGCTGTCCAAATCAAACAAAATAGCTTTAATCCCTTGATTTTTAAGCTCATCTAAATTTATTGAATAAATACTTTCCAGATTGTAATCGGGTCTAAGAAACATGAGATTTTACTCCTATTGTGCGTACAAGTGCATATTTGTAATCTTTCGGACATCTGTCAAACAAAACATAGACGTCATCATTGGTGTTACCGAGAGGGAGATTTTCGCCGCTTTCATCCTTTACAGCAAGAAGCTTTGTTGTAAACTGCTCCTCAGGTGTTATAATTTCAACTTCATCACCGACAAGCATTTTGTTTTTAATTTTTACGGCAAAATATGTACCTTCATCTGTTTTCAAAGGTTCGTAAGCACCTTTGAACTCACACAGAAAATCCGCTCCCGCAAGCCCCTTTGAAATATCATAGCTATAGCTTTCAAAATTATTGTTGCCCAGTGCAAACCCTGTTGTATAGCCGCGGTTGCCGACTTTCTGCAATTCAACGAAATATTTGTGCAAATCAGCCGATGGATTTTTTAAAACCTCATCTATTGCCTGACGATAAGCCTTTGCAACAGCAGAGACGTAATAAAGGCTTTTGGTTCGCCCTTCAACTTTAAACGAATCTATACCCGCATCTATCATTTGAGAAAGATATTCAACAAGGCACAAATCTTTAGGACTCAAAATATGAGACCCCCGTTCATCCTGATTAATTTCATAATATTGATCGGGACGGGTGCTTTCAACGAGTTTATAACTCCAGCGGCAGGGCTGCGAACAGTTGCCGTGATTAGCTTTCCGTTCTCCTTTGGTAAAATAATCGCTCAAAAGACATCTTCCTGAAAATGAAACACACTGAGAGCCGTGAACGAAACATTCAAGCTCAATATCAGGAACATGTTGTCTTATTTCGGCAACATCTTTTATCGGAAGTTCCCGGGCAAGAATAACACGGCTTGCACCCAAATCCTGCCAGAATTTTACACTTTCGTAATTTAATGTATTGGTTTGTGTGCTTACATGAATCGGGACATCCGGTGCATTTTTTCTAAGAAGATTAAAAATCCCGAAATCACTCACAATAAACGCATCCGGATTGGCATCCTTAAATTTTTCCACACATTCTTCAAGAAGTTTTATGTCACTGTTAAAAGCAAAGATATTTAGCGTTATATAAGACTTTGCACCAAGTTTGTGAGCAAGTTCAACCGCATCTTTCAGATTTTCAAGAGTTATTAAATTACCTTTTCGCATGGCTCGAAGGCTGAAGTCCACAACCCCGAGATAAACCGCATCGGCACCGTAACGAACGGCGTATTCAAGCTTTTCCAGATTGCCTGCCGGCATCAAAAGTTCAACTTTTCCCATAACCGGATAATACCCTAAAGGTCGAAAATAATCAACCGATTAGGTGATGTCAATTTCTGCTAAATGTAGAAAATTAAATATGTAAAGAGAGTTTTTGGAGAATTAATTATGCAGACCATTGAAAATGCAGCATCCACAATTAAAGAAATCTGGCAATATCAGCATCCTGTAATGCACACCTGGTTTTTGCTGAGCTCTGTTTCACTTTGTTTTATGTTTGCTTTCCTTTTTCTGGCGATATAGAAAAATTTTAATTTTGTGTGACTAATATCAATATAATTTAACTTACAGAATTTACATGATATAATTTTTTGCATGAAAAGGTTAAGAACGTTTTTAGGGTATGCTGTTCTTATATTAATGGCAATAAGTATGATTTATCCGTTTGTTGCAATGGTTAATCTTTCTTTTGCTGATGAAAACGCTATTTTTTCACAGACATCAAAATTCTTTTACGGAAAATTGACGTTTGAAAATTATAAAAATGTCTTTGTCGAAATTCCGCTGGCCAGATATTTTTTAAACAGCCTGATTGTGGCATCAATTACGACTTTCGGACAGGTTATATTTGCGGCAATGGCAGGCTATGCTTTTGCAAGGCTCAATTTTCGTTTCAAAAACGCATTGTTTTTAATTATACTTATCACAATGCTTATTCCGCCGCAGGTAAACATTATCCCGCTGTTTTTTCTTATGCGGGAGCTTCATTTGATAAATTCTTATCCTGCGTTAATTTTACCGGGGCTTTTCGGCGGACTTGGAATTTTTATGATGCGGCAGTATTTTTTAGGGCTTCCGAAAGATTTGGAGGAAGCGGCGAAAATCGACGGCTGCAATATTTTCCAGAGTTTTTTTAAACTTGCACTGCCGCTTGCTATGCCAACTGTTGCAACACTCGCACTTTTTACGTTTGTAACCACCTGGAACAGCTTTATGTGGCCTTTGATTGTAACGAATACCGAAAATATGAGAACGCTTCCTGTCGGACTTGCTGTTTTTAGAGGAAGCTTCAGGGAAATAACACTCTGGGGACAGCTTTTGGCGTGTTCTGTTATCTGTACGATTCCGGTTATCGGAGTGTTTCTTGCAGGGAAAAAATATTTTATAAACGATATCATGCAGGGCGGAGTAAAAGAGTAAAATTAGCAAAAAGGAGGAACTTATATGAATATTCAAAATCAACCTAGCTTTGGAATGGCGCTTTACATGCCTTCACAATCCAAAATCGCAAAGAAAATAGGCTCTTATGCAGCGGGAGAAGCTGAAAAAGCAAGAGTAACGCTTAAAGGACTTGCAAATGATGTAGACATCTATGTTAAACCTGAGCAAAACTACAACAAAGATGTAAGACGCAGCTGCCTGAGATGTATGATTACTAATTTGGGGCAAAATCCCATATCAAGATATTTCAACAGAAATTCAAAAAAAGCAAACACCTATGTTGGTGTTTATGAAGAACCATTTTCCGAAAAACTTGTTAAAACAGTACAAAAATTAAAAGAAGATTTTATTAAATATTCAAAATAGATTTTGGATTTTTCCAATTTGCACCTCTGATTTGTTTTTGATAAACTGCCTTTGATGAATATTAAAGAGAAATTACAAATTTTATCAGGGGATATTTTAGGCGGAATAAATTCTGCAATTGTTGCATTACCCCAGGCTCTTGCCTTCGGTGTTGCAACCGGCTTCGGAGCTGGAGCCGGAATCTGGGGTGCAATAATTCTTTGTTTTATTGCGGGTATCCTCGGCACAAAAATTCCGATGATTTCGGGGCCGACAGGTCCTATGACTATTGTTATTGCGTCTGTCGCAGCCGCTCTTTCTCAGGATATGCAGGCTGTTATCATCATTATGCTTCTTGCTGCATTAATCCAGATTTTATTTTCTTTAACGAATATTTCAGATATCGTAAAATACGTGCCGTATCCTGTAATTTCGGGATTTATGAACGGAGTCGGCGTAATTATTATTTTAATCCAGCTAAACCCCTTAATCGGTCACTCAACTGTATCAAATACATTTGAAAGCATTAAAGATTTTATTGTTAATCTTTCTAATATAAACATGCCGGCAATGTGGCTCGGACTTTTGACATTATTAATCGTCTTCGGAATTCCTAAAAAAATTAATAAATATATTCCCTCCCAAATTCTTGCACTTATTGCCTGCACAATAATTTCAATAAAACTGGGTCTTGATGTTCCCAAAATTTCTCAAATATCCGTAAATTTCCCTGCGATTTCACTGCCTGAATTTGATTTTCATAAAATCGCTGCCTATCTTCCGTATGCGGCGACTCTGGCTGTTGTTCTGTCTGCCGAAAGTATGTTAACGGGACTTGTTGCAGACAGCTTGACAAAAACACGTCATAATCCGAAAAGACTTTTATTTTCACAGGGAATTGGCAACGTAATCTGTTCTCTTACCGGCTCTCTTTGCGGGACAGCCGCTACTATGAGAACGGTTGCAGCATTAAATACAGGAGCTACAACAAAAGCTGCGGCAATAGTAAACCCGATTATTTTATGTCTTTTACTTTTCAAATTTTCAAACTTTGTATCGGAAATTCCGCTTGCCGTACTTGCAGGAATTCTTATCAAAATCGGTTATGACATAATTGATGTAAAACTTATTAAGGTTATCAAATTTGCGCCGAAAGATGATTTGTATGTACTTATATTAGTATTTTTACTTACCGTATTTTACAATCTTATTTTCGCTGTAGGCGCCGGAATTACGATTGCTGCACTTTTGTACGCAAAACGGGTTGCGGATAAAGCTCATATAATTCAAAAATCGGTTTATGACGAAGATATTATGCATCTGGAAAAAATTCTTGAAACAGATTACAAACACAAAATCCGTGTTGTACACATTACAGGACAATTCTTTTTCGGCTCTGCAACCCAGCTTATATCAAAATTTGAAGATGTTCTGGGTACAAAATATCTTATTTTAAACTATGAATCTAATGATTTGCTTGATATTTCGGCAATTTTTGCATTGGAAGATATTATTATACGTTTAAAGTCACAACGGATTAAAATTCTTCTGGTAATCAAAAACGAAGATGTTTTAAACCAGCTTAAGAGTCATTCGATTGTTGAACAAATCGGAGAAAATCGAGTTTTTTACGATGAAATGGAGGCAATTGAAGTTGCAAAAGAATTTCTAAAAGATAAAGCCGCTAAAAAATCCGCATAAGTTTAATTATTCCAGAATCCACTCCGGATAATAATACAGAACAATTTCCTTTTTGGAAGAAATTCTGGCTTCTCCCCCAATTATAAAGTTTGTAAATGAACCAAGCGGATACAAAATAGTCAATGCCCATTTTAGCGGAAGCACCAGCAGAGTATTGTCAATGCCACGTTTCATATAATGTGCATCCAATTTTCTTTCATCCAGATTTGCAAAATTAAATCCGTCAAGAATTAAAATCGATGGTATCCCGTTCATTCCCCGTCTTATAAAATATCTAATTCTTGCAGTTGTTTTTTCACCTTTTTTGACCAGTATTTTATCATTATAAATTACATCTCTGGTTGCAACAAAAGTAAGTTCATCACCTGTCTGCGTATCACCGGAAGTTTTATACGTATCTTCTATTTTCAAATAAATCGGAACTCTTGTGGTATTTGTATAATCGTATTTTTTTACGACAACTTGTTCGGAAAGAGGATTTTCAGGCATTTCCGGCAGCATTTCATACACCTTTGCCTCTGCTTTCATCAATGAGGCGAAAAACACTGCAAGAAACAAAAATATCTGTATAAATTTATTCATACTTAATCTTCTCATCCGATTTATTTTTTATTTTTTCGTAGAATTTTGCTCTGTTTTCAGTCGATGTCAAAAGAAAATTCTGATAATACATATTATCTTTGTATTCGTTATTTACAAGAAATTCCGGATAGTTTTTGTAAATATACTCATAAACATACATAACCCGTTTGCTTGTAAGATTTGTTGTTGAAATTATGTCAGTTCTTTTCTGCGGATATACCTTATGAAGGAATGTAATCATCCCGACAGGATTGTAGCCTGCTTTTACCATCAAATCAACCGCTGCACGGTCAAAATACAACTCATACTTTTTTGGTGCGCATCTTATCTGTGTTGCGCCTATATAACCTTTAAAATTGCCCCAGTATGAAGCATCCGCCTTTACTATTTCACGAGCAATAAGCGCTGCCAGCTCGTTTTTGTCCGCAACTTTTGCTACATTATCTCCGTATATCAATACCTGCCGCTTAGTTAGCGAATCATTACATTTTAATAATTTCTTCTTTGCATCTTTGTCATATGTAAAAATCATCCGATTTTTTATCTGAGCAACATTCAGCATATCATAGGCGATTGAATCAATTACATGCTGCATTGAAATATCTTTTAAAAGTTCCTGATTTGTCATTTCATATGCAAAACATGCATTCATACCAAGCATAACCGCAGTTAATAAATAAACAATCTTTTTCATAAAATTATTGTACAATACCAAAAAAAATTATACAACAGCACCTATTTGTAAACAAACGTAAAATTTAGTCTTAAAAATTAAAGTTTTCAGGTAAAAAATCCGCCAATATATACAAAAAATAATTTATATCTCATTAAAAGGCGGCAAATGTCAAATCCGGGTGTAGAAAATAAAATCAATATGTATATACGTCAGACTCCTCATCTTAAAGGAGTCCCAAAAGAGCGCATTGTGTCAATAATGCTTGAAGAAGGCAAACTGACTGCAGACGAAGCCAGAAGCTGGTACAAAAATCTTGAAGCAGATACCAAGACAAATACCTCAAAAACAGCTTCTACTCCGTCAATATCTGAAACTTTACCTGCGGCACAAAATTCTTCTGCCAAAACTATATTTACGAACGAAATAAAAACAGAAAAGACAGCCGGAATAACTTTAGAAAAACAAAGTCAAACGCAAAAACCGGCACAAATTTCTCATACATTTACAACAGAGCCGCCGTCAGTTGATTTAACGGAAACAGAAGCACAGAACGAAGTGATAAACACTATAATGGAGGATGTAAGCAAATCCTACATTCTGTATCAAAAACAGGATAACGGAATAATCACAAAAGGTTACGATGCCTTAAAAAATCATTTTGATTCTGATATGTCCTCCTCAAACGTAGAAGAAGCACTGGCACTTCAGTCAGAAGGTGCGGACAATCTTATGCTTGCACGGGACGGGAAATTAAGCAAAAGGGAATATTACCTTGAAAACCGTGAACATTTGAAAAAAATGCTGACAAGACGTCTTTATGAAAAAGATGAGCAAAGCGGGCTTGATTTTCTTGACAGAAACAAAGGTTCAAAAAGCAAAGAAGAATTTGCCGAGTTTTTTGATAAATTTATTGATAATATGCTTGACAAAATCCCGAGCATTGAAAGTTTAAAAAAATCAATACATGAACTTGTAACCTCAAATCCGGAACAAACTGAGGAAAACCTTCAAAAACTTTTAAAAAGAGCCGAAAACCACCAGAACAGAGAAATTCCGGTTGAAAATAACGGACTTAATATAAAAGGCAGCGGAATTCCGCCGGAATTTGACTCAGATGAACCGATAAGCTTTGAAGAAGTTTACCGGTATGAACGGGGAGTTGAATTTGACAAAGAACGTATTGAACAAACAATTCAAAAAGGAAAAGAACTAACCTTTGCAGCCTCCGTTTATAAAAAATATACAGACTTTAAGGATTCTGCGGATAAAATAATAAATGCTGACAGCATGCCGGATAAAAAAAGCAAACAAATCATTGAACTGTATAATGAATATTATGCAGTATCTTCAAACGAAACAGATGTAAAAAAACACTTAAATGAAACAATCAAAAAAGGCAATCTGCCCGTTACTATAAAAGAAGAAAACGGTGAAATAACTCTTGATTTGTCTGCATATAAAACTGAAGATGAAAAAAATAAAGCACTGAATATGCTGCTCAGATTCGGGATAAAAGAGCAAAAAGAACGGGCCGCAAAACTTTTGGGCGGCAATCCGGAAGAGAAAATGCTTGCAATTTCGCAGGATTATGAAACTGTTTATAACAATGCTTACGGAAACGAATTTACAGAAGAACTTGTACAGGCAATGGCCAACGACAATGATACGGTAATCCAGCGCTACACGGGCGGAACCTCCTTAAGCGGCATGGCAGTTACAGTAATAGGCGGCGTACTTTGTCTTACGCCGGCAGCACCTCTGGGGACGGCTATGATTGTAAGCGGAAACACAATGGCAATAGGCGGTCTGCTTGCAGAAAGCGGTCTGGGATATACGGAAGCTTTGACTCGAGATGAGATTTCTGATGAAGAAATAGGTAAATTAACCAAAAATCTTATTGTCAATGCGGGCGGATTTGTAATAGGTTTCGTAGCCGGAAAAGCAGGCGTAAAAGCGTTTAACAAACTTATAGATAAAAAACTGGTCGAAACTCTTAAAATACAAATTACAAACGGCAACCGCACTCAAGCTCTGAAACAGGTCTTTAGCGACCCGGATAAGCTTGCAAACTTTATGAAAGCAGCAGGTGCAAAACTTGGCAGCGATTTTCTTTTATCTTATGCCGGAGATCTTGCAATGGCTAAGGCTTTTGACACAAAAGACGACTGGCAGTCACTTTTAAAAGCCAATCTGATGGGGGTTATTGTTGCTACCAGCTCCGATGTTTCAGACATCGGAAAACTTGCGATGCGAAAAGACTCACATAGAAAAAGCAGCAAGAAAAGTGAAGACCATTCTCCAACAGTTGCCGAATATTTAGAAAAAAAACAAACTGCTGCAAATGATGCTGAAAATACGGCAGGGATGAATTCTGCCGGAAAAACAGAACCGTCAAATATCAAAACATTTGATGAATTAAAAGAAGGAATTTTATCATTAAAGACAAATGACGGGCATGGTTTACAAGAAGAATTTCTCACCGGAGCTTTAAGCAAATACAATGAAAAAGAGATTAAATCTCTTATAAAAATTTATAACAAACTTCAGAATGATAAATTCATATATGACGATGATGTAATCTATACACTAAGTAACATTCTATCCGCAGATAAAAACAACCTGCCGCTTTTTGAAAAAATTATTTTAGCAGAAAGCGAAAAGGATTCTTTACGACTTATTGACGCAAGAATTCCGGCAGATAAGAGAATTCAGCCGATGAGCGCAAATTTAAAAGTTGTAGAATCTTTGCTGGAACTACAAAAAACAAATAACAATCCAGTATTAAATATTGATAACATAATCGTACTGGCAAGAAACTATGATGAAAAAGATATTGATAATTTGACAAAACTTTTAAATGCAAAAGCTAAAGACGGAAAATTCATTGCAAATGCTAGACTTTTAAATTGTATAACTTCAATTGACATTTATTCCTCAAAAGACAAGTATTCTTTAAATGATTTTATAAAAGCTGACGGGAAACTCGACGGCGGAGTTATTGAATATTTTGAAAAATATCCTAACCTCAGCGGGATATTAACAGAAGAAATTAAAAATAATCCTTCCCTTACTGTTAAAGATTTTGAAACGAAACTACAAAATAAATACAATCAAATAATAGACAGCTTTGATTTTAAAGATGAAACCTTTAAATTATCTCTTCAAAAAATAACAAAAGACATGCCTGACCCTGTTGTTTTAAAAATTCAAGGGAAACGGCTTTTGCAAATTGAAGAAGATTGTCTAAATATAGATGACGAAAAATTAAAAAATTTAATAGTACAAAGTCTGATTAATAACGAACTTCCGTCTATAAAGGTTGAAGATGTAATTGGCGTATATAACACCTTTAACGGGAAATACAATTATATAGGCGATAAATATGATATGCCCAGATTTCGTGAATACTATAAATTTCTTCTTCAATCAAACCCCGAAAAAGCAAAGAAATTTGCAGCGGCAATACAAGACGGAAATATAAAACTTGATGATAAAGATTTTGTAGATTTTATTAATGAGGCTAAAATCGACAGACTGCGGGCTTTTGTACAGCAAAACCCCGAAAGCAGACTGTGCAATTATTTTTATAATGAATATTATCTTAATCAATCGCATATTTCGCCTGATTTAAAAGCCAAATGTGAAAAAATCAACGAAAAATACGGAACAAAAGTATTCCTATCTTCAGACAGTGAAATTGAAGCGCTTGAATACCTTGATGCCGAACTTGCTGAATGGAAAAAAATAAGCGGCGGCGAAGCAAATTTTCCAGCAGTCTTTGACTTTTCAAAAGCTAAAAGAAATTACATTGACGACACAAGTGCCCACGGACAGAGCAGAGCTATAGGTTATCAAAACGATTATGAAAGAACAATTGCACTTGACGGACTTAACTATGACAATATGGCTTATGCTATACGCCATGAATTAACGCATGCCAATGATTTGAAAAAAGGGGTAAATATTGACCCGAAATACAATCTTGATGAAATAATGCCTCATGATGCAAACGGCAAACCAATTTATGAGAAATGTCTTTTTAAAGATGAATTCAGAAATGCCGGAATACCGGAAATGCATATTCCTTATGCATATAACAACACAAAAGAATTTATTGCGGTTGCGGCAGAAGGCGATATGAGCAAATATTCACCGGAATTTAAACAAATACTTTTAGATTTCGGCATGCCGGAATGGCAGCTGAAAATGAAAGATTTCAGTTACTGGGATAAACACAAAATCCACGACTTTAACACCATCTGCCATCAAAACGGTGACAGTTATCAAATAACTCCGGAAGGCAAAAAAATTCTGAACGAACATGTAAAAGGAATCCGTAATCAGGCTCTTGCTGTTGAAGATGAAATAGTCAAATTTATGTACGACATGAAACTCGGTACGCCTGCAACGCTGACGCACAGGACGAAAGGCGAATCCAGTCTTTTTGATAAACTTGCAAATTATTTTAAAGAGAAAGCAGAGAAAACACCATCAATTAAAGATGCGGTCGACAGCGTAAAAGATGCAATCGGCGTAAGAACACTTTTAAAAAGCAGCAATTACACCAATCATCCCGATGTACAAAGATTATTAAAAGCCGGTGATGAACACGGGGCTATGCTTCGTGCTGCAGAACTTCAATCAGAGCCTATGGTCGATAATATCAAAGAAATGATTACAAAATATGCAAAAGGCGAAATTGATACAAAAATTACACGCATAAACAACTATATGGGAAAAGACGGTATCCCGTATTTTTCCGAACGTCAGCTTGAAGAAATCCAACGCCATGCAGCCAATAACAACATCTATGATTTCAGTATCGTAACCCGAATAGATGAAGATGATGCCCATTACAGTTCATCCGAAATTAAAGAAAACAACAAAAAGGCAACGACAAAAGTCCGGGATTCCGGTTACACTGCTCTTCAAATGAATTTTGAAACAAAGGACGGACAGGTTTTTGAATGGCAGCTTCGTGGCGATAAAGTAAACGTTTTTGGTGAAGCCGAACACGTTCCGTATGATTTACGAACCGGCAAAGACATTTCATCTGGCAATCCGGAACTTGCAGAGTTTTACGCCCCGATTAAGGAACTTTTGTCCGAGGAAAACATGTCAGCTGAAGATTTTAACGACTACAACAATTATCTGACCGACTATTATCTTCATTTAAGAAAACTTGAACTGGGTTTTGAAAGCTCAGAACCTGTTCTACCGGACAAATTTGATATCAGATTAAAAGCCCAAAACCTTGAGCTTCTGCATGATTATGCAGAACAAGTTAAAAAAGGCAAAAAATCAGGCTATCTTGCAAAAAATGAGCTTGAACGTAAAATATACTCCGATTCAAATCGTGCGAAAACACAAATTCTTGAAGGCGGAACCCGAGCGGATGAACTTGATGAAATCTATCCTTATGATTATCCTGACTCCAATTTATAAAACAACTTGCTTGTTAAAATATACAAAATCTTATATAATAGAAACGAGGTTAAAATGGACAAAATTAATTTCATAAATCCGGCAGCAAAAAGATTAAAAATAAAAGGAAAGACGACAATGCTTTCATTGGATGAAAATATTAAAATGATTGTCAAAAAATTAAAGAACAGAGATAGAGAAATCCCTGAATACGGAGATTTCAGACCTGTTCGTGAGGAATTTTTAAATCCTGACAAAAAACTTTCTGTAACGAATTTTGTTCTTGAAATCAACAAACCCTCAAAAAACATTGACGGACATGAAAAACTTCGCAATTTGACAGCACAAGCCTATAACCTTCCGCATCCCTACAAATCTCAAATTCTTCTTGCAACAGGCTCAAAAAACGATATCTTTAATGCGTTAAACGATGAAGAATTTCTGGAAAAACTGCCCAAAATATTCAAAAAACTCGCCCGTGATTTAGAGGATGCTTAAATAAAAACTGGGTGCAGTGGGATTCGAACCCACGACCAATTGATTAAGAGTCAACTGCGCTACCACTGCGCCACGCACCCGTTCATTACATTTCTTTTTTAATCTATCATCTAAACAATCAAAAAGCAAGTAATATAAAAAATCGGGATTATCTCTTACTGCAAAAAGTAATTATATTATATTCACCTGCGTAATAAAAGTTTTAATTATATTTACATTTAACTGTTTTTATGCAAAAATTTTCTTAATGATTTTTAAAGGGGTGTGAAATGAGTAAGTCAGTAAAAAAAGCAATGATTATGGCAGCAGGTGTTGGTTCAAGACTTGAACCTTTAACATTATCTGTTCCAAAACCTTTAATAACAGTCGCTAATCGTCCTGTTATGGATATTCTTTTGGAAAAGCTTCATGCTCTTAATATTAATGATGTAATCTGCAACACATATTATATGGCGGATGAAATAATCAAACGTTATAAAAACAATAATATCGGCATCAATTTTAATTATGTAAAAGAACAAACTTTGTCAGGCACGGCAGGAGGAGTAAAAAAGTGTCAGCATTTTTTTGAAAAAGGCGATACTTTTCTTGTTCTGTCCGGCGACGGTTTGACAAATGCGGATTTAAAAAAGGGAATAGAAAGTCATATTAAAAGCGGTGCAATTGCATCAATCGGAATAAAAAAAATTCCGCATGAATACGTTTCTCATTTCGGAGTTGTAGTTACAAATTCTGACGGATTTATCAAAGAATTTCAGGAAAAGCCTTCGGTTGAAGATGCCAAAAGCAATTATATCAACACGGGAATTTATATTTTTAACTACGAAATTTTTGACTACATACCGGAGAATACATTCTTTGATTTTGCAAAAAATGTATTTCCGAAACTGCTTGTTGAATGCGGGATAAATACATTTGAAATCACGGATTACTGGACTGATATAGGCACAATGGAACAGTATAAACAATCCACAAAAGATTTGTTTGACGGATTGTGCGATTTTAAACATTCCGAAATCGTTAAAACACAAAGCGGAAAATACATTGCAGGAAATACTGAAATACCTGATGACATGGAATTTAAAGGGGTTTCAACAATCGGAGATAACTGCAAAATCGGCAAAAATGTTAAAATCACTGACAGTATTATATGGAACAATGTAACTCTGGCGGATAATATTACGGTAAAAGACTGTGTAATTGCATCTAACTGTAAGATAAATTCAGATATTTGCGGAAAAGTTATAGGTGCAAACCAGACATTTTTTAATGACAAAATAAAAATCAATGCTTGATTTTTATTATTTTTTCTGGTAATTTAAAAAGGTCAAACTTGTTTTTTATAAGTAGTTTTAGAGGGAAAAAACATTTGACTTTTGGCAATTGAATATTCGGGACTGTGGCGCAGCGGTAGCGCAGGGGACTCATAATCCCTTGGTCGTGGGTTCGAATCCCTCCGGTCCCATTATTTTTGTGTTGATTAGATTTTAACTTTTTTGTTAGGTTGAAAAGTTTGTATTTTTTAGTCCGATTTGCTTGGATGTAAAATTTCACAATGTCATCCATGAAATAAATTCAGGGCAGGCTCTGAACTTGTTTCAGGATCTTATAACAGTAGGACTTTGAGCCAATTTGTACAGGTTGGAAGTTGCTTGATTATAAAAAATCAAATCGGACGAAATTGGACTTTATTAGGATATAAAATTACAAAACTAAAGAAAATTCCAGAGTCCAATTAATGTCCTATTAATCCTTGTTGGGCTGAAAGCCCAACCTACATGCTATCTTTAGAATCGTCCTACTGATTGATTTCGTTTTAGTGGGTACACTTTAGGTAAATCCGACCTATTTACTGTTAGTTTATTCGTTAAGCACAAAATTCTCGATATAATTTTTCAATAGTGTCACCAATTTCATAGGCTTCTTTTTCTAAAACATTATTTTTATATTTATCACCACCAATAATTGGAATAAATTCATAAGTACGTTGTCCTTCTAGATACTCTAATGCCTTTATTCCTTCTGGAGAATTAGCTTTTATTTTAGGTAATTCAAGTATGTGTGCAAAATTGCTCTCTATCATCGACAAGAATTTTCTTGTATCCATATCTATAAATTCTTGTAAAAAACGTTCTTCATACCCATGATATTTTGCTCGCTCCAGTTCACCTCGTAAATAGGAACTAGAAAATCTTCCTTGAAAGAATTTAACATCATTTCTAGTAACATTTTCAGCCAATGCTTTTGCATATTCCATAGCTCCAAGACCTTCTGTTCTTAATATAGTTACAGTTTGCTTGCAATGAGTTAATTCATGAGCGATAAGATTTATGATATCTTCTTTTGATAATCTTTCTGAATATTTAATTGTATTCTGTAATGGATCAAATCCTCCACTAAACCATTTTTTATTTACACCGATGATTTGTTCTGGTGCAATGCCTTGTAAATCAAACAGTTTTACCATAGATTGATAAGCTGTGTCAACAAATTCTTTACCATTTTTGTTTTTTATACTTTCAAACATAGGAGTTAATCTTTGCAATAAAACATGTTTATTATTAATTTTTGAGGAACTAAAATTGACAACATCACTCTCTAGTTGAGGTGCTAGTCTTAACCCAGCCGTATTAACTTTTACAGGTCTTGTAGCAAGCAAACTTTTGCCTGTTTTTGTCCAGGCAACAATTTCTTTACCTATAGTTGTTCCTATTTTCCCAAGTAACATAAATATCTTTAATTTCCCCTATACTTATATAAAGTATTTTTCGATAAAGAATTGCCCATTTGTTATTAATATTTAAATGTCAGAGTTGCATCTATCCTATAAAGCAGGACTGGTTTCAGGCTTTTAAAACTCAAGTTTACATTTCGTTACAAACAGTTTCAATCAGTTATTATATCATCTTCTGCAAGTTCTATATGCGGAAATATACGTTTTAATACTTTTTCAGGCGGTTCTTTTCCGATAAATCTGTCAAGATAGTAGCTGCTGATTAACCATTCATCATTTTTGCTTTTGTAAAGTACATCCACCGGTTCATCAACATCATCGCCCTTAATACTTGTTACAGGCACCCCTTTTGACTTTAAGAAATTTACAAATTTATCAAATAGTTTTGAACTCCTGCTGTCATCCGGAAACTCTTTTGCGCCGAGAACAAACGCACTTAAGTTTTCTTTTTTAAAATTCACCCTTTTTAAAATGAAATCTTTTATCTTTAAAAAATTGGAATTTGCATCCTGTGTCGGACAAATATGCATCATAAAAACATCCTGCCCGTCAGTAATTCCGCACATTGTACAATCCCGAATATTTGTTGTACATGCACTTTTTCCACGAACACTTTCTTTACACGTCCAAGGGTAATCCACAAATTTGTTATCAGGAATTGTTATACGAATTTTATCAAAAAGTGCCTTTTTAACAGGTCTTATCGTTGAGGTAAATGTTATATCTTTTTCCATATTACCTTTAAAACCAAACCTTAAAAATTTTTGCCTTTTTATAATAATCCCAGCTTCAATTTATTTAACATTGCCATCTGATCTGTTCCGCTTCCAGTATCAGTAAATGATGATATGGTTTCGGTTTTTTGGGGATTTTCTCCGGATTTATATGAGTTGGCAAACTGTGCATCCTTATTTTCTTTTGCGGCTTCAATTTTTTGAAGTTTTGCTTTGTCTGCTGATTTGTCGCCGGTCGGCGCTATACCATAAGCCTGCAAGGCTCTTATTATTCTTTGATATTCAGCATCAATTGTCATACCGGCTGACGAAAAGGCAAACGATGATGATATTGAATTAACTGACATAAAACTCTACTCCAATTATTATATATTATTATATATACCCAAATATATATTATTTATAACATTTTTAAATTATTCGTATTATTTACTCCGGTGCCGAATATTTTTTATATTAACACCGGATATCATAAAATTATGTTTTACTTTTATGATGATGATTTCATAAACAAAATGGAAAAACCTCTTATACAACCGCCCAAATGGATTTTCAAATACATCTGGTCTGTTTTATTTCTTCTTATGGCGGCTTCTTTTATTATAATTCTCTTTCAAGAAACTTCCGCCATTAAATATGCAGCAATTGCCATATTTTTTGTCCAGCTTTTCCTTAACATCTTCTGGACTAAAGTTTTCTTTAAAGAACACGACCTTAAAAAAGCATTTGTTACAGCTGTAATTTTAACTATTATTGTATTTTTAATGATAATTTATTTTTTCAAACTTTCATTTCTTGCAGGACTTTTACAGCTTCCGTATCTTTTCTGGCTTGTATTTGCATGTATTTTAAACAGATTGCTTATTAAACTGAATATTAAAAAGACCGATTTATAAAAACCGGTCTTATATATCTTCCATCCTATCCTTAATTTGCTTTCCTGTCCTTTTTCTTAATTTTCAACGGGCTGCCTTTATAGCACGCTGAATTTGGGATTATGCAATAAAATTTGTTCCGTATCTGCTTGCACCGTGAAAAAATGATTGCTTCATCATTTCAACGAGTGTTTTGCGAATAACCTGTCTTGTTTCAAATTTTACCTCACTTATTGCTTTTGAGGTTTCTTTATATTTTTCCGCAACAGAATTGCCGAATAACAATGTGTTTGTCATATCGTAAAGCCTCTCTTTTTCTTTATTTATCTCTCGTACTTATATAAAAAATTCTTATAAAAAAATATTGACTTTTTATATTCAATTTATATAAATTTTGTTACATTACTTTACATTTCGTGTTTTTTAAGTTTTGTGAAACTCTGAAAAACCGGACTGTTTCAAGATTTTCAGAATTGTTTCATTTTTCGGATTAAAGTTCAAAAACGAAATACCGATAATAAAATTGTATTTCTACAAATATAAGGAGAGAAATTATGGTAGATGCAATTAACGGAACAGGCGGAATTAAACCAAAAGACTTAACAATTGACTGGAACGATTGTACCGCAAATGAAATTATTGAATACAAAGATGAAGGTCAGGAAGTTCCGGAAGCAATACTTGCCTGGGCGCAGGATATGGCAAAAAATCAAGCCGGCGCAGATGAAATAACGTATGAAATGTCGCAGAATAATCCAGATCAAATGTCCGTAACAAATGCAGGGAATACGGATATCGGCACAAATTTACGAACTGAAATGCAGCAAAATGGTGTTTCTATAAGAGATCAGGCGCAGACTTTCGGAGATGAAAGCAATGACCAGAGTAATACCGTAACAACTCTTGAAAGTGAAATGGAAACAATTCTTGCACAATCAGAGGAAACTGCAGCAAATATTGAAGAATATTCAAATAATTTGTTATCACAAATTCAAACACTTATGTCACGCCAGCAAAGTATGCAAACAGCTCAAAACACATCAAGCCCGTTTGCGGCACTGGATTCACTCCAGATAGAAACACAGATTAGAGAACTGGCAAATCTTGGTGTTGCAAATATAGAAAATGATGCACAATCAGTTTATACAGCAACAAACGGAATTGACACCGCTCTTGGAACTTCAGATAGTGCAGTATCAATTGGTAATCAGGCTGTTACGGTTGGCAATGAACTTTTCCAATTCAGTAACAATACAATGGACACCATTGCAAGCTATGCGGTAAGCAGCGGCAACAATGCAATTAACACTGCACAAAGCGGTCGAACTATTTTCAATGACACTGCATCTGAAAACACTGCAAACGAAGACAGAGTAGATGAAGCAAGAAACAGTGTAAGCAGGGGAGCCGGCGCCTTAGGTGTTTTGACAGGACGGGTTGAAGAAGAAGAAAATCCTGAAGATATTGCACAGGATGCTACGGATAATGCGATAAGAGATAATCGACCTGTAGATGAAGCTGCTCAGGAGGCAACAGATCAATTTGAACGTGACAGAGAGGCTAATCAGGAACAGGCAGATATTGATCCTACACTGGCTGACACCTCAATAACTACGGATCCTAATGAAATTCTTAAACGAAAAGAAAGGCGGGGACTAACGTAGAGATTTAATTGCATCCTCAACATTTTCTGCATTATATATATAACTTCCGGCAACTAAAGAGTTTGCGCCCAATCTGGTGCAGACTCTTGCCGTTTGAGCGTTGATTCCGCCGTCAACCTGTATGATAAGATTTTCATCTGCAAATTGTTTTATAAGCGGAATTTTCTGTGCGCATTCGGGAATAAATTTTTGGCCTCCGAATCCGGGTTCAACAGTCATCACGAGCACCAAATCCAGATATCCGAGATACTCTATAATTTCATCCGGATTTGTTTTCGGTTTTATGGAAAGTCCTGCCTTCACGCCGAAACTTTTTATATAATCCGCAATTTCAATAACATCCCGCCGCTCAACTGCTTCAAAATGGAATGTAATTATATCGGCACCTGCCTCAATAAATGCTTTTATATAATTTTTAGGATTTTCTATCATCAAATGCACATCAAACGGCAGTTTTGTAACCCGCCTTATTGATTTTACGACAGGCGCTCCGATTGTAATATTCGGGACAAAATGTCCGTCCATTACATCTATATGAACCCAGTCTGCCCCGCAATTTTCGATTAACCTTATATCACGACCGAGGTTTGCAAAATCACTTGACAAAATTGAAGGTGAAATGATTAACTTTTGCATTCCAAAACCCCCAGTTTTTGACAGGCAATATAGGCGCATTTTTGTTCTGCATCCTTTTTGGATTTACCCTGTGCCTGTGCGATAATTTCGTTATTATATTCAACTTCAACCGTAAAAACACGATTGTGTGCAGGTCCGGTTTCATTTATCAATCTGTAGACAGGTGTCTTTTTGTTTATACTCTGGGTATATTCCTGTAAAATAGCTTTTGCATTGTATTTATCCATATTTTTTTCAATATCGGTAATATGCGGAATAAATATTTCTTTTAACTTTTCTCGCAGAAAATCAAGCTTGCCGTCAAGGAAATATGCGCCAAGAACGGCTTCAAAAGTACAGGCGGTAACAGATTCAAGATTTTTAATACCTAATTTCGTTTCATGTTCTGAGGCTATAATAAGCTTTGCCAGTCCAAGATTTTTTGCAATTGTTGAAAGAATGCTGTCAGAAACCGCTATTGAACGGATTTTTGACATTTCTCCTTCATGGTAATCAGGATATTTTTTATACAAAATCTCCGATATAACAAGTTTTAATACAGCATCTCCCAAAAATTCCAGCCTCTCATAACATTTTGTATAATCTAAATTTTTGTCCTGCGAATATGATGGATGGGTCAGAGCATTTTTAAAAAGCTCTTCATTATCTATTTCTATTCCAAAAATTCCGCTCACTGTTTTCATTTAAAACAGTCCCTTTATTACATTTACAATATCATTTACAAGATGATTTGAAAAAACAAAATATTTGCAGAAATAATACATTACGGGAATTGTAAAAATAAAACTGTCAGTCCTATCAAGAAAACCGCCATGACCAGGGAGTGTATCTCCGCTATCTTTTACTCCCGCATCACGCTTAATCAAAGATTCGCACAAATCCCCGATTTGCGCAAAAACAGTGCATATCAATCCTATAATAACCGCATAATACCATTCATATTCAATAAAATACGAAACGATAACCGCACCGATAACAGCAGAAATCATCCCGCCGATTGAGCCTTCAATAGTTTTGTTGGGACTTACAACAGGTGCAAGCTTGTGTTTGCCGAGATGGCGTCCTGCATAATAACAACCGATGTCTGTTAAAAGTATTGCAGTAAACATCATTACAACAAACCCTAAGCCGTCATGAAAACGGTCAGAGGAAAGTTCCCGCAAAAACATAAGATGCAGCGGAAACCATCCGCAATAGATAAATCCGAGAATAGTTGTTGCCGCATTTGCAATATATGGCTGGCGGCCACGGAACAAAACCCACATGAACGAAATTATTGAAAATGCGGTTAAGGTGAGAGCCGTCAAATCATACCGCTGATAATAGGCAATCAAACCGAATACGGCTTCTGCCAGCCATATTACTTTCAGGCTTGGATAAAACCCCTTATGTTCAAGGATTTTTACATATTCTCTTGAGGCGAAAAACACAAAAACATACAACAACAGTAAAAGCAGAACACCGCTTTTTATAATACAAGCCATTGAAATAGTTCCGAGAATAAAGCCGGTCAGCATTCTCGTTGCGTTTTTGTTTAATCCGCCGATAACATCCATTATACTGTCATAACCTCTTTTTCTTTTTCAGAAACGGCACTGTCAACAATTCCCGTATATTTGTCGGTTAATTTTTGGATTTTATCCTGATTGTCTTTAACCGTATCTTCGGGAAGATTTTCTGACTTTTCAAGTTTCTTTAAATCGTCAGTCATATCACGACGAACGTTACGAATGGCAACTTTTGCTTCCTCACCGAGTTTTTTAACGTCTTTAACGATTTCTTTACGTCTTTCTTCAGTCAGAGGCGGAAAAGTTAATCTTATGCAAATACCGTCACTGTTTGGAGTAATCCCTATTTCTGCTTTAATTATAGCTTTTTCGATTTCTTTTATAATTGATTTGTCGTATGGCGAAATTACAAGCGTGGTTCCGTCTTGAACTGTTACCTGCGACATCTGGCGCAACGGTGTCGGAACTCCGTAATAATCAACCAGCACTTTATCAAGTATCATAGGATTTGCACGACCTGAACGGATTGAACCGAATTCACGCTTCAGTGCGGAAATCGCTTTTTCCATTTTTTCTTCACCTGATAAAAATAATTCATCTAAATCTGCCATCATATACCTCTTTCAATATTATTATTACAAACCTATATACGTACCGATTTCATCCTCGCCCAAAACTTTCAAAATACCGTTTTGAAGCTGAAAATCAAAAACTATTATCGGAATATTGTTCTGCTTGCACAATGCACAGGCAGACGTATCCATAACTTTTAAACCGTTTTTAATTATATCATCATATGAAATTTTGTCTAATTTTTCAGCTGCAGGATTGATATTGGGATCATCCGTATAAACACCGTCAACCCCGTTTTTTGCCATAAGCATTGCTTCTGCATTAATTTCAGACGCTCTTAACGCCGCTGCAGTATCCGTTGTAAAAAACGGATTTCCCGTTCCTGCCGCAAAAATCACAACACGACCTTTTTCAAGATGTCTTATTGCACGGTGGCGGATATAAGGTTCTGCAACCTGATTAATCGTTATTGCACTCTGTACTCTGCATGGAACATCAATTTGAGAAAGCGCACACTGAAGCGCAATCGCATTCATAACTGTTGCAAGCATTCCGACATAATCACCTGATGCCTGATCCATTCCCAGTTTTGCACTGTTTTTCATGCCCCGGAAAATATTTCCGCCGCCTACAACAACCGCAATTTCAACTCCTGCATCACGTGCCTTTTTAATTTCGTTTGCAATCATCTGAACAGGCTTCTGGTCAATCCCGAACTGCTGATCGCCCATTAACGCTTCACCGCTGATTTTCAGCAAAATTCTTTTATATTTCAAATTTTTTGTATCCATTTTTCCCCTTTTTTTATAATACTACTCTAAACTAAAAGGCATGTAAAGATTATGTCAAAGATATTTTTATATAGAATGTTAACATTTGTAAAGATAAATATATACATTGAAAGCCTTGTGTTTAAAGGGTTTTAAAAATTGGTATATATTTAATAGATAAAAAATAGCACTTTTTTATATATAAAATTGTTTATTATAATATAGGCGATTATTTACAGTATAAGCAAAGGAGAATATATGGCTCGAGTATTAATTTCAATGCCTGAGGAATTTTTGAACAAAATTGATCAGGTTGCAGACGGAGAGAACAGATCACGCAGCGAATTGATTAGAGAGGCACTAAGAACTTACATTTACAAACAAAAAGTTCGGGAATCAACAACTGCAGCAAGAAATGCAGAAATTTTAGACACTATGCTGGAATAATCCGATTACGTTGGAAAAAACAAATTACAGGGACATGCAAATGTCTCAGCGGTTTTAAAAACCGCAGGATGCGCAAGCATTCAGATTCATTTAATGAACCAAAAAAATTCAGTAATTCTGGCAGGAAAACGGTTATCAGATTTTGGGATTTACGGACGCACAGATTGTGCGTCCGTTTTGGATTTTTTAAAAAGTGTATGCGGGTAACAAAATTTGCTAAACTTTTCGTAACAATTTAGCAAAATATACATTGATGTTTTTTTATAAATAGTATATCATTAAAATTGCGGAAGGTTTAGTGTATGCAGAAAAATAAATTAAGACAGATAAAAACAGATGAGATTACGATTGCATTGCCGGATTTAAAAAATGCGGAACAATCAAAAGCCATTGCCATTTCAAAATGGATTATGGAATGGATTGATACAGATCTTGCGAACGGAAAAATTAAATTTCAAAATCTCCTGCCGTCCAAGGCTGATTTTGCATTTATGCTCGGCGTTAGTATCGGTACTATTCAAAATGCACTGAGGTTTGTGGAAGATGCCGGATATGTGGAATCAAAACAATGTATAGGTACAATGATTAAAGACCGCAAAAACACCTCAAATATACGGAAACTGACTTCCAAACGTGAAATCACAATTGAAAAAATAAAAAAATATATCAAAAAGAATAATTTAAAAACAGGAACATACCTGCCGTCTTCTCGCAGTATAGCAAAAGAAATCGAAAGCTCTCCGAATACAACAAGGCTTGCACTGGAAAATCTCTGTGTTGAGGGGATTCTGGAACATAGATTTAAAAATTCAAATGACTGCGGATGGGTGGTAAAAAAGACGGATTTTTCAACAGAAAAAAATATTGATGAACAAAAGACGCTTGTAAAAAAAGTTGAAACTGATTTAATGGATTTTATAACAGAAAATTTAAAAATCGGTTCAAAACTTCCGCCGCATGAGGAACTTGCAAAAAAATTAAATGTCAGCATCAAAACAATTCATGATGCTCTTAAATCTCTTGCGGATGAAGGTATAATTCTTCCCAGACGTGGACGTTACGGGACTTCTGTTATAAAAATGCCTTATGACAAAAGTCTGAATATCGGAATTGAAACATCAATATTTGCAAAAGCAAAAGAAACGGCATTTTATTATTATGAAAGAACTCAAAATCATATTAAACGGCTCATCAGCGAAAACTACCAGATAGGCGACAGACTCCCGTCAATTATGGAGCTTTCACGGCAAATGGATTTGAGTCCCAACACAATCAGAAAAGCTTTTCAAAATCTCGGACGTGAAGGGTATTTATCATTTTCCAGAGGCCGCTACGGCGGCACTTTTGTAATTGATATTCCGGAAACTGACGCACAAGCCTTTAAATGGCTTGCGGTTAATCCAAAGTATGCAGAGGTTTACAAAAACTAGCATTGTTTCGTTGCCATAATTTTTAATAAAAAAAACGCACTGGGTGAGCCAAAAAAGCTTTTATTGGATGAGCACCGTCGGCGCTGATAGGCGTCGTCACGTCATTCTGACGCAAGTCAGAATCTATTAATGTTGATTTTTAATGCCTCCGGCGGGTCTTGCGCAGACGGCGGTCGCTTTTACAGAAAAGCGACGCAAACTGCGACCTTATGCTCCGTTCGCTAATCAAAGTAACCGTTTCACCCGTGCAAGTGAACTCGCTTACGCTCAAACAACACTTGCTTTGATGCTGTGAAACGGAACATTGATTGCTCACTTCGCAGAGGTCGATTTTAAGGCGTGAGCCACCGTGGGCGCTGACGGGCGTCGTCAACGTCACCCTGAACTTGATTGACAAAGGGAACGCAAGAGCCAAAGGCGATTGCTGTGACCCTGTCTCCGTAGCGAAGCGTAGTGTCAGGGTCTATTAATGCTTATTGAAAAGAATAGATTCCGGATCGGGTCCGGAATGACGTGTAGGTAGTCGCTCGGTGCGGACTGTTTTCAGACTCCGGCTCGTAGACCGGAGTGGCGTGTAGTGGTCTGTCGGAGCCGACAGCGGCTCAATTGTAACATCCGCCGCCACTTCCGGCATAAAAAAAAAAACGCCCTGGGTGAGCCAAGGCGTGAATTATATCTAATAGTTTAGTTTAAAATGCCTAAGCTAAATAATGGTTTCTAATTTAAATAAAGTAAT
>CALUPW010000010.1 GCA_944322785.1 Candidatus Gastranaerophilales bacterium | reverse complement strand
AAGATAGCTCGTTGCCGACACCAAATTTAGAAAGAGGAACCTGAGAATTAATTGTATTCTCTGGTTCCTTTTGGTTTGTAATAGTGTAATATGATCCATCCTATCTTGCTCAGGAAATTGAGAAGCTTGTATCAAATGTGTTTGTGATTATACAGATAATTCTTTAAATAAATCAGTTTCATTAAGCGGCTTGTAGATTTTAACTTTAATATTCTGATTTAGTTTGTTTAAAGTTTCAATTACTTTTTCTCTTGTTATACGCATTGCAATAATACCATTTTCGCCGCCACGCTGTTTAAAACCCAGTTGCATGTATTTTGAAACTGCATTAAACGGTCCGTTTGTTACCGCATCCAAATCAATATATGCAGCGTTACTTTCTAAAAAATCTCTGAACAAGATATTGAATAGCGTTTTACCACAGAGAGGAACTTTGTGATTTTGAGCTACAGGTATTGAGGAAATTGAGTTGATTTTAAAGCTTTTCGGTTTTTGCGTGTAAGCCATTATGCCGCAGGGTTTATTTTCAAAAACGGCAAGCAATCCGTTTTTGCATTTTTCACCGGCTTGCTGAAGTCCGATATTCAGAAGTTCTCTCCACACTTCAAGTTCATTTTTATCAACTTTTGGCATCATTGTTTTTAAGTTGATATTTTTTTTAAGACTATTAAGAAAATGTAAATCACATTGAGTAATTTTATAGATTTTTATGTCTGTTTTTATACAATTAATAAAATTTTTTGTGTCTGCTATGTGATATGCTCCAAATGCAGGAGAGTTATTCAAATTTGATATTTTCATATTATTTATAAAACTTATAAAAAATATTTTTGACATCATAAAAAAAAATATTATAAAAAGAGTATGATAATATTGGAGTTATTTAAGAAGAATAGAGTTTGTACACATGACAGAGTCAGACCTGATGCGGAACTGACTTATTGTCCGGATTGCGGGGAGCTGATACAAAACAAATGGTTTTTGACACGTTGTGCCTGCTGTGGTGTTAAGCTAAAGGCTACCATTAAGAATGGTGAGATTATGCCGGAAAATCATTTTTGCCGCAATTGCGGTGAAAAAAGTTTTGTTGTGGAGCAGCTTAAAAAGATTAATTTTATAGATATAGATTATGCAGTTCTAGTCAAAACAGTAGTAAAGCCTTCTGTTGAGGAAAAATTTCAAAGCTGGGTAGACATCAAAACATCCAGTTACACACAAGAACTGCTGCCGCAATTCCTATAAAATCAGCAATAAGTCCTGTAAGAATGGCGTATCGAAATTTTGAAATTCCGACTGCGCCAAAATAAACGGCAAGTACATAAAATGTTGTTTCACTGGAACCTACCATAATAGCTGCGAGTTTAGTTGTATAAGCATCAGGGCCAGCGTTATTTGCAATGTCTGAAAACACACCAAGTGCAGCAGAGCCGGAAAGAGATCTTACAATCATAAGCGGAATTACATCTGCAGAAACCCTAAAGTGTGAAAGGAGCGGCGCAAGAAGTTGACCGATTATTTCAATTAATCCGGAGGCTCTTAGCATAGAAATACCGACAATTATTGCGACAAGATAGGGTATTATATTTATTGCAACTTTAAAACCTTCTTTTGCGCCGTCTGTAAAGACTTCGTATAGTGGTACTTTTTTAAATAAACCTAATGTCAAAATAGAAATTAAAATCAAAGGGAGAAGCCAGAGTGATATTAAATCCATAATTTGTTGAAACATTAGACGTCCTCCGTAAAATCTTCATTATTAACAGTATTTTGGGAGAACCTGTAATCCTTTTGCGGTATCCAATATTTTTGAAAAATTTTTGCAATACAGATTGCTGATAAAAATGCAATTGTTGTAACAAGCAAAGTCGGTGCAATAATTTCGGTAGGGTTTTTGTAGCCTATGCCGATAAGGACAGAAAGAACCGTTGCCGGAATTAATTGAAAACCTGCCGTGCTCATAGCAAGAAACATACACATAGCATTTGATGCGGATTTTTTATCAATATTTTGTTTTTGAAGCTCATCCATTGCCTTTATGCCGATTGGAGTTGCTGCATTTGCAAGCCCTAGAGCGTTTGCGGAAAAGCTCATTGCAATATCACCAATTGCCGGTGAATTTTCCGGTATTTCATTAAAAAGATGTTTTGTTACAGGTTTTATCAATTTTGCAATTATTTCAACAAGTCCGCTTTGTTTGGCAATTTTCATCATCCCAAGCCAGAAAGCCATTATCCCGATTAAGGAAAAGGCTACCTTTACTGAAAGTTCTGCGCCGGTTAGGATTGAATTTACGACATCCGGAAGTTTTCCGTTGACTGCTCCTGCAATTATTGAAATAGTGATTAGAAAGTAGAATATGTAATTCATATGTGTATTAAATCATTAAAGCAGAATGACGTCAAATTTTATCTGTGGTGATGATGATGTCGTGGCGGCGGAGGGGGCGGCGCATGGTGAATGTGTGGTCTGTGATGATAATGCCGTGGATAATAATAAAGCGGCGGATATGTATATAAATACGGATAAGTATAAATAGGAACTGATAAATAATCATCGGAACTTTGATAATCATTCATAATTTCTTTATATTCATTAAAATTAATTGTGTTTGGATTTGATTCTGATTGATTGTAAACTTTTGCAAGAGCCTTAAATCTGGTTTGTGTATTTTTAGCCTGAGCAGATGAAAACGGGTAGATATTTTCTTCATTCCAGTTTGCTCTTTCGGTTGCAACAACTTCTTTTGCGGTTAAGACACCGTTTCCATTCTGGTCAATTTCATCAAACACCTCTCTTAACGTTTTATCAGAATCAGGATTGGCTGTTATATCCCCCACAACAAAACATTTAGGGGTGTTTATATCATCGGCGGTTTTTGTGTATGTCGGGTAAACAAATATCGGGTTATATGGAATAGGAACGTATTGTGCATCTGCCTGAGTCATCGGAGATGCTGCTGCCAGTGCAATAACTGCCGCACCCGCAACGGATTTAATTTTGTTAGGCTTTTTGTCGTTACCCGTAAAATAAGGATTTGTTTGATAACTAATTGCTGAAACTTTCATACACTAACTCCCAGTTTTAAGACCACATGTTTATATTAAATTGCTCAAAAGTTTTTTTGACAATTTATTAAAATTTTGTTACATAAATCTTAAAATTAAATAGAATGCTCATGAGTTAAAAGAAGTGCAAAAATTTTTAAAACAGCCAAATGTAACGTGTTGTTAAGATAAACAAAAACCCTGAAAATGAATAAAAAATATATACTTTATATATATAATTAAGTTAAACTACAAGGAGCTTTTATGGGCGGACCATATGGCATATCTGGATTTAGTAATGGTGACAAGAAGATTGGCAATACGACAGTCAGTGACCTGAAAAAAGTAAAAGAATTTGCTGATAAAAAACTGGCATATGAGATGTCAATGAAAGGCTCCATAATGATGGAAAGACTGGCGCAGCTTCAGGCAATGCAAGGGGGAGGAGTATATGGCGGTAATACAGTCGATGGCGGCCTGAAAAGTTTCGGAAATCTTGCAAAAGAAGGTATTGAATTAATTAAAAATCTTAAATCTAATAATACAAAGTCTGCATCGCAATCTGACGGAGTATCAAATGCTTCAGCCCGTCAAACTCAAGGAAATGTGGCTAACGTGGTTATAAATGACGGTTCTGCATATTCAGGTTATGCAAAAGGGGTTAATGCAGCAAACTTTTCATATGATACGGACCGTTTGCAACGTATTGAACAGCAGCTATGCAGCGACAGTGAAATTTCATCAGCTGATCTGGCTGCAATGCAGGAGCAGCTATCAACTTCAAAAGCTGACGTTTCACAACAATTGACAGATGCAAAGACTAATTTGAGTAATCTTGAAGGGCAGAAACAAACTGCAGAATCTCAGGTTACGGAATTGCAGGGAGCTGTCGGAGAAGCACAAACTGCAAAGACCGATGCAAAGAAAAATCTTGATAATAATAAAAGTAATCTTAACCAGTCAGTAAAAGCAAGAGATCAGCTTGATGACCAGCTTTCAGCAGTTAACGATGATTACAAAGAGAAATGTAATACAGTTAAACAGGAAGAATAGAAGTGTATAAGCTGGAACTGGCTTCAAGTCAAGTTTCAGATTTGGAAACGGCATTAAATCACCAATTAGAGGCTCAAAATAATCAATCAGATATTGATTTTGAACAGGTGCAAAAGGATTTGATTGCAAATGCAAATAAATCAGAAGGCTGCGGTGCAAATAAAACTATTATTGAAAATTTAATAGCTTCGAAGGATTATGATTTAAGTCAGTGCAAGGGTGAACTGTGGAATGCTCAAACAAATGTTGCCTACGGTTCTGCCGCCAAGTTTGAAGCTCAAGGATACATTAAGAATTCTGACGGTTCCTTCACTGATCCCCGCTCCGGTGTTACCATGATGAATGTTCTTGGCGATGATAATACATGGGTTTCTCAAAGATTTTTTGCAAGTGCAGGTGAGGTTCCGGAATTTGGTTCAAAAGCCGCAGCCGGACGTGATTTCCCTGGTTTGTTTGAGGCTATTGACAGAAATCAGGAACAGATTAATTCCCATATTAATATTGACGGGTTTGATAGTGAAGGAAATCCAAAATTCAGAAGAGAAAAATATTCACTTGAAAATGCATAGATATAAAAAGAGCCGTTTCAAAATTTTGAAACGGCTCTTTTTTTGATTATAAGTATTTTTATTTTCCGCATTCGCATGCAACTGAACCGCAGCCGCATTTACATCCCAATGCTTCAATTGCTTCATTCATTCTGACTTTGATACGACCGTCAACAGCGATTCCTTCACCGGTTGCTTCTGATATCAAAAGCGGGTTAATGTCGAGTTCATCAATGAATTTGAAATCATTAACAAGCTGTGACAATCTTAATAAGGTTTCTTGAATTTGGCCGATTTGAGCCGGTTTTGTACCTCTTGCGCCTTCAAGCAGTTTGTATGCTTTTACTGATTTAATCATGTCCATTGCATCAACATCGGTTAAAGGTGCAATTCTGAAGGTTACGTCTTTCATAACTTCAACAAATACACCGCCTAATCCGAACATCATCATCGGACCGTATTGAGGATCTGTTGCAATACCGCAAACCATTTCACGGCTGCCTTTTACCATTTCCTGAATGATTACGCCTTCAAGACCGTCAAGAAGTCCTTTTGCTTCAAGTCTTTCAAGAAGTCCTTTGTATTCTTTTCTCAATTGTTCTTCTGATTTGATGTTAACAACAACACCGCCGACGTCTGTTTTGTGAGAAGTTGTTTTTGAAGTCATTTTCATAACAACCGGATAGCCGATTGAATTTCCGAGTTCTACAACTTCATCTTCATTAGTGGCAAGTCCGTATTTGCATGCACGGATTCCGTAAGCTTGAAGAACGTCGATTGACTCTAATGTTGTCAATTGTGCTCGGTCTTCTGCAAGTGCGTTTTTGATAATTTTTTCGACTTTTGCTCTGTCAACATCGTAACATGGAATTTTACCTTCCGGTCTTTCCATCCAGAGTCTTTGCTGATTTAATCTGTTCAAACCGTCTGCAGCCTGTTCAGCATACATAAAGAACGGCATATTAACGTTCATATCTGAAAGTTTTGAGAAGAATTCGTTCTTTGTCATAAATACACCGATAACAGGTTTTTCAGGATGTTGAGCTTTGATTTCCATCAGGGCTTCTGCTACATCAATGTCTTTCAAGCCTAAGAACGGAAGATAGATTGTGATAATCATATCAACGTTTTCATCAGCTATAACTGTTTCAAGAGTTTGTTTGTAGTGTTCGATAGGAGCTGAGGCAATCATATCAATCGGGTTTTTAACAGAAGCTGCAGCCGGCAGAAAACTTCTCAATTTTTCTTTTGTTTCATCGGAAATTTTAGCCATTTGCATACCGTATTCACAAACAGCGTCAGTTGCCATAATTCCGGGGCCGCCTGAGTTTGTGATGATAGCTACTCTGTCGCCTTTCGGGATAGGGCAGTTAGCAAATACTTTTGCTGTTTCAAAAAGGTTTTGGAGAGAAAATTCTCTTATAACACCTGATTGATGAAGCAGAGCGGCAGCAGCTTTATCAGCACCGGCAAGAGAACCTGTGTGAGAAGATGCAGCACTTGCACCTGCTGCTGAACGTCCTGATTTAAGTGCTAAAATCGGTTTCTTTTTAGAAACTCTTGATGCTAATTTTCTAAAATTAGCGGGGTTTTGGATTGATTCCATATAAAGAAGAATTTGTTGAACATCTTCATCATTTTCCCAGTATTCGATTGCTGTTTCAGCGTTGACGTCAGCTTGATTACCGATTGAAATGAATTGTGCAAAACCGAGGTTTAAGTCTTTTAATATGTTCAAAATACCGCCGCCTAAAGCACCTGATTGAGAAACAAAACCGATGTTTCCACGTTCGGGAAGTGATTCTGCAAAGCAGCCGTCCATACGAATATCAGGGTGCGTGTTTACAACGCCGAGACAGTTTGGACCAACACATCTCATGCCATACTCTTTTAATTTTTCAACCAGTTGTTTTTCAAGTTCGGCACCTTCTTTTCCTGTTTCTTTGAAGCCTGCTGTGATTATACAAATACCTTTGATGCCTTTTTCATGACATTGATCAATTGTAGATAAAACAAATTTTGCATTTACAACGATGATTGCAAGGTCAACTTCACCGGGTACATCAAGAACTGTCGGGTATGCCTGCAAACCTTCAATTATTCCGCCTTTAGGGTTTACCGGATAAATTTTTCCGTTGAATTTGTATTCTTCAAGTCTTTTCATGATATCGGAACCGATGGTGTGTTCTTTTGTTGACGCACCAATAACCGCAATTGATTTCGGTTTCATGATTTTGTCTAAAATGTTCATTTCTCGTCCTTTCTTATTGCACTTTTAAAAAAGCTCTCAGTCTTTTTAGTGCGTTTTTATTTACCTATATCATCTAGCATTTCAAAATAGTAGTCTTCAAACTTAAAATAAGCAGCTTTTATCCGTTCCCAGAGTTTTTTGCTTTGAATATCTTTTTTGTAGCCTGATACAACATTGTCTGCTGCAGAAATCATATCTCCGGTTTCAGATACAAAAGCACTTACCTTCTTGTTATTTTTGTTATTCAAATGGTCAACAAAATTTTGTGCGAAAACTTCAAGAACATTTTCGCCACGTTGGTGTTGTTGAATAAACAAATCAAAGGGTTCTTTGTCAATTATTTTTCTTAATTGAGGAACAGCTTCTCTTATGTGTTTAGTTGCAATTGTGCCAAATTCTCCTTTTAGAATAAGGTTTCCTTGAAAATTTGTGTTTTGTTGTGAATTTGAGATGTTTTGTATTTTCATATTTTGTCCTTTCAAAATTAGTATCCGTTTACAATCCACTCTCTCACTCTAAATTCTGCACCGAGTTCATGTGCAATTTTTTTGCAGGTTTCAAGGTCAATATGCCGGCCTTTGTATCCTTCAACAACACTTGCAGTAACTTTTATATTTTCATCATGACAAGCTTTTATAAATTTTTTTACTTCATCATAAGCCCCGTTAAATTTGGGTTGGGAAAGTTCGTTATATTCGTTTTCTGCCGGTGCATTAAGGCTTACGGAAAACTCATCAACAAGCCCTTTTAATTCCGGTACAACATTTCGTTTGTAAACAAAATTAGCATGACCGTTTGTGTTTATACGTATTTTTGTTTCGGGGTATTTATTTTTAATATATTTGGCAACTTCTTTTAAAACTTCAAATTTTAGCATCGGCTCGCCGTAACCGCAAAAAATAACTTCTTTTGATGGTGTTTTTTGATAAATTTTTTCAAACTGTTTAACAACATCTTCAGCCGTTGAATTTTCATTATCAAGCCAGAGTTCCTGACCTTTTACATCGGCTTTATCATTTCTCAGGCAAAAGATACAATCGTTTGTGCAGCGGTTAGTTAAATTTATATAAATTTTTTCGTCTAATGTATAAACTAAAACGTTTGACATATCTTGCCTTTCCTACCAGATTATCGCATGCTCAATTTAATTTTACAAGTGTGGAAATTGAAATTCCGGCGGTTATTTTTTGTCGTTTTTGTCTGTTTTTTTATCATCTGCGTATTCTGTTGTTCCGGGGAACTGATCCTTGCCTGTTAGTTTTTTAGTCAGCCAGTATTGGGCTTTCGGGATTAGTGTTGAGAGGAATACTGACGAAATTATAAATCCTGCTCCCCAGTTGAAGGCGTTTTTCATAAAGTTTGCACGGCAGGCTTTATTCAGAATATTTTCCGTAATATTTCCGTCAACAGCACGTTTAATTATGTCTTCAACATAATTTATGGCATCTTCTTTTATTCCGTTCAATTCAGCCTGAGCAACGAATTTGAACGGATTTTTTCTGTTTGATTGTTTTATTTTTGTAAACGGGATATCATCTCTTGTTGCAACTTCAAAAAGATTGTCAAGGAAGTTCGGATTGTTCAACAACCCGCCCTTAAAGATGCTTTCAACCTGATTTTTTGACAGAAGTTTTACACCGCCGACCTCGGGCTGTAAATCTGACATCTGAGAGGCAATATTTGAAAGTTTTGCATAATCTTCAGGTGAAGTTATTTTTTTAAGTTCATTTAAGAAATCATTTAGTTTTATTACGTCCTTTTCAGCACCTTCAAATTTGTTTTTGATATTATCCAAAAGATTGTTATATTTACCTTCATCCAAAACTTTTTTGCGGAATTCTTCAACAGTCAATGTGCCTTTGTTTTCTTTCAGGAGTTTTTTCAATTCATCTGTTGCGTATTTCGCAGAAACTGGATCAAGCCTTGATTTATATCCGTCCTCAAGCTGGTTGAGCCATCTGTTTATATTTGGCATATTAAACATATAGAAATAAATTGAGCTAATATCACGGAAAAGGATTTCTGTTCTTTCGTGTTTGTTTCTTGAACTTATTGCACGGCCGCCTGCAATTCCGACATCTGTGGAGAGAAGCTGATATTTTGCATCGTTTTCAAAATGGTTTGCGAGAGAAAGAAGTGTTTCTGTACTAATCATTCCCCCGAATGTCGGATTGCTGTCTTTTTTGCCGGTTTTATCGGATTTTAATATAAAGTTTGACATTGAAACTTTATTTTTATTCAATTGAGTATCAACCGACGGTGGTGTTTGTGGGGTTATTTCCAATGCCGGATTACGCAGTTGTCTTTTTTTAGCCCGTTTTTCATCTTTCTTTTTATAATATCTGGTAATTGCCTGATTAAGTTTTGGTACAACCAGACCTACAAGACAGTTTGCAAGTATAATACTGCTTGCAACTTTTCCGAATTTAAAGGCTGCAATTTTGTTTTTTGGAATACCTGTTTTTTTAATATAGTTTTCAAGCGGATTGTGAAGTGAATCTTTGCCTACATCAAAATTAGTTTCAGGTAATTTAAGAATCTTTTGGCCTATAAAATAATCTATAAGTTTGTTAAAACCCTGAACGCCGCTGAACCAGAAAACAGCACCCAGGGTTTCTTCAGTTACCCTTTCTCTTGCTTCATAAAATCCGCCTCTTTCATTGGCCTGATAAGTTCTGCCTGCGATTACCGTACTTTCCAGTAAAATCAGCGGTGCAAGACCACGGCTTGCCATGCCTTTGACAAAGTGTCTTGTTGTATATGTGTTCTTTTGTATTGAGGGTTGTATAGACATAAGTTTAATATTTTAAAATATTGACAATTTATTTAATATGCCTGAATATATTTTTTTGCTAATGATTAAATTATTTTTAATAGATTGTAACACACGGGCAGTTAAAGTTTTGTTAATTTTGTCGTATATAATGTCAAGAAATTATTTTTTCATGTTTTTGCTAAGATGAGTGTGAAGGTATTTAATTATGACAATTACTCCTATATCAAATTTGAATTTTGAATCAAAGAACAAAATAAATAATAAAAAAGAGCGCAAATCCGGAAATAAACTTCCAGCCGAAAGCAGTAAAAATGATAAATTCGTTAATGATTCCGTAAAAAGAGCGGCATTAATAGGTTCAGTTGCCGGTGTCGGGGTTGTGTCCGTTATTATTGCAAAGAAGCAGGGGTTTTCTCTTAATCCTAAAAAAATATTTTCACAAAGTCCAAAAAATTGGGCTATGTTTAAAATATTTGACAAGAAAAATCCTGATGCAAAATTGATGGAAATTGAAGAAAAAGAAATTCTTGCACTTGCCGGCGGTTCTGCCGCAGGGGGGCTTGCAGGCGGAATTCTGGCTGATGATAAAAAGTATATGAAAGGAAAATTCAGGGAAACCTTAAACCAGTTGTTGGGGAATGTTCTGGTTCCTGTTATTTGTGTGAGCGGGGTTTCACATTTTTACGACAAAAATAAATATAAAATTTTAAGTAAAGTTCCTCAGATGAATGGCGGCAGCAACAGTAAAAGCATATATTATATTAACAAATTTTTAAAGGCATTTCCGTCTGCACTTTTGACAGTTGTCGGACTGGGTGTCGGTATCGTGGCCGGAAACAGATTGTCCAACTTTATTAATGAAAAGATTTATCATAAAAATGTTGAAAGAAAGATTAAAAAAACAGATTTTGCACCGCACGTTGATGATTTAAGCATGGCTGTTACTTTAATGGCTAAAAAGTCACCATTATCAACATCTATAACAAGAACAGTCCCTGCGTTTTTGTGTGTGCCCGGATATCAGATAGGTGTTCACAGAGATTAAAGATATTAAAAAAAGCGCCGGCGATGCCGGTGCTTTTTTTAATCGTAATAATAATAAAATTCTTCTTTTTCTTTTAAGACATTTGCGTAATGTTCAAGTTTATCCAGAAGCGGTTGAAATTCAGCATTGAGTGCTTTACGTGTTTCATCGGGGGTGCTGCTTTGCGCAATTTGCATATCTAATTTGGCTCGAACTGCTATTTTTAAAATTTCGGGGATATTTAAAGCTGTCGGATTATTGCTTGAAAGATTTTCGTAATATTTGTCTACAAAATCCGGCGGAATTCTTTCAAGCCAGTTGAGTTCATTATTAGTACCGGCAACATTATAAACAATGTTGTCATCGTTTATGCCGAGAATATCCGCAAATGAAACCATAATTTTTTCTTTTGTGAATAGTTCTGCAAATTTTGCTTTTACACGTTCTTTATCTGCTGCCTCAAGTTTTTCTGCTGTTTTTTCAACACCATTTTCAGTATCGGATATTTTATTGTAAAAATCTTCTTTTTCTTTTGCCCGTGCAGGATCCTGATTAAGATAATGAGCAAGATATCCGGCATCCCATCCAGGATTATATCTTCGCCATCCGTTGTCTTCTTCCAGCATGTTTAAAACAGGAATTGAATCATGTGAACCTATCAAATACCAGTGTTGATTTTCTCCATTTTCAGCTCTGTTATATTCAGTTTGTATAATTTGCGGAAGCTTTTCTTCTTCATGATATATTTTTTGGAACAACGGCGGTTGACTGCCAATACTCTCCCATACCGGTTCCTCTTTTTCAATACCTTTTTCTTTTAGTGCCGGAAGAACAATCAGTCTTAAAATCCTCGGATAGTTGTAATAGTCATCAAGTTCGTTGCCGTCTTTATCTTTAATTTGGGAAAGGAAATTGCCGTAAACTTTACTTTTTATTTGTCTTCCGTTCTCATCATATTCAACCGTATCTTCTTTATAAATAAACGGATCTATCAAACCTAAAGCATGGTCAATTCTGAGGTTTTCACAATTTTCAACGGCATGTTCTATTTTTTCTTTTAAAAATTCTCCGCCTATGTTTAATTTATTATATTCAAGAAAAATTTTTCTCGGGTCAAGAACGGGAATTCCCCATGTTTGATAGGGTTTGTCATCGTATTCCATTGTCCCCATTGCAAAACCTTCAAGAAAGGCTTCTTTATATCTCCAGTAGTCCATTTTAGAACATCCGATTAGCAAATCGGAAAAATATTTGAAGTTTTCACTGTCACGGAATTTTTTGTTTTCTTTAATTTGTTTTGTTACAATAAACTGTTCAAACTGGTATTCCTCAACAGCTTGTTTAAATTTTGTGTTTAATTCTTTATATCTGGCAATTGCTTCGGGGTTATTTTTACGAATTTCCACCATCAAATCAGAATCCAGTTTGTCCCATTTATTAAAATCCGGTGTTCCGTAAAGTGATGTGAGAACTCTATAAATACCTTCTTCTTCTGTTTGCGGGCCTTTTTTAGAGTCTTTGAATATTGTAAATTCGTTATCAATCATTATGGCAGTGGGTTGACCTTTTGCAAGATTTTTTTTGAAGTTTTTGTAACTTTCCTGCAGCGCTTCATAATATATGATTTTTGCCTCTGAAAAATCTGAAAAACTGTAGCTTTCCCTCGTTCTGTGAATAGGGAGCGATATAGCTTCATATGTTTGTTTACTTAAGATACATCCGTATTTGTCTGTTGTTAAAGCTTTTAAATCAATAAAAAGCGGGTTTTCATTCAAAGCTGATGAATTGTACGGCGAAATTTGTCCTGCAGAAAGTGCACCGTTAGGCCCCAGCTGGTTGCCGGTAAAGCCGTTCAGTTTCAGAAAATTTATCCATACTTTTGCCCCTTCACCATAAGGACTTCCTATAAAAGTATCCCGTCCGACGGCAGGAAAAACAGAACCATGAGTAATTGCAATCCTTTGCTTTACGCCTGCGGCTTCAAATCCCAAGTCCATTGTGTTTTGGAAATCTTCTTCTTCCTCGACTGACGGGCGACGTTTAAATGAAATATTGCTGTATAGTTTGTTTTGTACCGGTGAAATATGCATAACTGTTATTTTAAACTCTCTAAAAAATTTTTTTTGCTAATTTGTAAAAAATAATTAAATTGTTCCGATTATTTCTATTCCATAATTACAGCCGATTTCCTCTCGAGTAAGAACAACTATATTATTCAGATAGTTTGAAAGCAATGTAAAAAACAAATGTCTAAATTCCATTGGAACAAGGATTTTAGGCTGCGTAATGTTTGCGGTTTTAGCTTTCTTAATTATTTTTTGTGCAAGTTTTTCCGCATATTCTCCGTCTATTTTTATTATGAAATCTTCATCTTCCTGAAAACTCGGCATAAAGGAATCAAGTGTTTTTTCGCTTATTTCAAAGAGGCTGATTATACCGTTTTCGTTTGCATATTGTGAACATATTTGTCTTGATAATGCAAGACGAATTTTTTTCAGCAAATCGGATTTGGCGCTTTCTTCCGCAAAATCGTTCATTTTTTCAAAAACATATGAGATATCTTTGATGGACACATGTTCTTTGATAAGACTTGTAAGGATAAATTTTAAATCAGACATTGAAATAAAATCAGGAATTAAATTTTCAACAAGAAATTCGTTTTTTTTACTTACAACGTCAATATATTTTTCAATATCCGAATAATCCAATAATTCATCAACATATTTTACAGATACATATTCAAGAGCACGTGCTATATATTCGGCTCCGGTTACACCTTTTTCCCAGAAATCTTTTGTTTTTGATTTTTCAATCCAGACCGTTTTTGAGCCGGTGATTAAATCTGTATCGTAAATTGAATTTTTAATTTTTGATTCAAGATGCAAATCGTCTTCAAAAAACATTGTATAATTTGGATATACGCATGCTCTAAAAACATCAAGACCTCGGATTTTTATTGCAAATTCGTAAGGGTTAAGATTTTCGTCATCACGAAATACAATTTTCGGAATAATATATCCCAATTCTTCTGTCAATTTCAATCGGGATTTTACGGTTTCTGCAAGAAGTGTTTCATGAGTATCTTCGGTTTCATTTTCCAGATATTCAATTAATTCATCACTTAAATGTATTGAAAGTTTATCTTCCGTTAATTTTTCATACATTACATCGGGCGAGGTTGCCTTTGCAAGTTTTGCTTTCAAATCATCAAGTTCTTTTAAATTTGCGGAAATTTTATCGTTTAGTTTTTTGCGGTTGACAGAAGCAGGTGCTTCTTTTTCAAGTTCTGTTTTAATTTTTGTTATTTTGTTCTGTTGATTTTTAATTTTTGCCTGTATGTCAAGGCAGTTTTCATACGGTGAAAGTTTCGGGGAGAGCATTTTTTCCATCTGGCTTTTGAATGTTGAAATGTTTATTACATCAGATGTAGAATTTTCATCTTCAGTCTTTGTTTCCGACATGAAAATGCAGTTGAATTTTATCCCTTCATCTGTTTCAACTTCGTTCATGCTGTAAAGCTCCCATCCGTTCATCGACATTTCATTTAAGAGGTTTTGAAGCTCCTGCATGTTGTCGCCGGAACAGGTTTTAATTATGTACTGCATTTTTTTGTTAAACATAATTTTACTCCCGGATTTTGTCGTTTTCAATTAAAATTTTTAAGGCTTCAATTGCGGTTTTGATTGCCATATCAGTGTCATGAATTACCGGATTCTCAAGATTAAGTTTTTCCCGTTCCTGATTTGCAACTGTCAAAAATACGGAGCCGACTTTGACTTTTAATGCACTTGCGACAACAAACAGTGCGGCGGATTCCATTTCTGAAGCTTTACAGCCTAGTCTTTTCCAAGCTTCCCATTTGTTTATGAGTTCATAACTAACGGGTGATTTTTCGGGGCTGTGCTGCCCGTAGAATGAATCCTTACATTGAACAATTCCGGTGTGGAATGGATGATTTAATTTTTTGCCTGCTTCAACAAGAGCGTTTGTTATATCAAGATCTGCAACTGCAGGAAATTCAATCGGCGCATATTCTTTTGAGGTTCCTTCCATTCTGACGGCACCGGTTGCAATTACTAAATCGCCGCCTTTTACATCAATATCAATTCCGCCGCAGGTGCCGACTCGGATAAATTTTTCAGCTCCGATTTTAACAAGTTCTTCTAACGCAATAGAAGCTGAAGGACCGCCGATACCGGTTGAAGTTACGGTTACTTTTTCACCGTTAAGGTATCCGGTGTAGGTTGTATATTCCCGTCTGTCTGCAATCAATTTTGCATCATCAAAATATTCTGCGATTTTTTTGCATCGTTTGGGATCCCCCGGCAAAATTACATATTTGCCGGCATCGCCTTCTTTTAACCCGATATGATATTGTTCGCCGTTTTGTGAATACTTCATCTCAAATCCTTTCAAAATAAAATCTACGGCATTGCTTTAAGTTTTTGGATTACAAGATCCGTAATGTCGACTCCGCCAATGAATACTGCATTATAATCAAGAATTGCATCAAGTTTTTGTTCAACAAGAACCTGTTTTGCCGCAGCTTGAATTTTGTTGTAAACCTGTTCTCCTTTTTGTGCCTGAAGTTTCATTAAAGCTTCCTGTTTTGCATTAAATTCTCTTGCGGTTGCATCTTCAAAGTTTTGTTTTTTTAAAGGTGTATCAAGTGCTTTATATTGTTTTTCTTTGTCAACCATGTATTGCTGAAGTTCAAGTCGTTTTGCATCAACTTCTTTGATTGCAGACTGTGCAAAGGCATAATTGTCCTGTACTTTTGTATAATTTATGTACCCGACGCCGCCTGCGATTGCTTTGTTGCAAAATCCGCATATCGCTAACATAAGTGCTATTAATGCCAAATTTTTTTTCATATTACCTCCTTATATTTTTAGTAAATTAAATCACCTACACCGAATGTAAAGTATCCGCTTTGATTACCGTTTTCACCCGCATTTGTGAACGGAATACCGTAGTCAATTGATAACGGACCCATTCCCGGAATATAGAGTTTTAACCCGACACCTGCCGTGATTGCTTCAAGCGGTCTGTCATACAATGTATTTGTAACCGTCGGATTGAATACTTTACCTGCATCAGCCCAGACTGTAAATCTGATGTTATTCAAGAAATTAATTTTTCTGGCAAGTCTTGTTCTGTCCAGAAACGGGATTGGTGTTGCAAATTCCGCAGAACCCATGATGAATGCATCACCCGTACCGACACCGCTCATTTTGAAACCTCGGATTGTGTAAGGACCGCCCAATCTGTACATCATAACTTCCGGCATGTCGTCCCCGTGAATACGTCCGCCGCCTTTTGCCGTAAAAGATAATGATGATTTTTTGCCGACAGGAATATAGTGTTTGATAGATCCGGTTAATTTACCGTGGGTTTTTCCGAAATCATTAAGACCAATTTCTTCATCAAATCTCAAGCTTGCAATTGTACCTTTTCGAGTTACGGTTCCGCCTTCACGAGAATCATACACCAGAGCCGGGCTTAATGACATAAACAAGCCGCCGTCAAGTTGTTTTGCACGTTCTTCAATCGGTATGTTATATCTCTGGTAAAGGCTTGCGATTTTATTAAAGTCGCCTTCACGAACATCAATGTTTTCGACGCCGAGTGAGAATGTTGAAGTCAGGTGTTTTGCTTTTCGTATTCTGTGAGCAACAGTCATTTCAGCACCGTATCTGCGTTCAATTGCAAGAGGAACCTGATAGCTGCCGAAATCTCTAAAGAACAGTTTGCTCATAAGAGAGGTGTCTGCGTTAAAGAAATAAGGTTCAAAGAAACTCAATTCAACCTGCATATTCATTCTTCGTTTGATAGAGGCATCGTTTAAGATTACACCGGAACCGACCAGACCGTTAAGTGAAACTCTCTGGTTGCGCCCGCGGAAGTTGTTGTCCGCAATACCCAAAGACCCGAATACACCTGTTACGGTATCAATACCGCCGCCGACCGAGATGTTTGCTGTACGTTGTTCCTGCACATTGATTGTGATATCGTATGCGTCAGGAATATCAGGGCATGGTGTGATTTCACGTGTTACGTCTTTGAATGCTTGAGATGCGTATAATCTTACGATATCTTCTTTTAAAAGATTTTCGTTATAGACCATTCCGGGTTCTGATAAAACATTTCTTTCAATAACAAAATCTTTCGTTTTTTCGTTGCCTGCAATAAGAATTTTGTTGATGGTACCTTCTTTTATGCTGATATTGATTGTTCCGTCGGGGTCATCCGTTACGGAATCTATTCTTGACAAAATATAGCCTTTTGAAGCATAGCATTGCTGGATTTTTGCAATTGCTTCATTTAATCTTGCAATATTTTGCGGTTTTCCTTTCATATCAATCAGATATGAAAGAATTTCTTCATTTGAAACGACGGTGTTTCCTTCAATTGTAAAGTCTGTAACCGGCGCATTTTCTTCAAGAATTATTTTAAGCGTAATTGTCCCGTCAGGGTTATTGACAGGAATTGCGCGCATTTTTTCGCTAAAATATCCCATTTGATATATGTTTCGCAAATCCTCCTGAACTGCGTTCCTGTCATAGATTTCGCCTTTTTTCTGTTTTATCTGAGAAAGAATTTCCTCGGGCGGAACAACGTTTGTTCCATGGATTTCAATATCTTTTATGTACTTGCTTGTATTTGCGGATGCTCTTGAAACAGACGGTGTTGACTCTGTTGCATCCTGATTTATGTAATATTGTTCCTGCGGTTTTGTTAACGGTTTAAATTGAGGAGTTTCTTCTGAAGCGGGTGTTATCTGAGTTTCAGTTTCATCAGGCTGCGTTTCAGGTGTTTCATTTAAGGATTCTTTTATTTCCTGTTTCTGTTTTTTATTCCTGAAAAAATTAAAAATTTTTTTTTCTTTTTTCTCTTTTTTATTTCCGTCAGCCAAAACATTTGAATCAACAGATTGTCCGTAATCATAGTGTTCTGCCATGTCACTTCCAACTGTGTCCATGGCATTATAATCCCATAAACTGTCTGCTCCCAAGCTCGATAACGGATTTAATGTCATTAAAGATAATGATATTAGTATTGTATATATGATTTTTTTTGATTTCAAGAAATCCGAGTCCTTAGATCTTCTCTGTTCTTTAAAAATATTATACCATAAACTTGTAAAAGTAAAAAATTTAATATTAAGATACGCAACATTTGTTTATATGTCTAAAACTCTTTTGTAGACGTCGTTTTTGTTCGCTCCGTAAAGTTCTGAAAGTATTATTGAAATATCTTTTGCGCTGAAATTTTTGTTTTTTAATTTTTCTATTTTTTCATCCAGTTCCATGTCTGTATTTTTTGAATTTTCTCCAAAAACCATCCCTACAATTTCGCCTTTAAGAGTATTATTTTTAAAATATTCGATTACATTTTCGCAGTTGTCGGTTATGATTTCTTCAAAAACTTTTGTCAACTCACGCCCTATTGAAACTTTCGGGTTCTTTCGGAACCGGCTGATTATTTCAAGCGTGTTCATCAATCTGTTGGGGCTTTCGTAAAATACAATGTTTGTACTTTTGTATTTTTTTAAAATACTTTCAATTTGTGTTTTTGATTTGGGCAAAAATCCCGCAAAATAAAAATCTTCACTTTCACGTGCGTTTTGTGAAAGAAATGTTGCAACGGCATTTGCTCCGGGAAGTGCTGTTATTTTAAAATCTCTTTTTCTAAGTTCTTCAACAAGAATGGAGCCGGGGTCACAAAAAAGAGGCGTGCCGGCATCAGAAACGAGTGCGATTTTCTGTCCGTTATTTAAAAGTTCGACAAACTTTTCAATCCGTTCTTTTTCGTTAAATTTGTGATAAGAAATACATTTCGTTTTTATATCAAAATGGTTTAAAATTTTTTGTGTAACCCGCATATCTTCGCAGGCGATTATATCGACTGATTTTAAAACTTCTATTGCGCGGAGTGTTATATCACCGAGGTTTCCGATAGGGGTCGGAACTATATAAAAATCATATTCTTTCATAATTCGATTTTAACATGAACATCAATATCTGACAGGATAATCATCCGGAATTGTCCAGTTGTTAAGTTGAATGGCTTTTGCATACCATTCACTTGTATATAAATCGTCCATGGTAGTTTCGACACGATTGCCGTCTTCATCTGTTTTCATTGAGCCTACATACGGCTCAATACCTTTATTTACATAGGTTGATATAAGGTGTGATTGTTGTCCTGACCATGTGGGATAAAATCCGAATAGAAAACACTTTGAACCGTTGTATTTTTTCCAGTCATTAAGGTATTTTACTTTAATACAGTAGTACCAGTCGTGTCCCTTATGGCCTATTCTTACACCTGAACCGTCTGCGAGATAAATCGTAAATTTAGTGGTTGTAAGAGTATCATAATCCATTACTCCTGTTTTATGGGTGTTAAGGTATTTTTTTTAATATCTGTTGTAGAAAGCTTCAACATTTTCCGGAGTATTTTCATCCGGAAATTCCCAGTATTGCGTTGGTTCATTATCAACAACTGACCTTAAAATTGCCTGATTAGTAATCGTATAAAATTTTTTAAGAGAGGTTTCAATAACAACTTTTCTGTGTTTTGCCAGAAGTGCCGGCAGTGTCATTGCTGCAGTAATACCGACAATTCCTAGTGTTATCAATACTTCGGATAATGTAAATCCTTTTTTAAGCATAATTATCTCATTGTGCAATATATTTATTATATTTTACATTAAATATAGTGTATATAAAATATTATAAAGTGTAGATTGCATTTTGTCAATTGTCTAAGATATAAAAATGGATAAAAAAGAAATTTTAAAAGAATTCGGGCGCAATCTTAAAGCTGAACGCAACAGAGCAGGATATTCTCAGGAAGGTCTTGCCGAAAAAGTCGGACTCGGGTTCGGGCAGCATATCGGAAAAATCGAACGGGGTGAAACTAATACATCGCTTACTGTTATTGCCGCAATTATGGATGTTCTTGACATTGATTTTGAAAAGCTTTATGACAGGCATGCGAAAAAATTTAATTAAATTCAGGTTCCAGAATTTGTTTTGTTGTATCCAGAACTTCGTTATAATTTACATTTACCGGTGTCGGTTTTGAGGTTTCTATTATATCCAGAAAGATTTTTGCATTTCGGGGTTTTTGATTATCAAGAAAATATTTTGAATTTGCGGCATCTTTTCGTGCGGGGACAATCAATCCGCTCTGTGCAAATTTTTCAAGATTTTCTTTAGAGGAAAGGTATTTGATTAATCTTCTGGCTTCATTTTTGTGTTTTGAATCTTTAGAAATTGCCCAGCCGGAGGCATCAAGAGACACTATGCTTCCATTGGTACCTTTCGGAAACGGTGCAATATCCCAGTCAAATTCTGCGGCTTCCCGATATTTTGGGACAAGCCATCTTCCTGACAGGTGCATTGCAAGTTTTTGCTGCAAAAACATTTGAGCCATTGTTGCGCTTGCGCTTTCGTTTTGTTTTGGAGCAACGTGGTATTTTTTTCGAAGATTTGCGTAAAATTTTATACCGCAGCGGCTCTTTTCTGTATTCAAAATGTTTTTTCCGCCGTCATCCGACAAAATTCCGCCTCCCTCACTCATCAAATACGGCAGATAAAACAAAGGTTCTTCTTCAAAACTTATTCCGAAAATCGCTTTTTTATTGTCCGTAAGTTTTATTGCCAGATTTAAAAAATCTTGTAAGGTTGTGTTTTGGTCAGGGTAGGCAAGATTTTTTTCATCAAACAGGTCTTTATTATAAAAAATTACAAGGTTTGAAACATCACGGGGGATTGCGTAAATTTTATTTTTAAAAGTTAAGGCATCAAGTGATTTTTTATAAAAGTTTTCATTAACAAGCCCGCTGTCTGTTAAATCTTCAAGTTTTCCCGCATTTGCATAAACTGGCAGATAAAGATTGTTTATAAAAACAACATCAGGCGGGGTGTTTGAGGCAAAAAGAAGATGTAGTTTTTGAAAATAATTCTGCGGAATATGAAGAAAATCAATTTTGATATCAGGATTTTCTTTTTCAAAATCTTTTAAAATCGGATTTAATATATCAATTTCTGATTTTGAGCCCCAGCTCGCAAACTGAATTTCTGTTCGGGTGTCTTTTTCTGTACAGCCGCAAAAAAGAGCGCCTAAACATATTAATAAAAATATAAGTTTAAACGCTCTCTTTTTCACTTTCTTTCCTGTCTTTCAGATTACAATTCTATCAAAACGCCCATTTTATCTTTGTCTACTTCAACCAGAGATTTGAAATCGTCTGCTTTTACCATATAAACGTTTTGATTGTCTTTTCTTACCTGAAGCGGTTTGTTGATATTTCTGTCAAATTTTTTAAGTACAAAAACATCATCTTTTACTCTGCCGATAACTGCGGACTTTCCGTCAAGCGACACAAGATAAAATCCACGTTCTTTATCAATATCAAAGCCTGATTTTACAATCAATCCGCTTAAGTAATCAGATTTTGTTTCATTTTGAGTCTTTGTAATCGGATTTGTTACTTTTGTCTGTGGTTTGATTTGCGGAATTGACTTTTCTTTGATTTGTCCAAGGCTGTTTGCAACAACATCTGATAAAGGACTTGTTACATTGGATTTGTCATTATCTATGATGTTAAAGTATTCATCAATTGAAATCATTTCATAATCATTTTTGTCTTCTTTAAATTCGGGTTTAAGATTCAATAGTTTGTTGCTTTTTGCAATCAAATCGGAAACGCTCAATGTCGCATTTTTGAATACCCGTGGATTTGTGTGAAGTTGTGAATATCCGAGATTTACATGTGACATTTCTTTTGGTATTTCAAGATGAACCCTTCTGTGTTTAATTTTTTTGTTTCTGTGAGTTTCTTCAAGCGCAATTTTTTCCGCAAATGCTTTAAAGCGGCCGGCTTTATGAATTTCTTTGTGGATGGTATCTGTTTCGTCTGCAGATTTGCTGCGAGCAGACGGGTTGCTTTCCATTTCTTCAATGTCATCTGCTATAACAGTTTTTTCAATATCAGGTGATGATTGAAGAATTCTATCAAGTTTTTCAGTTTGAGTTTCTGAAGGTTCTATAAATTCCGCTTTTACATTTTGAGATTTATCGGGTGAGGCAACAAAATTGTATTTTGTTGCTTTTGGTTTTTCCTGCGGTTTGTCGCCGGATACATCAACGTATTGCTGATATTTTTCCTGCCAGTTTAAGTTTTCGTTGTTTATGATGTTGTCATAATTTTGTGCAGGTTTGGTTTGCGGACGTTTTGAAATGTTGTCCATAAAGGATTTTTTAAGAAGCTGTGAATTTTTTAAAGACGCTCTTATCAGGTTAAACAGTGCAATTATACAAATTAAAGGAACAAAAATAGTTGCAATTGTTATCGGAAGATTTTTCGGAAGCTTTGTCATTATAGCGGCTTTTGCGGATGAAAATTTATCTTCCGACGGCGCTGATTTTTTTACATTTTGTTTTTTTGCTTCTGTTTGTGTTTTGGTTGTTTCCTGTTTAACGGTTTCGTTTTTTGTTTCCGGAGTTTTTTCAACCTTTTTTACAGGTTCTGTTTTAACAGCTGGCTGTTTTTCCTGTTTTATATCGGTTTTTGGTTGTGAAACTTTGGGTTGTTCTGATTTTTTTACGGCAACAGGTTTTACCGGATTAGCTGCTTTTTTTGCCTGCGGTTTTACATCAGGCGTATGCATGGCAATCTTTTTATCAACTGCTGCTTTTGTTTCTGTTTTCGGGGTAACTATTTTTTCAATTGCGTTTTTGGCAGCCACAAAGTCTGCTGCTGTTTTGGTAGGTTGGATTTCCGGCAGCTTAAATGTATTTGACGTGTTTTTTGCCGGGGCTTCTGTTGAAGTTTGAGGCGTTGTAACTATCGGTGGGGCTGCCGGTTTTGATTTTTGCTGTGCAATAAGAGCACGGTATTCTCTTTGTTCCTGAGTAACCGGAGCTGCTTTTGCCGTATTTGTTTTGATATCTACCGGACGGGTTGTTATAACCGTAACTTTTGTATAGCCGCCCTGACCGTCATTTACCGCACGTACATCAACATCGGATACAACATCTTTTACTGCGGAAAAGTCCGGTTTTTGATTTGTTGTGTTATTAACATTCGGCATTAAAATAACGTATTTGTTGTCGGATTTTTTAGTGACAACAACGTTGTCTGCATAGGGGCTTGATGTATAAAGGGTAAATTCAAGTCCGTCAGAGGCATTTCTTCTTACATCAACCTGATTAAGAGTGTTGTCTGCGAATGCCTGACTGCCGGTAAAGTTTGTTAAACTAAGACACAAAAGTAAAATAAGACCGAGTCTTTCGGATTTTTTAATCATAATTTTTCCGTTATTTTTACCTACCACTATATATTATATAATACATTGACTAAAAAAAAATTGCCAAATTGTTAATAAATTGATACTTTTATGTTAAGATTGTAAACATGAAAAGCGGATTTGTAACAATCATAGGACGTCCGAATGTCGGAAAATCAACGCTTCTGAACCAAATTCTGGGGCAGAAGATTGTAATTACCACGGACAAGGCGCAGACGACAAGAAAACGAATAAAAGGAATTTATACAACAGACAAAGGTCAGATTGTTTTTGTGGATACTCCAGGTGTTCACAAACCTTTAAACAAACTTGGTGAATTTTTACTGGATGAGGCAAAAATTTCAATACCGGATGCGGATTTGATACTTTTTCTCGTTGACGGCTCGGAACCTGCCGGAAAAGGTGACAGATGGATTGCGGAAAATCTTCTTGAAACAGAAATTCCTGTGATTATTGTGATGAACAAGGTTGACAAACTTAAAAAGCCCGAAAAGGTTGAAGAAAACCTTTTGTCCTACAAAACTCTGTTTCAAAAAAATCTTCCGGTTGTAAGAGTTTCTGCAAAAACCGGACGGAATATTGATACTTTAATCAATAATATTTTCAAAAAACTTCCGGAAGGCGAACTTTTGTATCCGGAAGATGTTGTGACGGAAGAAACCATGCGTTCTGTGGCAGAAGAAGTGATAAGAGAAAAAATTCTTCTTAATACATCAGATGAAATTCCACATTCTGTTGCGGTCAAAATCGAAAAGTATCAAGAAACTAATGAAATTGACAGAATTTATGCAAATATATTTTGTGAAACAAAAAGCCAGAAGGGAATTTTAATCGGCAAGGGCGGTTCAATGCTCAAAAAAATAGGCACGGAAGCACGTCTGGAACTGGAAAAAATAGTTGAAAAGAAAGTTTTTCTGGGGCTTGAAGTTAAAGTTGAAAAAGACTGGCGGAAAAAAGAAAATTCTTTAAAGAATTTTGGTTATGAGCAGGAAAAATAGCAAAAAATATTTTTACGATTTTTTATAAATATACATTTCATGAAAGGGAAAAATATGAAAGTTGAATTAAACAGTTTATTACAAACAGGCAGAAGCGGTTTAGTCAAAGCAGGTGATATTGCAAAAGTAAAAAGAGCAGAGATTGCATATAACAGAGCAATGGCAAGCCTTTTTGAACATACAGATCATGATTATGAATGGCTGACAAGCAAGATGAATAAAACAAAATCTGTACCTGTCAGCAAAGCAAAAACTTTTGCAGAAGGTATAAAGAGCTTTTTTGAAAGAGGCTGCATGTTTTAATTGTTTTTGCGTTTGACAAATTGAATATCGTATCCGAGGATGTCCGCTATTTGGCGGACTTCTTCGTATTTGATGGTGTTTCTGGATAACTTATTGGAAAGGTTGCTCATAGCCGTTCGACAGTTTTCTGTTTTGTATAAAATGCTCGCAATTTCTGTCATAGTCTTTGCTTCTTTCGCAAGTATTGATTTAATGTCTTCTTTGATTCCCATAAAAAAATTATAATTGGATTGACAGAAAGATTGTATTATGATATAAATGATTGTATTATAGTTGATAAGAATACAATATAGAAAGCAAATATTACAAAAAGGAGTGCCATGGATATTTACGAACAGGTAGAAGAATTGGAAGATTTAACTCAGCTTTTGTTTGAAGCAATGACCTTTACGCAGGCCAATAACCCTGCCTTTTCTCATGTGAAAAGACTTTCTTTTATGATTTTTGAAAAAACAAAAGATTTAAAACATGCAGTGTTTACCCGTTAATATTCAATTTGTACCCGCCGCCGTAAATCGTTTCAATATATTTTTTACCGTCCGAGATTTTATCCAGTTTGGAACGTAAATGACGGATATGTACTCTTATGGTTTCAACATCATCGTCCGGCGCATATCCCCAGATTTCCTTTAACAGCTTTTGAGAAGATACCATATTCCCGTGGTTTTGAAAAAGTAAATTAAAAATGTCAAATTCAATCGGTGTCAGTTTTGCAATTTTTTCGTTTATTTTTACACTGTATGTTTCCGGCAGAAGCGTAATTTCGCCGAGAGTTAGAAGTTCTCTTGTTGCGATGCTTTCCGGAATCTGATTTGAACGTTTTAATAGCGCACGCACCCTTACCTGAAGTTCTTCCATCTCAAACGGTTTTACCAGATAATCGTCAACGCCTATGTCAAAACCTTTAACTTTGTCATTAAGTTCTGAAAGTGCAGTGAGCATTAAAATCGGAATATTTTTTGTTTCTTCGTTTTTGCGGATTCTCTGCGCTACCGTAAATCCGTCAACCTCCGGCATCATAACATCAAGTATTATGAGAGAAGGGTTTTCCTGTTTTGCAAGCGCAAAGCCTTTTGTTCCGTCATACGCCTGTACAACTTTGTACCCGCAAAGTTCAAGATTTACTTTAATAAGTTCATTTATTGCAATGTCGTCATCTATTACAAGAATTTTATTGTTCATAAACTGATTTTATAATAAAAACTCTCCGGTTGTTTTATAGTTTAATAAAACTTAATAAAAATAACCCGAAAAGAGCATTAATTAGAGAGCGTTTAAGGACATAATAATCTAAAGAAATGTAAAAAAATAAAATAAAAGTGTAAAAAATACAAATTTTTTATTTTTTGTAGTAATATGTTGATTGCAAATTGATTTTTATATGATTTGCATCAAGGTAGTAGTAAGTATACATTTACAAAGGAGGCACATGAATTGGCAATAACATCACCATTTACAGCGTTTAAGGAAAACGGTAAAAAAGAAATCCACTTGGGACAACACGTTTTAGCAGAATTTTTTGAATGTGATCCGAACACATTAAACAGTATTGATAAAGTAGAAAAGTACATGGTGGATGCCGCCCTTGAATGTGGTGCGACTATTGTCCAAAAATGTTTCCACATGTTTAACCCCTACGGTGTTTCAGGAGTTGTAATTATTTCCGAAAGCCACTTGGCCATTCACACATGGCCTGAATTGGGTTATGCAGCAGTTGACCTGTTTACATGCGGCGACAAATGCGACCCGAAAATTTCATACGAATTTTTGAAAAATAAGTTTAACTCTAAAAAAGCTACATTTACAGAACTCAAACGAGGCATCATTGATGAAGAAACTATGCGTGTTGCTGAAAAACCGTTTGAGATTATGGAACAACTGGTAAATTAAGTTTTAAATAAAAAGCAAACACATCTAAAAAGTCCGGTAATTTTGCCGGACTTTTTCTGTTAATCTGTATAAAATCAAAGTTTTAATTTATGTAAAAAATTTGACATGTGCGGTTTCACATGATGTATGTTTAGTTTATAATTTTCCTGATAAAAGTCTCACAATAATGTACGGCTTTCTACAATAACTGGGGGTTCAGATGCTTGAAGAAATCTTAGATAAAAAATCCAATTTTGATTTAACATCAAAGAGTGCTTTTTCAAAAGAGGACGATTCGTTTACATCTCGTTCATATGCGGCACTTCTGGCTAAAAATACAATTCCGTATTCTCATCGTAAAGTTGCGGATAATTATATTATTATAAAACGGGTATTCAAGTTTCAAGCAGTTATGAGCCGTATAAACAATACGGAACGTGCTCTTCTTGCAAAATATGATTTTAATGTTCTAGAATACACAACAGTAAAACAAATGTATGAAGAATTGGAACTTTTGCAAAAATGGTCATCTTCTCAGGATGTTAAACTTAAAAGTGATGCCGACCAGATTCTTGAAATCCGTGCAAAAGAACTGAAATTTATTGATGCAAACAGATATGCAAACATCTCAAACGAAATTTATAAGGGTTATATTGCATTAGAACATTATTTTGAAGAAATCAGCAAATATAAAGAAGGCTAACTTAGCTTAGTTTTTGTATGATGAATTTTTCCAATATACAAAAAGCTCCCGAATTCGGGAGCTTTTTAAGTTTAAAATTTTGAATAATTTAAGCTTCAGTTGCAGCTTCTTCAGCCGGTGCTGCTTCTGCTGCAGCAGCTTTAGCTTCTTCTTCTGCCTTAGCTTTAGCTTCGGCTTCAGCCTGTGCTTTAGCTTGAGCTTTTTTAGAAAGTTTTACGGTTTCTTTCTTTTTATAATTCAAAGAGCCGTCTTCGTTGCAGTTTTTGATTAAGTATGCAACTGTTTCTGTCGGTTGAGCACCTTTTTTAACCCAATCAAGCGCAGAAACTTTATCTAATTTCATAACTTTGGTTTTCGGATTGTAATAACCGAGTTCTTGAACCGGTTTACCTTCACGTTTTGTTGTTGAATTGATAACTATAATTCTGTATGAAGGGTTCTTTTTTGCGCCCATTCTTTTTAATCTGATTTTTAACATTTTGTTTTTCCTTCTTAATTTGTTCGTAATATAAATACATCGGATTTGACAGATACTGCAGCCGCGCCGTATATGAAAATCCTTGAACCGGGCTTAAGAGGAATTGCCTGTTCCGATTTTATTATAATCACAAAGCTTTTGTATAATCAAGGGTTTGATTTACAAAATTACATAAAGATTGTTATAAGAATTAAATAATGTTATTTTTATAAAACTTTCGATTTAGTCCTCCGGACGGGGAAACTTTTGGTGGCAAAAGTTTCATAAAACCAGCCGCTACGCATCCGTTCACTAATAATCTGCACGGCTCGGCATCAAGGCGGGTAAACTCGCTTTGCTCAGACAATACACACCTTTGAAGTTTACCTCGCCAGCAATTATTGTTCACTCCGCTAAATAGATTCCGGATCGGAGTCCGGAATGACGTGAGTGTAGCACTATGAGCCGGCAGTGGTTAATTGCAAAAACATCAATCACTACTTAACGAAACAACGACAAAGCGGATTTTGTCCGAGCAAAGCAAGTTAATCCGCTCGAGTTGAGTTTAGTAGTGATTAAACGGTCAGCGTGTTTTCTTGCCTTCTTTTCGAGGCGAGGCACGAGCCGTAGAAAATGGCTTCACTTTATCCATTTGATAGTGAACTTCGTACATTCTTTTCTTTTGCATCGCAACAAAAGAAAAGAATGTACATTATAAATAATAAATAATAAAATGATTTAAATAAATAGACTCCGGCTCAAAGGCCGGAGTGACGTTGAGTTGTTCGACGGGTGTCGGATTGATGCGCCGTTGGCGCCAACTGCCACCGTCCCGTCATTCTGAGTCGCAAGGCGAAGAATCCAGCCGATTGATAATAATAAGCCGGATTGCTTCGCTTTCTCTCACAATGACAAATCCAGATGAAAGGATAAAAAATCGACCTCTGCGAAGTGAGCAATCAATGTTCCGTTTCATAATATCAAAGCAAGTGTTGTTTGAGCGCAAGCGAGTTCACTTGCTTTAGCGAAACGGTTACTATTGATTAGCGAACGTAGCATAAGGTCGAGAGCTTCTTTGCGGTACTTTCTTGTCGGTACAAGAAAGTAGCAGAGTGGTAAAATTCTTATAACAATCTTTATGTAAATAAATTGTCTTTTCCTCTTTTTCTCATTATAATTCTGTTATGCAGAACTTGGATGACAGCAGGCTTGCTGATTTAAAACAGAGAGTTAAAAATAAACTGGATGAAACAACTCTTTTTAAGTTTAAAGGTACAGTGTCAAAACTTTTGGGGTTGACGGTGGAAGTTAAACTTCCGGGGCTTAAAATCGGGGACTTGTGCTATATTGAAACAGATTCCGGAGAAAAAAAGCCTGCAGAAGTCGTCGCTTTTAAAGGTGAGGCCGCACAACTTCTTTTGCTTCTGGACGGGAACGGTATCGGTCAGGGCAGTCTTGTTACATCTATGGGCAAACCGATTATCATTCCTGTCGGGGATTTTCTTTTGGGACGGCTTATAAACCCGATGGGCGAGCCGATTGACGGCAAACCTCTTGATACAACAGGTGCAACCTGGCGCCCCATTGAAGGGCCGCCGCCAGGCCCGTTTGAGCGTCCGATTATTACGGAAATATTTTCAACAGGTGTTCGTGCGATTGACAGTTGTATGACAATGGGCTGCGGACAGCGTCTTGGTTTGTTTGCCGGTTCCGGTGTCGGTAAAAGTACGCTTCTCGGTATGATTGCTAGAAATTCCGATGCGGATGTTAACGTTGTTGCCTTAATCGGTGAACGAGGAAGGGAAGTTAAAGAGTTTGTTGAGGATGCTCTGGGGGAAGAAGGTATGAAAAAATCAGTTCTTGTTTGTTCAACAGGTGACCAGCCTCCGTTAATACGTCAAAAAGCTCTGCAGGCTGCAACGGCTGTTTGTGAATACTTTAGGGATCAAGGGAAAAAAGTATTTCTAATGACGGATACGGTTACAAGATGTGCGATGGCAGGACGTGAAGTCGGGCTTTCAATCGGTGAGCCGCCGACAATGAAAGGGTATCCGCCGTCAATATTTTCATGGCTTCAAAAGGTTCTGGAACGTGCGGGAAACAGTCCTAAAGGTTCAATTACGGCACTTTATACCGTCTTGATGGAAGGCGACGATATATCCGATCCGATTGTTGATATTGTGCGGGGTATTGTTGACGGGCACATATTTTTGTCACGTAAGGTCGCCGAGATGAACCACTATCCCGCAATTGATGTTCTGGGTAGTATTTCAAGGCTTATGTCATCAATTGCAACACCGGAGCATAAGGCAGCCGCCGGAAAAATGCGTGCAATAATGGCTTTGTACCGTGAAAACAAGGATTTGATAGATGTCGGTATGTATCAGCCCGGAACAAATCCCAAGCTTGATGTTGCAATTGAGATGATGCCGAAAATTAATGCATTTTTGCAGCAGCGGACAACAGATATTGTAAGTATGGATACAACAATCGGTACATTGGTTGATATGATGAAAGATGTCGAAATTTAATTATTGAATTACTCTAAGCTCAATTGTGATTTTTACTATAGTATAAATTGATGTAAATGCGCAACCCTTGACAAAAATCACAATATAGTTCATGATATATAGGTATTGTTTTTTTGATGAAAGATTCGGTTATGAGGAAGTTTATTGTTCTGTTTTTTTTTAATATTCGGATTTTGCAATATAGTGGATTCAGCTCCTAATTATAGATATACTAAACCTTTTTACAATCCGTTAAAAACCGTTAACTACAATAATTCAAAGAGAGAAGTAGTTTTAAATTCGGGGATAAATAAGACAACACCATTGATGGATAATTCTAATATGGAGTGTAGTTATGACTATGGGTTTAAATATATAGTAGATTCTTATGCTCGTAGTCCATGGTCAGGAGCTCTTGCTCCTAAGGCTTTTGTAACTTATGTTTATCCAGATTCTTCGGCTCAAACTGTTGGGTTATATGCAGGAGATGAAATTATTAAAATTGATGGAATAAAGCTTAACAAAATGGATGTTAATAATTTTGCTAGTGTGTTAAATCTCTCAAATTCAGTAAAGTTAGAAATAAAACATAATAAAGAGAAACGAGAGGTGTATCTTTCTAAAAATAGAGTTTGTAGACAAAAACTTCTGGAAGATAATATATATACCAGTTATTGGGTACAAATTTGTAGTTTGAATATAGAAAATATAGCAGAAGATTTGTACTATGCTGAAACTATTAAGCATAAGTTAAGCAATGAAATGATAAATATGCTAAATGTTACTCATCAAAACTTGATGTATTGGTTTAATAAGAAGAAACGATACAATAATAATTATCAAATATGTCGTACCTCATCGTTAAATAATCAAGATTTACATAATTGTATGTCTGCGGTTGTTAAGAATGAGTTGACGATTATTGAACAAGAAAAGGCATATGCCCTACAGCAAGAGCAAATAAGATTACAGCGAGAAGCTTACGAAGCCCAACAATATATACAGAAAAAACAAATAGAGGCTTTAAATAACTATTCTAATGCGTTGAGAAATCAGCGTGTAAGAGTGGATACAAATATATATCATAGCGGAGATGTAGATGTTAATCTTAATAGGAATTGGGTTAGTCCTATAGTTGGATTTTAATTAATTTCAATTCTGTATAAAGCTGTATAGCTTTTTATTTATTTTAATTATAAAAATGAGTTCGCTATATAGTAAAATAAATAATTAAAATTTTTATTAATATATACTTTTCCTTTGTGATAGAATAGTTTCGGAGATGAAATTATGACATTACCGCAGAATTTTTCAATCGCAATGTTGATGACCCTTTTTGCCGGACTTACGACTGCAATAGGCGGCGCAATTGCGTTTATGGTTAAAAGGGACAATTTGCGGGCACTTTCTGTAGGGTTAGGGTTTTCTGCAGGTGTCATGATTTTCCTTTCATTCACCGATATTATACCGGAAGCCTCCGAAATGCTTTCCGTAAATTACCCGAATATGCATGAATGGATGGTATTTGCAGGGTTTATAATCGGTATTGTCGTGGCTATATTGATTGATTATTTTCTGCCGGATCACATCGATCCTGATGAACTTGCAAATCCTGAAGCTCCCTGCGCACACCGTCACAAAATTAAGCGTGCGGGGCTGTTAACGGCAATTGCAATCTGTGTTCACAATTTTCCTGAAGGTATGGCAACATTTTTAACTACAACACAGAATGTAACACTCGGGATTTCTGTCGGGCTTGCTATTGCAATACACAATATCCCCGAAGGAATTGCTGTTGCACTCCCGATTTATCATGTAACAGGCAAAAAACGTTATGCAATGCTTTATGCGGCACTTTCAGGAATTACCGAACCTATCGGCGCATTAATCGGTATGGTTTTATTTTCATTGTTTTTGCCGCAGGTTCTGGTCGGAATTTTACTGGCGGCAGTTGCGGGAATTATGATTTACCTGTCGTTTGATACACTTCTTCCCCTCTCTCGTGAATACGGCAACTGGCACCTTTCAATGATTGGAATTGTTACAGGCATGCTCTTTATCTGGGCAGGTTTGATTTTCTTGGGGCATCCTTAAAATTTATTTGTTGAGTATATAAAAAATAACAGTTTACAGCCCTGTAATACTGCTGTTTTTTGCTCCTTTCTGTCCGTAATTTTACTTACGCAAAACTACGTAAGTAAAACTGCGGACTTTTATAATTTTGAGAATAGTTTATACTCAAAATGTAAACACGGTTGAAACAGATATCAGAAGGGAAGAAAAATTCAGCCGTAACGGGAGAAATAATGGGATATATTCATTGTTGCGGTGCGATGCGCCGGACAAAAACTTATTTTGTAAAACCTGAAGATGGTTTTAGTCTTTGCAGAGTTGATTATCTTGACGAATGTCCGGTTTGCGGGCATACGGTAGTCCAGCTTACTCGAAAGACTGAAGACAACAAAGTTTCAATTATCCGTAAAGTTAATCAAAAAGCAGTCAAATTTTTTGACAGATTGAAACGGCTGATACTTTATGAACAAGAAGATTACAAACCTGTCATACCACCGATTAACAGAAACAACTGGTGTTATTCGGAATTCGGTAAAAAACGTTTTTGTTCTTCAAATTTAAGCACATTGAAAATCGGTAAATATGAAAATATAGATTTCTATAAGGATGATAATGTTATTTTAAAGTCTTAAACCTGAAATTTTTACAGAAAGCTCCAACTCTAAGATACACAGAAAGCCGTTTTAAAACGGAATTATTCTTAAATTATCTTACTCTTGCGGGAGGAACTTTCCTCCCTCTTTTTTTAGACAGAAATATTATTAATTACGGGAGTTTTGTGTACGATATATTAAAAAATAACCAACAATAACCTTAATTAATATAGGAATTAAGATAATGAGATTATCTCCAAAGGAAGTGAGAGTTTTGACTTTGGTTGCCAGAGGTTATTCAGATAAAGAAATCGGTGTCAAATTAAGGATTTCGGAAAGAACTGTACAAACTCATATGATGAGAATTCAACTGAAACTTGATGCAAGAAACAGAGTCAATGCTGCAGTATTATTTTTCATAAAAAATCCCGAACTGTTAGAAAAATAATAATTTTAAAAAGGCAAGCTATGAAAAGAATCATAATTCACTGGACTGCAGGAGGCTACTATCCGACTGCGGGCGAGAAAAAGTATTATCATTTTTTAGTTGATAAAGACGGGAAAATTCATAAAGGTTTATTTGAGCCTCAGGACAATATCAGATGTACGGCAGGCGGATATGCGGCGCATACCGGAGGCGGGAATACAGGTTCTATCGGGATTGCAATGTGCGCAATGAGAGGTTTTAAAAACAGCGGAGAAATCGGAAATTATCCGATTACGCCCGTACAGTTTGAATCAGCAATGAAGTTATGCGCCGAGCTGGCGCAACAGTATAATATTCCGGTTGTCCCGGCAAATGTCATGTCACATTATGAATTCGGGATAAAAAATCCGAACACTACAAGTTCCGGAAAAATAGATGTTACTTATATACCGCCGTATCCGTGGGTAGGTAAAAATGAAGCCGGCAGCTTCATGCGCTCAAAAATAAAGTGGTATATATCAAAAGCGAAAGAGGTTTAATTATGGAAACTGCTTATTACAATTTATCAGGCGGGATAAATTTGTCTTTGACCAAAACAGAACTCGGTCTGGATACAAAAAAAATGAGCTGGGCAGATGCCGAAAATATTGAAATTTACAAAAACCGAGGAATAAAAAAACAGGCAGGTAATTTGATTTTGTGTACATTGTCCGTGCAGGAAGCCGTCACAGGACTTCATGAGATGGCGGATAAAGATGATAGAAAACTGGTTATAACAACTGAAAGCGGTAAAATTTATATTTATAATCCGCAGACTACATCTCTTACACAGCTTGAAAAAACTCTTGCAGGAAAGAAACCGCATTTCGTATCATTTTTGAACGGTGTTCTCGTAATAACCGAAAAAGACGGGCTGTTTTATATAAAAAATAATGAAGATTTTGAAATTGTAGACTGCAATCTTAAGGACGCTTCAGGTCTTGCTGTTACTGGGAATGTCCTGACTGTTTACCGCAGCCGTGTATGGGTTGCCAGCGGTTCCACAATTTATTATTCAGGGCTTGGCACCTACAGTGATTTTACAACAGAAGGGGACGCCGGATATATAAGCGATTTCCATACAGATACGGATGAAATAACGGCTTTGAAATCATATAAGGACTATCTTGCAATTTATAAAAGAAATAAAGTTTATCTTTTAACAGGAACAAGTGCGGATGATTTTGCGATAGTTCCTTTTGCGGATAAGGGAACCGTTGCCCCGAGAAGTGTTGTAAATGTCGAAAACAAACAGTATTTTTTATCATCCGGTATCTATGCGCTTGAACAGGTGGGAGAACTTAATCAAATACAGTTAGGCTCGGAAATTTCAAGAAATATAAGACCGGAGTTTGACAATTTTAACAAAACTCTTCTTGCGGATGCGATTTGTGTTCATTATGAAAATAAAAATCAGATGTGGTATTTTATTCCCTATAATGCCGAGGATTATTACCATACGGTATGGATTAACGATTATGTAAATAAGGCGTGGTACAAACGTATAATTCCTCAAAATATCACAACTGCTGCAATATTTAACGATAATGTCATAACCGGCGATTCGAGCGGAAAAATTTATATAGAAGATTACGGCACAACCTTTAATGGTGAACCCGTAAAATTTATGTGGAAATCTCCGTTTCTTGCAATCGGTAATGCGTTTCATCGAAAAATTATTGATGAATTTTATTTCATACTTGATGACGCCAACGATAATAACTTCAATTTTTCCATATACAAAGACTATGACAGTCAGGTTGCAGATGATGGCGAAAAAATTTATTCAATACATTTTGAACATCTTATCTGGGCAGATGATAATACTTCAGATAATTTGCCCTGCCACTGGACACCTGAAGATGCGGACATTCCGGTCTGGCCGATAAACAAAGATGTTCTTGAAAAAGCCGAAATTTCAGGCGCGAATTATTCGATACAACTATGTGTCGAAGGTTCTTTAACTACAGAAGACGTTGCAATTATCGGGCTTCAATTCAGAGAAATTTATAATGACGACTAGCACCGTTCATTAAATTTTATATTATTGTTTACTAATTTAAAACACGAAAGGAAATTTAAAAATGGCTGAAAATTCTTATTCTGTATTTATTCCGGAAATCTGGAGTGCAAAACTTAATACAATGCTTGAAAAAGATTGCGTTATGCTTCAGTGTGTAAACAGAAACTATGAAGGTGAAATTAAAAATCAAGGGGATAAAGTTAAAATTATAACTCCCGCCCCTGTTACAATCAATACATTGTCAGAAAGCTCAATTACATACAGTGAATTGACTCCGACTTCATCTGATCTTGTAATTGACCAGAAAAAATTCTTTGCCTTCAAAATCAATGACATTGCGCAGGTTCAGTCAAATGCCGATATTATGGAAGCACACCTTACAAATGCAAAAAATGCAATTGAAGAAGTTCAGGATACCTACCTTCTGTCAATGCATGCAAATGTAGATTCAAATAACATTGTAGGTTCAGACACAACTCCTGTTACATTAAGCAAAACAACAATTTACGAACAATTTGTAAATCTTGCAATGAAATTGAAAGATTCAAATGCTGTAAAAGCAGGCAAACGTCCATGGGTTGTAATTAACCCGCTTGTTGAATCATATCTTCTTCAAAGTACGGAATTTATCGGTGCAAACAACGTTGCCGATGAAACCTTAAGAGAAGGCGCAATAGGAAGAATTGCGGGCATGGATGTACTTGTCAGCACAAATCTTACAGCAGTTTCAGATAAATATTATATTTTAGCCGGAACAAACGATGCTATCACATTCGCATCACAGCTTGCAAAAATTGAAAGCTTGAGAGATCAAGACAGTTTCTCCGATTTAGTAAGAGGGCTTTACCTGTATGGTGCCAAAACGGTTCAACCTAAAGCTCTTGCAAAGATGGTTGTAAAAGATCCGTCAGCTGCCTAATGTCTGCTTCTCAGGCTTTATAAAAGTACCCTTAAACCTTTTTTATGTTTAAGGGTGCTTCCCCGAAAATAAAAGGAGATTATAATGAACAATAATGTATTAAATCAATTTTCATCTGCTGCCGTACCTCAGCAGTCAGCAATAAATTCCCAATATTCCATACCTTCTGCCGGAGGTGTACAGACTTTCGTTACAAATGGTAATACAACGGATTACATGGATGCAGCCAGAAATACTGCGTTAAGAGATATATCAATTATCGATAACTTTATGAAGGCAGGTATTATAAATCCGGTACAAGGACAACATTTGTTGAACTACATTCTTAATAAGGCCCAGGAATTTATAGTTAAACAACGACAAATCGAAACATTTCAGGCACCAAAAAATATGACGGTTTCAGGTATTGAAGATTTCCTGCGAGAAAATCCGGATTTCTTTAAACAAAACGGTCGAAATCAGGTACTGGATTATCTAAAGAATTCAAATGCGATTGTTGACAAGGATGAAATTTTGCGGATATCGCAGTTGATAGAAGCGTTAGAACAAAGCGCCGTAAACGGATATTTGCAAAATCAAGCTCATGCGAAATCATTAAATGACGAAAACGAAGCCGCTAAAAAGAAATTACGGGCAAACGCTCAAAATTCCAACACGGCTGATGCAAATGCAAGGGTATTTACACGTGAGCAAATCGGCAAAATGAACGGTGCTGAATTTGCCAAAAATGAGCGGGCAATTATGGAACAATTGCGAAAAGGATTGATTCGTTAATCAAGGCAAATTAAATAAATCTCCGGACGGTAAAACCTGCCGTCCGGCAGATTTATCAAACCAAGGAGAACATATGAATTATTTTGAACTAGTTAATAAATGTCTGGTTGAACTGAGTTATAAAGAAGTGAATGCATTTTCCGAGCTTATCAAAAATGACCATAAAAAAATAAAAAATATAATTAACGTTATAAATACGGAAGTATGCGGATACGACAACTGGAACTTTAAACTCAGAAAAACAACCCTCTCATTACCGGCAAATGAGTCGGAAATAGATAACACTATAAATGGCAAAATTGCATCAATTGTGATTGACGGTCATGTTTATAAATACTTTGATAAACCTGGGGACTTTATAATGCAAAAGGCTCCGTCGCACACATACAGCAGTTTTAACGACAAGCTGCTTCTGCCGGAATTTGCTGAAAACAAACAGATTAATGTAATTTATTACACGGCAGACACCGCAAAAGATATAAACGGAAATGAAAAGAAATCGCTTAAAAACGAAGGTGATACTTCTCTTATCCCGGACGTATTTGCCGAACCGATTCTGGTTTACGGAACCTGCATGCGTCTAAAATCCAATCCGCAGCATGTAAAATTTGCATACTGGCTTAGCATGTACAATAGTGCACTTGCAAACATGCGCTCAAAAATTTCCGTTGATGCAAATTCTACTCCCTCCGTAAAACTATACCGCTATTAGTTTTTGAGCAGGTGTAAGCAAAAAAAAACAGGAAGTTTTCATTCCCCCCTGTTAAGATTTACACTAGCCGAAATATAAATAGCAATATTATTATACAATTTTTTTCTGAAAAATACAAACTTTACTAAGAAATGTAAACATATGAAAAATTTAACACAACAGCAAAAACGGTTTGTAGCCGAATATATAAAGTCACTTGACGGTGAACTTTCAGCTCAAAAAGCCGGATATAAATCAAGAGATTTAAAAACAATTGCAAACAATCTTTTGTCGGACAATATGGTGATAAACGAGATTAAAGAGCAGTTAAAGAAGCAGATTTCATCATTGAGGGTTCATAAAGGTTATGTAATTCAGAAACTTTTGCAAATAGCGGAGTTTTCTCTTGAAGAAGAAGAAATTCTTGATAAGGAAGGCAATTATACAGGCAAGAAGAAACTTCGTGATACATCGGCAGGTCTGAAAGCTCTTGAAAGCCTCTGCAAATATTTAGGATTCAACTCAAATAGCGATGAAAACGAATATAAAGAGGCAAAAATAATAACAATTTCCAATCTGGATGATAACAAAATTTAATCCGGAATACAGCATAAGAAAGGAAGATTATATGAAAAACAAAGACGAAGATATTGAAGAAATGCTTTTAAGTCAGGCAAGCCTTGACGATCTTATCAAAATGAAAATAGAAGCCGAATTTAAAGATGAAATGCAGCGGGCAAAAGAACTTGAAGCGCAGCGGCAGCCAAGAGTTTATACAAAAATCAGCGAGGCTCCGAAAGAATACATCTTTTCAAAATATGCGGTTTACAAATTTTACAACAGACGAACCAAGCTTGAAACTTATATAAACGGGCTTCAAGCAGAGGCATTGCTGGGACTTCAAAACAACATTCGGAACAAGATTCTTAACGGGGAAATGAGCACATTTTCAACAGATGATGCATATATAAAATTCGAGAAAGTATGTGTAAATTTGTAAGACTAATAATAGACCGGAAGAATTCCCGTTATCAAAATACCGAATATTTATCAAACGTAATTTTTTTATACCTGCGGTACGCAAAATTTTTAAATGATGATTATGCACAACAAGTCAGCTTTACAAATATCGTTGATATGATTGAAAAATGCGGTGATATGTTTTTTGTAATGCTGAATGAGGAAAATGATGAATTTGCAGGATTTGTTTACCTTGACAACCCGATTGGCAATACGGAAAAAGTTCACAGTTTTGAAATTACAACATGTGTTGAGCGGAAATACTGGGGAAATTTTACGAAAAAAGCCGCAGTGTCATTTTTTAAATACTGTTTTACTGATCTTGGACTTAAAAAAGTAAAAGCACAGATTTACCCTTTTAACTATCGGGTAAGGTACATATTAAAATTTGCAGGCTTCAAAAAAGACGGAATTTTGCGTGGTGAAACCTTAAAAAACGGAAAAATGCAGGATATTGAAGTGTATTCGCTTTTAAAATCAGATCTTGTGAATTATGAGGATTAGAAGAATTTTTAAAGCAATATCAAAGAAAGGTAAATATATGAAAATTGAAACAGAAGATTTAACAAAAAAAATAACTCCCGAGCAGGAAACACTGCTCGTAAATGATATTACAAACAAATATGACAAATATGATGATTTGCGTGCAAGCCAGATTACGGACAACAGAATAATGCGTGATACTATATACAACACGGATATGCCAAAGCTTAACGGCTGGGACAACAGGATTTGTCTGCCCGATATATATGAACTTGCGCAGACGTTAAAATCGCATATCAGTGACAATTTATATTCTCATCCTGAGGCAATGTTTGATGTAGCAGGCGTGACACCGGACAGTCAGGAATACGCAAACAAACAAAAAGCAATGCTTGTAAATACATTTGAACAGATGAAACTTGAAGATGAAATTGAAAAAGTTATTGACAGTATTGTAGAAACCGGTGAATGTACGCTTTTTGTTGGCTGGGAAACAAAGATTAAGCAGACAAGACGTGCCCTTACCGTAAAAGAGCAGCTTGAAAATCCTGAACATAAAACGTTTGTTCTTGAGGAAAAAATAGTTTATGACAATGCAAAAGTAAAACATATAAAAGCAGAAGACTTTGTTTTTGACAAATACGATTGTGACAACTGGGACAGATGTGCAAAGATTTACAGAACGTATTCTACAATAGACGAACTTCGTTCTGATAAATCAAATAATTTACTGACAGACGAAAAACTTGAAACATTGAAAGAGGTGGTGGCAGGCAAAAAAACGAGAAATAGTGACAAAGCAGCTGAGGAAAATAAAGTCGAAATTCTTGAATACTGGGGGGATATTGAACTTGACGACGGTACTCTGCTTAAAAACTGGCTGGTTGTAGTCGGTGCACGCCGAGAAATTATTCGATTTGAACCTAATCCTTTTGTGATTAATCCGTTTATTCATGCAAACATAATAGAGTCGCCTTCAACAGGACGGGGCATTTCACCTTTAAGAGTCGCTCTTGTTTTAAATAACATATCTTCAACCATATTAAATAAGCAAATAGATGCACTGGCATTAATGATGAATCCTCCATACCTTGCGCCTAAAGGCTGTTTTAACGGAGAGCAGGAGGTTAAGCCCGGAAAAATTATCGAGTATGACTCGGCATTAATGCCAAATCAGCCTATACCTTTGAGTTTTGATAAAGCTATGGTGGGCTGGGATTTCTTAAATTACTTCAAATCAACAATCGAAAGTGCAACAGGAATCTTTAAAAACATGGCTGGCAACACGCAATCAACTGCCCGTACCGCAACGGAACTTAATTATTCTGCAAACGGGCAGGAAGCAAGATTGAATATGCTGCTTGATGCAATAAACAGAAAAGTAATTGTTCCGATGGTTGAAAAAACAGCGGAAATAATTGCAAACTTTAAAATCGGCGAGGAAGTTATCGGAATTAACGACAAAGGCAGTACGACATTTCTTAAAATTGATGACAAAATCCGTAATGGAAACTATATTTACCGTTACGGCGACAGAAAAGCGACCTTTGAACGCAAATTACGTTTAAAAGAACTTTTTGAGGTTGTGCAGTCTTTTGCGGAAGTTCCGGATGTATCTAAAAATATTGACTGGCTGGAATGCTTCAAATTCGTTCTGGAACAGTACGGGATAGAAAATTCAAATCATTTTTTAAAACAAGAGGAAACATCACCGTCTAAATCCTCCTTAAATAATACCAACACATAATTCTTGCAGACTTTTGTAAGTCTGTTATCCTTTCATTCGGTGCCGCTTATACAGCATTACCTATGGCTCCTCATCACACCGGCGGCACCTTTTCTTTTTTAGGAGGAGAGGACAAGAGGGATAGAGTAATGAAATATAAATTATTAAAAGCACAGCGGGAATTCCTTGAAATTCCGCACAATTATACACTGGATGTGGCGGTTTATCAGGGCGGGTACGGATCCGGCAAAACATTTGCCGGTTCTCTTCTGGGAATTCTTTTAAGTATAAAATTCCCGGGGATAAGAGGGCTTGTCGGTGCCCAAACCTATACGTTGGTACGAGATACAACACTTCAAAGCTATTTTGAACATCTTGAAAACATGAATTTTACGGAAGGTATTGACTATGAATGGTCATCAACGCTTCAAAAAATTTCATTTAAAAACGGGAGTGAAATACTTTTCAGACATTTTGATGAGCCGAATAAATTAAAATCTTTAAATTTAGGCTTTGCTGAGATAGAGGAGATGTCGGATATACCGTATGATACCTTCAAAATGTTAATAAGCCGTATGCGTCAAAAAATTAAACCATGGTGGAAAAATTTTACATATAGAATTTTCGGGCATACAAATCCGGAAATGCAAAGAGGCTGGGTTTACAAAACATTTGTAGATAACACGGCTCCGAACTACCGTCTTATAACAGCCCCGACAACGGAAAATATATATTTACCCGAAGGTTTTTGCGAAGAACTCAAAAAACTTTATGATGAACAGTATTATAAAATTTTTGTACTTGCTCAAAACGGCGAATATAATAACGGACTTGTGGTCAAGGATTTTAGCGAGGAAAATATACGTGATATTCAATATTGTCCGGATATGGATTTACATATAAGCTGCGACTTTAACGTAGATCCGATGGCATGGGTTCTTGCACACAAGACTGACGACAAAGTTTTTTATTTTGATGAAATAGTAATGGAAAATACAACAACCGCAAAAGCATGTGACGAATTTTGCAGAAGATACCCGAATCACAAAGCCCGAATAATAATAAACGGTGACGCATCGGGTGACAATCGTTCCTGCACAAGCGAATATACAAACTACGTCATCATAAAGAAAAAACTTTTAAAATACGGATATGACGTAGATATAAAAATAAAAGCATTTAATCCGCCCATAAAAAACCGAATTGCGGCATTTAACGCAAAAGTCCGCTCAGCAGACGGAGAAATTTGTTTATATGTAGATAAAAAATGCGAAAAACTTCTCTATAACATCTACAACTTAAAATATCGGGAAGGTTCATCAAAAATAGATATTCCGACTTATCAGCAGATAAAACAATCAAAGGAATTGAAATTTTTGTCACATCCTATGGATGCGGCATCATATCTTGTAGACTACTACTGGCCGATAAAATTATAAACGGACAAAGACAAATTTAAAGAAAGGAATTTTATGGAAAATAAAGCGAAAACAACGCAAGCTCATGAAAAAGCAAATATATATAAAAATTTGTGTATTTTTGCGCCTGATGCAATGACTTATGCAAAAGATACCAAAATTTTCGGCAAATGGCTGAAAAAAGAAAGTTTTCACGATACAAAAACAAATTTTAAAGGTATTCTTTATTCAGACGGGAATGAATATGTAATTTGTTATCTGGGAACAGACAGCAAAAGCGTTAAAGATCACCTGGAAAATTTGATTATGGGTATTCTCGGTAAAAATATGCAGATGCGTATAGCTGATTATTTTTATAAAAAATGTAAAGAAAAATACGGATTTTATAATGATACTCTGACTTTGACCGGACACAGCGAAGGCGGAACCGAAGCAACATATACAGGTATAAAAAACAAAATCAAAACAATAACTTTTAATCCGTTCGGTATCAGCAGAAAATTACTTGTGGAAGATATGAATTACGATGATATAATAACAAATTACCGTGATGAAGCGGATCTGGTTTCAAAGTTAAAAGAAAATACCGGCAAAACATATATTGTTCCCTCAATCATAAATCAATGTAAAATAAAGCAATTTTTCGGCTCTTTAAAATCTCATAAGATTTCAAACTTCGGCGACTGCGAAAAGTCAGTTCCGCTTGAAGATTATAAAAAGTCACATCCCTTATTTATCAGTTCATACAAACTATTAAGCAAATTGTAATCAGTATAACAAAATGTAAAATTAAGGAAGATTATAAAATGGAAACTCTTTTACATTATTCCCCCGTAATAGTTGCCGTAATGATATTTTTGATACAGCAAAGGATAGTTGTCACCCCCGAACAGCTTGAAAAGAAACACCGTGAAATTATAGAAGATATTGAGGAAAAATTTGTATCAATCCACAGTTTCAATGATTTAAAAGAGCAGTTCAGCGAAATGAAAGATAAAATTGATAAGATTTATGACTTCATAATAACGGTGAAATAAAAAGGGACAGAGCGGCGCAAGGCTTAGCCTTGCGCCGCTCTGTCTAAATGTTAAATTTTGTAACATTCATATTATATTATTTTAAAGTTTTGACCCGCAAATGTCGTTAACCATAACAAAGAATTGTTACTAAGCTGAATTGAAAGGAAAACGGGCAGCAAATGGGATTGGCGGCATCACAAGCGAGATTTTTAGCCATAACAGCCAGAAAAGCGAACTGCGAATTTCAATCTATGCAGATAGCTCAGGAAAAGCTGTCCATTACCCGTGAACTGGAAAAGGCATCTGAAGAATATCAGGTTGCCTTAAATAAAACAAAACTTGTATGGGATCCGGACGGAACAGGAGATAATGCATTTGATTTAAGTTATGACATTATGATGCGTCCGTCTGCTGTTAACAATTATACTCCGTATCTTGTTACAACACGTGACGGACGGGTTGTGCTTGACAGCAAAATGGCAGCAGCTGCAAGAGCAGCCGGTATTCCGGAAGGCGGTATTAACAATAAAGTTACCGGTAAAGATCCGGTTACAGGTAAAGATATAACTTTATATGACGAGTTGTATGCAAACTTTATCAATCAAATGGTTAAAAACGGTGGTATGAGTGAATCTTCAGCAACTACCTGCCGTGATATAGGTTTAATGAGTAATGTCGGTATCGGTGCTCCGCTCTTTGACAAAACTCAAGCGTCCGCAATGGGTATCAATGACCTTCTTTTGTATATTGATAACGTTATTGCAAACGGTGCAAACGGAACAACTGCCGATAAAAACCTTGCTGATGCATTGACTTTTGAGTTCGGTAATGCACAGGATGAAAACGGTAACGCTGTAGATATAGATTTGGATTTAAAAACAAGCATCGGCGATAAAGGCGATGCAAATTCAAACTTCTTTACCAAAAATCACAGTATTACAACCGACACAAGCTTTACTCTGTCAGATTTGCTTACTCAGGATATAACATTTGCAATGACAGGCGACAAGGTTAAAGCAAGCTTCTGGCAAAAACTTGTTGCGGGTGTGTTATCTGCATTCACCTTAGGATTCGCTTATGACGGTCTGGTAAGCTGGCTTAATAAAGATGAATCCGGCTGGGAAACAGAAGCTACCGAGCAGGAAAAAGCCCTCGTTTACTTCTTAAACGATATGTTTAATGCATTCTACACATTGTTTGATATGGAAAACGATACGAGCGGAACAACAACTCAAGCATTCCAGTACGCAGTACAGCAAACAATGGCTCTGCTTGGCGACTGCCGTGATCTTGGCAACAGAAACCATTCAACCGATGCGTTTAAAGATGCCGTAAACGAAGCCGACAACTATAACGGCTGGGTAATGAAAAATGCTAACAAAAACAAAAACTACGGTACTCAGGCAATCAGTTTGTCAAATCTTGCAGAATGCTTTATGACATTCTATGCACAGGGGCTTAACGGTTACGACCAAACTTATTACATTACAACAGACGGCGCAAATTCAAGCTATGTAACCGATGATCCTTACTATATGTGGACAGTCAAAAATCAAAATGCAAATTCATCAGATGAATATTATGTTGCAGAGTTTTACAGTGCAATGTTCAACAATATCTGTCAGAACGGATGGGTTGAAAACGATCAGATAGATGATGAAGAATATTTGAGCAATACATTGAAAAACGCTACATATTTTATTTCATCACTGAGCAGTGACTTCTACTATTATCAGGACAGATATCTGGATAACGGGTATGTTGTTGAGGTAACTGATGATGATGCAATTACTCAGGCAGAACTAGAATATACCCAGAAGAAAAGCCGTCTGAACTATAAAGAAGAAGAACTGGAAGTTGATATGAAAAAACTTGACCTTGAAATTTCATCACTTACAACCGAGTATGATACGGTCAAAAACCTGATTAATAACAACGTAGAAAAAACATTTACAATGTTCAATTCATAAAATAAAAGTCCCGTAAATTTGTGCGGGACTTAATTTTTATAAAAAATCACAGGGAAAACAGGCTTTATCCAAAGGGAATTATTATTTTTTTGTTAAGGCGTATGTTAAAATCCCTTTGTCCATGCTAAACTTGTAACATCAAGACTATAATGGAGAGGAAAATTTTATAATGATAAGCTTATTGTTGAAACTTCTGGGCGACCCTAACGAACGTAAAGTAAAAAGTATTCAGGGGATAATCGACCATATAAACGCACTTGAGCCGCAGTTTGAGCAGCTGACCGATGAGGAACTAAGAGCAAAAACGGATGAATTTAAAGCAATACTTGCAAAACGTCCGACAAGTGACGATTTTAATACAGACAGAAAACTGGAAAAAGAAGCGTTGGACAAAATTCTTCCCGAAGCATTTGCAACCGTTCGTGAAGCCGGCAAAAGAGTTTTAAATATGCGTCACTTTGACGTTCAGCTTATCGGAGGCTATTTTCTTCATAACGGTCATATCGCAGAGATGAGAACAGGTGAAGGTAAAACTCTTGTTGCAACTCTTCCTGCATACCTGAATGCTCTGACCGGCAAAGGTGTTCACGTAATTACCGTTAACGATTACCTCGCCAAACGTGACAGTGAATGGATGGGAAAAATTTACAAATTTCTGGGGCTTACTGTCGGCGTAATTCTTTCCGGCGGGCGTACAGCAGATGATTTTGCCGCAAAAAAAGCCGCCTACAATTGTGATATTACATACGGTACCAATAACGAATTCGGATTTGATTACCTGCGTGACAATATGGCCGGAAGTCTGGATATGCTTGTTCAGCGACCTTATAACTATGCGATTATAGATGAAGTCGATTCAATTTTGATAGATGAAGCAAGAACACCATTGATTATCAGCGGACGCCTTGAAAAATCAGCAGAACTTTATAAATTGATGTCAAAAATCGCTCCGCAGATGAAAAAAGATATTGATTACGAAGTTGATGAAAAAAATAAAAATATAATTCTGACAGAAGAAGGAATTGACCATGCGCAGGAACTGTTGAATATCAAGGATTTGTTTGATATTAATACCCAGTATGCTCACCACCTTCTTCAAGCATTAAAGGCAAAAGAACTTTTTGTTCGTGATACCGATTACGTTGTTAAAAACGGCGAAGTTATGATTGTTGATGAATTTACGGGGCGTTTGATGGAAGGCAGACGCTGGTCAGACGGTCTTCATCAGGCAGTTGAAGCAAAAGAAGGCGTAAAAATTCAGGATGAAACACAAACTTTAGCAAGCATAACATTCCAGAACCTCTTTAGACTTTACCCGAAACTTGCCGGCATGACCGGTACTGCGATGACAGAAGAAGCCGAATTCGGAAAAATATACAATCTGGAAGTTACCACAATTCCGACAAACAAACCGGATATAAGAATAAATTATCCGGACGTAATCTATAAAACAGAAAGAGCAAAATATAATGCAGTAGTAGATGATATTATTCAAATGAACAAAATCGGACGTCCTGTTCTTGTCGGTACAATCAGTATTGAAAAATCAGAATATGTATCATCACTATTGAAAAACAAAGGTATCAAACACAATGTATTGAACGCAAAACATCACGAAAAAGAAGCCTATATTATTGCTCAGGCAGGACGAGTCGGGGCAGTTACCATTGCAACAAATATGGCGGGACGCGGAACAGATATTCTGTTAGGCGGTAACGCAGAATTTCTGGCAAAAGAAAAACTTGAAGAAATGGGGATTACACCGGATTCTCCCGATTATGAAAAGATTAAGGATGAGGTTCTTGCCGAATCCCGCAAAGTAACCGAAGCCGAACATGCAAAAGTCGTTGAAGCCGGAGGACTTCATGTAATCGGAACCGAACGCCACGAATCAAGACGTATTGACAACCAGCTACGAGGCCGTGCCGCACGTCAGGGCGACCCCGGTTCAACAAGGTTCTTCCTCTCACTTGAGGACAACTTGATGAGAATTTTCGGCGGCGACAAAATTACCTCATTGATGAACATGCTTCAGGTTGAGGAAAATATGGCAATAGAGTCAAAACTCATTTCAAATCAAATTCAATCAGCCCAGAAAAAAGTTGAAACCTATCACTTTGATATAAGAAAATCAGTTCTTGAATACGATGATGTTATGAACGTTCAGCGTGAAAAATTCTACGCACAGCGCCGCAAGGTTCTGGCAGGGAAAAATCTGTCCGATGATATTTACTTTATGATAGAAAAAGAAATCGACAGACTTTTAAGAAGTTATATTTCACCTGAACAACATCCTGAGGAATATATTTATGAGGATTTGGAAAGATTTATCAAAGAACTTCATTCAATAGTTCCCCAGCTTTCGTTTATTACAATAAGCGATATTCAAAATTCACGGTTCGATGCAATTTATGCAAAAGTTAAAGATTTTGCAATAAAAGCTTATCGTGACCATGAAGAAGAAGTGATAAATTTTTATAATGAAGTTCTGGAAAAATATGATCCTGATTTCACCCCTCAAACTGCATTTTCGGATGACAATGTAATCAGAAATCTGGAAAAAGATATACTTCTCCGTGTAGTTGACAACAAATGGATTGACCACCTCCACAATATAGATATGCTTCGTGACAGCATCGGACTCAGAGCTTACGGACAAAAAGATCCGCTTCTTGAATACAAACGTGAAGCTTATGAAATGTTCAATAAAATGATGTACGAAATTCAGGAAGATACAGTCCGCCACCTTTTCCGTACGAAATTTGGTGTTCAGGTAATCGGCGGTCCGACTGAGGAAATGGAATAACCTTATTTTAAAAAGCTAAAAGAGATAGATAAATTATTTAATAATATAACAGAATAACAAAGCTCAATATTGGTAAAATCTCATGTTTAGTATAATATAATCTTTGTAAATATAAATTAAATAAAAAGGAATATAAATATGCTGAGAACAGGGATTGTAGGATTACCGAACGTTGGAAAATCGACTTTATTTAACGCTTTAACCAGTGCAAAAAATGCACAGAGTGCAAATTATCCGTTTTGTACAATTGAGCCGAACGTAGGTGTTGTAAACGTGCCTGATGAAAGGCTTGAGGTGCTTGCCAAACTCTGCAAAACAAACGAAATAATTCCGACAGCAATTGAGTTTGTCGATATTGCAGGGCTTGTCAAAGGCGCAAGTAAAGGCGAAGGTTTGGGAAATCAGTTTCTTCATAATATTCGTGAAGTCGATGCAATAATTCAGGTTGTAAGATGTTTTGACGACCCGAATACAATCCACGTTTCCGGTCGTGTAAATCCGCTTGATGATATTGAAATTATTAACACGGAACTTGCGCTTGCTGATTTGGCATCTGTAGAGCGCCGTCAGGCAAGAATTTCCAAACAGGCAAAAGGCGGCGACAAAGAAGCTGTGCTTGAAGATAAAGTCCTTAAAAAATTAACAGAACTTTTGTCCGAAGGGACTTTTATCAATATTAAAGAATATTTTGACGAAGATGAAATTCCTGTTGTAAAACAGCTTAATCTTATGTCCACAAAACCTGTTATTTATGCGGCAAATGTTTCCGAGTACGATTTGAAAGACGGAAATAATTATACAAAACAGGTTCAGGATTATGCCTCAAAACACAGTGCAGAGGTTGTTTTGATTTCCGCAAAGATTGAAGAAGAACTTGCTGAACTTGGTGAAGAGGAGGCAAAAGAATATTTAAAAGAATTAGGAGTTGAAGATAGCGGAATCAACCGTATGATAAAATCCGTTTACAAACTTTTGAACTTAAGAACGTTTATTACCGCAGGCGAAAAAGAAGTACATGCATGGACTATTCCTGCAGGAGCCAAAGCACCGCAGGCTGCAGGCGTTATCCATACGGATTTTGAAAAAGGATTTATCAGAGCAGAAATTACGCCTTATGAGGAGTTTGTTGCATGCGGCTCTTATGCAGCCTGCAAAGATAAAGGTGTTACCCGTCTTGAAGGAAAAGATTACGTTGTTCAGGACGGCGATTTAGTCCACTTTAGATTTTCAGTTTAATCTCTCTGGCAATTGTACAAATTTTTCAGGCGGGTTTTAATTTTTGTATGAATATAAATGAAATTTTAAACGGAATAAACGATTTTTATCATACGAACAGAACAAAAAGTATTGAGTTTCGTATTGAACAGCTTAAAATTTTAAAAGATGCAATTATTAAATTTGAACCCGAGTTCATAAAAGCTCTTTATCATGACCTGCACAAATGCCCTTTTGAAGTTTATACGACTGAAACAGGTTTTGTAATCAAAGAAATTAATTATATAATCAAACATCTTAAAAAATGGGTAAAGACTGAAAAAGTTATGTCACCAATATTTTTGCAGCCCGCAAAATCAATGATTATTAAAGAACCTTACGGAACGGTTTTGATAATGGTTCCTTTCAATTATCCGGTACAATTGGCGCTAAGCCCTCTGGCCGGCGCAATTGCAGCAGGAAACTGTGCAGTCTTGCGGACTTCAAAAAGAACACCCGAAACCTCAAAAGTAATTCATCAGATGATAAAAGAGATTTATAATCCGAATTTTATAAAAAGTATTCTGCCCGATGAAATGTCAGGCGAAGATATTTTAAAAGGTGATTTTGATTATATATTTTTTACAGGAAGTCCCGAAACCGGTAAAAAAGTTGCAAAAGCAGCTGCTGAAAAATTGATTCCATATACTCTTGAACTCGGCGGAAAAAGTCCTGTCATTGTCGATGATACTGCAGATTTAGAACTTGCAGCAAAACGTATTGTGTGGGGAAAATTTATGAATGCTGGACAAACCTGTATTGCACCTGATTATGTTCTTGTCAAGCAGACTGTTAAACAGCCACTCATTGATGAAATGATAAAATCAATACGAAAATTTTACGGCGTTCTTCCGCAGGAAAGTCCTGATTTCGGACGAATAATTGACACGGATGCTTTTTATCGGCTTCGCTCAATTATAGAACAGGAAAACTGCAAGATTGTTTATGGCGGTAACTGTGATGAATGCGGACTTTATATTGAACCGACAATTATTAATGAAGATTCTTTTTATGCTCCTTCTATGAATAATGAAATCTTCGGACCTATACTTCCGGTTCTTGAATGGAGTGATGTAAGTGATATTTTTTATAATGTCCGCTCTAAGTCAAAGCCTCTTGCACTTTATATCTTTTCAAATGACAAAGATTTCCGGAAAAATATTATGAAAAATCTTTCATTCGGCGGAGGGGCGGTTAACGATACAATCAATCATATTGTAAACCCGAATCTTCCCTTTGGAGGTATCGGAAATTCAGGCATCGGAAAATATCACGGCAAATACAGCTTTGATACGTTTACGCATTTGAAAAGTATTTTAATCCGCAAAAATAATCCTGCTGCTGATAAAATGTTCCCTCCTTACGATGAAACAAAAACAGACTTTATTCATAAACTGTTCAGATAAATGAGATTTTTTCTGAGGCCCTGTATCTGTCATTAATTTGATTTATAATACAAGCGAAAGTTTTTTACCTAATTTATCTGCATCAAGATCTTTATTCGGATTTACTATAGGACCTATAGGGTATGGTCTGTCGCTAATCCATTTTCTTTGAGGTGTAATGTCCGGTTTTGAATACAATGTCAGAGTTGTTCCGTCAAGAATAATGTCGGAATCTCTTTCTTGCCCGTTAGCATCCTTTACAAGGCGTTTTATAAAGGTGCAGTGTACTGGATATCCGTTTTCATATTTTGTTTGTTGACGAACTACATATTTATCATTTATATCATTTGCGTTATATAAAATGGTATTCTCCTCAAGTCCTTTTGTTAAAATGTGCTCATTTTTAACATCATTGTTTTGGACTGTGATACTTTCAAGTATCACTTTAAGAGGGTTATAGTCCTGCTCAAAACCATGTTGTAATCCTGTTGGATTGATTAATGATATAACAATGGAATTATCAGAACCCTGTCTTAGTATAGCTGAAATGTTGACACGGTCCTTTCTATTGTCGTTTACCCAGCCCTGCTGAACATCAAGGACAAACGGAGCCCCGTCATTCATTGCATGTAATTCTTTGCGTCCTCTCATTTTCATTAATTTATTCATTTTTTCGTAGTGATCCTGAATAAATTTGTAATTAGTATTTGTAGGGTCAAGCCATTCGTTGTGAATAACGCCGCGGTTTTGCAGGTATATGTTTTTTGACTCCGATTCATAACCTGTTGCACCAATGTCATCTCCTGCATATAAAGTCGGCAGTCCGGGCATTGTTACCAGAACCTCTGTCATTGCACGTAATTTCTTTAATGCAGGTGTAAGTGCCGTATTTAATGTTTCTGCTTTTAATTTTTCAAGTTCTGTATCGGACAATGTTAATTGATGTTCTGATTTTGCATCCTCAAAAATTATGTCGATTGCAACATCCATCGGTTTGACACCGAAACCTTCAGGGTGAATTCTTTTACCTTTGTAAAGTCCTCTTGCCAGATCAGTTATTGCTGCATAAATTTTTTCGGCAGTTTTTTGATTTATTGTTGCATTTCCCAGAGGATTTTTATACTGGAATGTTTTTTTGAAAGCTTCATATAAAGCATCTGCCATTGCAAGCGACTTTCCGCTTGTAAATTTAAGATTTTGTTCATCAACTGCAATTATGGCTGCTTTTTCAAATTCCTCTTTGTTTGCATAATTTGCTTCCGTAACAATCGGACCGGTGTGTTTGTTATTTAGCAGACGGAATGCTTTTTCTCTGTAATATGTATTGTTTACATCAGTAAGATTGGTGGTGTACCAGTTTGTGTTAATTATCAGTCCATGCAGCACACGAGGTTTGTCATGGTTTCCTATAAAGTTATATGAATTAAGAATACCTGAGTAGGGCATATATTCAAAGAAATCATTCCACTTATCATTAAATCTTTTGCTGATTTTTTCGTTATGGTAGTCATTTCCATCTTTTTCATTGCGGTCAAAGTGGTATCCAAAGAAGTTTACAATTGAGGTGAAGAAATGTGAATAGTTCGGTAATGAAATGATATTGCTTTCACGCAGGAATTTTTTAATCATTTCTTTTGAATCATTATATTTTGAAGTTAAATCTCCATGACCATTTTTATATAGGACACCCTCGTCAGTAATTTCAGCTACGATATATGCGTTTCTGTTTTGCTGATAAACAGCATCGGTAAAATGTTTCCAGAATTTTGTAACATCCGGCCAAACGTTGCCGATTTTTTCAGTGCCGCTTTTAACAGAATCAATATCACCGATATCTTTTGCTGCGTCAATTCTCCAATCAAGTCCTGCATTCAAGCGGTCTGTAATCATTTCAGCCAGTTTGAAACTGTTTGCGGTTGTCCCCTGTATTGTTTCGTATAAAGTTTCTGTGAGTCTTTTTTTATCTTCATTCGAAATATTTTTTATTCCGGATTGAAGTTTTGCAAGAACTTGTTGTGCTTCTTCCTGCGGACTTGATGCTACAATATGAAGCGCAGGGAGGTCAATTCCTTTTAATTTATTGTAATCGTAAGTTATTTCACCGTTGGTTTCGTTTACTTTAAAAGGTGTATTCGGGGCAAGTGCTTTGATAATTGCAAACTTTGTTATTATTTCTGCAAGGTACGGGATTACATACCGTCCATAGATTGTGGTATTATAACCATCGTATATTTTTGAATTTTCATCAGGCATTATGTTATTTAGATTGGTTATAATTTCATCTGCAAACTTTAAAAGTTCTTTCTGGTAGATATCATCCATTTTTTCGTATGTTGAAGCATATTGCGGTAAAATATGCGGATTATGCTGAACGAACATTTCATATCTGGATTTGCCCAGATATTTTTCATCTGTTGCACGTTTGGAAATATAGGAACTTCCCAGTACGGCAGTAAGTCCGTCTCCAAATTCAATTGAGTCTAATGGCAGACTCATCAGACTTTCAAGAAGATATTTTTTGTATTCAAGATCATTTTTATCACCTTGAAGTTCATATTCTCCGGTCAAGACATTACGTATAATTGCATAATTTATCTGATACCGAAGTTTTTTGGGCAGATTTCCGCCGTCAATTAGATTTAAAATCTTAGTATAAATTTTGCCCGGATTTGTAATATCAGCCGGATTTATTTTCAACTGCTGCGCAACATAGAGGTTTAATATATCACTGGTTTTGCCTGTCCAGTATTTTGCTGAAGTTATTGCATAATCCTGAACTTCATAGCTTTTAGCATTTAATTTACTTGAGGCTTTAGGCTGGTCATAATATGAGTAATTCATTTTAATTTGTTGGGTATCTGCGTTTCCGGACATATAATTTAATTTGGGGATATCCGTATTAGCATCCCAGGTAGTAACATTTCCTTCAATTTTTTCCTCAAGCTCAAAATATTCAAACTTTGTGGCAAAACGGGTTCCCAGATAACTTTCGAGAGGTATTGTATTTTTTAATTTTAGTAAAGTATTACTCAGCTGTTTTTCTTCATCATCCGTAATATCAAGATTAAATTTAGATTTTGCTGTGTTTATTGCAAGAGCAACTTTTGCCGGATATTTAATATCTTTTTTTGTATTTTCAACGTCATCAACTGCCTTTGCCAATTTGTGACGTATATCTTTTAATTTTTCAGTGTTATTGTTTGCAGGAAATACTATACCAATTGCATAATCCATAGTTTTATGCAAATTAATATTTTTAGATTTGTTTAAATTTTTGTTATATTCGTTTAATCGTTCTATATTTTTATTGTAAGTTTCAGGATTAATTTCAAACGCATACGGCATTATAGTATCATTGTGGTTTGTGATATCCAGCAGATTTTCAGTATTCAATACATCATATTCTTTAATCAAATGCTGTGTATCATTTTTCAGTTTATCACTCACAAGTCTGTTATCATAAATTTGAATATATGTAGGTTGTTTAGAATCATAAAGTCTGTTTTTGCCGATGACGACCTTACCTGTTTGCAAGTCCTGTTTGTATGTATAGGGGGAATTAACAACACGGTGGCGGATAAAATCCGTATTTTTACTGAATACCCCGAGTGCAAGCGGACCGTTTTTTAAATTTTGAGCTTTGAACCATTCAAAATATGGTGATTTTTCTCCCCATTTCAGTACATGTTTAAAGTGAATACCTTCAAGACCTTCATTTACATAAGCACCGTCTGATACAAAGTTTAAACCTTTTTTAAACATTTCTCTTTGTAGTGATGCGTAGTTGTTAATGTTGCCAAGACCTTGTGCTATTTGCATGCAGTTTTTATTCCAGTAAGCATGAGAAGACAAGCTGTCGTCCGTAAAAAGCGGGGTTGAGATTATTCTGGAATATCCGTCAAATTTCCCGTCACGCACATCTTTTTCAATTCCGGCAAGATTGCCGCCGAGCTTGTTTGAAAAAGTTTTTGCCGTATTTTTTATTTTGTCGTCGTATTTTGTATTTTTAACAATTTTACCATTATCATCATAAGTCCAGAGCGGATTGTAAAAATCCGGCATAAGGAGTTTCATAGAACCAATATCGTTAGTCGTTGGATTTGAGCCGGTTACAATGTTATAAATTTCATGTTCACCAGAATTTTTGAAATTTATATAATCACCCGCATCCAATTTATAAATAGGATACACTCCATGGTTATTTCTGTTTGCACCTTTCGGAACAAGAGCATAATGGTATGCAAAAGGTTCGTTTTCTTGCAAATCGAAAGCCTCTCCGAGATTTATACGGTTAACGCCGGGTTTAAGTTTGAGATATCCGTCGGGACTCAGATAATTTTTCAACCCTTCGACGATAAAATAATTTTTATCTTTGTCTGTTTCAACAGAACAAACTTCCAAATAGCAATCATAAAGTTTCGAATCATACGGATAATTAAATTCATAAATTCTTTCGCCGTAGTCATTTTTTACAGTTTTGTAGCCTTTAAAGCTGACCGGATTGTAATTGTTCCGCTGCCTGTTGTATAAATCAAAATTGACTTTCACACACACTCCTTGTTTCTAAAATTAGAACTATCCTGAAGATAAATTTTTGTCAAAATATCTCTTATTATTAAGAAATTTTTACATTTATTTCATCTGAATTTTTTGTATTTTATAATACTTATTATAGTCGAAAAATTTGGAGAATGATATGATAATGAGTAATATAAAATGTGATATTAAAGATATTACACTTGCGGAAAGTGGAAAAAAGCAGATTGAATGGGCATTTAAGGATATGCGGGTTTTGCTGGAAATTAAAAAGAGATTTGAAAAAGAACTTCCTTTTAAAGGTTTAAAACTTTCTGCATGTGTCCATGTGACAAAGGAAACAGCGGCTTTGTGCACGGTAATGAAAGCCGGAGGCGCAGATGCGGTTCTGGTTGCATCAAATCCGTTATCAACGCAGGATGATGTTGCGGCAGCACTTGTAAAATACTGGGAAATTCCGGTGTTTGCAATTGCCGGTGAAACTGTTGAAACTTACAAAGCTCACATAAAAGAGGCTCTTGATTTCAATCCGGATATAATAATTGATGACGGGTGCGATATAGTTTCAACAATTCATGCGGAACGCCCCGAACTCGCTTCAAAAATAATCGGTTCAACCGAGGAAACCACAACAGGAATTATAAGACTTCAGGCTCTGGAAAAACAGGGACAGTTAAAATTTCCGGCAGTCGGCGTAAATACCAGTCTTACAAAACACCTTTACGATAACCGTTACGGTACAGGACAAAGTTCACTTGACGGGATTTTAAGAGGGGCAAATATTTTGATTGCGGGTAAAACCGTTGTTGTGTCAGGTTACGGCTGGTGCGGGCGTGGCTGTGCGTTACGTGCAAAAGCCATGGGTGCAAATGTTATTGTCTGTGAAGTTGATCCGTTAAAAGCTCTTGAAGCAGCCATGGAAGGATATAGGGTTATGCCGATTGCGCAGGCGGCAAAAGAAGGTGATATATTCCTGACAGTTACGGGTGACAAGCATGTGGTTGATGTAAAACATATTCTGGAAATGAAAGACGGTGCATTTCTGGCAAATGCCGGTCATTTTGACTGGGAAGTCAATGTAGGTGATTTAAAAGCCTATACAACTGAAATTAACGAAATCCGTCCGAATTTGGAAGAATATAAACTAACAAACGGCAAATCTGTTTATGTATTTGCTCAAGGTCGTCTTGTAAATCTTGTATGCGCCGAGGGTCACCCTGCAAGTGTAATGGATATGAGCTTTGCAAATCAGGCGCTCGGAATAGAATTCCTTGTCAAGAACAAGGGCAAATTAGAAAATAAACTTTATACACTTCCTCATGAAGTAGACGTCAAAATAGCTGAATTGAAACTTAAATCAATGGGCATTCAAATTGACAAATTGACACCGGAACAGGAAGAATATCTTAACAGCTGGAAAATTGATTAATATTTAAAAGGGCGACGGCGAAGCCGTCGCCCTTTATGTATTAAAATTAAATGCTATGCCTGATTGGGATTCTCCTCAATCTGTTCATCAGCAATACATCTTTCAAGTTTTTTGTTATGCAAAATTGATGAAATAAATGCCGCAACAATGAACAACAAACCGATTAAACCGGTTACAACCTCTGGAACTTCTCTGATTGCGGAAATCAGCATCAGAATTGACAATGCCCCTATTGCCCAGTGAGCGCCGGATTCAAGATAAATAAATTTTGCAAGAGTTTTCTTTTCAACAAGCATAATTGTTAAAGACCTTACAAACATTGCACCTATTGCAAGCCCGATAGATATAATGATTATGTCTTTACTCAGCGCAAATGCACCGAGAACGCCGTCAAGTGAAAATGAGGCATCAATCAGTTCAAGATAAATAAATGCAATTAATCCGCCGCATTTAACATTGTCTGCTGCACATTTTGCAAGCCGCATTTCTTCATGTTTTTCAAGGTAATGAGTAACCCCGTCAATAATCAGATAAATTACGACGCCTGCAATTCCGGCAAGCAGTGAATAGTGGTTCTGGCTTCCGTGAATGTAATGCTGGGTAATCATTAATGCAATTAATGTAATAACAATTTCAATTCCTTTAAAATGGTCAAGGTGTGAAAGTGCTGCTTCAATTTTTTTTAGCCAGTGAACTTCTTTTTCGTGATTAAAGAAGTAATTAAGGAAAAGCATCATCAAAAATGTTCCGCCGAAAGTTACAATCGGCGCATGAGTTTCATGAAGATAATGTGCATACTGCTCAGAATCCGTCATTGCGATTTTTGCAACCTCATACATCCCTATCTTTGCAAAGACCGAAACTACCAGAATCGGGAATAAAAATCTCATACCGAATACGGCAATAACAATGCCCCATGTCAAAAATCTGTGACGCCACTTGTGTGACATTTTTTCCAGTTTCATTGCGTTAACAACCGCATTGTCAAAAGACAAACTGACTTCCAGAACGCTCAAAACAATTGCAATAAAAACACATGTCCAGCCTGTTCCGGGTGCCACATGGTTTCCCCAGAAATATGCGCCAAGAAGTCCTGCTATGGTCACAATATATGAACCTAAAAAGTATTCAAGCATTTTTTCTCCTATCTTTTATTTTATAACAAGTCAAACTTTCCAGACTAACTGTAATAATTTTATTTAAAATCGTATTTCCGGTCAAATCAATACCGGATATTTCATTCAATTAAACGATATTTGATATTTGTAAATTTTGATATAATTTTTATGTTGAAATAACAGTAAAGGAGCTAAAAATGGTAAAAAAGCAGACTATGATTGAAATTCAGGGGGGGGGGGGCAACCCGTAAAAGAGGCTCCTGTTGTGATTTAACCTTATGTCATTCTGTAGACAAGGACAATTTAAGTCTAAAGACTCTCAAAAATACATGCCTTGAATCATTGTACGAAAAGCTGAAACGTCATTCCGGACTTGATCCGGAATCTATCAATGTTGATAATAGACTCCGGCTTGGGGGCCGGAGTGACGAAGGCGGTAAAATCACACAATGTTCTTTCCGTCATTCTGAACTTGACTCAGAATCTATTAATGCTGATAGAAACAGACTCCACTTTGATAGCAAGAGTGACGAAAAAAGCCGCAAAGTTGCCTTTACCATGGCAGAAGTCCTTATAACCCTCGGCATAATCGGCATAGTTGCGGCCATGACACTGCCGTCACTGATTAACAACAGTAAACATAAAGAACTTGAAGCCGGATTAAAAAAGAATTATTCCGTTATCCAGCAGGCATTTGATATGTATTTTGCAGAAAACGGTTATAGATTGAAGGCAAATTCGTTATCCCCGCAGGAATTGAAATCATTAATAATTAAATATTTTTCTGTATTGAGAGATTGCGGATTTGGTTCGAATCAGTCAGATGCATGTATTCCGTCTTATGAAATAGCAGAGGATAAATATAAAGGTGTTTATAAAACATATAACGGCGGTACAATGCGTTTTGCTTTAATTGATGACGGGCAGTTTGTATTAACGGACGGGAGTTTAATACTATTGGAAAATAGCGAAACAGGTCCGGTTTATATTTCAGTGGATGTCAACGGATATAACAAAAATCCAAACAAGTGGGGGCATGATCTTTTTACGTTCCAGTTGACAGATGACGGTAAAATTTTACCGATGGGCGCTCCCGGAACAACCTATAATAATATAGATTCCTATTGTTCATCTACTTCCAGTCATATTTATAACGGTGCAGGCTGCACCTACAAAGCCTTAACAGATAAGGATTATTTTAAAAATCTGCCAAAATAATTAAATTCGTCTGCCCGTTTCAAAATCAAATAAATAAATATCTTCTTCTTTTACACTCAATTCAATATCGTCACCGATTTTAAAATCAGGCGGAAGTTTTGCGCTGCATTTTGAATTTCCGATATTGAAGTAAACAATTTTTTCGCTTCCAAGAAGTTCGTACATATCGACTTTTGCTCTGAATTTTATATTCCCGCAACAAACCATTTTTTCGGGACGAATACCCAGAACTACTTTTTTGCAGTCAACAGGCGTATTTAATTTAATTTTGACATCTGCAAATTTTACAAATCCGTCTTCAATTCCGGCTTCAATAAAATTCATCTGCGGAGAACCGACAAATCCTGCAACAAATGTGTTTGACGGATTGTTGTAAATTTTTTCAGGCGTATCTACCTGCTGGATTACCCCCCTGTCAAGTACAACGATTCTGTCGCCCATAGTCAAAGCTTCGGTCTGGTCATGCGTTACATAAATAAATGTCGTTTGAAGTTTTTCATGAAGCTTTTTTATTTCAGAACGCATTTGAACACGAAGTTTTGCATCCAAATTTGAAAGCGGCTCATCCATTAAAAAGACTTTCGGATTGCGGACTATTGCACGCCCCAGTGCAACCCTTTGCCTTTGACCGCCTGAAAGCTGTTTCGGTTTTCTGTCAAGATATTCAGTAAGGTTAAGGATTTCAGCTGCTTCTTTAACCTTTTTTTCAATTTCATCTTTCGGAACTTTTCGCATTTTTAATCCGAATGCAATATTTTCTCTTACCGTCATGTGCGGATAAAGTGCATAACTTTGAAAAACAAATGCAATATCACGATCCTTGGGCGGAATATCATTTACTTTTTTGTCGCCTATAAATATATCTCCGTCCGTAATCTCCTCAAGTCCCGCAATCATTCTTAAAATAGTTGATTTGCCGCAGCCTGATGCCCCGACCAGTACAACAAATTCTTTGTCTTTAATTTCAAGGTCAATACTGTCTATTACGACTTTGCTGTCGTATTTTTTTGAAACATTCTTTAGTTTTACGCTACTCATCTTCTAAAATAATTCCTTTTTCCACAGGTAAAATAATATTAAACGTTGTTCCTTTCATAACTTCTGATTGCACCCAAACGGTTCCGTGAAGTCTGTTTACAAGAGTTTTTACCGTTCCGAGGCTGATTGATCTTACAAAATTCTTTTTATTCATCTTGTCAATTTGCGAATAAGGTTCAAAAATTCCTTCAAGTTCACTTTCCTTTAAGCCCATACCGCTGTCTTTTATTGAGATTTGCAGATAAGAGGTATTTTCAGCCTTGTTTATAACTTTTACGCCTCTTTGAATTACTGTTTCCATTTCCGGATTAAAAAGTTTTATAGTTATTGAACCCCGTTCGGTCAGTTTTGTTGAGGTTTCAAATATATTCTGCAATGCGGTCTTTAAAACGCTTTCGTCTGTTGTAATTTTTTTGTTTGCCAGTTCTTCAACATCAATTATAACTTCAAGATTTTTGGGTTTTGTAAGATTTTGATTGCTTTTAATTACATCTTGAACGACACTGGCTACATCAAAAGTTTTTATATCAAACTGTACAAGATTTGATTCTGCTTTTGAAAATTCAAAGAATTTGTCCATAAAATACAAAAGTTCATGTGCATTTTTTTGAATAATTCGTACATATTTGTCCTGTTTTTCCGTAATCTCGCCGCCAAGCCCGTCAAGAAGTGCGTTTGAAAATCCGACAATAGATTGAAGCGGAGATTTGAAATCGTTGGTAAGTTTGGTTAGCAGAATATTTTTGTCTTTGTTGAGCCGGCCTGTTTTTTCGGCATTTGCAAGGACTTTTGTCATTGCCGTAACGTCACGAACCGTAATTACAAGCTGATCTTCAACCTGAGAGGCGTTCATTTCAATGAAAAATTCCCGTTCATCCTGTGTAACTGCACCTGCAATGACCGGAGTTCTTCTTGAAGCTGACTGGTTTGCCAGTTCAATTCCTTTGCTTACAAAATCATCAAAATAATAGTCAACTTCCGCTGTTGTATCAATATTAAAGAGGAATTCAGCTTCTCTGTTATTCCAGATTATCCGTCCGGACTCGTCTACCACAAGAACCGCATCCGGAAGCCTTTGTAAGATTTCTTTTAAATTTATACTTGAAAAGAGATTTATAAGATTCATATTTTAACCCTGCTATTTATTTATATAATAAATTAAAACATAAAATTTTTGCCTAAATTTATAGAAATATTAATTTTTGTAATTTTTATTATAAAAACTAGCAAAAAAAATGATTTTTGTGTTTTAGAACAAAAAAGCGCGAGTGAGATTTGCAAATTTATATAAATCGTATATAATAATTATAAACATGCAAATTATAGTGCTTTGTGTAAGTACACCCCGAAAGTAAAGGATGTGAACCATGAGAGAAATCAATAACAACTCAAATAGTTTGAATTTTTCCGGAGTTCAGAAGTTTGATCAGCAAAAAGAACATCAGGCTCAAAGTCAGGAACCTGTTTCTCAAGAAACTTCCCCGCAGGTTGAGATGCAGGATTTGTCACAGATGCCTTCTGCCGTTACCGGCCGCTCTCTTGTGTTCAAAGGAAATCCTGTCGAAAAAGACATTCAGTTTATGCTGAAAAATCCGGAATTTGTTGAAAAAGCCAACAAGTTCTTTGATTTGGCTGAAAGTCAATCCGGATATGAAAATGCTGCAAGATTAATGGACGGATTTGTAAAAGAATTTCAAAATTAAGTTTAACGGTCTGTTTTCAATATTTCACAGAGCCCTTGCAGGGCAAGTTTATAGCTTTCAATTCCAAATCCTGATATCTGACCTGTGCAGACAGGTGCAATCAAGGATTTTTGACGAAAATCTTCCCTTGCATGGATATTAGTCATATGGACTTCAACCGTTGGAATGGCTACAGCTGCAATGGCATCACGGATGGCAACGCTTGTATGTGTATATGCGGCAGCATTAAGGACAATTCCGTCTGCATTATCTTTTGCCTGTTGAATCTTTTCGACAATTTCGCCTTCATGGTTGCTCTGATAAGTTTCTATGTCAATGCCGAGTTTAAATGAATATGCATACAGTTCTTTTTCCAGATCCTTTAAAGTCATGTGCCCGTACTTTTCAGGCTCCCGTATGCCAAGCATATTCATATTAACGCCGTTAATCACCAATATCTTCATGACTTTTTCTCCTAGGATAATTTTATTATAAAATCAACCAATTGTAAATTTTTATTAAATTTTTTATGACTAATGTAACAAAAATAGCATGCTTGACTTATCATGCATGTACAACTATCCCCAAATCTCCTCCCAAGATTATTGTTCAAAGTCGCACAACTATGTGTGACTTTTTTTTATTGTTTTAAGTTAATGTAACAAAATGTAAAAACGAGTTTGTGTTCCCTGAACCCCTGTTATACTGTGCGGTATGGTATGGTATGGTCAATTTTGTGGAATAAAAAACGTTATAAGAAATATAAGTGATTTCGAAACACGAGTGATGTATAAGTAATAAGAGAAAAGGAGAAATTTATGACTGGACCTATAGAATCAACAGGAATGGGCTATTCAGCTGTTTATCAACAAGGAAATAAGAAATTATCCGGCGCTCCCAAAACAGATAACTCCCAAAGTATTTTCGGGAGTAAAAAAAAGCGAGAATAAAACCCCTTCTGCAAAAATGCCGGATGGTGCATCTAAAATGGAAGCAACTGAAGTAGACAAAGGTGCAAGAAAAACAAGTTTAAATGCTATGAAGAATATGATGAAAGACCAGCAGAATTATAATGTTAATCCGGCACAGGAGGATCCTGTTGTAAAAAACTTTAAGTCGTTAGATAAGGATGGGGATTTGAAAGTTTCCGCAGATGAATACATAAAAGCTTTTGTAAAAGATTGTCTTGAAAACGGTTATGGGACGAACATAGGGCAAAATTTTGCTGATTTGATAGCAGAAAAGTATGCAGACTTTAAAAAGTATGCAGGCGATGATGTATCTATGAATATTGATGAGTTTAGGAGTATGGTGGAAGCTCCATTAAGTATCGTTGAAGAAAACACAGATAATCCACCCACGAATCACAGATAAGACTACTGCGGAATAATTGTACATTCAAAATCAAGCCGGAAAAATAAAAAAAATCCGGCTTTTTAATCTTTTAAAAAGCTTTCAATGCATAGCTTTCAGCTGAATTGTTTATTTTTTGCTTGACTTTCACGTAAAAAAAGCTAAAATATAAATATAGACCATACTTTCAGGGGAAGGTTCAGGTTATTTTTTTAAGGATTTATTATGCGTTTAATTGAGAAATTAAAAGAATTTGAACAACAATATATGTTTATCCGCTGGGCTATGGGCGGAGAATACGGAAAACTCGTTTATGCAGGAGAGGATTATGTTGAGTTTGATGTAATCAATGTTGACACTATGGAGTATTCCGAAACAGTTTTTATCCACAGCCCGTTGATTTTGGAAGTTGCAATAGGCGGTTCTGATATCGCACGTATCGTTGCTGAGATGTCATCTAAAATTACGTTGGAATAATAATTGATTAAATATGTTTAAAATTAAGCCCTTTACTTTTATCTGTAAAGGGCTTAGTTTGGAATAATTTTTCCGAGATATATTTAAAAAGTAGCTACCACGGGTAGTCGTCTTTAATTTCCCAGCCGTCCATCATAATTACGGCTGCACAGAAAATGCCATTTTTTGAACGATTACAGTTGCGCTCATCTCCTGCGCTCAGAAGTCTTTCTCTATCGTATGTTTGTATGTCATCAAAGTTTGAAATGTATCCGATTCCGTATGGAACAAATCCATGCTCTTTCTGCATTGAAAACATAAATACATCCCGTCCGAATTTGTTTGGCTTTTTAAAACCGTTCAAATCCACAATAATATTTATAATCGGATTTTTGATGCAGCTCCGCCTGTTGCATAATCAAATGAAGTTATCATTGTTCCGTCAATAAGTACAAATTTAGGATTGTTTTCAATATCCCCGTATGCGTTGCAGTTATTCCCGTTAAGACATGAATATTCCAAATCAGCAGGAAATGTTCCGGGTTCATAAGTTTTGATTATATTCAAATAAGGGACAAAATATCTTTTTGCAAATTCAATAGTATTGTTGTTATTACCGAAATCCCAGTATTCAAAACTTTCATAGTCGGCTTCTGCCCGTAAAATTGCCTGCGACATTATTGAGTAAAATTTTTTTAATTGAAGTGCAGTTTGTTTTTTCTGATGATTGCCAATCAATGTTGGTAATGTCATTGCAGCAACAATTCCGATTATCCCCAGTGTAATCAAGACTTCCGCCATTGTAAAAGCCAGCTTGGGGCGTCGCAGTCGGAAAACATTAAAGATAAGATTAGGAAAACACGATTTTTTAATAAGTCTTAAGTATTTGCAAAAGGCTTTTAACCCTTTCAAAAACGTTGCAGTAAGGTTATTTAAGCCCCCCCGGCTGTTTCTCAGGTATAATCAGTGTTTTCATGGTGTTCTCCTTTTTAATTTCCTTTATTAAACGTTATATATTAAAACTTTTTCTTGCACCTTCTTCATGATAAAATCCGCCGCCGCAAATAGTTTCAACAACTTTTAGAGCAAACTCTCTGGGGGCATCCACCTGATTAAGATAAAATTCACGGTTAGGAAGGTGCTTAATTTTCATTATGGAATTCTGATTTTTTTCGGCAGGAACAAAAAGAGAGGCGATTTCATTATCAAGAAGTCTGACCATTTCCTCATCATGTTCCATTACGCCTTTCATAATTTCGTAGTAGTTACCCCTGATTGCCATAATTCTTCCGGAAAACACGTGCTGTCCGTTTTCCCGATAAAGTGCCTGCGGCTGAAAGTTGCAGCGGGTAGTAAAGCTTATTTTATGCCACAAAATATTTACGATAATAACTGATTTTTGCGGGTCGATGTCAAGATAAATATTCTGTGTTGTTACGTTCCGGGACGAAAAAGCTTCTTTCAGCGTATCAACAACATCCTGAAGATCTGATGACATATTTATAAAGATTTCGTTCGTATTAATTGTTGCATGCTGATAATCCAGAAACTGTTTATACATGTGAGTGGAAACAAGTCCTATGCGTTCCTGAATAAGTGCGGATTTTCTGGAGGAAGTTTCAGAATTATCAAAGCTTTCGTAATTGTTCAACAAATTATCGCCCCTTAATTGTTTAAATTATACATTATTTTAATAATAAACATGTGTTTATGTAAAGATTATATTTTTTTTCGTTACAAATTTGAATACATAAAAGTATCTATTTATTTTTGTTGTGATACGAAATTTTAGTTTAACTTTCGGGCAATGACAAGAATAGGGGAGTATGTAAGGGTAGTTTTAGCAAATATTTTGGAATATTCGGTGCAGAAGTTTTTGACATCGGCAAATGTCCAGTTCTTTCCGGATAATGAATTTACGCCGGTATTTTTCATGTGATAGAGAAGTTCAAGCGGAGTGTTAAATTCAAGAGTTTTTTTAAAGGTTTCCAGTTTTAAAATATCATAATTTTTTACTAAAATATTTTTTAATTCATCTTCTGATTTATAATCAAGCGAAAGTCCGGTGATTGTTTTAAATTCAGGAAAATTTTCCGGTGAAAATGTTGTAAATGCCAGAATGCCGTCTTTGTTTAAAAGATTGCGGAAATTTGCCGTTACGTTTTCAAGGTTTTTAAACCACTGAAACATTGCATTGGAAATTATTAAATCAAATTTTTTGTTTGTTGAAATTTTCTGTGCATTGCCCGCAATATAGGTATAATTTTTTAATATTTTATCAATATAATTTTTTGATTTTTCCGTCAAATCGTTTGCCGTATAACTTTTAAATAATAGGTTCTTAACAATCTGTCGGGTCAAAAGTCCTGTCCCGCAGCCTAATTCAAGAATACTGCCGAAATCTTTTTGGATTTTTGCGGTTTCATCTGTCAAAATTTCGGCAAGGAATTTTTGTACGACAGCATTTTCGTCATATTTTTCCATGCTTTTTTCAAAATGATTTTTAATTGATTTAGGGTTAATTTGCATAATTTATAATTTCATCCCAGCCGGTAAAATTATAGAACGGAAAGTGTCCGCAATCAAGCAGTTTGTATGGCGCATTGTCTTTCCAGAAGTTTATCTGGTTTTTGGTTGGAATAATCAAATCATTGCGGCTTATCAGTGCAAAATCGTAAAACTCATTGTATTGAATTTCTGTTGTCTTAATTTTATTATAAAGAGCTTTTAACTCCTCAACACGGTTTTCTATTGTTCTGGATACCTGATTTTTTGAATATCTTTCAAATTCCTCTTTATTATCAAAAATATTTTGATAAAATTTCCCCTCAAGACTTGTTTTTGCATGACGTAAAGTTAAAAGAAACGGCTTTTGCGGAATCCCGAAATTATCATTTACTGGAAAAGGTGTTCCGTTAACAGCAATTTTCTTTTCAAATTCTGGCAGACTTGTTTTTAGCAAAAACGCCGCAAAAACGCCCATTGACCATGTTATCAAAAACTTTTTCTCATATTTATCGCTTATGCCAGTGTTATTTTGTATAAAATCAATATTATCAATCCTGTCAACTTCGCTGTAGTCATAAATGAACAGAACATCAAAGTCCTTGCAGTTTAAAAATTCAAAAGGCTTGTAATCAAAACTCCAGCCTGCAAAAAATATTATAATTTTGTTGTTATTCTGTCTGTTAAGCCAATGGTATTGCATAAGTTTTCCAAATCCTTTTTATTAATTTCAGTTGTGAGTGAAAGGCGAAGCCTTGAGGTACCTTCAGGCACGGTCGGCGGTCTTATCGGAAGTGTAAAATATCCGGCATCAAAAAGTCTTTTGCATACCTGTTCAGTCTGTGCATTGCCGCCGATTATTACAGGAATTATCTGGCTCCGGTATCCCAGATTGCGGCAAAGTGAAAGTAAATTTTTCCTTTTTTCATCCGTTTGCGGCAGTTTGTTTTCAATAATCCATTTGGAAAACGCAATTGATATCGGCGGCAGAGCTGTTGAAAAAATAAAAGAGCGGGCATGGTTTGTTAGATATTCGATTAGAATTCTGTTACCAACAGCAAAGGCGCCCATTGAACCGATTGATTTTCCGAAAGTTCCGACAAGAATATCAATCTGCGGTAAAATATTAAGAGTTTCACATATTCCGAGGCCTTTTTCGCCAAAAACCCCGAATGCATGCGCTTCATCTACCATTAAAATACAATTATATTTCTTTTTTAATTCAACAATCTTTTTTAAATCCGCAATGTCGCCGTCCATTGAAAAAACGCTTTCTGTTATGATTATTGCGTTGTTAAAATTATTTCTTTCCCGCATCAAAAGTTTTTCAAGACTTTCCATATCGTTGTGAAGATATCTGAAAAATTTGGCGCCTGAAAGTTTCATTCCGTCGATTATACTGGCATGATTAAGTTTGTCCGAAAAGATTACATCGCCTTTGCCGGCAATTGAACTTGTTATTCCTATATTTGCGTGATATCCGCTGTTAAATAAAAGAGCACTTTCTTTTGAAAATAATTTGCAGAGAAGATTTTCCAGTTCTTTATAAACAGGAAGACTGCCCGTTAAAAGTCTTGCGGAGGCGCTTCCGAATGAATATTCGTCTGCTGCATAGTTCAAAAATTCCTCCGTCAGATTTTTATTGTCAGCAAAACCGAGATAGTTGTTAGATGAAAGATTTAATAGTTTTTTGCCTTTAAAATAAATATATTTTTCGTCTTTGTGTTCAAAATCTTTTATATCCCGAAAATGTGAGTTTTCTTTTAATAATTCAAGGGTTTTTAAATAATTTTCATACATACAATTAATTTATGATAAATTTGGAGGATTGTCCAGATGTTTAAAATAGTGTATAATCGGGTATGAAAATATTATAACAAATACAGGAGATGCGGATTGTCAGGTGTTTTTAATTTTAAAAACAGGACTAACTTTTGGCGGGCGTTTACACTCCCTGAATTTATTCTGACAATGGGAATTATAGGCATTGTTGCATCATTAACGTATTCAGGATTACAAAGACATGCTGAGGAGCAAAAAAGTGCTGTTGCAATAAAAAAAATATATTCAGTTCTTTCTCAGGTGACTTTGTATGTTATAAAAGATCATGATTCATCAGTTTACTGGGATTTGGAAGGTTACTCCCATGATGCCTCGGAAAAGGCTTTTAATTACTATGAACCATACTTTAGAACGGTAAGAGTTTGCTCAAACGATCCCGGCTGCTGGCGCTATCCTTCGTGGTATTTAAGCGGGTATCCTTATTTAAAAGAAACTGAATTTTATAACTATATGTTTACGCTTGCAGACGGCATGAATGTTATTATAAATGTTTATCCGCCGGAGATTGTAATGAGAGATTTCGGCGTAAATGTTGACAGACCGACTGTTGTTTTCCTTGCGGACATAAACGGTGACAATCTGCCGAATACTATGGGAAAAGATATTTTTGCATTTGTATTAAAAGGTGATGTTATAGTTCCGAGCGGAATGGATGATTCATACACATGCAACGTAAAAAGTACGGGATTGACCTGTACATCAAGAGTAATCAATGACAATTATGAGTTTAAGTATTATTAAACTAAAAAAGAGCCTTATATAAGGCTCTTTTTTTATATCTTAATTCAAGTTTAACTTTTCTTTTTAAGTGTCGGAAATGCTATAACATCTCTTATTGACGGAGAATTGGTTAAAAGCATTACAATTCTGTCAATTCCGATACCCAGACCGCCTGCAGGAGGCATTCCGTGTTCAAGTGCGCAGATAAAATCTTCATCAATTTCCATTGCTTCTTCATCTCCGTTAGCTTTTGCACGTGCCTGAGCCTCAAATCTCATTCTCTGATCAATCGGGTCGGTCAGTTCTGAGAAAGCATTTGCTATTTCCCAGCCGTTTACACGGGTTTCAAACCTTTCGGTCAGTCTTTCGTTATCTCTGTGTACTTTTGCAAGCGGGGAGATATCACGTGGATAATCAATAATGTGAACCGGTTGTATCAAATGCGGTTCAACTTTTTCTTCGAAAATCAAATCAAGTACCTGACCCCAGTTTTCGCATTCTGAGGCATCAATTCCGATTGATTTTGCTTTTGATTTGGCTTCATCAATTGTAAATACATTATTAAAATCAATGTCTGTGTATTCTTTTATCGCACCTAACATAGTTTTTCTGTCCCACGGAGGTGTTAAATCAATTTCATTTTCTCCATACTGGATTTTCATGGTGCCGAGAAGCTCCTGTGCAATTGATGAAATAAGGTTTTCTGTCAAAACCATCATTTCATTATAATCTACATAAGCCTGATAAAGTTCCATCATTGTGAATTCAGGATTGTGACGGATGTCGATACCTTCGTTTCTGAAACTTCTGTTAATTTCAAAAATCTTTTCGGAAAGTCCGCCCACCATAAGTCTTTTTAAATAAAGTTCCGGCGCAATTCTTAAATACATGTCCATATCAAGTGTGTTGTGGTGTGTAATAAACGGTCTTGCGTTGGCGCCGCCGGCCTGCGGATGAAGCATAGGAGTTTCGACTTCCAAAAAACCCTGTTTTGTCAAATATTCACGAATTTTTTGAATAATTCTGCTTCTTAAAACAAAAGTTTTTCTGACATCTTCATTAACAATCATATCAACATAACGCTGGCGGTATCTTGTTTCAACATCGGTCAGACCGTGGAATTTTTCAGGCAGCGGAAGAAGTGATTTTGATAAAATTTTTAATGAGGTTGCCTTGATTGAAAGTTCACCCCGTGGAGTTCTTCTTACTGTTCCTTTAAATCCGGCAATATCACCGATATCAATGAGTTTTAAAATCTTTAACTGTTCTTCTGATAAATTTTCTTTGTGAGAAAAAATTTGAATTTTCCCTGTTGCATCCATCAAATCAATGAACATTCCGGAGTTTCTTATTGCCATTACTCGTCCTGCAACGGAATATACATCTTCAGTTTCGACTCCTGCTTCAAGCGATTTGTATTTTTCTTGTAAATCGGCTGCATTTATATCTTTGTCAAATGAATACGGATAAGGATTTACACCTTTATCTGCAAGATCAGCAAGCTTTTGAATACGGGTTTGTCTAATTTGTTCCTTTGCTGAATTCGGCTCGTTAGTTATCTGTTGTGTCATAATTGCTGTTCCTTTTTTTGTTTTTAACACTGCAATTAAATTTTAGCACAAACAAAATAAATACGGGGGCTTTATCTAAAAACCCCCGTAAATAAGTTTTAAATTTATATACTATTCAACCGTAGGAGTTGACTGATACTCAATCATACGTCTGAATTCATCAGGACGGGAAGTTTTTGAAAGGGCATCTTCTAATGTAATATTTCCTGCTTTATAGTGTTTGGCAAGAGCCATTTCAAGTGTTTGCATACCGACACCCGTGTTCATCTGAATAGTTGAATAAATTTGTGCTGCTTTACTTTCACGAACGAGGTTGGCAATAGCCGGAGTTACAAGCATGATTTCCTGAGCCATAACACGACCTTTTTTCTGTCCGTTCGGTAATGTTTTTGGTACAAGTGTTTGCGCAAATACTGCAACAAGAGAGTTTGCTAGCTGTACACGAATTTGTTGTTGTTGTCCTTCGGGAAATACGTCGATGATACGGTCGATTGTTTGGGAAGCTGATGAGGTGTGAAGTGTTCCAAACACTAAGTGGCCTGTTTCAGCTGCGGTCAGTGCAAGTGAAATCGTTTCGTGGTCACGCATCTCACCTACAAGTATGATATCCGGGTCTTCCCGCAGTGCTGATTTAAGTGCATTTGCAAAACTTCTTGTATCCATACCCAGTTCACGCTGGTGAACAATACTTTTTTTAGAGGTGTGAACAAACTCTATCGGGTCTTCAATTGTCAAAATATGTTCTGCTTTTGTTTCGTTTATATAGTCAATCATTGCGGCAAGAGTTGTTGATTTACCGGAACCTGTCGGACCTGTTACAAGAATAAGTCCACGTGGTTTTTCAGCAGTTACTCTTACAATATCCGGCAGACCGAGCTGGTCAAAAGACGGAACTTTGTCGGTAATTGTCCGGAAGGCGGCCGCATAATTCCCTTTATCTTTGTAGAAGTTTACCCGGAAACGGCTTAACCCTTCAATACCGTATGAAAAGTCGAGTTCCCAGTTCTGTTCAAGTGTTCTTCTTTGTTCGTTAGAAAGCATAGGGAAAAGAAGATTTTCAACATCATCCGGTGAAAGCGGCTCCATATCCACACGTGTAAGTTTGCCGTCTACTCTTATTGCCGGAGGCAGGTTACTTGAAATGTGCAAGTCACTTCCTCCGTCTTTAACCAATTTTTCCAATAATTCTTCAATTACCATATTTTTTACCTGCCTTTATCAAAATTAAAATTTATTCATTGAAATTTATTAAAGCGTCATCTTCTTTCATTGCAAGCTCTAATAACACATACGTCATATATGCACCAAGTGCAACAGCCTTGGGATCTAAGTCGGTATTGTTTGCTGCTTCGATTATGGCTGTATTTACTTCCGGATTTTCTTCTTTAATATAGTGTATCATTTTTTTACGCCAGGACGGCATATCTTTAAATATTTCCGAAAACACCTTTGCAGCTGTTTCTTCCGATACGATTGGCAGCATACTTTACCTCTTATTCTATTACATTATAATTCTACATTACTTATCTTTTTTTAACAATAGATATTCTTAAAGAATCCTTTGTTTAGTGTATAATTTTGTTATGAAACTTGTAAAGCTGAAACTTTCAAATTATCGAAACTGTAAGGATTTAGAGCTTAATCCGGAATGTGATAAAGTCCTGATAATCGGTAAAAACGCTCAGGGCAAGACAAATATTTTAGAGAGTATTTATTTTTTGTCGACTCTAAAAAGTCCAAGAACTTCAAATAATATAGAGATAATAAATTTTCAATCAGAGTCGGCTCAAATTAATGCTGAAGTTATTAAATCAAACACGTCTGTTGAGCTTGACTATGTTTATACAAAAGAAAAAACAAGAAGTTTGAAGATTAACGGAGTAAAAACAACTCCGAAAAATTTTAAACAGGTTTTAAAAACGGTTTTATTTTCGACGAACGATTTACTTTTGCTGCGGGGAAATCCATCAGACAGGCGTGACTGGCTGGACAGAGCAATTTCACAGATTTATCCGGCATATGATGAAAGACTTTCAAAATATGACAAAATTCGTATTCAAAAGAACAATTTGCTGAAAGAGCTTGTGAAAGGTGCATCTCTTGATGAAACGCTTCTGGATGTTTTGAACGAGCAGCTTGTTATTTGCGGGAGCAATATAATTTATTTAAGAATAAAGTTTCTGTCTGAGATAGAAAGGATTGCAAGGGAGAAACACCGGATAATCAGTGAAACCGAGGAATTAAGGCTCAAGTATGATTGTTCTTTTCTTGATGGAGAAACAGAGCTTGAGGATATCGTTAAAAATTTTAAAATATCGCTGGATGAACGGAGAACAGAAGAAATCAGACGTGCTCAGGCTTGTGTGGGGCCGCACAGAGATGATATTTTATTTTATATAAATGATAATGAAGCCACAAAGTTTGCCTCTCAGGGGCAGCAGAGGACAGTGGTTCTTGCCCTCAAGCTGTCAGAGCTTGATATAATTACGGAAAAAACAGGGGATGAACCGATTTTGCTTCTTGATGATGTACTGGCGGAACTTGATGATATCAGGCAGAATTATCTTTTAAAATCAATTACAAATGCGACGCAGGTTGTAATAACATCAGTTGATACACTGCTTTTTGAGGATGAATTTTTAAAGGATGTGAAAATTTACAAAATCGAAAACGGTGCGGTTGTTTAACATAAAATATGTTATTTTAATATTATTTTCAAATCAAATAATTTACTATATTTTTATAAAACTTTCGATTTAGTCCTCCGGACGGTGCTTTTGGTGGCAAAAGTTTCATAAAACCAGCCGCCACGCATCCGTTCTCACTAATAATCTGCACGGCTCGGCATCAAGGCTGGTAAACTCGCTCCGCTCAGACAATACCGGCCTTTGAAGTTTACCTCGCCAGCAATTATTGTTCACTCCGCTATTGCGGCGGAGCGATAGAAATGAATAGATTCCGGATCGGAGTCCGGAATGACGTAAAGATGGTCGTTCCAAGCGGACAGTTTTAAGACTCCGGCTCAAACCCGGAGTGATGTACAGGTGGCTGTCGGAGGTGACAGATGCCGATTGAGCCGCCGTCGGCGCCCACAGCCACCGCCACGTCATTCTGAGTCGCAAGGCGAAAGAATCCAGCCGATTGATAATAAGCCGGACTGTTTCGCTTTCTCTCGCAATGACAAATCCAGATGAAAGGATAAAAAATCGACCTCTGCGAAGTGAGCAATCAATGTTCCGTTTCATAATATCAAAGCAAGTGTTGTTTGAGCGCAAGCGAGTTCACTTGCTTTAGCGAAACGGTTACTATTGATTAGCGAACGTAGCATAAGGTCGAGAGCTTCTTTGCGGTACTTTCTTGTCGGTACAAGAAAGTAGCAATGGGTAAATCGTAACAATGAAAAAGAATTGTCCCCTATAAATTCTTATAACATATTTTATGAGAGAGAAACATTTTTAAGATGCTCAATCTTAATTTCCGGTCTTAAAGTTATCCCCACAACATCAATCCTGTAATCATGAACTTTGTTTTCCGACAAATAATACTGAACACCTTTTACAATATTTTGAAATTTAGATTTTGTAATTGCCTCAACCGGTGTGCCAAAATCGTTTGTACGACGGGTTTTAACTTCTACAAAAACGGTTGTGTCTTTGTATTTTGCAATAATATCAAGCTCACAAAATCTTGAATAATGTTTATTCCTTTCAAGAATTTTATACCCCTGTTTTTCAAGATATTTGCAGGCAATGTTTTCGCCGTTTGCACCGAGTTTGCGCTTGTCCATAACTCCTCTCTTTATTGTTTAATTCCGTTTCTTGCAAATTTTGCCGTATCAAGAAGAAGAAATGCATCTTCAATAAGACAATTTCTGCTCCACCTTGCAGGGCATATATCAATTCCGCCTCGTCTTGTATATAACGCACATACAAAAAGTTCGTCGTCTTTATCCAGAATATTTGAAAGCCTTTTAAAAATCATTTCACAGCATTCTTCATGAAAATGGTATTCAGAACGGAAAGAACATAAATATTTTACAAGACTTTCTTCCAAAATCTGTTTTTTTGATTTGTAGTAAATAAAAATATCTCCAAAGTCGGGCTGATGTGTAACACGACAGTTTGAACGTAGAGAATCAAATTTGAGATAAAAATTCTTTTGATCGGCAAGCTCTTTTGTATTCAAAAGTTCGGGTGCTTCTTTAAAATTTTCTATTTTTAAACAGTCTTCATCAACGAAATCCCTAATATTTTGGAAGTTGTTGAAAATTTCAGTCCGCTCCACATTGTTATCAAGAAAATTTGCTTCAACTTCTGTATTGAGTTTTTCACTCAAATCCTGTTCGATTTTTTGTTTGCAGATTGCAAGACATTTTGCCGTTGTTTCGCCCATGCGGGTCATATTGAAGGAATTAAGATATAATTTTAAAGATTTTGATTCAATCAGAAACTCGCTTTCGCAGTTGTATTTAAGTTTTAAAACCCGTGTTACGGGAAGTCCGTTTTCGGTAAGAGCGGAAAATTCGTAAGCGTGCCAGACGTCCCATCCGGAAAACGGCAGATTTTGACTGTCAATATTGTATTGTGCACGGTTTTCACATCTTGGAATCGGAACAAGAAGTGAGGCATCGTAAGTTTCGCTTCCGTCCGTTTTTTTGCCTAAATATTTCGATGCGATTTGGTCTGTCTGATTATGTATCATAGTGTCAGAATAGCAAAAATAATCTTTATTGTAAAATAAACTATTTGATATTAAATAAGTATATAATTTCTTTTTGGCAGGGTTTATTTTGAGATTCAAATATAACAGTATTTTCCTTGATATCCAGGTTAATTGAGCCGGGGTAATTTATCAGTTTTTCCATAACCGGTTCAATTTCATTTTTAATGCCGTAAAATCCGACAATTTTGTATTTAAGCGTCGGGGATAGTAACAGATGGAGGTTTACATTGTTGGCTTTATTAAATTGCTCTATGGTTTCGCAAAGTTCAGCAATTAATTTCTTATCCATAAAAATTTCTCCTGAAAAATAGCCGATTTTATTATATAATTTTAAACATTATGTGTCAACATGTTAAACATTGTTAGGTTGGTTTGATTTACCCATTATAATTTAATTTAAGGGTGTTTTTCATGAAAAGTTACATTCAGCAGCAGTTAGGGCAAAAAATAAAAGAATTAAGAAAAATTAAGGGCTATAGCCAGGAACAATTTGCTGAAAAAATAGATATTGCAACAAATACCTTAAGCAGTATTGAAAGGGGAAATGCTTTCATGACTGCCCCTACTTTAGAAAAGATAATTGAAGTGTTAAATGTAACACCAAAGGATTTGTTCTCTTTTGATGAAGATTTGGAAAATGAAGATATGTATGCAAGTATCTTGAAAAATTTGGAATTTATCAAAAATGACAGAGAACGCTTAAAAATCTTTTATAATTTTGCAAAGAGTTTGATTTAAAAAAACAGGCATCTTGTTATTCGCAAGGCCTGTTTTTTTTGTATTTAATGTTTTGACTTCTTACGCAATTTCTTCATAAGCCGCCGGATTGTTCAGCAAATCGTAATTAATTTCGTTTTCGTTATCCGCAATTGCGGCTGCAACAACAACATCGGATGTTACATTGACAAGGGTTCTCATCATATCCGTAATTCTTTCAATCGTGAATAGGAATGCAAAACCTGTTACAAGTTGTTCGGGACTTAGACCCATTCCGTTAAGAATCAGTGCAATGGTAATCAATCCTGCGCCCGGAATTCCTGCGCATGTTGAAGATGCAATTATTGCAAGAATTGCGATTTGTATAATTAAGAATAAATCAAGCGGAACGCCGTATGCCTGTGCCAGAAATATTACGGCAACAACCTGTAAAAGTGCTGTCCCATCCATATTGAGGGTTGCACCAAGAGGAAGAACGAAGCTTGAAATTTTATGAGATATTCCTCGTTTTTCACAGCATGCAATTGTTAAAGGCAGAGTTGCCGATGAACTTGCTGTTCCGAATGCAACCATCATGGCTTCAGTTACCGCTGAATAAAGCATAACAACAGAAACTTTTGAAACTTTTTTGAGGAACAGAGGATAAACAACGAATAACTGTATTAAAAATCCTATCAAAAGGACAAGAAGGTATTTTGAAATACTTGAGAAAATTTCGATACCAAAGCTTGAAACAGCGCTTGCGGTTAAAGCGAATACACCGGGGGCAGCCATAAACATAATCCAGTCGGTAATTTTCATGGTTGCGGCAAATACTGATTCAAAGAATGAAACAATCGGACGGTTTACATCGCCGACTTTAGAAAGTGCAATTGCAAATATTAAACAGAATACGATTATCGGAACCATATCACCGATAGCAAGAGAGTGGAACGGATTATTAGGAATAAATCCGAGGAAAATATTTAAAATATTTCCCTGTTGCTGCTGCATTGTTGCTGCAACTGTTGCCTGAACTTCTGTTGCTGCATTTTCAGCTATATAATTTGCTGCACCTATACCCGGTTTTATAATTAAAGCGAGTGCAGTACCGATTATTACGGCTAAAGTTGTGATAATTCCGTAATAAAGCACCATTTTAGAGCCGAATTTGCCGAGCTGTTTGTTGTCGCCAACGCTTGTAATCCCTATTACGATAGCGGACACAACAAGCGGTATAACAACCATCTGAATAAGTCTTATGAAAATCTGTCCTATAAATGTTAAAATATTTGCGGCAAGTACATTCGGGTGGCTGTGAAGCAGTATCCCGACAATTATACCGCCGATTATTCCTAAAAATATATGACCGTTACGTTTAATTCCAAGCCCAAGTGCAATTAGGATTTGCATATGCAGTTTCATATTGTTTACCCTCTTAACTATAGTTACCTGTCAATTATACAATCTTTTATTATAATTTTCAAATGTTTAAGAAAAAAATCCTGAAATTGAGGGATGAATATGAAGTTTTTGTTATTAAGGATTAAGTTATTTGGAATTTGAGAGAAAAAAGCAACACAACAGCCGGAGCCGGTTGTTGTGCAGTTTTATAAAAGTAAACCTAAACATTTTTGTATTGGAGTGCACGAAGCGAATTCAGTACAGCAAGAAGAGCCACCCCGACATCAGCAAAAACAGCACCCCACATTGTCATAAATCCTAATGCGCCCAGAATCAAAAATAAAACTTTAACACCGAGGGCAAAAATAATATTTTGTTTTACAATACGCATTGTTTTTTTTGAAATATTGACTGCAGCCACAATTTTTGACGGTTTGTCATCCATAATGACGGCATCTGCAGCTTCAATTGCAGCATCAGAACCAAGACAGCCCATTGCGATGCCGACATCTGCTCTTGTCAGGACAGGTGCATCATTTATACCATCGCCGATAAAAATAACGGATTTCCCTTTCTGTTTTCCTGTAATAATTTCTTCCAGTTTTTCAATTTTTTCGGAAGGCAGAAGTCCCGAATAGTGTTTGTCAATTCCAAGTTTTTCTGAAACATTTTTTGCAGTATCTTCATTGTCGCCTGTCAGCATAAATGTTTTAATTCCGAGTTTCTTTAATTGTTCTGCTGCTCTGTAGGAATCTTCCTTAATTTCATCGGATATCACAATATGCCCCATAAATTGATTGTTTTTTGCCGCATAAATTACTGTGCCTGAGGCAGTATATGGCATGTATTCAATGTTAAATTCCTGCATAAGTTTTTCATTCCCTGCAAGAATAGTGTCATTTTTGATAACGGCTTTTATTCCGTTTCCTGCAATTTCTGTTATATTTTTGAGGTCGTCTGTGTTGATATTTTTCCCGTAAGCCTCTTTTAGCGATATTGCAATCGGGTGTGTTGAATAGTTTTCTGCATATGCCATAAGCTTTAAAAGTTCATCTCTCTCAAAACCGTTAGCAGGGAAAATTTTGCTGACTTTAAAAATACCTTTTGTAAGTGTTCCTGTTTTGTCAAAAACAACAGTATCCGGTTTTGAAAGTGCTTCCAGATAGTTGCTTCCTTTTACTAGAATTCCGCATTTTGAAGCGGCGCCCAGCCCGGCGAAAAATCCCAAAGGAACAGAAATTACAAGTGCACATGGGCATGAAATTACAAGAAAAGTAAGAGCACGTTGAAACCAGATTTCGAAGCTGCCGCCAGTTACAAACGGCGGCACAACGGCCAGAATAACAGCACCAAAAACAACAGCCGGAGTATAGTATCTCGCAAATTTAGTTATGAAATTCTCAGCTTTTGCTTTTTTAGAACTTGCATGCTCAACAAGTTCAAGTATTTTGGAAACGGTTGACTGTTTAAATAGTTTTGTTACTTTGATTTTTAAAAAGCCGTCTTTGTTAATATACCCGCTGAAGGCATCATCTCCGATTTTTAATTGTTTGGGAACAGATTCACCTGTCAAAGCCGATGTGTCAACAGAAGCGCTTCCGTCAACCACAATTCCGTCAAGCGGAATCTTTTCACCTGTTTGAACAATAATAATATCATTTATTTTAATATCTTCAGGCGATTTTTTTATAAGTCTGCCGCTTTCTTCAATATTTGCATAATCCGGACGAATATCCATAAGTTCTGTAATTGATTTTTTTGATTTTTCGACAGCTCTATGCTGGAAGTATTCGCCTATCCGGTAAAGCAGCATTACCATAACAGCTTCCGGATACTCTTTAATCGCAAAAGCACCGAGTGTTGCAAGTCCCATTAAAAAATTCTCATCAAAAATTTTACCTTTAATAATATTTTTAAATGCTTTTAAAAGTATATCTCCACCGGCAATTAAATATGCTGCAATAAATAATAAAAATTTTAATGTATCTGAAATGTCAATACAAATTGCACAAATAAGAAATACCGGAGCAATGCATATTTTGCAAATCTGCAGACCGGTAAAATCTTCGTGTTCGTGTACGTGATGATTTTCATTACAGAAATCGCACATATTTACCTCTCAAATGAATAATTGTTCAACTATATAATTATTATAATTGAACAACTGTTCAATTTTCAAGATGTAAAATGTAATTTGTTACAAAACTTATATAGTTGAACAATTATTCATTTGTATGTATAATAAAATAGAAAGGAAACGGATAATTATGGAGATAAAAGGATCGGATTGTGAGGCTATAAATCCAGATCTGGTGGAAAATTTAAGACCCAAAATGCCGGAGGAAACATTATTATACGAGCTTTCGGATTTTTTTAAGGTAATGGGTGACGGTACACGAATAAAGCTTTTGTGGGCGCTGGATGAGAGTGAATTGTGCGTAGGCGATCTGGCTGTTTTATTAAACATGACAAAATCCGCTGTTTCGCATCAATTAAAGGTTTTAAAGACAGCGAAACTTGTAAAAGCAAAGAAAAAAGGCAAGAATGTATTTTATGCGCTTAATGATCATCACGTAAAAAGTATAATTGAAAAAGCATTAGAGCACATTTGCGAGTGAAAAACCAAAAGCTATTGACAAAAGTTAGATGTCTAACTATAATTAAAATGTAAATATCGAGATTTTGTTATGCAAAAAGCACTCTCATTAATATCAAGAATACATGAAAAAGGAAACAAGTTTATAGTTGACAGCTTGAACAAAAACGGTCTTGCGGGGTTGGTGCCGAGTCATGGAGATATTCTTGCAGTGCTTTATGTAGAAGGAAAATCAACAATGCATGATATTGCAAAAAAAATTCACCGTACAAAACCGACAATAACTGTACTGGTTGATAAACTGGAAAAACTCGGGTTTGTTAAACGAGAAAAATCATTAGAGGACAACAGAATTACGTATATTGCACTAACAGATAAAGGATTGGAATTCAAAGTTTTATTTGATGAAATATCGATAAATTTAAATAAAATGTTGTACAAAAATTTGTCAGATGAGGAGTCATTACTAATAGACCACCTTCTTGAAAAAATGGCAGAAGAAAGCAATAACTAACCCAAAAATTTTTAGGTAAATAGTTAGATATCGAACGAAAGGGGAATTTTTATGAAAAATTACAAAAATGTAGAATTAGGAAAATTAGATGAAATTATTCGACTTGAGAATGGGAAAGTATTTTTACATGACAAATTAGAGTTGTCCGGATGCGAAGTATCAATTAATACTGTTCCGGGAGGATTTAAAGTGCCTTTTAACCACAGGCATAAGCAAAATGAGGAGGTTTATATCATTTTAAAAGGTGAGGGTATTCTTACTGTGGACGGAGAGCCTGTAAATCTTAAGGAAGGTTCTGCTGTAAAAGTATTGCCGGATGCGGCAAGAACAATTGAAAATACCGCTGATGGTGAATTTGAATTTATTTGTATTCAAGCAAAACAAAATTCTCTTGAGCAGTTTGGTTTAGCTGATGCGGAGCTTTGTTAAAAAAATAAAAGACTCACCGAATTGATTCGCCAAGTCTTTTTAAATGGTCGGAACGACAGGATTTGAACCTGCGACCTCTACCACCCCAAGGTAGCACGCTACCAAGCTGCGCCACGTCCCGAAAAAGAATATTAAGTTGTCACGGATCGCAGCTTGGCAGCTACGCTACCAATCCTCTCGAAAAATGATACTTAATCATTTTTCTCGGCAGAGTGCCACGTCCCGAAAAAGAATATTAAGTTGTCACGGATCGCAGCTTGGCAGCTACGCTACCAATCCTCTCGAAAAATGATACTTAATCATTTTTCTCGGCAGAGTGCCACGTCCCGAAAAAGAATATTAAGTTGTCGCAAGGTCCGACTTATTAGTTTATATATTAATCAAAATTTGGAATCCCTGCGCTGTGCCGATTAAGTTCCTGATATCAATTATCACTTCCTGTTTCAACAGAAATTTTTTTTTAATACAGGAACTATTTTGTTTCCAATTAAAAAATCGGGATGACAGGATTTGAACCTGCGGCCCCCGCGACCCGAACACGGTGCGCTACCAAGCTGCGCTACATCCCGATGATGAAATGGATGGCGCTCCCAACCTCTCACAAAACAATACTCAATTGTTTTGTTCGGCAGAGTGCTACATCCCGATATTAAGTTTTCAATAGCTCTACGCAGACTAAAATCTTTTAAACGGTTTTGTATTTCAATCTGTGTAAATCAAATTGTGTTTAACCGATAAACACAACTAAAATATTAACACTAAAATCCTTAATGTCAAATCAATATTTATGGGATCTATATTAATCCTATAATTCTTAATTGCCGGATTTTTTATTTTTTATGTCTTCACTGGAACGGCTGTATTTTTTCTGGATTGTATCACGGTCTTTATCGGTAATCACATTGTCCTTACCGACATTATTCTGACACATAACAGTCTTATGCTCTCCAACATTGCAGTCGCCGTAAACTTTTTCCAGACCCAATATATATCCGATTTCTGACAGCAGACTTCCGTATAAATCATCAGTGTTTATTGCCTCACCTTTCCGGTCTATTGTATAGACAGTTAAAAGTCCTCTGTTTATAAAACCTTCATCCATATTAGTGAAATATCCGGTTGTTTCAAATCTTTTTGAAGTTACAATATAATACGGTGCCTGTTCATTTTTAAAAGTAACTCTTATAGGCGCATTGTTTTCAGCAAATCCGGTTGTGCGGAAACGAAACCGCATTTTCCCGCCGGTTGCACCCGCCCAGGTGTTAAAAGCTCTTTGAACTGTTCCTGTGTACTGGTTTTCCGGTACATAAACATCGACAGATGTCATGCCCCACCTTGGCATTGAATATCCGAATGCTGTGCTTGTTACAAATAATAAAGTTCCGATTAATAAAAATATTTTCTTCATATTTTAATTTTAGCATATTTTACTGTTTTTGTTAAACAAATTGTCCTGTTATGGGTATTGAATTTTACATTTGTTTAAATTATTCTAATGGCAGGCTCAATTACTTTAAACATTTATAGATGAGGGAGATTAGATGGTAATTTTAGAAGAATTGAAAGAAATTAACGATATTATAAAAGATCTGGCGCTTTTTATAAGGCAGGATGAAAGCATACAGCCGGATTTTGCCGAATATGTAAAAACAATCGGTTTAAACAATTCTTCTACCACTGTTCAATTTCAGGCGGCATGTTTTAATTATATTTTTGAACGGCGTCTGGGGAACGAAAGAAAAACAGTTTTTGATATCTATCTGGAAAAGAAAAAAGAGCTTTCAAATGATGCTGTTAAAATAATCAGAGAATTGAAACAATCAATCGCATCGGTTTTTGAAGTAAAAAAAGTTTTAAAGAGCGGTTTCAGCCTATATAATATTGTAAACGAAAAAGTTTATGAAGCCTTATCACTTGTCAAAATGACATCTTTTCGCGGAATAGGGGCAGGACAGTATGTTGTTGCACGTCTGTTCCATCATGGTGACAGATGTTATCTTCTTGAAATTTCCGGCGTTCTGGCTTCAACCAGAAAAGATGAAGCTTACAGATATGCTGTTGCCAAAATCGTTCAAAATCCGGAACTTGTATATCTTGACAATCCGGAAAAACAAAAAGAAATAGAGGAAGAAGTCGCAAATATATACAACAAATTTATTGAATTTTTTGGTAAAGATGAAGTTATCACAACAAACAAATTCGCAGATGATTTAATCGGTCTGTTCAATGATTATTCGGAAACCGGCGAAAAGTCAGATTTTACGGATAAAATTCAACTTCCGGAAACTTACGGATTTTTTGAAGTAAAAGAGTTTAATAACAGCTACAACAATTTTCTGGAAAATTCACTGGGCGGTTTTTCGTCACATGAAGAAATCTATGATGTCGGAATTATTTTCGATAAAGAGCTGGGTATGTATGCAATCCCGTTTTACGGAACTTTCAACAAAATATTTGAAACAGAAGACATCACATCCGTTGGAAACTACGATAAATGTGTAAACTATTTTCTTTTGAATGATAAGATTTCGGCTAATTTGATTAAACGTGTTGCTGCTAAGCATAAAAACTTCATGGAAGTTGTTAACAAAATTCTTCAAAAAAGTTACACACTGGATGATTTGCTGAAGGAGTTTAAAGGAAAATCAAACGATTTAAAAATTTATTCATCAACAACGGTGTTGTACAAGTCAAAAGCATTTTCACAAACTCTCGGAATAATTGAGGAAAACGAAGAAAAACCAAAACTTGATTTGTCTAAAATTGATATATCCAAAATCGGGCGCAACGACCCTTGTCCTTGCGGAAGCGGCAAAAAATTTAAAAAATGCTGCGGAGCTAATTTATAATTTATATAAAAATCAATAAATTTAAGCTGTAGGAAATAAGGTATTTAATAATTTATAAATTATAACTTTATTTTGTGCTTTTTGGCTGGTTATAATTTTTATAATTTCTTCATCCAAATTTTTTGGAATATCGACTGTTGAAAATTTGAAGAATTCAATCAATTCAACATCTAATGTTTGAGATAATTTATCTAATACGTGCAAGGATGGAAAAAATCTGCCTGATTCAATTCCGCTTAGAGAAGATGTCTCCAAGTTAATCATTTCTGCAAGTTCTTCCTGTGTATAATTTTTTAGCTTGCGTATTTCTTTAATTCGTTTACCCAATAATTTTTTATTATCCATTTTACACATAATAAACTCTTTTTTTTATCTTTTTAAGTTATTTATATACTTAAAAATGTAAAAAATACGTAATAATCACTTAATAATAATTGATAAACACTTAGTAATAATATAAAATAAGTGTACAGTTACAAAAATCGGGAGATAGGATAATATGCTGGACAAGACAAAAATATATGCTTTTACTATGGCTGAGATTCTTATAACAATTGGTATTATAGGAATAGTCGCTGCAATGACATTGCCTTCTTTGATAAATGATATAAGAAATAAAGATTTAGAAAGCCGCTTCAAAAAGTCATATTCAGCATTATCACAAGCAATTCAGCTTGTGATTGAAAATGAATACGGCGGAGTAACAGAATTGAGCAGGAGTGATTTTAGTACCTTTGGTGGTTTTTTAAAGAAATATATGGGGACATCAAGGGATGTAGGTGGAATAACTTGGGGAAATGCAACAGCAAAGCAATTTATTCAAGACACTTACAAGACTTTATCAGGAGGTGTTCCTAATGGACAGTTTAATGATTATGCATTTTATACAAGAGATGGTAACATGACTGTATTTTTGGATGTTGGTGGTATTGCAGCAACAATGGAATCTGAGATATTTATTGCAGTTGATGTAAATAATGTTGATAACAAGCCAAACAAATTCGGATATGATATTTTTACTTTTTATTTGAACAAGAAAGGAAGGCTTCTGCCTTTTGGTGATGCGGACACTTATTATCCTAAAGATACTTATTGTGTAATGAATTCAACAAACAGCTCTAACGGCTACGGGTGTACAATTAAAGCTTTGACTGAGGCTGATTATTTTAAAAATTTGCCTTATTAATTTTGCTCTAAGCTTTAAAGCATTTCAATAACTTTTTCGGCACATAATCCTATGATGTTCTCTAAACTTCCTTCATAGTGTTTAATGTAACCTTCAGGCATCTCCTGAATGCCGTATGACCCTGCTTTGTCGTAGGGCTTGAAGGTTTTTATATAAAAATCAATTTGTTCGTCTGTAAGTTTTTCAAACTCTACAACGCTTGTTACAGAGCGGATTTTTCCTTTACCTGAAGCTGTGTCTATTACGGCAATAGAAGTTACAACCTTATGCTTTCTGCCTGAAAGTTTTTTAAGCATGTCAAAAGCTTCATTATAATCATGAGGTTTTCCCAAAATTTTTCCGTCAAGTACAACAACCGTATCAGCCCCGATTACTTTTGCAGGCTCATTTAAAAGCGGAGCAAGAGCGTTTGCTTTATTATAGGCAAGACTTTCCACAAAAGAATAAGAAAAATCCGTCACTGAATGATCTTCCTGATACGGTGACGGTAATACTTCAAATATTATATTATGTTGTTTCAATATATCCGCTCTCCGTGGTGACGAAGAAGCAAGGATTATTTTCCCCATTGTTTATACCTCTTTTTTACTCTATTGTACTAGAAAAAAAAGGTATATCAATCTTTAATATTGTGCGGCAGGGGATTTTTGATATTTTGCCGTACGTGCGTTAATTGCATAACATGCAATGTTTAGTTTTTGTTTTAAGAGCATCATATTGCGTGACATACTTGCGTAATCATTCATTGCGCTCATCATTTTGTGAGGGTCAACCATTGATTCCATGTTGTCATGGTTATCTACTTTTTCTTCTGCGTATTTTTTGACTAACAATTGGTCAATATAGTCTTCTGCACCTATTGCCATACGTGTCCTCCCTATGAAGTTTTCCTATTAATGTTGTGTGTGAGATTTCCGTCGGGATATTCCTTTTATATCCCGATATATTCCTTTATATATCTATTAAGTATTTCATTCCCTGAAAATTGCCTTTATTTAGTGTTTTGTGAAGAAATGTAAAGTTGAATTTATGTTTCAATCTTCAAAAAAATTTATAAAGCTTTATTTTTCATCCGTAAAAAGCTATAATTAAATTTATGAAAGATATTGTGGTTGTTGCACCGGTAAAAAAGCCTGAAGACATTGAAATGTTTGCAAAAAATACTCATTGTCGGGATTATTATGTTTATTACAAAAAATTTCTTAATAATAATTTTGAATATGTCAACGAATTTGTTGATGAAGCTCGAAAAAATGATTGTAAAATTTATATAAATTTTAAACATGATATAACAGAGGAAAACCTTCCTGAAATAAAAAAAATGCTAAAGTTCCTTAAAACAGCAGGGATTGACGGTATTTTCATAAACAGTTTTGCTATTCTTGAAGCAATTAAAGTTTTTAAACTTCCGTTTAAAGTAATAGTTGATTCGTATTTTGACATTCACAATCTTTCAGGTATTGATTTTATAAGCAACTTTCACAAAGTCGATGAAATCATTATTACAGAGGAAATTTACCTTAAAAACATTGCGAAAATCAAAAAATATACTAAACTCCCTCTTGCGATAGATTCGGACAATCTGCCCTGGTGTGCCGAAGATATAAAAAAATCCGGTGCTGTCGATAAAGTTGTAATCAAAGGAAAATTCGCAAATTCGGAGGAAATTCTTGAGGGAATTGAACTTGTTGAAAATATTCTTGCAAAACCAAAGATTTTCAAAAATCATAAGCTTCCTTTTAAACATGTAAGAAAGAGCATTTATCAAACAAATCATTTTACGGGCGATATGGTCTGCGCAGAAGGCAAAGATTTCAAATTTAGCCGCAACATTCAAAATTTTGAATGGGAAATAAAGCGTGCAAGGGTTTTAAGGGATATTAATTTTGAAAAGTCGGATGATTTCAAAATTAATTTAAGATTATCCGAACTTGCACAGTTAAAAGAGCTTGAAAATTATATAAAAAAAATAGGAACAAATCCGGTTTATTCGATTGAATATGGTGAAATCCTTTCAACATGCGATCTTGCAACAAGCAGTTTTAATGAAGTTATAACAAAGGTTAAAAAGTTCTGTAAAAAGCATGATATAAAATTTCAGCTTTCAACGCCGAGAATTTTGATAGAGAGGGATTTCGACAGAGTCTATGAGTATGTAAAGCAGCTGTTGTTGTCACCGCCTGTTCCTGACAGTTTGATAATCAATAATATCGGATACTTTTGGGCTGTTATTAATGATAATGAAATCAACCATATTCCGATTGAAATCGGTCAGGGAATAAATCTTTTAAACAGTTTGTCAATTAAATGTTTAAACAATCTGGCACCGATTGATACGGTTGATTTTACCTCGTTTACGGATATGGAAAGTGCGATTCAAACGATTAAAAAGATTAAGAGTATTATTCCGAACAGAAAATATACAATTGCGGGTAATATAAGGGTTCCGAGTCTGGGGTTGTGCCCTTTGAATAATGACAGTGCAATTATTTCCCGACTTTCCTGCAAGGCTCCGTGCCACAGGGGCGGATTTGCCTTGAAAGACCCGTCATTAAAGAAGATTTATCCGTTTACATGCGACGGTTTTTGCAGAATGCATATGTTTGAAGATAAAATTCTTGAAGATTTTGCAAATATTACAACACTTCAAAAAGCGGGTGTAAATGAATTTGTTTTTGACTTCAGCGCATTGAATGCCAGACTTGTGCCGGTGTTGTTAAACAATTTTTTTCAGAGTCGATTGGGATTATAAAACATATTTAATAACGGAGTTGCTCCCTTGAGAAGATATATATAAAATATTCCCTGAAATATGAAGTCCGTAAGGCTTTTGCACGTTTCCGACAAGAACTGAAACATCACCTGTTGCGGAAACTTTTAAAACGTTGTTGTTGTTATAATTCGCTATATAAATATTTTCTTTATCATCGCTTGCAATACCGATAGGACCGTTTACTCTTACATCTTTTAAAAACACAACCTTTTTCCCTTCAGGTGTAATTTTATAGATTGTATTGTCCGAAAATCCAGCCACATAAAGATTTCCTTCTTTATCTGTTGTAAGACCCGTGGGGCTTGAAAGATTGTTAAAAACATTATTTGATTGCGGAACTTTAGCTTCTTCAGCCTGTTTTGCTTTTTCCTCGGTTTTAATTGTCTGCATATCGGTTTGAAGCTGAGTCGCAAGTTCTCGAGCCTTTGGGGCAACGTTTGCACTGTTCGGAATTATTGAAAGATATGATTTTGCTTTATCGTTTTCGCCGAGTTTCATGCTTAAAACAGCTGCTTTATATACAGATTCGTAATCGTCAGGCTTTCTGACAATAATTTGTTTAAAGACAGTTAAAGCTTCTCTATACTGTTTCAGCTGTTCAAGTATTGTCCCTAAATTGTAATAGGCATCAATATAATCCGGATCAATTTCAGTTGCTTTTTTAAACGCTTTCATAGAACGTTCATATTCACCGAGTTTGTAGAGTTCAACACCCTCATTATAAATAAGTTTGGCATCAGTGCCGGTGTCTGCTTCTTTGCAAATTCCGCAGGATGCAAGTGCCAGTATTATAAATAATGCAGCAAAACTCTTTTTTATCATATCAGCATTTCTCCATATTCCGTAATAAATAAGGCGCCGTGCGCACACGGCGCCTTACCAAACATATTACCAGATTATTCCAGACTTGACAACTCGTCAATCAATTGTTGATTTTGATTTGCAAATTCATGACCTCTTGCGATTATTGCAAGCTTCAAAATATTTGCAAGGTTAATCGGATGAATCTCTTTAAAGTTGTCAGGAAGTCTTAAACTCCAGTTTTCATCGCCGGATGTTCCCGGGCGATTGTAAACGTCATAGATTTTAAAGAAATCCGTAAAGAATATCTGGATATTTTCAGCTTTTGAGGCAAAAATTTCAACAAGTTTTGTCTGAGCAAGAAATTCTGCATCTTTAGTCATGTTTGTAATGATTTCGTCTTTGTTGTCGCATTCCGCAAACAAGTCATCAACGAGGTTTTTGACGTGCAGATACCCTTCATGAGTGTTAACCATTGAATCTGCCCACATTTTAATAGGTTCGTTGTCATGAGTTCCGACCATAGCCCAGCAGCGTTCGTCAATATTGCAGCATCTGTATGGGTGAAGCGGTTTCTCCGGAACAACAAACTGTGTGAGCCGCATTCCCTGAAGCCCGTATTCTTTCATAACCTCAGCGACAGGATTTGTCAATGTTCCAAGGTCTTCACAAACAATTGCATCCTTATCAAGCCCTTCTTCTTCAGCTGCGGCAATAACAATTTTTTCAATCAAACGTCCGTATTTGTGAATTTGTTCTTTAGAAAGGGTTTTAACCCGTTTTTCTTTGTCAGCTTCAAGCTCCATATCCAAATCTTCCATTCTTGCAATTGCAAATCTTGAAAGTTCCGGATGCTCAGGAGATGAATACAATCTGCCAGCACCCTGATCTATTCTCGGTTTTTTACCGGCTTTGTAAACCCACGGATCAATAAGTCCCACAATATGGTCAATCCGAACTCCGCCGGGGTTTTCACGGAACATTTTTTTGTATAAATTTTTAAGCAGAATTCCGCCCTCATCAAGAGAACCGTCGTCATTGTACATTCTGTCCGGATTCATAACAGGAAATCCCCACGCCTGTCCGTCTTTTGAAAAATAATCCGGCGGGCAGCCCAGCATCCAGCCTTCCAAAAATAAAGACTGATATGCCCATGTGTCACGGTCTGAAAACGCAACCTGACGGTCTGCTATCATTTTAATATTTTTTTCTTTTGCATATTCTCTTGTTTTTTCGTTCTGTTTATTCAAAACAAATTGAATAAATTTATACTGTTCAATTTCGTTTTCATATTTTTTCGAAATTTCGTTAATTCTTTTTGAAAACTCAATTTTTTCTTCATTTGACTTAGGGTTAAACAGATTTTTGTCGGTTTCTGATTCCCAGAGAGGCCAGTAATCATTTCCATGCTCAATTGAAAGTGCTTCATATAAACTGTCCTTGTCAAGCCAGTAGTCATTTTCAAGCTTGTAGCTTTCAAATTCTTTTTTCAATTGTGGGTTATCAACTTTTTTGAAGTTATTCCATGCTTCCTCTAAAGCCTCGTTTTGACGCTTATAAATATATGAATAAGCGGTTTTGTTAACATCTTTGTTAGGGTTTTCGTTAACAATTTCATTGTAAGTTTCAACAGACAGAATATTATTCCATTCATCGGTTGTCAATTGTTTAAGGTCAATAAACAAAGGATTACCGGAAAAAATGGTGCCCGTATATGGTGATGAATCACAGCTTTTGGTTTTTCCGGCGGGCCCGAGCTGAATTGCATTAAAAATGCCAGATGCATAATCAATAACTTCCCGACCGCCGTTGGAGTTTATAGAGCCGAACCCTGTATTTTCCCCTGACGCCGCAGGAAAACTGCCGCTGTGTATAATAAGTGCAAAATTCTTTTTGTTTAAAGCTTTGAGCGCTTTCCGGATAACATCCGTATAATTAACAGTACAAACCATCTGGAAATTTCTCCCTCTTCTTCCCTAATCTAATACACAAGTTGATGTTAACATAATCCTGTTTTTTTTACAACCCTGCACCCGTCGGCGCCGACGGCGCCAAAATTCGACAGCAGTCACTACCGACAGTTCCCTTCACGTCACTCCGGACTTGATTCGGAGTCTATTCATTTAAATCAGCATTGATAGATTCTGACTTACGTCAGAATGACAAAATTTACGTCATTGCACGCTAAACAATGTTATTTATAGTGTACATTTCTTTCTCTTTGTTGCGATGCAAAGAGAAAGAAATGTACCAAAGAAAGAGAAACACGCTTACTGTTTAATCACTACTAAACTCAACCCGAGCGGATTAACTCGCTTTGCTCGGACAAAATCCGCTTTATCGTTGTTTCGTTAAGTAGTGATTGATAGTTTTTACAATGAGTCCCCGACGGCTAATTGTGCTACCAATCCGTCACTCCGGCCCACGAGCCGGAGTCAATTTATTCAATCAGCATTGACAGATTCTGACTTGCGTCAGAATGACGTATTGGTGGTTGCTATGAGCGGACTGTTTTTTAACTCCAGCCCCAGTGCGGAGTCAAAAAAAATACGTCCCTCCTTGCGGAAGGACGCATTTTGTAACTTATATTATGCGAAAATTATTTTGCATAAAGAACTGCACGACCAGCTGCTGTTGCAGGAACAATTGTTTGTCCGTAGAACATAACCGGATAAATATCTGTCGGGTTTGTAACTGTACAAACAGCATTGTCACCTACAGAAGTATCAGCTTGACCTGTATCAGCGTTACCGCCGTTAGCATTAGCAGTACCTGGAGTATAGGTGTTAGCATCACATTCTACAACTCTGTTAGGACCTTTTTGACCGTTTACGTCAATCCAACCGAAGCAGTATTGGTCAGTTGTTGTTGATGTTTGTTCTGCACATTCATATTGAGCGTTATCAAAGATAAATGCAATACCATCGTTCATAAACAGGTAAGTCATATCACCAAACGGTTGATTTGCAGTTACCCAAGCAGTCAATGCTGTGTTACCGCCGTTTTCGTCAGAGAAGTGTCCTTCATCCGGTCTGTCTTCAGCATCACCAATTGCAATAACTTTATAGAAATCAGGATCGCCGTTCACTGCATCTGCAGGGAAGTCTGTATCATCTGCTACTTTTACAACGTTCATACGGTTTTTAAACAATGTATAAATTGTTTGAGATTCATCATCGTGAGTTTTGGTGTTTACACCACCTTCAACTGTTTGTGACAAATCGTAGTCTTCAAGAGCGATGTTCATAACAATTGCCTGAGACAATACTGATAATGCTTTTTTGTAAGCTGTTTTGTACTGGGCGCCCTGCGTTGAGTTAATCAATGTAGGCATGGTCATTGCGGCAACTACCCCGATGATACCCAAAGTGATTAACACTTCAGCAAGAGTAAAACCTTTGAATTTTGTCATAATTCTCACCTTTCTTTTTTACTGTTTGAAAATACCGTATCACCTATACTCTCACCGAATACGATACTTTCTTGATAACCTCCGGGCTTCACGTAAACCCGAAACCAACTATGTACAAATATTTCTTCCTGCTCCTCTATTGTTCATCTTTTTCACCTCTTAACCTCACCCGTTAAGAAAGGTAAACCATCCAGTGCAGGTGTTTAGAAAACTATTTGTTATAAACTTATTTTATATCTTTATTCGGATATTGTCAAGTCCTCTAAATGTATGAGGAGTTAAATTGTTACATTATTTTAATGTTATATTGACTTTCTGTTGTGTTTTAGTGTTGTTTGCGTGTGTATAAGGGCTGTATGGTGACAGACTCCGGCTCGGAGGCCAGAGTGACGGATTGGTAGCACAATTAGCCGTCGGGGACTCATTGTAAAAAGTATCAATCACTACTTAACGAAACAACGATAAAGCGGATTTTGTCCGAGCAAAGCGAGTTAATCCGCTAGGGTTGAGTTTAGTAGTGATTAAACAGTAAGCGTGTTTTCTTGCCTTCTTTTCGAGGCGAGGCACGAGCCGTAGAAAATGGCTTCACTTTATCCATTTGATAGTGAACTTGGTACATTCTTTTCTTTTGCATCGCAACAAAAG
>CALUPW010000009.1 GCA_944322785.1 Candidatus Gastranaerophilales bacterium | reverse complement strand
TATTCTTTCCGGAAATCTTAACATTTCGTTACATATTGTGGGGAGGTCTGCCGTAATTGCCTTGTGGTGTGAGGTTTACAAACCTGTTTTTTCGTAAAGTTTAAAATGTTCTATAATTTCATAATATACCTTAAGCAGTGATTTATGTAATTCTTTTGAATCCATTTTTTCATTATATCAATTTATATTATATATAAATCCTTTTATAATATTAAAATTAAAAAGAGCGGTTTAATTATAAAACCGCTCTTTTAACTATTGAATAAGTGTTACTTAATATTTGAGAAAGTCCAGGCATCAAAGGTCGGAGTTTCCGAAATATTCATTTCTTTTTTCTTTCCGCCTGATGTTGAATCGTTATGAGCAATTGGTTTGTAGAGTCTGTTATAATACTCAATAACCATTCTGTCAGAATTGAAGTATGCTTCAGAAGTTCTGATAGCCTGTCTCATTAATCTTGCCCATTCCATTTTGTTTTCGTAATATGTCGGAATGATTCTGTTTTCAATAATATCCATTACACATTCATGATCTTTCCAGTGGCGTTCTTCCCATGGCATTTCATCATCAAGTCCCGGATATTCAACAGTGTAGCCGTTGATTCCGTCAAATGTGCCTTCAACAGTCCATCCGTCATAAATTGAAAGGTGAACCGCACCGTTTGCATTAGCTGACATTCCTGATGTACCTGATGCTTCAAACGGTCTTAAAGGCGTATTTAACCATATATCTGAACCCCGTTTAAGTTTTCCTGACAATTCAAGTTCATAACCGGGCAGAACAACAACGTTTTTAAGAGTATGAGAACGATTTAACAATTTGTTGAACATTTCCTTACCCATAACATCATCGGGGTGGAATTTACCGGCAAAAATAATTTGAATTTTATTTTCGTCAAGAAGTTTGTTGATTCTGTCTTTGTCCATTAAAATAAGCCATGCACGTTTGTAATCAGCAAATCTTCTTGCCCATGTAATTGTCAAAACGTCAGGGTTAAATCTTTTTCCTGCAACATTTGCAACGTATTCAAACAATTCTGTTTTCATTTCACGTTTAACTGCAAGAAGTTGTTCCGGTGTATGAGCTTCTTTAATTCTTTCATCCTGCCAGTAGTGGAGGTTTACAGCGTTTGTAATTGCTCTAATCGGGCATCTGCCTTCAACCCATTCCCACATTTTGTTGGAAACAAGACCGTGCAATTGAGAAACAGCGTTAGCAAGTCTTGACATTCTAAGGGCTGCAACAGTAAGAGAGAAGTTTTCGCCGCCCAGTTGAACAGCTGTTTCACGGGATGCACCTGCGAAAAATCCGCCTTCCATAAGTGTATCAACCCAGTGAACTTCATTACCTGCAGCAACAGGTGTGTGTGTTGTAAATACGGTTTTCTTTTTAACTTCTTCAAGGTTGCCGTTGTATTGTCTTAACAATTCAAATGCAGCCGGAAGTGCGTGTCCTTCGTTCATATGGATAACATCAAATTTGTATCCTAAAGCCTGAAGAATTCTTACACCGGCAACACCGAGAACTGTTTCCTGAGCAATTCTGATTTTTTCGTTTCCGTCATAAAGTTTGTGAGAAATGCTCTTTGCCCATTCGCTGTTTCCGTCGAAATCTGTTGTCAAAAGGTAAACAGGGCAGGTTCCGAACAATTCTGGTTCAACCAGATAAGCTTTAACCTTAACTTTTTCTCCGAAAATATCAACTTCTGTCGTAACATTGGTATCTTTTAGGAAGTCATAATATTTTCTGATATATGCAACTTCTACCTGACCATCATGTGCAATTCTTTGATCGTAATAACCATAGGACCATAACATAGTCACACCTACCATAGGCATTTGTAAATAGCCTGCAGATAACATATGTGAACCTGCTAAAAATCCCAAACCGCCTGAATAAGTTTTTAAAGACTGATCAATTGCGATTTCCATTGAAAAATATGCTACGTTTGGTAATGACATATCTTCACCTTTCCTCTTCTTCTAATACTATGTACTTTGTCTAATACCACTTTTGTGGGGTACCATAACAGTTTACCACAAAAATCAGGCTGTCAATTAAGCCATATAGATTTTGTATATCTAATCCTTAAGAATTAGTCATAAATGGCTATTCCGGCTTTATAAAACTTTACATACATAAAAATAAATGTTTTTAAATTGAAAATGCGTGGTAAAGTTTTAATCAAATTCATTTCGGAATTCTTATTCATCTTTTTGGTTTACTTTGGATTATTTTTCATCCAATGCCTGTAAAGCTAATGGGGTGAGAGCAATCCAAGATTTATTATTAATATTTTGTTTTGTATTAATTGCTTCTATTGCAATTATAATATTTTTGATAATAGTTTCTTTTCTACATCATAATTACGTTTATCAACCATTAATCTTTTAATATAAGGCAAAACATCTTTGTGTTCTTCTGAAAGTTCCCCTGATAATTTATAAAATTTCATTTCAAGATTAACAGGCGTACCATTAATAGAGCCAGATAATTTAATTTTATTTGGACCAAATAGATAATTCTCTGTATCTAATTTTAAATCAACAGTTTTATCGAGAATAGTTCCCTTGATTTGACGCGAGTATAACAAATCATTGCTAACTTCAATATTCATATCACCGTTAAGATCTTTTTCAGACAATTTTCCGGTAAAAGAAAAAGAATCTCTTTGTGGAACCCTTTGTAAAGTATTTTCAGTACTTTGATGCGGAATTTTTTTACTTTGAGTATTGGCGCAAAAATGATAGTTTGAATCAGAAATTTTTGATAAATTTTCCATATATACTCCTTTCTATCTACACTATAAATTTAAAGTATAAAAGATAATTTTTTTTGCTAAATTGTAAAGTTATGTTACATTGTCTATAATTTTACTTAATGCAATCTTTACGTGTGCATAATTAAGCCCGCCCTGCATATAAGCCACATAAGGTGCTCTCATCGGGCCGTCTGCAGAAAGCTCAATGGTGGAGCCTTCGATAAATGTTCCGCCCGCCATAATTACTTTATCTTCATATCCAGGGATATATTCGGGGATAGGTGTAACGTAACCGTTGACAGGTGAAAGTGATTGAATTGTGCGGCAGAATTTTTCAAGAGGTTCCGGAGCATTAAATGTTATGTTTTGAATTATATCAGTGCGTTTTTCATTAAACTTTGGGGAGGAATCATATCCGATTTCATCAAATATTTTTGCGGCAAGAACAGCCCCTTTTACGGCATCGCATACAACAGAAGGTGCCATAAAAAGTCCCTGAAACATAAGTCTGTGCTGATTTAACATTGCGCCGCCTTCACATCCGATACCGGGTGCGGTAAGTCTGTTTGCTGATTTGTCCACCAATCTGGCTTTTCCGGCTATATAGCCCCCGGCCTCTACGATTCCTCCGCCGGGGTTTTTAATTAAAGAACCGGCAATCAAGTCTGCTCCTGCTTCAATCGGTTCTTTATCTTCTACAAATTCGCCGTAGCAGTTGTCTACAAAACATATACAATCAGGATTTTTAGATTTAACTGTTTTGCAGATTTCTTTAATTACATCAATAGAAAGCGATTTTCTTGTTGAATAACCCTTTGAACGTTGAATTAAAACCATTGTGGAAGATTTATCAATTCTCTTTTCCAGTGTTTCAAAATCAATCTCAGTTCCGTTTAAAAGCGGAATTTCTTCATACAAAATGCCATGTGCAATTAGAGAATCTTCTTTTGTTGCATCATCCCCTGCTGTTCCTATTACTTCTTGCATCGTGTCATAGGGGGCACCGGCAACGGATATTAATTTGTCACCGGGGCGCAGGCACCCGAAAAGGCAGCAGGCAAGAGTATGTGTTCCTGAGGCAAAATGAATTCTTGCAATTGCTTTTTCGGCTTTAAAAACTTCTGCAAATACTTTATCAAGTGTTTCACGCCCCATATCGTCATGTCCGTAGCCTGAAACAGTATAAAAATGTTCGGGTGCAACTCTGTTATTAATAAAGGCTTCAAGCACTTTTTTCTGGTTTAAATCTCTTATATCTTCAATAATTTCAAATTGTTCTCTTAATTGTTTTTCTGCATTTTTGATTATTTCGTGACTATTCATATTTCATATCCCTTTTTACAATTAAATTTTATCACGAAAATTAAGAAAACTGACCGATTGAAATTTGTTTTTAACATTAAAAATTTATTAATATGAAGTTTTTCATACTGATAGCCGCATTATTATTCTTGTTACCTGTATATGCTGAGCCATATTCTGTTTCCACGCCTGAAAATTACAGATATAAGGCAGAGCAGCAGGAAAGAACACTATTTATACTTGATTTTTCTAACAGTATGAATGAATATCTGGACGGAAAGCGTAAAGTTGATTTGATGTTAGATACTATGCGTGAAATAATTCCGAAACTGAGCAAGACTTCATCAGTGGGTTTGAGGGTTTACGGGCATAAAATGGGATTTACTCCTTTTGAAGCGTGCAGAGCGTCAACGCTTCTTGTGCCTGTCGGCTGCGGCAATGCAATGACATTTTCGGATTCACTCTCAAAAACACATGCAAAAGGAATGACGCCGATTACGTATTCTTTAAAGGAAGCAGTTAAAAAAGATTTTACTGGTTTTAGCGGGAAAAAACATATTATCCTTCTAACTGACGGCGGTGAAAATTGCGACGAAAGTCCGTGTAAATGGGTTATGGAGCTTGTAAAGGTTCGAAAAGATGTAGTGATAGATGTAATTGCCTTTAATATATCAGAGGAAGATGATCTTGCTCAGCTTGAGTGCACTTCGCTTGTAACAGGCGGAAAATTCTACAGTGCAAACACGGCAGCCGAACTTGCAAGAAGCTTGAACAATTCAATAAATATTAAAAAAGATGTTGAAGCTAAAATCATTCCTAACTATTAAATACCGCAGCCGTCGTCGTTAAAGTCAACTTTGCCGTCATAGTCATTATCAATACCGTCGTAGCACGAGCCGATTGAATATTTGCTTTCAGGGCGGACAGAGTATTTTAAGTAGATGTCCGGAATTTTCTTCCATAAATATTCAAAGTATGCACGATAGAATTTAGCTATTTCTGAATTTTCAATTACTATACAATTTTCATCGTTTTTGTTTTCACCGCTGTTGGAAAAGTTCATAGAGCCTGTTATAACATATTTGTCGTCAACAATCATTGATTTGTTATGAACTTTGCCTGCGTAATTTTCGGTTTTAAGCGGAATTCCTGCCTCTCTAAGGTATGTATGAGTTGAATTTTGCGCACGGGTGCTTGTTGCATCAAGAATTATTTTTACATCAACTCCCCGATTTTTGGCATTTATCAAGGCCTCTGTCATCTTTTTGTGTGTAATTACAAAAACAGGCAGATAAATATATTTTTCAGCTTTTTCTATAAGCGGAACAAGGGCGCTTTCAACTGTTTTGTCCTGCGGTGAAAAATAGACTGCAATTTTTGTATTTTCAATGTTAAATAAGTTTCCGGCTCCGGATTTTTCTTTTAAAGTATGAAATTTTCCGCTGAACATCTGTTCAAATTCTTCTGTATAATAGTTTGCAATTTCCGGAGAATCAATAAGAATTATATTATTTGCGTTAAATCCGGAAAGCCCTGTTTTTGAAAAGTTCATAGAACCTGTCAATAGTCGTTTGTTATCAGAGATTATAAATTTATTATGCATAAGCATTGATGTCAGAGTTTTACTGTTATCAATTTCATCGGATTTTGTGTTTTCAAGTGTTTGGACAAATTTGTCAGTTTCCGGATAATAATTGTCACCGGTTCTTTTATCGTAAATAACACGAATTTTAACGCCTCTGCTTTTTGCATCGTTTATTGCTCTTATAATCTCGGGATTGTTGTCCCAGTCGTAAATTGCCATATCAAGCGTTTCTTTTGTATTATCAACCAGATCGACAATTGTTTTGCAGAAAATATGAGAGCAGTCATCTTTCGGTTCAAGATGGTTTGTGTAGTCTGAAACAAGAAAAAGTATCTTTTCAGTTTTAAAAGCTTCGGGATATGAAGTTTTTTCGATTTTTAATTTATCCTGTTTTTTTAGTTTTTCTTTTAATTCAGGACGTACAAGGCAGTATTTACATTTAGCAAACTGCACCTCAGCATCCTTTACCGGCAAAATTGTATAATCACTTGAGTTTAGACCGAATTTGCAGTCAAGTTTGTGATATTTGCCGCTTTTGCGATTCAAAATAACAAGATTTAATTTTCTTGCATAGTCAAGATTTTCTTTGAACAAATCCTGATTATGAATTTTGTCCTGATAAATGACAAGTCCAGAATCAAGCAGAATGTCACTGTAGTTTTGCCCGTCAACATAAATATCCGCAAATCTGCATTCGGGTGTTTGGGTTTCTTTATATTCCAGTTTAATGTTTTTACCTGAAAGAATTTGTTTTGCCAATTCATCAGACAAATAACCGATATTAATCGCATCAGTTTTTGAAATACCTGCGATTTTGGATATATCAGTTTGATTTGCAGAAAGATTTGACGTAAATGTTTTTATATCGGGTATGCATATTCTTTCTCCGTCATCAGCTTTTCCGTTGCCGTTAAAATCAACTGCGATTTCAGTTGCGTTGTAAATTTCAATAACTTTTGTTCCTGAATTTTCATAAATTTCAAAGAGACAAAAAATTATGAAAAATATTATCAAAAATACTATTCTTAATGCCTTTTTCATTAATTTAAATCAGTTTTTTGTAATTTGTTATTTCAAACCCTAATCTGAAGATTTTATTTTCCAGTTCTTTATTCTGAGTAATTAAAAATTCTTTGTAATGGTGATTTTTGACATTTGATAGGTATTTGCAAGGATGAATAAGAGCCTCGGCTGTCAAATTTTCGTCAGGTAGTGCTTCAAGCCCTTTTTCAATTGTCAAATCATCCATCATGCCTGTGTAGCCGACACCTAAAAGATAGTCATTTGTTCGTATCACGCTGTTATTTAATAATTTTTTGTTAATTCTTGTAAAATGGTTAAGCAAAAGTATTTTTATTATATTTGCAGGATATTTTAAGTTCAGATTTTTTGCCGTATCAGCTACCATGTAAAAATGTTCATGCTGCGTTCTTATATACGGAATTTCATATTCTTTTGCAAGTTTAAGCGTGATTTTAAAGATTTCAGGGATTGCATGCGTATGAACATGTGAATCTATATGACATACCCGTGTGTGTTTTTTTATCTTTTCAATCTGTGCTCGAAATTCATTTTCTATCTGTTTTTTGAACTCTTTATGTTTAGATTTTATAATAAGTGAAAGGTAGCTCTGGTTAAATTCACCCTTTGAATTGGTCAGCAAATCGCAGCGGGTAAGCGGTTTGCCTTCAATTATATTAAGGTGTACTCCGGTGCCAAGTTCAGGACATTCCGGCAAAATTTCATTTACGGCATTGTCAAAGGCTTCACCGTTTGCACAAATGCTTGCACTTTTTAAAAGCCCTTTTTCATATCCGTATAGTACAGCACGGTTAAAATCATTAGTCATCCCGAAATCGTCTGCGTTTAATATGAATTTTTTATCAGCCATTGATATTTCCTTGCACTAATTATGTATGTATTATATTATAAAAATTGAATAAGAGGAAGAATGCTGATGAATGTTCCGAGATTAGCAGTTATAATACCTTGCTATAATGAAGAATTGTGTGTAGAAACAACCGTAAAACAAATTTTTGTGTTGTTTGAACATCTGATTAATTCAAATAAAATCTCCCGTGACAGCTATATTTATCTTGTTGATGACGGTTCAAAAGACAGGACATGGAGTCTAATAGCCAAACTTCACAGAGATTATAACGGGCTTGTTAAAGGCATGAAATTTATTGCGAACTTCGGTAACCAAAAAGCGCTTCTGGCAGGTCTTGAAGCTGTCAGACGTATAGGATGTGATTGTGCTGTTTCAATTGATGCTGACTTGCAGCAGGACGAGTATGCAATAGAAAAATTCCTTGGTAAATTTAGTGACGGCTATGATATTGTATGCGGAATAAGAAATGACAGAAAAACGGATTCTTTATTTAAAAAGACAACTGCTCTAATGTTTTACAAAACAATGAATATTTTAGGGGTTAAAATTCCGGTAAATCATTCTGACTTTAGGCTTGTTAGTCGTAAAGCGCTTGATGTTATGGAATTGTACGGCGAAAGTTCTCTCTTTTTAAGAGGATTTTTTAATGAACTTGGGCTTAAAACAGCATATGTAAAATTTGATGTCAAACCGAGATTTGCAGGAAAATCAAAATTTAATTTTATGTCGCTTATGGTTCTTGCGCTTAACGGAATTACCTCATACAGCGTCGTGCCTTTAAGATTTGTAACCGTTTTAGGCTTTTTAATGGTATTTTTCGGTGTTCTGGTCGGACTAGAAGCAATTTTTGAGAAAATTTTTCTGGACAATTCCCCGAACGGCTGGGCCACACTGGTAATTCTAATTTGTGTATTCGGCGGAATTCAGCTTTTCTGTCTTGGAATTATAGGCGAATATGTAGGACAAATATTTCAGGAAGTAAAACGCCGGCCTAGATACATAACTGATATAGAGTTAAAATAAATCCTAAATTATAAAAAGCCGTGCCTCTGTCTATCGAATTTGTTTGACAAAAGTATCGGATAATATTTTCTCCATTTATAATCAAAACACCCGCAAAGGTCACCTTAGTGCTGCTATGTCTCCATCCTGACACGGTTCGGAGTTTTACGCCGCCTAAACCATAAATCTCAACAAAAATATTAACTTTTACCCTGCCCGCCAAACCCTCACAACAGGCTCTGCACCCGGCATTAACTTCCGGTCGAGGGATTGCAATTCCCCGTGGAGCACGGCTTAATAAAATTATACATAAAATATTTTTTATGGCAAGCACCTAAAATAACCACTACCGCTACCGTCAGGACATTCATCTCTTAGTGCGTAATAAGCACAACCTATACCGTTTGCTTTTTGTGATGAATGAATATTGCACGGATCTCCAGCTCTTGCTTCTTGATATTCATATTCATAATTCCCATTTTCAATTTCTTCATCAGATAAATTTTGTGGCTTTCTAAAAGCTAAGATATCATTATTTTTATCTAAGTAAAACAAGAAAATATCATGCCCTAGTTGATTAGGTCCTTTTTGCCCGTTAATGTCCACACCTAATATGAAAGTTGAACCACTTATTTCAAGATTTATAAAGCTGCCATCAGGTAATACTTTTGAATAAAATATTGGTCTTCCAGCACCTGCCACAGCTGAGATTGTTACTTGCTGTTTATTATTGTAAGTTCTGATATTTTCATTTGTTCGGTTTATATCATATAAAATCGATGATGTTAAATATTCTTTTGTAGATGGTTTTACTAAATTTTTATAAAACGAATCCTTACACATTTTCTCATTTGGATACTCATTACCATTATAATAAGCACAAGTTTCTGCTAATTTATCAAATGATAATTCATCTTTCATTTTTAAAATCACTTGCGAAATTATAGAGACCGACTTTTTAAATTGAGCTTCTAATATCTTGTGTTGATAGTTTTTTATTAGACCTGGTAAGGTCATAGCAGCAATAATTCCTATTATTCCTAAAGTTATTAATACCTCTGCCATAGTAAACGCTTTACGCTTTTTTAAATTCATATTTCCTCCCATTTTTTTTGTTTCCATATAGAAACATATAAGCAAATTATATAGATATAATTCAAATAAGTCAAGACGGAGCATAAATGACAGAAACTGATTTAAAAAGAGAATATCTGAAAGCTTTCGGGAAAGTTTTAAAAGATTTACGACAAAGTCATACCCAAAAAAGTCTTAGACTTTTTGCCTATGAGGCTGATATCCCTTGCGCTACACTCAGCCGTCTTGAAAATGGTACAAGGATACCAAATCTTATTACTCTAAAAAAGATTGCGTTTGAACTTAATATTTCAATGTCAGAATTATTAAATACTGTTGAGAACAGAATTCCTGATAATATAAAAAATTTTGAATTATAGCAAAAGATTCTCCTGTTGTCTAATGCGCTGAATTACAATTGAAGCTATTTTAGAGGCAGAAAGGAGAATTTATATGACAGAACGATTAGAACTTTATCGGTGCGATATTTGCGGGAATTTAGTTCAGGTAATCCTGTCAGGTGAGGGCGAACTTGTCTGCTGCGGAGAGCCTATGAAACTTGTAAAAGGCAAACATCAGGAAGAAATGATAACTGAAAAACATGTTCCTGTATTTAGAATAAACGATGACGGAAACAATATTGTTCAGGTCGGTTCAGTGCTTCACCCGATGAATGACGATCATTACATAATGTTTATTGAAACGATTTCCGAAGATAAAAAACATCTGGAGCTTCAATATCTTTATCCGGGTGAGAAGCCTGAGATGATTTTAGAAAATAAAACAGGAAAAACTCTTGCGTACGATTTTTGTAACTTACACGGTTTATGGGAGGGCGAAAGTGATTAGTGAAAAAATTGAAAACATACTTAACGAGCAGATTAATAAAGAATTTTATTCAGCTTATTTGTACCTTGCTATTTCTGCACATTTTGATGAAGTGGGTCTTAAAGGTTTTTCTGACTGGACCCGTATTCAAGCACGTGAGGAGGTAGATCACGGCATGATATTGTTTGACTATATAATTGAAAGGCAAGGAAACGTAAGATTGGGACAGATTAACATGCCGGAAACAAACTTCGGCAGTCCGATTGAAGTATTCAAAAAAATATATGAACACGAAAAATATGTAACTGACAGCATAAATTGTGTAGCCAATATGACAGACGAAGAATGCGATCTTGCCACAAGATACTTTATTAACTGGTATATAAAAGAACAGGTTGAGGAAGAGGCAAATGTCGATGATGTAATTAAAAAGCTTGAACTGTTCGGAGATGAAAAATGTGCTCTTTACCATCTTGATAAGGAACTCGGCAGACGAGAATATAAAATGCACAGTTATGAGGGTTAGTAACTGTAATAAAAAATAAAAGCGCTTTTAATATTAACAGGCAGGAAAGATTTTTACTTTCCTGCTCTTTGTATTAATCTTTACATTTTTGAGTTCAGGTTATAAAAAGTATATAATACTTTTAGTTAAATTCTGGGAATAAAATGAGCAGGGATTTTAGATACAAAGATTACGTAAATAAATTAAGATTTAAACTCGCCGGGGCAGTTTGTCCTGTAGGTTTGGACGAGTATTGGGATAAACTCATCAAGACATATGTGTATAACAGCGTATTGTCAACAGCAAAGGCTGTTTATACCAATCCGGAGGTTTCTCCCGAAGCATGCGAAATAATCACAAGGACAATTGGAGAATGGACTGTTTGTAAAATAGCTGATCTTATCAACGGACAGGTGCCGGAGTGCTTCTTTGATACGATTATTAATAAAATAAACTCAGGAATTTACGATTATTTGCTTGATGAAAACAAGCTTGAACCTCTGACTGAGGAAAGTATAGAAAATCCCGACAGGATTAAAAAACTTGAAGATATTGTTCAAAATATTTACAGAGAAACTCTTGCGCAGATATATTCCGACAGAGGGATAGATAAAGAAACTTATACCATTGCACTTTCCCAGTCTTTTTACTCAGAAAAACAAGAGCAAGAACAGGAGCAGGATAAGGGTGCGCAGGATGAAAATTTAAAAACCGATAAATTTGTCAGTGAACACGGGCAGCTGTCAGAGATTTCAAAAATAAAAAAATACATTAAAAATAATCCTTGCAGAGTATTATTGCTCTTAATGTTTCTTGTTGCGATTTTTTATTTGCCTTTAATTTATTTCGGATTAATCCCTATGTCAAAAGAAGATTTACCGGCAGCATTAATTATATTGGCTTTGGGTATGGCGGTTTATATAATTGACATTGTTATAGAAGCCGACCTATTTGACAGAATCGAACAGAATGCAAAATTATCAGAAAACAATGAACAGACTAAAAATTCTGTAGAATTAAACAGCCCGAACGGAATGTACGAACGGCTTGGCGTTGATGTTTTATCTATCAGACTTGGAACGGGTTTATTGCATTATGCGGATCCGGAGTGCGAAAACGTTATGCTTCCTCTGATTTCTAAAGTAAGGGAAGAATTGACGGATGAACTGGGGTATATTATCCCGAATGTTAGATGTCTGGATGATAAGGACTTAAAGCCGGATGAATTCCGCATTTATGTCCGCGGGATTATGAGAGATAAATTTTTTGTCGGCAAAAATACAAAAAACGAGGAAATTTCAACGCTTCTTCGTAAACACTTAAGAGAATGCTGTATAAAAAATGTAAACGATATATTGACAAGAACTGATGTTATAAAACTTATGGAAATTGTAAACACACAGGATCCGACACTTGTAAATGATCTGATTCCGTCCAGAATATCCGCAGTTGATTTAAGGCGGATACTTGTATCTCTGATAAGAGAAGAAATTTCTGTTAAGGATACTATTCTTATATTTGAAAGACTTTGTGACTATGCAAGATTTAACACTCAGTCTTATGTTCTTGTCGAGAGTCTGAGAGCTGCAATGGCAGCGCAGATATGTGATAAATATTCTGTAAAATCACACACAGGTATAATTTTATATACAGTAACACTGAATCCGGAACTTGAAAAAACACTTTCAGAAGCGGTGCAATATACGGAATTTAGTACCATATTTAAACTTCCGCAAGAACAGATTGAAAAGTTAATCACCTGTATTCGCAGCACGTTGTCAGGATTGAATGCACATAAGTATGATACGGTGCTTCTTGTACAACCCAAAATCCGCAAACCTTTATTTGATTTGCTTTCCCTGTATATTGAAAATATTAAAGTAATATCTTATTCTGAACTTTTGCCGGCAGCCGAAATGAAAGTCGAAATACTGGCAGAAATTTAATTATTGCGAATTTGTAAAGAATTTGTCCAAAAAGCTAAATAAACTTAAAATATAATTATTATGATAAACGGGAAAATAGTTGCAGTAGATGATGAAAAAATGGTTACCTCAGCATTTAAAACCCTTTTTGCAGTTGAAGGGATAGAAGGCGGTGTATTTTTTAATTCCCCTGTAGAGGCACTTGAATATATTAAAACCAATACTCCTGATTTAATAATTTCTGATTTTTTAATGCCTGAAATGAACGGGCTTGAATTTTTACGGGAAGCAAAAAAACTTTATCCCGAAACCAGTATGATACTTTTGACAGGTTATGCGGATAAAGAAAATGCAATAAAAGCGATTAATGACGTCGGACTTTACAAGTATATTGAAAAACCGTGGGATAATGATGATTTGCTCATGAATATCCGAAACGGAGTTGAGCGGAGTCATTTGTTAAGTGATTTGCGTCAAAAAATTAAAGAGTTGGAAGAAGCCAAAAGACAATTGGAAATTTATTCAAATGATCTGGAAAAGCTAGTTGCAGAACGCACACATGATTTGTCCGAAGCAAATCAGAAATTGAGCGGAATAATAAGCCACTGTGCTGACGGAATTATCATTCTGGATAAAGACGGCAGAATTGAACAAATTAACCCTGCGTGTGAGAATATGACAGGTGTTGATGAAAATGCTATTTTAAACCGAACATTTACGCAGATAGTAAAAGGCTGTAAAGTTGATATGATATCGGATGATGGCGGACTATTCGGTCTTGATACGGATAATTCGGAAGTCCTTTTAAAAGATTGTTATATAGTGAATTCATTGAGCGGTGCTCATACTCCTGTGGAAATCAATTTTGCAGCAATAACAGGTGAAATTGATGAAATTCCTGAAAAATACGTAGGGGTAATAAGAAATATAAGCGCACAAAAAGAAACCGAAAGATTGCGGGATGATTTTATTGCAACTTTAACGCATGATCTTCGTACACCTCTTCTTGCAGCAATTCAAACACTTAAATTTTTCTTGGATGGTTCTCTTGGTACGTTAGAAGATAAACAGAAAGTCCTTTTATCTACAATGCTTCAAAGTAATGAGGATTTACTCGGACTTGTTAATGCTCTTCTTGAAGTTTACAGGTTTGACAGCGGAAAACTTGAACTCTGTAAAACGCTTTTTGCACCAAGAACGCTGGTAGAACAATCCATTGAAGAACTTTTGCCGCTTGCAAAAAATAAAGGCATAAATCTTGAATTTGAATGCGATTTTGACGATAAGCTTGAAATTTATGCGGACAAATCAGAGCTAAAACGGGTAATAACCAATTTGTGCGGAAACGCAGTGAACTACACCAATAAAGACGGGCATATAAAAGTTATTCTAAAAGCACAATCCGGAGATTTAATATTTTCCGTTGAGGATAACGGAAACGGAATTCCGCAATCCGATATTCCGCATTTATTTATGAGATTTTCTCAAGGAACCAGCCGCAAACGCTCAACCGGCACCGGTTTGGGTTTATATCTTTCCAGACAAATTATTGAGGCTCACGGCGGAAAAATCTGGGTTGAAAGCAAGTTAAATAAAGGCAGTGAATTCACGTTTCTTTTAACGGACGTAGTCAGGTCAAGCGAAGAAAGACAGGTTGTAAATGGTTAAGGTGTTAATAGTAGAAGATCATGATATGGCACGTATGGGTTTGTCCGTAATATTAAGCAAAAATACGGATATTAAAATCGCCGGCATGTCTGCAGACGGTCAAGAAGGTGTCGATATGGCACTTTCACTTGTCCCTGACGTTGTAATTATGGATATCGGACTTCCGACAATAGACGGTATTGAGGCAACCAAAAAAATTAAGCTTGTAAATCCGAAGATAAAAGTTCTAATGTACACATCACGTGAAGATGAGGATGATATTTTTGACTCGTTTCAGGCAGGTGCGGACGGATATATTACTAAAGGTGCAACTTCTGAGCAGACAATATCTGCAGTTCTTGCTGTAAGTGAAGGTGCCGGCTGGCTTGATCCGGCAATTGCAAAAGTAGTTTTAACTAATATAAGACGCAGCACTGCAGCTCCGCAAAGACGTGGTGAAATTAACTATAAACTTGGCAAAAATCTTTACGGGCTTACGGAACGTGAGATGGAGGTTCTTGCTCTTATTGTTGACGGGCTTACAAATCCGCAGATTGCAGAAAAACTCGTAATAACAATTTCGACAACGAAAACCCACGTTCACAGTATTCTTCAAAAATTGTACGTGACCTCACGTGCAAAAGCTATTTCAATGGCTATGAAAGAGGGTCTTGTATAAATGTTACGTACAGGAGTTTTGATTTTAGCATTATTTCTGTCAAATATGGCAGTTAATGCATTTTCGTTTTCCTCTTCGCCCGCTGGTGCAAGAGAACAAGAAGCTCAATATTTACACAATGTAAAAAAAGAAGATGCAAAAGAAGAATTTGAAAGAAAAAAGAAAAATTTGACCCCCTCCGGATTTATGACAATGGAAGAATATGAAATGCTGTCTGCTCCCAAAGACAAAACTCAGGAAGAAATTCCTATTCCAAAGCCAGAGAAAGCCGCTGATATGAAGTATGTACCGCAGCCGGATTATGAACTTGTAAGATATAACAATCCTCCAGGTAGTCCTGAAATATCTTTAGGCAGAGATTTTAAACGCAGACGACAGATTAATGCACAGGGGGTTGTTTCGCCTGATTACAGGATACTTGTTTATCCGTCAGTTTATTATTATCCCAAAAATGCGGTTGTGACCTGTGATTTATTTGTCATTCCGCTTGAGGAGAAAGGCAATCCGCTTTCAAAGGTAAAAAAAGCAAATGTTATGCATAGAAATCCTGATCCGATTTTGTCTACTACAAAATCAATTAATGATTACGGCTCTTTCAGAACTTTAACTCCGATTGATTTTTCGACTGACGGTACAAAACTCCTTGTAAAGGAAAAAATAGGCGGACGGCTGGATGGTATATGGCAGACAAATGCAATTGTCTACGATTTTGATACAAAAACCTCATACAGACTAGATGAAATTCGTGATGCGATAATATATTACTGGAAAGAGTATAAAAATTTAAATTTACGTGATTACAGGTGGGATATATACCCGTTAGGATTTGACCTGAACAATCCTGACAGAATTGTCTTGTCAGCTTATGCATACACAGGAGAAGCGCCTGTGTTTTTAGGAAACTGGAGTATTGATATAAAAGGTACCCGTTCAATGCTTGTTTCTCTTTCTCCGAATGATGTTAAGATAAGTATGAACGGAATAAAAATGATAAAGTCCGGTGTTGTTCCGCCATCAATACTTGAAATAGAAGAAAAACAGGCAAAACATGAAGATGAGCTTGATGAAAAAGCTAAAAAAGAAGAATATGAAAAGAAAGTAAAAGAACTTGAAACCGAATATAAAAATAAAATCAAAGAAATGGAAAAAGAGCATAAGTATTTGCTTGAAGACTACAAAATTCGAGATAAAGTAGAAGGTTCAACCTCAACAAACGATTCTCTTGAAAAGACAGAAGAGCTTCTTGAGCAGGCAAAACAAAAACGAATTGAAAAAGAAGCTAAAGCAAAGGCAAAACAGGAAGCAAAAGAGCAGAAAAAACTTGAAAAAGAACAGAAAAAGCAGCAAAAATTACAGGAAAAATTTAATAAGCCAGATGATTCAACAACCTCAACCGAACAGGCTCCTGCTGCTGACGAACAGAATAATCAATAGTTTGAGTCTGCAATTAATTCCAATTTTTTAGCTCTTGAAAGTCTTTTAATCCGGTATTCTTCCTTCATAGCATCCGACTTTGTGGAAAATTTTTTGTTATAAACAATTTTAACAGGCTTATGTGCACGTGTGTATTTTGCACCTGTTCCGTTTTTGTGCATTTCAAACCTTTTATTAACATCATCCGTATAACCGCAGTACAATTTATTGTCTTCAGTTTGCAATATGTAAACGAAAAAATTCTTTTCCATAGATTAAATTTACAATAAAAAAGACGACATTAAATCGTCGCCTTGAATTATTTTTCTTTATTTTCTATTAATAAAACCAAATTTTCTTTATCTTCTTATACAAATGAGGTAAAGCCTCCGCCGCCACCGCAGGATGAAGAAGTGCCGGCAGATGCAACACTTGCGGCACATCCGCTGCAATCAGTTCCGATAACGGCAACTGCGTTTGCAAAATTGCTTAAAAAGCCGGAATTTGTGTTTGCACCGCCTTCCGGTGCTGAATAATTTGTAAAATCAATATTTAATGAATACGGACTGTTTATTGAAATTGTATCATAGGTATTCATTGCAAGATAGCTTTTTTCTGAAGATTTCATTGCAAGAGACCCTGCAGTTTCGGCAGTTTCGGATTTTCTGCTTTTTGAAATCGTGTTTGTTCTTTGTTCTTGTGAAGTACGTGCAAAAATGTTATTAGTCATTTTATAACTCCTTTAAGCCTCGTGGTACTTATATAAAAAAAAATATTTTTTCTGAATTTCAGCATGCTGTCTTTTTGTAACATTTGTTAACAATAAGTATAATTGTAAATCTAAATCTATTGGCTGATTAATACAATTCTTGTGATTGATGTACTTTACTTTAAATACAGATATGCTTAATATGTGAAAACAGATTGGGGAAATATTGAGGAAATATGAAAAAAATATTTTTAAATCTAATATTAATCATTATTCTTGCCACATCTGCCGCATTTGCAGCTGATAACAATTTGAATGCGGTTATTCTGGAAGGTTCTTCAAACGGTTATAACGTTATTTTGAGAACGGATAAGGTGGCTAACATTAAAAAGAATGTTCTTGATGACGGAACACTTTTATTAAATCTCAAAAATATTTCAACCGCATTAAATATGGATACCAAATACATTAATACTGCGGATATAAATAATATTGTTATTGAAAATGCCGGAAACAATGATGTAAATATTTATATTCAAGGAAAGGATGTGGCGGATGCTGACATAATCTTTGATACTCCAGCAGCGGAACCTGTTGTTGTAAAAGATGGTATTTCTATACAGCAGATAGGTTGGATTGCAGCGGCATTTGTTATTTTTATGGCTGCTGCAGGTAGTTTTAGAAAATCTGTTGAAAAAGATGTTAAAAATACGTATATCAGTGATTTAACAGAACGTGAAATTAAAATGTACAAAGAATACAAATCCGATATTCTCACCTCTGCCAAAATTGATAATAAATTGAAAAAACAAATTCTAGAACGAGAAAAAGCTTTACTACAACAAAAACCAAAAACAATAAGGTCTTTACAAAAAATGTCATGCAGATAAATCTAACAGCCTAAATGTAATTAAATCTAACTAAATCTCCTTGAATAAATATTTAAGGAGTTTATTTTTAATTAAAATAATTAGTTATGATATTAACTATTTTTTTTGCGGATGTTCCGTCACCATAAGGATTTACTGCTTTTAATCTTGTTGATACAAAATCTTTTGCCAGTATAATTTCACTGTTTTCAATGATTTTGTTGTAATCTGCTCCGACAAGAATTGAAACGCCTGCATCAATACCTTCCTGTCTTTCGGTTTCATATCTCATAACAAGTGTCGGACAGCCAAAAGAAGGCGCTTCCTCCTGAATACCGCCGGAATCTGTCAGGATAAGCTTTGCATTTTTCATTAGATATACAAGATTCGGATAATCTAATGGTGTTAAAAGTTTTATATTTTGATAATTTCCGAGTCTTGAATGTATTTTATCTTTTACATTCGGATTCGGGTGTACAGGGATTACAAAGGTATGGTCATTATATTTTCCGGCAAGAAATTTAATGGCATCAATAATCTTGTCAATCCGTTCTCCATGGTTTTCACGCCGGTGCGCAGTTATCAAAACCGTTTTATCATTTACTTTAATATCTTTTTCCTCAAAAAATTTGCGGCTTTCAGCAAGAGTTTTCTCGGACAAACAAAACAGAGCATCTATAACAGTGTTTCCTACAACGAAAATTTTATCTTCTGAGATATTTTCTTTTAATAAGGCATCTTTATTTTTTTGAGTCGGTGCAAAATTTAATTGAGCAACACGAGATGTCATCTGTCGCATAACTTCTTCCGGAAACGGTTCATAAATGTCATATGATCTTAAACCTGCTTCAACATGAAATAAAGGAACTTTGTTGTAAAAACTTGCCAGAGCGCCGCACAAAACAGTCATTGTATCTCCTTGAACAATGGAGGCATCAATTTTATTATTTGAAAAAACAGTATTTAATGCGGTTAAAATACGTGTCTGAATTTCAAGAAGTGATTGATTAGGGCGCATACAATCAAGATTTAAATCTGCTTTTAATCCGAAATAAGCAAGCGTCTGATTTGAAAGTTCCTTTTGCTGTTCTGTATTGCAGACAATCACGTTATAAAGTTCCGGATGACGTTTAAGTTCCAAAATAACCGGAGCAAGCTTAATGACTTCCGGACGGGTGCCAAAAATTACCAGTATATTTTTCTTATCCATATAGAAAATTTTATTACAAAATTCCATATATGCAAATAGTTTACAAGATTATAATTAGACTTGTATCGCATATTGAAGGGGAATAAATAAATCGGCATATATTTTATAATATTCGCATAAAGAGGTGGAAAATGTTTGATTTATATATTCTTGAAACCTGTCCATACTGCAAAAAAGTCATGAGATATCTTGACGAAAATAAAATTGAATATAATAAACTTGATGTATCAGATGTCGAAAATTATGATAATCTTCTAAAAATCGGCGGGAAAGCGCAGGTTCCGTTTATTTACGACTCAAAAAGTAATCTTAAAATGTATGAGTCTGATGAGATAATAAAATTTTTAAAAGATGAAAATGATATGTAGGTGAAGGTTATGTTTTCTAATAAATTTCATGAAGACGGAAACGATTATAACGATTGTGTTGCACGCGGCAATTGTTCGACGGCTCCGAATATAAAAGCGTTACAGGAAGTTGTATTTAGTTTTTTAAGTCTGCTCGCATATTACGAAATAAAACAGACTGAACTTAATATTTCCTATTATGACAATATGGAAGTTATAATGGAAACAGTTCCGGTATTTATCAATGCGGAAAAATATTCAAATATTCAACTTCTTGAGGTTGTCAGCAAAGTTTATTCAAAACTTCTTTATGCAAGAAAAGAATATTTGAATTTTTGTAATGAAAACAATATAGAATGTAAAGATATAAAGCCTGAGTTTAAATTAACCCCCAAAATGACACTTTCTGAAATTATAAAACTCGGGGATAAATCCTTTTTAGCAAATTATAGAAAAGTGACGGCTTTTAGAAAAAATTTATCTGAAATCCTCGTAATTGTTATTAAAAGTGCTGTTTTAAACTTATCAAAGCTGAAAAGTTTTGACAAATCGGATGATGATGTATATTTTACTATTCTTGAATGTCTTTGTGCTTTAAATAATAGAAAATATTCTAACGATGAACTTATAAAATACATAAATAAATTAACAAAAGCAAATTGCGGGCTTTTAGAATTGATTTCCAATGCTCAGTATGACAAATTCGGAAAAATATCAGAGCTTATGGTATCAAAATCAACAGAACCAGGTAAAGCTTTGCTTGTTTCCGGCTCAAATTTAAATGTATTATATGATATTCTTGATAAAACCTCCGATGCTGATTTTTCGGTTTATACGCATTCTGATTTAATAATTGCTCATGCATATGAAAAATTTAAACAATTTAAACATCTGAAAGGTGATTATGGATCCTGTAGAGTCAATTGCATATTAGATTTTGCGACATTTCCCGGACCTATTGTTTTAACAGAAAGCAACTATCCAAATATTGACTATCTATACAGAGGAAAAGTATTTTCTACTGAAAATATTACTCCTAAAGGTGTTATAAAGGTCGATTCGTCCGATTATTCCGAAATATTTGACTCAATTGAAATTTCAAAAGGTTTTTCAAAAGGACGGCAAATGCCATCTGTTGAAGCAGGTTACAATGAAGAAACATTGAAATCAAAAATAGCTGACTTATCGCAAAAAATAAAAAACAATGAAATAAAACATGTTGTTGTTATCGGAATGGCAGATTATTCATCAATTCAGGAAAGTTACTATAAAAAATTGTTTACGCTTTTGCCGCAGGACACTTTTATTGTGACATTTTCTTATCATTCAGATAATACAAATCAACTGTATATAAATCTCGGCGGCAATATAGAAGCTGTTTACCGAGTTATGAAACTTTTCTTTGATAAACTTTCTATAGTGTCCGACATTCTCACATTCTTTTTTACAAAGTGTGATATCAATTCTCTGAGTACTATAATCAATTTATCAAATTCTGGAGCGAAAAACATTTTTCTTTCACAGTGTCCGCCATTTATAATTAACCCTGATATTTTATCTGCTTTGAAAAATGTTTATCAAATTCAACCTGTTACAACCCCCGAAAACGATATTCAAAAATTTATCAAATAAAAAATCCCGCATATTTTGCGGGATTTTTAGTATTATTAATTTGTTTATTAATATCTGTAATGAGCAAACGCTTTGTTAGCTTCAGCCATTTTGTGAGTATCTTCACGTTTTTTGCAAGCTGCACCTGAACCGTTTGATGCATCAATAAGTTCATTAGTCAACTTGTCAATAAATGATTTGCCGCCACGTTTTTTAGCAGATTCAATAATCCAAGATGAAGAAAGTGCAAAACCTCTGTCAGCCTTGACTTCAATCGGAACTTGATATGTAGAACCGCCGATACGTCTGGCTTTAACTTCCAACAACGGAGTTGCATTTGTAAGACCTTTTTGGAAAATTTCCATAGGATCCTGATTTGTTCTTTCTTTAATTCTTTCCATTGTCATGTAGAATATTTTTTCAGCTAAAGATTTTTTGCCCCGTCTCATAATTCTGTTAATGAATTTAGAAACATCAACACTGTTATAAACAGGATCTGCTAACGGTACACGTTTTACAGGTTTAGAACGTCTAGACATTACTTCTTACCTCCTTTAGCATTTTTCTTGGCACCGTATTTAGATCTGCTTTGTGCTCTGTTTGCTACACCTGCAGTATCTAATGTACCTCTAACAATGTGATAACGAACACCCGGAAGATCTTTAACCCTTCCGCCTCTGATAAGAACAACACTGTGTTCCTGCAAGTTGTGTCCGATACCCGGAATATATGAAGTAACTTCAAATCCGTTGGTCAAACGTACTCTGGCAACTTTTCTGAGTGCTGAGTTCGGTTTTTTAGGGGTAGTTGTATAAACCCTTGTGCATACTCCACGTCTTTGAGGACAATTCATCAAAGCAGGAGATTTTGTTTTGTCAATAAGCTTTTTACGTTCGTTACGTACAAGCTGGTTAATTGTAGGCATTGTTTTCTCCTTTTTTATTTTTACCTTGATACAATACACCGGCTTTGCAAGCTATCCTGGAACCCTTACGCATTCCGGCAGTGAATTGTAATGTCTTTTACCGACAAATCCAGCACGAAAATTTCGGCTAAAACATACTTTTATATAATCCCAAACAGATGTTATTGTCAAGCGTTATGCTAATTTTGCCTTAACTTCTTGAAAAAAAATTTAATATAAGTTATAATTAATAATTATATTGAGGAGTGGTTTATGAAATTGAGATTTAAAATTTATTTTTTGATAATTATATTATTAACCGGATTTCTAATTTATGCTGTATTTTTTATGAAAAGTGATTTTATTGAGAATGATGGTTTGCCTTCAACTATAGCAGGCACAAAAGTTAAGGTCGGTGACAAGAATATTCAGACATACAAACCTGATTTTTTACCCAAGCCGATTCCGGAAGCTGTTTTGAAAGGTTCTAAAGAAAATGAATTTTACTATTATCTGTTTTTCAAACCTGAAAGAAAAGTTATATTCTATCAATTCAAAGAAGGCTCAAGTGCACCTGAAAACAGTGAATCTTTTCACAAACAAATAGTTTCTTATCTCGGCAAAGTCTTGATTGACGGCAACTATAAAAATAACTATGTTTCCGAACGTGGAGCAACTTTGTATGAAAAAACAATTTTAGAAGATAACGAAGCAGCTCACTATCAACCTAAAAAGGAAGATTCAAAGAAATATAAAGAGGAAATGCTCGCAAAAAAAGCTGAAATCGATGCAGTAAAAGCATTTTATAAAGAATGTGCCGCTACTATGTGCATTATAAATCCTAAGACAAGCGAATATGTTGTCATCGACAAAAGAGATTTCAATGTTGCAAAGAAAGCTCTTGAAGATTATAAAAGATGGTAACAGATTTTAATCAAGCCTAAATTCACCGTACTTTTTGATATGTTCGACAAGTCCGCCATCCTGCAGCATGCGCCGCATAACCGGCGGTATAGGTTCTATTTGGATAACGGCACCGTTTGTAAGATTTGTTATCATGCCTTTTTCAATATCAACATCAAGTTCATCTCCTGCATCAATTGCATCAGTATCGCATTCCAGAGCCAAAAGCCCTATATTAATTGCATTACGATAAAATATTCTTGCAAATGATTTTGCAATTACTGCCCCTACTCCTGCAATTTTAATTATTTGAGGTGCATGTTCACGGGATGAACCCAGTCCGAAATTATTTCCCGCAACAACAAAATCTCCTTTTTGCATTCTTTTTGCAAAAGTTTCATCAGCATCTTCAAGAACATGTTTCGAAAATTCCTCCAGATTAGACCGCAAGTGAAACAATCTGCCCGGTGCAATATGGTCTGTTGAAATGTTATCCCCGAATTTGAACGCTTTTCCTCTCATAAATATCTCCTTTTTTAAAATAATACTACAAAAAAGTTTAAAACTATGTTATAATTAAAAAAGATTAACGAGGTTTAATATGTATTTCAGCAGAAAATGTAAAATTACTTTTATAAGCCATGGTGCAACAATATATTCAGATGAAAACCGTTTTTCGGATAATCTTAAATATCCGCCATTGAGTGATGCGGGGCAGTATGAAGTTGATAAAATAACAGAGTATCTTCGATTGCGGGGAATTAAAAACGACAGAATTTATACATCTCCAGCAACCAGAACGATTCAGACGGCTCAGGTTATAGCAAAGCTGTACAAAAAAAATTATGAAATACTGGATGAGCTTACACCAAGAAAATGCGGAGCCTACAACGGACTTACTTATGAACAAATTGAGGAAAGATATCCTGATGAATTTGTAAAATTGATAAATGATCCGGCTGTGCCGACTCCTGCAGACGCAGAATCTTTAAATGACTTTGTAAAACGGGTGAGTGATATTATAGATAAAGTTGTCAACAACAATATTTCAAACAGAATTATCATCGTAACGACACCTGATGTGATAAAAGCGGCGATCTGTTCAGCACTGAATATTCCGGCATCATCAATGCCGAAAATTTACATTAAAACAGGCAGTGCAACCCAGATAAGCTATTTTGAAAGCTGGCAAAGTCTTATTTATTCGGATTATACCCCGCTGTAAGTCTTTAATTAGTGCTGCGGAGTATTACTGAATCAACAGACGTTTAGATTCTTTTTGTAAAAATTCTTTACCGGGGCGGACATTAATAAAATCCCATGGGAGTTTCATGTCGTATGGATAAGTTTTGAGTGCGTAAAAATCTGTATTAATATTGAATTTCTTTGCGGATTTTTTAAAAGCACCGAGTTTGCCGCCATTCTTATAAACATCAATTAAAAAGTTTGTAAAGCTGCAATCTCCACGGGAGAGTACAGCCTGCCAGTAATCCCATTTAATACTTGATACATTTACTGAAACTCCAAGTTTATGCATTTCTTTTTTTAAGTATTCTGCTTTATTTTCAAGTAATTTTGTATCTTCACGTCCTATCCACTGAAACGGAGTATTGGGTTTTGGTACAAAACTTGAAAATCCGAATGATATATCAAAATTTTTATACTGCTTTTTAATTCTTTCTGCAAGATTTATCATTTCATTTATATCTTCATCTGTTTCTGTCGGCAGTCCAAGCATTCCGTAAAATTTAAAACCTTTAAGCCCGCATTCTGCCGCAATTTTTACTGCATTAAATATTTGTTCCTCAGTTAAATTTTTATTTATAACCCGCCTTAGTCGTTCGCTTCCCGCTTCAATAGCAAGCGTAACATTTTTTTGTCCTGCGGCAACCAGTGTTCTCAAAATTTGCGGCTTTATTGAATCAACTCTTAATGAGGAAACACTCATTTCTATATTTTGTCCTGATTGAATTTTTTTGTATATGTAATCAAGAATTTCCTCAAAATTAGGATGAGCACTGATTTGAGCGCCCAAAAGCGCAATTTTGTCTGTATGTTTTAATCCTTTTTCCAGAGTGGAAATTATTTCATCATAAGGAACCGTTCTAAGAGGCAGATTCATATATGAAGCAAGACAGAAGCCGCATCTGTTTGCACATCCCCTTGAAATTTCTACAATAAACGTATCCTTAAAAAATGCATCTTTGCTTATTATTGGCGTAAAAATGCAATGATTGAGTTTACTGGTGATTTTATTAACCGGATATTCGCTAAATTCCGGAACATAAATTCCATCTATATTTGCAAGAAGCTTTAAAATTTCATTTTTGGGGAGATTACTGTTTGCCTTGCAAGTTTTAACAATGTTCAGATTGGTTTCTTCACCGTCGCCTATTACCATAAAATCAAAAAAATCTTTATAAGGTACGGGATTTGAACTTACAACAGGCCCGCCTGCAAAAATAATCGGGTGACTTTCATCCCTTTCGCTAGATTTTAATGGAATATTGTATTTTTCAAGCATTGAAAAAATGGTTAAAAAATCTGTATCAAATGTGTATGAAAAACCAAAAAGATTTATTTTATCCGGTTTTAAGAGGGTTTTAGCTGTATCCGAACAGAGCATTTCAATGTTTACATCAACAAGTTCATCAATTGATTTAAACATCCACAAAAAACCCAGTGATGAAAGCGCAAAAGAAGTTATCCCCGGAAACGCAAGCCACACCTTGAAGTCAGCTTGTTTTGAGAATTTTCTTTCATACAAATAAATATCAGAATTATTCATTTATATCCTTCATTTGTTCGGACTTTTCATTAATTGGTTTTATATAGAGTTCATCAATCAAAACACAAACTGTAGATGCAATTGCTGGGGAGAGAATCACGCCCCAGAAGCCCAGAAATTGTTCACATACAAACAATGCCAAAAATATTGTAAGCGGGTGTAGTTTCATAAATTTACCGAACAACAAAGGTCTTACAATGATGTTTGAAGCTTGTTGAACTATAAAAAAAGTTAAAACTATCAAAATAAGCTTAACAATTCCAACCGGATATGCGACAAGAAGGATTACAACAAACGCAATTGCAGGCCCGAGAACGGGAACAATATCCATGATACCTGTAATTAGACCCAAAAGCAGCGGATAATCCACTCCTAACATCATTAAAACAATCATCTGCATTACGCCGATTGCAACCATAGACAGAACCTGAGCACGAACATATCCGCCGACTTTGCTGCTTATAGAAGAAAGTATTAAGGATGCTCTTTCTTTCAAATTTGCAGGAAAGAGCTGTCTGAATTTGTCTGTTAAATACTGCTTGTCTACCAGCAGATAGAATATTATCATACCAATCGCAACGGTTACTACAAAAAATTGGAAAATTCCTATTGTAATATTCCATGATTGACTGAAAATATTGTGTGCAAAATCAGGATTTGTGTCCATTATTGAGTTTAAACTGACTAAATCCGCAATATTATGACCGTAAAATTTGAAAGTAGTTATGTACTTTGTAACATCTGTGATTTTTTCCGGAAATACACTTATAAAAGTTTTTATTTCATTATAAGCAATTGCAATAATCGGGGCAAAAAGAGCAAATAAAGCAAGAATTCCGCCGAATACAACAATAATTGATGCAAGAGTTCTGTTATTATTTAATTTAGTCTGCAGCTTTTCCACAAAAGGATCCATTGCGCACGCCAGAACATAAGCTGCATAAAACAGCATTACAATTCCTGCAATTTTGGGAATAATAAACAACAGGATAATAACTCCTGCTAAAAATGCAATATTCTTAACCGAAAAAAATCTTGATAACATGCTCTGCCTTTCAAAGTATTTGTACTTTTAAAGTGTATCAATAAAACAGATTTTTTGCAATTAAGCTGTTGCATTAAGGAATTGTTAAGATATGTAAATATATACTCTGAATTTGTAAATTTTTAACAATGTATATACTTTATATATTTAACGAGGACTAAAAGAATAGAGGTACAACATGGGTTTCCTAACCGGTGCATATTTAAAAATGCAATCTGCGAGAATGCGGCTCACTCTAGAAAACGAGTTGACCCGTATCCTTTCACAGATGAACCGCGTGACCAAACAAATCGGTCAGGTGGAACGCATGATGACTGCGCAGCAGCGTAACTGCAATATGGGTATCCAAAGACAAATGCAGGTTGCAATGCAGGGAACCGGCTTTAACCCTGAAATGATGGAAAGTATATTTAATAACCCGCAATCAAAAGCGTCGCAAGAGCAAATGCTAATGATGCAGGCTCACAGTTCGGCAATGCAACAAATTCAGTATATGGGTGCACAGGCACAATCAACATGGGCTGATTACTTTGATATGATGCGCGAGGCTCAGCTTGAACCGCTTAAAGATTTGGAAATTGCTTTAAAGCAAAGAAAAGCAAATATAGAATCAAGACTAGAACTTATCAAAGGTCAAGAACAATTTGGTCAACAAATGGAAAAATCAAGTCAGAAAGACTTTGTTCCGGAATACACAGGCCAGGGCTAACAACAAATTTAATCCCCCGTCAGTCGACGGGGGATTTTAGTATTCATCAATTTTAATAGCATTGACAGGACAATTAAGAGCCGCATCTATACAACTTTCTTCATGGCCTGAGATTTTTGTTTGATTTGCAATAGCGGAATTGCCTGAAATTTCAAAAACCTCAGGACTGATAGTCGAACATGCGCCGCAACCGACACATCTGTTTGAAACAATTATGCGCATGATAACATTATTTCGATACATGCATTAAAAATGCATTACACAAAAATCTAATCAAGATTAATGATTTGTGCTCCGTTATTTTCAACCGGAAGTGTGTATATATCAACTTTTACGTTTAAATCAGCCCATGTATCTTTTACAATATCCTTGATTTTTTCAAGATTATTTTTTTCGCTGATAATCAAAATCGAAGGACCTGCGCCGCTCAAAACGCAGCCCAATACGTTTTCTTCATGCTTCAAATTTTCTATAATTTTTTCAAGGCCGGGCACAAGTTTCATCCTGTAAGGCTGATGAAGTCTGTCTTTAAGAGCTAACTTCATTAAAGCGGAATCTTTTGTATGAATGGCATGAACAAACATTCCCAGACGCTTTGCATTAAATACCGCATCTTGCATGGGTACTTCTTTAGGCAAAACAGAACGGGAAATATCCGTAGCTAATTCATATTCAGGTACACAGACCGTTAAATTCCATTCCTGCGGCCATTCAAGTTTCCTGTAAACAATACTTCCGTCGTCTTCGCTTGATGTTAAAACAAGCCCGCCGACGATTGCCGGTGTAACATTATCCGGATGTCCCTCAACTTCTGTAGCAATTGAAAGAAGCGCAGCTTCATCAGCAGGTCGCCCGAGAAGTTCGTTTGCCGCAAGAAGCCCGCCGACAATAACTGATGCACTGCTTCCGAGTCCTCTTGCTATCGGAATTTGTGAATGGATTGTTATTTTAAGTTCACTCGGGCTTTGTCCGATTGAATTGTACAAAAGTTCTACAGCCTTATAAATTATACTGTTTTCATCCATTGGCATATGTTCCAGCGACAGTTCGTCAGCTGTTTCATCCTCTGAAATAACGTTTATCTCAATTCCGGTTCCCGGCAATACTGTTTCTTCTATTGTTATAGTGTTATATATCGGCAATGCCATTCCCATACAATCAAAGCCTGGGCCTAAATTGGCTGTTGTAGCCGGTACTTTTACGCTTACTTTCATATTTCCTCTTTATCTTTTATCTGCAAACATGTTATCACAAAGGTATTTTTAAGACAAATTGCGGCTAATATTGCGATATATAAACAATTTGAACCTTAAGCCCGCAGGTGTATAATGACATTATGTACAAACTATATCCTTATTTCACTAACGACGGCTCTGTAGGGCTTTTTAGCCCGGAAGCTGATGATATTTACCACTCTACATATGGCGCACTGACTGAAGCTTATGAAAAATTTGTTCTGCCCGCCAATGTAAAATACTTTTTGAAAAATAATTCTCAAATAAAAATACTTGATATTTGTTATGGAATCGGATACAACACAAAAAGTTTTTTAAATTATTTTTTAGAAAAATTTTTTTCAAATTTTGAAATAAAAAACGAAAAAATTTTTAACAACAAAGCAAATATCGACAAGATATATTCAAATAACATTTATAACAGAGAGATATATACTGATAATATAGAAAAGAATTCAGAAACTCTCATTAATATCGATACGATAGATAACGATAATGTACTATGCGAACACTCTATTAATTCATTTCAAAAAATTCCAATAAATCCCCACTTAAATAACGAAGCGTTATATTCAAATAATCTTGCCTGTGAAAAATCTCTATGCTCCGGACAAAAATATAAAATTTTTATTAAAGCACTGGACAATGACAAAACTTTATTAATTTTGTCCCCATTTTTCAGGCAAGGTAATGAAGATGATAAAAAGTATAATAACTTGAATTTTAATTATGAAAAAATATCAAAATTATTAAACAATAAATTTGAAGCAAAATATAAATTAAATCCGGCAATAAATTTTGCATTACTTTATAAAATATGTAATAAATTGCCTGAAATCATAGGAAATTCAGAGATTAGCAATATTTTGGATTCTAATGAATACAAACCTTTTTTTGATAGCGAAATTATGGCTTGTTTTAAGAAGATTAACGAATCAGACGTTAGTGAATACCCGCAGGAGGCGATAAGCTCATTCTTACATAATATATATTATAACCATATATCAACAAGCTATAAAATCGTTCTGGAATACCTGATATCAGACAATTTTATTTTCGAACCTGTAATAGGGGATGCAAGAACTTCTTTAATAAATGACAAAGATACCTATAATCTTATTTTTCTTGATGCATTTACACCTGCAAAATGTCCGTGTCTTTGGACTCTGGAATTTTTTAAACTGCTATATGAGCATTTATCGGAAGACGGGATGATTTTAACATATTCCAATTCAGCCTCAATCAGAAATGCAATGCTTAATGCAGGATTTTACGCAGGAAAAATTTATAATAATGAGTTTAACAAATTCACCGGTACAATAGCAGTAAAAAATAAATCACTTATAAAATTTGAGCTTTCAGAATACGATTTAGGGCTTATAAATTCTAAAGCAGGTATATTTTATCGTGACAAGAATTTAAACCTTTCAAATGGGGAAATACTCGCCTCTCACAAATCTGAGGTTGAAAAAAGCTGCAAAATGTCAAGTTCAAGGTTTATTAAAGAGTTTAAAAAGAAAAATTGTCTGTGATTAATGTAGCAAGCCGCAGGTAAAACAGGTTTTCTATATTTCAAATTTTGATACTAAGTTGAGTTATTAAAAATATTATTTGAATATATCTAATAGTTATATACAGATAAGATTTAACTTTTATTTTTTATAAATTATTTTCATCAATTTTTTTTAATTCTTTTGCCAAGGATTTTGATAAAGAAGATTTTTTTCATATAAGCGAAGACGGCACTACTTCACGACCTGATGCCGGAAAAAAATTCTTTGCATTCACATTTGTTGCGAATATGCAAAGTTCGTTAACATCGTTAAACAAAGGAAAAGGAATTGAACCTTATAAATCTTTGATTTGTAAAGAAGAAATACAGCCTGACGGCTCTAAAAAAGTAGTTTGCAATAACCTTACAAGGGATGAATTGTTAAACAACCCTAACTATGGCTGCAACAAGAATTCCCCGTATAAAGCTTACTGTACTGCTTTAATTCAAGAAAATAACTGGGAAATTCCGGATGATTATCCGTTCAGATTTTAAGTTAATTTTATAAATAACTTGTATTAATTCTGTTAAATTGATATAATATTCCGTGCAAAACAGACTTTATACGGGGAATTTTAAATGATATACGATGTTGTTGTTGTAGGAGGCGGTACTGCCGGTTGTGCGGCGGCCTATATTGCAGGTAAACTCGGGTTAAAAACACTTTTAATTGAAAAAAATATACATCTTGGCGGAACTATCACATCAGGCCTTGTTATTCCGGTTATGAAGTCCGGCAATTCTCAAATTAATACAGAATTTCGGGATGCATTGATTGATGAGTGTAAAAAGCTTGGCGGACAGACTACATATCAGAATAACCCTGCATGGTTTAATCCTGAAATCACAAAAATTGCTCTGGACAACCTCATGAAAGAGGCTAATGTAGAAGTATTCTTTGACACAAATATTCTTGGCATAAAAGTTGACCATAATCATATTAAACGTATAAAAATCACAAAAGAAATCTTATCTGCATATAACGATGAGTTAGATGTTTCTCAAAAAATATTATCAGTATCAGTCGGAGCGAGATATGTAATTGATGCAACCGGAGATTGTGTTGTCGGACGAATTTGTGATTGCAATTTTTTAGAAAAAAACGGCGAACTTCAGCCTGTTACTCTGAGATTTATGCTTGGCGGGGTTGATATTAAAAAATTTGCTGATTGGCTGATAGAATTTGATAAAGACAGAAGTGTTACGACTGTAGAACATGTAGATGGGTATATTCATCTTTCAACAGCATGCACATGGGATGCGGATAAACACTGGGCTTTAATGCCGCTATTTAAGGATGCTGTTAAAAAAGGTATTCTTAACAAGTACGACACCAACTATTTTCAAATATTTACAGTTCCCGGAATGCCTGATAATATAGCTTTTAACTGTCCACGTATCATTGATTACAAGAATACGCTTGAAGTTAAAAGCATTTCAAAAGCTCTAAGGCTTGCACGTCAAAATATTTACAGGTATCTTCAATTTTGCAGAATATATTTCCCCGGTTTTGAAAATTCCTACATTTCAAATATTGCAGATATGCTTGGCGTAAGGGTTTCAAGACGGATTAAAGGCAAATATGTTTATACAATTGAAGATTTAAAATCCGGCAAAAAATTTGATAATCCTGTTGTTGTGTCAAATTATCCCGTTGATGTTCATTCTAATAAAAAAGGAGCCTCTCATCTTGATATGGTAAATGATTATCAGCTTCCAATTGAAAGTCTAATGTCAGCTGATATTGATAATCTGTTTGTTGCAGGCAGATGTCTTTCGGCTGATTTTCTGTCACAAGGCGCACTCAGAGTACAGGGAAGCTGTTTTTCGATGGGGGAAGGTGTCGCCAGATACATTGCTAAACTGCTGAATTAAATTTTTCGGAAAGTATCTGAGCAGCATTTAAAAGAGGATCAATTGTAGGAGAAAAGGGCGGAGCATAAGTTAAGTCATTATGGAAAAATTCGTTTACCGTTAATCCTGCAAGAAGTGCTGATGTTACAGTATTTACCCGCTTATCGGCATCTCCTGCGCCGACTGCCTGACAGCCGAGAAGCTTTCCCGAATTTTTATCCGCTACAAGTTTTAAAGTGATGTTATTTACGTCCGGCATATAACCGACTTTGTCGTCCTTTGTGACTTTAGCAAACACGGTTTCTATACCGAGAGCGTTTGCCGCTTTTACGCTTAATCCCGTCATTGACATTGTAAATCCCAGACATCTTGTAACAGCAGAGCCTAAAACTCCGGGGAATTTTTCATCCCCGCCGCATGCGTTTATGGCAGCCGCTCTGCCTTCTTTATTAGCATTTGTGCCGAGCGGAAGCCAGATTTTTGAATTTGAGATAATTAATTTCTCCTCAACACAATCACCGCATGCATAAATATCTTTAATATTCGTTTCCATCCTCTCATTAACTTTAATAGCACCTGTTATTCCGATTTCAATGCCTGCATCAACAGCAATCGCAGTATTAGGACGAACTCCGGCACAAAGCACCACAAAATCTGTAGGGATTTCCTTACCTGTTCCGGTTCGGACAGCCTTTATACCATCATTGTCGCCGGAAAATTCCGTTGCCATTTCGGATGTCAAAATTGTAAAGCGATCTTCTTGAATGTAATTGAGCTGTTCTTGAATAAGCTTTGACATATCATCATCAAAATTCTGCATGATTGTCGGCGCATACTCAATCAGCGTAACGTTTAGATTTTGCTTGACAAGCGCCTCAAGCATTTCAATACCGATATATCCACCGCCTATAATTACTGCATTTTTTGAAGATTCGGCTTTTTTTCTTATTGCAATCCCATCCTCTATTTTTCGGAGTGTGAAAACATTATTCAAATTTACGTTTTTAATAGGCGGAATGACAGGGCTTGCACCGATTGCTATAATCAGTCTGTCATAATCAACAAGAAAGGCTTCATGCGTAACAAGTGACTCAATCAAAACCTGTTTTGAGAGCGGTAGAATTTTTACGGCACGATTTTGCAAATGTATATGTACATTTTGTTTTTCAAAATCTTCGGGAGATTTTACAAGCAGTAATCTGTAATCTTCAAAATTTCCCTCAATATAATAAGGCAAACCGCAGGAGGAATAAGATATATGCGTGTCATCAGTATATAAATTAATTTCAGCATCAGGCAAAATACGTCTTGCCTTTGCTGCAGCCTTGGCACCAGCAGCAACACCGCCCAGAATCACAATTTTCATAATACTGACATATTAAATTAAAAATTTTATATAGAAATTGCCTGCTTGATTAATTTAAACCTGATGTATTTAAAATCATTTCACGCATGAATTTGCAATATCCGTCAATATCATCCAGATCATCGCTTTCATCAATCAATGCTCTTATCTCAATAATAATTTTTTTATCTTCCAAATCGTCAAATTCATCAAAATCCTTGAAATCCATGTTACACACTCCTCTTATATGTATATTGGATTTCGGCTCATATTGTAAAAAACTTGAGTATAAAAATATATTTTGTTACAAAAATATAAAATTATCCGCAAAAAATATTTTTTGTGAATTTATAATAAATGTAATTAATGAGGAGAAACTATGCAGATTAAGAACACTAATTTAACATATACCCCGAATTTCGGGGCAAAATTTTTAAAAACAGAGCTTCTACAAGAGGCAGCCGAATACGCACTAAAAAATAACAAATTTTCAAAACTTAATGAAGCTCGTAAAATTATAGAAAATCATGACGTATTTACAAGAATATCCGTGGATATAAGACCAAATGCAAAAAACAATGGTAATAATTTTGTATTCACTGCATATATTCCTAAATACAATACAAAAACAGACGGAGAAATAAATAAGCATTTCAAGAAAAGTACCACATTGGTTCCTTCAAACAAAACAAATTATCTTCAGGAATTATGTGACTTGATTATTAAAATGAGCCGAAACTCAACTGAAAACAACTTTTATAAAAAAGTAGTTAAAGGAATTTAGTCAATCTCATTGTAGACGAGTTTTTTGCGGAATCCCCATTGAAGCAGAGTTAAAACAAGAATAATTACAAATAAGACATAGGCAATGGCGCTTGCTTTTCCTACATTAAAATATTCGAACGCATTTTTGTAAATCGCATAGACAAGAACATTTGTACTGTCCAGAGGCCCGCCCTGCGTCATAAGATATATAAGATCAAATACTTGAAATGAACTTATTGCTGTGATTATAACAACAAAAAATATTGACGGCGCCATAAGCGGAACCGTTACTTTTGTAAAAATCTGAATTTCGTTTGCACCGTCAATTTTTGCAGCTTCAAACATGCTGTTTGAAATCGCACTTAAGGATGCAAGAAAAATAATCATGTTGTATCCGATTAGTTTCCAAACCGATACAATAATCAATGCAGGCATCGCAAAATTTGTATCATAGAGCCAGTTTATATGTAAATGAAACAAATTTGCAAGCAAACCGATATTCGGATCAAAAATCCATTCCCAAATTATGCCTATAACAATCATAGGGGTTATAAAGGGCAGAAAATATGCTGTTTTAAAAAATTCCGAACCTCTGATTTTTGAATTAAGAATACACGCCAGAACTAAAGGGATAATTACACCGAATAACGAGGTTGAAATCGCAAAAACAATTGTATTTAAGAGAATTTTAAAAAATAAAGGTTCTTTAAAAATTTCAATGTAGTTATTAAGTCCTGCAAATTCTACAGGATTAAGAAGATCCCACCTGCAAAAACTCAATCCGAATGAACATATAACCGGAATTATAATAAAAATAAAAGTTCCGATGACAGCAGGCAGAATAAAAATCCAGCCTGCAAAACGTTCTTCATTAAAGAATTTCTTAAGAAAATTTTGTTTTTCCATGCTATATTAATTATAGTTTAAATATTAGGGAGAATAAAATTATGAAAAAATATGAACACGCCTTCGGTAAAAATGATATTCGAGGAATTTACGGAGATGATATAACTGAGGAACTTTTTTATAAGACAGGGCGTGCATTTATAGAATATTTGAAAAAACAAACTGCCAAAGACGAAAAACGGATCTGGGTAACAGTAACACGTGATGCAAGAACTCATTCTCCCTCGCTTGCAAAATCGCTGATTGAAGGTGTGGTATCAACAGGCGCAAACGCTGTCGATTTGGGACTTGCCCCGACTCCTGTCGGATACTATAGCGAAATCGCAGGTGTACCTTCTAATCTTACTGACGGCGAAAAAATTCTCGGGGCAATGATTGTAACTGCAAGCCACAATCCCAAAGAATACAACGGATTAAAGATGACATATAACGGAAGAACTTTAAATGAAAGCCAGATTAAAGAAGTTAAAGAACTGACATTTAAAGAGTTTGAAAAAGAAAACACGCATACAAACGGCGGTAAAATCAAACAGTACGATATAATTCCCGATTATATAAAAGATATGAAACAACGGTTTGGAAATGTCGGTCAAGGAGTTAAAGTCGTTGTTGACAGCGCAAATGCGACCGGCGGAGTTGTAGGGCCGCAACTTTATAGAGAAATAGGATGTGATGTCATTGAACTTTTTTCAACTCCTGACGGAAATTTTCCGAACCATCACCCTAATCCAAGTGATTTAAAAACGTTAAAAGTTATTGAAGAAACGGTTGTGGAAAATAACGCTGATGCCGGAATAGCATACGACGGGGACAGCGATAGAATAGGCGTTATCACACCTGATGGAAAGCCTTTAACAGGCGATAAACTTCTTTTAATATACGCACAGGATATTTTAAACACAATTGATGATAAATCAAAATTGACTGTTGTTAGTGAGGTCAAATGTTCACAGGTGCTTTTTGACAGTATAAACAATGCCGGCGGTCATGCTGTTATGTGCAAAACAGGACACGGGTATATAAAAGATAAAATGAAAGAAACAAATGCGCTTCTGGCCGGTGAAATGAGCGGACATACATTTTTTAAAGACAAATACTACGGCTTTGATGATGCAATTTATGCAGGCTGCCGCATAATTGAAATTATTGCAAAAAATAAAAAGAAAAATAATAATTTCAAGCTTCAGGATATGTTAAAGCCGTTTGATACCGTATGTTCATCTGATGAAGTTCGTTTTCCCTGCCCGAACGAAAAGAAAAAAGAAACGCTTGAAAAAGTAAAACAATGTGTTGAAGCAAATAAAAATCTTTTTGGCAGCCCAATAAAGGAAATAATCACCCTTGACGGTATGCGGATTGTGTTTGAGGGCGGCTTTGCACTGATTCGCCAGAGCAACACAGAACCTGTTTTTACATTGAGATTTGAAGGGAAAAACAAAGAAGATTGCGAAAGATACAAAAGTTGTATGATTAAAACTCTTGAAGAAGTATTAAAATAGAAATTATGAACGATTCAACTAAAAATACGATAATAGTAGGACTTTTAAGTGCAGTTATAATTATTCTTATGCTTTTCCACACAGGAGAAATAGATGATTTTCAAAGCACTTATCCGAAATTCAATACAGAAAATATTATTCAGCTTACCGGTATTAATTTAGCTGTTGACAGTGTAAATGCAGGGCCGATGGACTTTGATTCTGCTGAAAATTACTGCCGACTGAAAGGTATGGAACTTCCGACCCGTGAGCAGGCCTGGGAATTGTGGCGTGCATCAGCCAGCTGTAAAATAGCTATGGTTACGAACAAGCATATAATTAAAGACAAAGACACTTTTATAAAATCTTGTCACAAAGAAGGTACCGCTTGTACGGTTTCATCAAATAAAGTCAATTATTTCTGCAATCCGAATGACGATTTATTATTCTGGGATGACAAATCTTTCAGGTACGGAAATTACTGGCTGAAAGATCGTTATGACAAATACGGTCATTATACCGCAAACTTTATAACAGGTGTCACTAATGCTTATGCGGACAATATCAGACTGCTCGGTGTAAGATGTGTAGCTTCTACATATCTGCCAAAAGAGTAACCTTGTGACCGCTTGATTTAATTTTTATTTATGTTACTATAAATTATGTCAGAAAAGTTACTCACGAATATGGATTCCAATAGCTTTAATCAGCTTTAATTTGGCATGTTCGAAAATATAATAAAATTATTTGTAAAAGAGAAAACGAAAGGTAAAATCAATGGATTTAGAAAACAAAGAAGAACTTTCAACAGAAGTAACGGATGAAGTAGTTGAAGAATCTGCAGAAACTGTTGAAAACACTGATGAAAAACCTGCCAGAGGCAAAAGAAGCCGCAGCAGAAAACAAAAAATTGAAACGGTAGAAGAAAAACCCCAAAGCGAATGGACAGAAAGAGTAGTTCAAATCAGCCGTGTTACAAAAGTTGTTAAAGGCGGTAAAAAATTAAGTTTCCGTGCAATAGTTATTGTAGGAAACCAGAAAGGTCAGGTAGGTGTTGGCTGTGCAAAGGCAGCTGAAGTTATTATTGCAATACAAAAAGCAATTGCTGACGGACGTAAAAACCTTATTACAGTTCCTATCTTCAAAACTACAATTCCGCACCCGATTACAGGACATTCAGGTGCAGGTGCTGTAATGCTCAGACCTGCTTCTCAAGGTACAGGTATTATTGCAGGCGGCGCTGTTCGTTCAGTGCTTGAACTTGCTGGTATCGAAAACATCCTGTCAAAATCATTAGGTTCAAAATCACCTTTAAATGCAGCAAATGCAACAATTGAAGCATTAAAGGCTTTGACACCTTTCCATGAAGTTGCTAAAAAACGTAACCTTACTATGGCTGAATTGTTAAATTAGCCACAAGGGTTATTGTTTCAGGCAGATTTAATCAGGAAAATTAAATCGTTACATCAAAGCAGATATAACTCTGATGATATATACAAATAAAATATAAGGAATTAATAAAATGGCAGATAAAAAAATTAAAATTAAATTAGTCAAAAGCCTTATCGGTGCATCCGAAGCACAGCGTAAGGTTGTAAAAGGCTTAGGTCTTACTAAAAAAGATCAAGTAGTAGAACACATGAACAGTGCAACTATTATGGGTATGGTAAACAAGGTTCCGCACCTTTTGGAAGTTGCCGAATAAAAAATACTGCGTAAGTTAACGCGAGCGGTACAAATTAAAAAATAGAAGGAAAATTAAAATGGCAGATACAATTACATTAGAAAATTTAAAACCTGCAGAAGGTTCAACACACAAAATTAAAAGAGTAGGCAGAGGCCGTTCATCAGGCAGAGGTAAAACATCCTGCCGAGGACACAACGGTGAAGGACAACGTTCAGGCAGCGCTTCAAAAAGAGGTTTTGAAGGCGGTCAAATGCCTGCTTACAGAAGATTGCCTAAATTAAAAGGTTTTCAGGTTTACAAAAAGCCTGTTTCAGCTGAAATCAATGTAGGCAGACTTGCTCAATTAGGATTGAAAGAAGTAACTCTTGCTGCTTTAAAAGAAGCCGGCAAAGCTCATCCTTCTTCTGATTTATTGAGAATATTAGGCAACGGCGAAATAAGTGAAGCGATAACAGTTAAAGCTAACTACTTTACGCCGTCAGCAAAAGAAAAAATTGAAAAAGCAGGCGGAAAGGTTGAGTTAGTATAATGGCACAGGGAATAAAAATGCCTACAACCGAAGATTTGATGTCAATGTGGCAAGCATCCGGCTTGAAACAGAAAATCATTTTCACTTTCGTAATGATTGCCGCATTCCGTTTTGGTGTTCAGATGCCGTTATACGGTATTAACAACCAAGTGTTTGCAAATATAGCACAGGGTAACAATATCATTGGCTTTCTGGACTTGTTTTCAGGCGGAGCCTTAGGTAAAGTATCAATCTTTGCTCTCGGTATCGGACCTTACATTACGGCATCAATCATAATGCAGCTTATTTCTGTTGTAATTCCTTCACTGGAAAAACTTCAGAAAGAAGACGGTGAAGCAGGCAGAAGAAAACTATCACAATATACACGTATTTTTACGGTTGTACTTGCAATGTTTCAGTCACTTATTTTCATGTTGTTTATGAGACATTTGCCCGGCGCAATTGCACCGGATGTAAACCATCTGATGTTTTACATAAGTTCAATTGCTGTTCTTACAGCCGGTTCAATACTTGTGATGTGGATATCTGAGCTTATAACAGAAAAAGGTATCGGTAACGGCGGTTCTTTGATAATCTTTGTAGGTATCATTTCCGGAATTCCTGTTTATGCATCAAGAACTTTTGAAATGGTATCAAAAAGCACGGCAATGCAATTAGGCTTGATAGCTCTTCTTGCAATATTTTTTGCGACAATGATATTCATTGTAATTATGCAGGAAGCAGTCCGCAAAGTCATTATTGTAAACCCCAGACGTCAGGTAGGAAACAAAGTTTACGGCGGTATGAATTCATTTATTCCGTTTAAGCTTAATCCGGGCGGGGTTATGCCGATTATCTTTGCAATCGCAATACTTCTTTTCCCGTCAACTGTTTTAAGCATAGTAAGTCAAGCTGACTTCAATTCCGTTGCAGTTAAGAATTTTGTTGTAAAACTTACAACAATCATGAGTCCGGACGGACTTGTTTATTACGGTTTGTACTTCGCTCTAATCGTTGCATTAACATTCTTCTATGCATCAATTATGCCGAATATGCAGCCAAAAGATATTGCAAATAATTTGAAAAAATACGGTTCTTCAATTCCCGGTATAAAACCGGGTAAACCGACAGCTGATGCTCTTGATAAAATTTTGTCAAAAACAACATTTATCGGAGCTATGGGACTCGGTATAATTGCTCTTGTTCCGTCTTTTGCAAGTTATGTTACCAATATCAAAACTCTGCAAGGTATCGGAGCCACATCACTAATAATCATGGTTGGTGTCGCACTCGATTTGATTAATCAGGTCAGAACGCACCTTCTTGCAAGAAACTACGAATCATTTCTTAAAGAGTAATTGAGAAATTTAATAAAACATATAAAATAGCCTCATAAACTTTGAGGCTATTTTTTTGTGGCAAATTTAGCGATTTCAGCCAATGAATATGTAAGATAAATTTAGTACCATATAAATGTAAATCCTCAACTCTTCTGATTGCTCAGTTTATGCCCCTTTAAAGGGGCTTTTCTTTTACAAATTGTTAATATTTTTGCATTTTAGGCTTAAATAATGTATGATAAAAACAAATATACGTATGAAAGGATTTTCAAATGAGAGAATTAGTAGAGAAAAATCAAAAAATAACAATGGTTCCTTTTGACTTTAAAAATGCCAACAAAGGTGTTATAACCGAGGTTAATCCGGACAGCTTTATGATTGAACTTGATTATGATCCAGTCGGAGTTTTAAAAAGCAACTATTGCGAGTTTTATACAACAACATCAAACGGTCTTCTCTACTTTGACTCCTATGCAAAAGAAATTAATGGAAAGACATTAAAAATTGCAAGCCCTGCAAAACACAAATTTCTGCAAAGACGTCGTTTTACACGTGTAAAATATATGCATGAACTTACGATGACATCAGGAGAAATTTCACACAAAATTTTGACACTTGATATATCCGCAGGCGGTATGAAATTTAAAACAAAAGAAAATTTTGATATTGAACTTGAATACAATATTACGCTTCCGCTCTCTGATGAAATCAGTGTTGAATGCACATTCTGCCCTATAAGAATTGAAAAAGGCAAAGACGGCTATACTTTGTCCGGAGAATTTAAGTATTCAGACAACATGAAAAAAATGACATTAATCCAATACTGTTCAAAACGCAGTCTTGAAATTGCAAACAAATAGGGGCACAAATTGAGTCTTGTACAGCTTTTTCGGAAAAAATCAACAAATGCCCTTTTTACAACCCCTTCCCATGGCGGTAAGTTTTTTATATTTAATAAATTCAGACAATTTTACAAATTTGATATATCGGAAACTGACACCCACAATCCGCAGGAAGCTCTTTTAAATGCTCAAAAAAAAGCCGCAAAAATTTATGAAGTAAATTATACATATTTTTTGACAAACGGCTCAACAAGCGGCATTATTGCAGCGGTGCTTGCTTGTGTTAAAAGCGGCGATAAAGTTCTTATTCATGATGATGCTCACCCGTGTCATCTTAATGCAGTAAAACTTGCAGGTGCAATCCCCGTATTTTACAAACTTGAAAAAAATACTGAATGGAATGTCTATAAAAAAAATACCCCCGAAAATCTTGAAACGTATTTAAAAAACGATAAAATCAGAGCCGTAATAATCACTTCACCAACGTATGAAGGGTTTGTATCAGATGTCAAGGCAATAAAAGAACTTTGTAAAAAATACGGAGCATTTCTTATAACTGATGAAGCTCATGGTGCGTTGTATCCGTTTTCCGAAGATCTGCCGCAAAGCGCAGTTAAAATCTCTGATTTTACAATTCAATCGCTTCATAAAACCGCAGGAGGTCTTAATCCGACAGCACTTTTGCACTCTAATTGCGAAATAAATCCTGCGGCAGCTCTCAAATTGATTAATACAACATCTCCATCATATCCTTTGCTTGCAACGATAGAAGCTAATATAAACTTCCTAAACTCTCAAAAAGGCAAAAATAAACTGAATAACCTGATTGAAAGTTTAAAATATTTAAAAAATACTTGTCCAAACATAAAATTCGGTGGTGATGATATAACAAAACTTTTAATAAAATCAGACAAATACAGCGGTGAGGAGTTATCCGCTAAACTTTTCGAGTACGGAATTGAGGACGAAAGAAATAATGAAACATCAGTTTTACTTTTGACCGGACTCGGAACAGACATTAAAAAAATCGAAAGATTAAAAAAAGTTTTAAAACGATTGTAACAATTTGTAATATTTTGCCGTTATTTATTAAAGAATCAACAAAATTAAGCCGTTACCCAAGATAAGATATGTACTAATGAAAGGAAAAAGCGTCAACTATGGGAATGGCAGCATCACAGGCCAGATTATTGTCAATTACATCTCGTATGTCTGATAACGAGCTTCGTGCGCAGCTTATTAACAATGCTAAAATGCGTCTTACGGATGACACCTCAAAGGCAAGCGAGAAGTATGTAAATGCGCTTAATCAGGTTCAGTTGATGATGTCCAACAAAGATACTCTCGGAAACGAAATGTATCAACAGTTGACTTTTAATAACCTGACGGCATACAGTTCGTATAACAATCAGTACGGTTTGATTAACAAATCAGGTGAACTTGTTGTGAGTGAACTTGATGCGGCAAAATATGAACAGGCATTAAAAGAAGCCGAACGTAATCCGGAAACAGATGCCTTGACTGAATTTTTAAAACAACAGGGACTAGAAAAAGAAACAACCTCATACTGGGAAAGCAACAAACTTAGTGATGATCTTAAAACCAGATATGAGGGTGATGTTGAATATGATGACAACGGAAACAGAATTTCCGGACTTCACTATGGATATGAGTTGTCACTTGATTCAACCGAAGTTATGGTTTATGAAACATTGTTGAATGATTATCTGGAAGCAGACAAAGCATATACAGCAGCTGTAATCAAACAAATGAAAGAATATCTCCAGGACTATGTTCCGAGTGGAGAAACCATGAATTACGACGCTAAATATGCGGAAGTTTTGCAGTATAACACAGATAGCGGTAAAAACCCGCCTTCAAAAAGTGATATTAGCAGTTCATTGAATTATCTCGACAAATTATACTCAGAACTTCTTGGCAAAGGTGTTATAAAAGAAGAAACCGAAGAAGAAGACGGTGAATCAGATACAACTGTTTTCAATGAAGCAATGGATTACTTCCTGCATGAATATATTGAATTTGATTCAAGCGGCAGTATAGTTGTTAACAATTCAACAGATATCTCTGATAACGGGGATGGATATACTATAGACGGCGGCAACTTTATTGTTTCAAAAGATGAAAACGGTAATCTTACTGTTGCAGGTCAAAACGGTTATACAGTATCAGGATTGACAAATAATAACGGTGAATACAGTTTCAATTATTCAGTTACGGAAACCGAAGAAGACGGCTCAACCTCTACAGAAACAGGCAGTGTAACCTTCACAACAAGCCCTCTTGCTGCATATATCAGCAGTGTTATGGATGAAGCCGGCGCAGCCGAAGCTTTAAAAACTGTTTACAGATATTTCCAAACCAATGTTTTGTCACAAATGGACAGAGATTACTTTGCAAATGATGCCCCCGACGAGAAAAAGGCGTATGAAGAAGCTGCAAAACAACTGTCAATATTTATCTTTGGAGAAGACGTCGGCAAAGGTGATTATGACAAACTTGATGACATGGAATGGATTTTAAATTCCGGACGGGAAACAACAAATCTTGACGGCGATACAACCATAACTTTAACGCAAATGGTTAACGGCGAAGAAGTTGACGTTGACTATCAGGCAAACTTTGAGGCAATTAAGGATATATATCTTATTGATGAAATGATTGCACAATACGGCGCACCAAAATATACATGGATTGATAAAAATAATCCTAATGAAAATGCTGATGCCAAAGTTCAATGGTACACAAACATATTTAATAAAATGAACGAAGACGGCTATCAAAAAATTGAAAAAGCATTAACTGAAAGTACAGAATGGATTCAATATGCACTTGAAAGCGGGCTTTTATCAATGGTTCAGGTTGATGACGAACAGCAATGGATTTCAACAATGTATTCAAACTGCAGCGATATCACAGAAGATACAATTGAACTTGAAATTACAAGAGCCGAAGCCGAATATAAACGGGAAACACAAAAAATTCAGGCAAAAGATCAAAGATATGACCTTGAACTTAAAAATATTGACACCGAGCATGAATCTTTACAGACTGAATATGACTCAATAAAATCTGTTATTGACAAAAACGTTGAACGAAACTTTAAAATGTTCGGTTAATAAAACGCCAATAATATAAACCTTTTCGGGATTTCTTTACATAATTTTAACAGATATAAAGATTATGTAAGGAAATCCCGTTTAGCTCAATTTTAAATTATAATAATAATATAAGTTGAGAAAAAGAATTGGAGATAATCATGAAATCAGTAAAAGACATTCTTACAAGATTAGAAAATGCAGACAATTCAGTTAAAAATGAAGTTGAAAATATGCTGGTTGAATGCGGAACATCAGCTTTACCGCAGCTTGTTGACCAGTTACAGGTTGTTAAAGGCATTAAAAGAGGTGTTGTTGCAATGACTCTTATCAGACTCGGTGATGCTTCTATAAAATATCTTGAAAATGCTGCAAAACAAAATAAAGATTTTGAATGGGTGGCTGAATACCTGATTCGTGAAATTAAAGGCAATGTTGCCGCATAACGATTAAATTAAAATATATTAACAAAAAGGCAGTTATGACAGATAACTGTCTTTTTTGTTAAAGAATTATCAATAAAAATAAACCATGATATAATACATCTATGAAAAATAATAATTCTTTAAAATACACATGCTTATTCGGCGGTGGTGCCATCAGAGGTGCGGCATATGTCGGCACAATGCGGGCACTGGAAGAACTGGGAATTAATCCTCATACTGTCGCAGGTTCCTCGGTAGGTTCGGTGATAGCAGGTTTGATTGCAGTCGGATATACGGCAGATGAACTTGATGAAGTTTTTATAAAATTTAATTTTGAAATGTTTCGGGACGTTCAGCTCTCGCTGGGGCCTAAATTTGCACTAAGCAAAGGCGAATTATTTCTGGAATGGATAAGAGATTTAATTGAGGAAAAATTTTACGGAGAAAAATATAAAAAAGGTTCGCATAAAGCCGTTACATTTAAAGATATAGAAAAAGATTTAATAATCATAACAACTGATTTATCCAGTTTTGAAACAAAAGAATTCTCAAGATATGAAACTCCTGATTATGAAATTGCTTCTGCAATAAGGATTTCCTGCGGTATGCCGGGGCTAATGCGTCCGATTGAATATAACAATCGAATTCTTGTCGATGGTGATTTACAGAAAAGCTGGCCTATGTGGAAGCTTTCAAAAAATCTTATGCATGAAAATGAAAGAATTCTTGAATTCAGGCTTGAAGGCGATTTTGAAGGTAACGATATGAATACAGTCGAATTTGTAAATTCCCTGTATGCATTTACAACATCTATGGCTACAACTTTTATTATTGATATTTACGGAAAGAAAGATAAATTTGATTATATAGTAATAAATACGGGCGATATAAATATTGTAGACTTTAATATGTCCGGAGAAAAACGCAGAGATCTTATGAAGTTAGGGTATTCACAGACAATGGATTACTTTAACGAATTTTTGCCTGATAAAAAACGCAGCCTTTTAAGCATGTATTCGACATTATACGAAAAACTTTTTAAAGTTCAGAAACATATTAAAAAGCAGAATATTCTTAAAGCAAAATCTTTGACTGCCGAGTTGTTTATAGATTTATGCGAGTCAAAAGAGTTTATAGAAGAAAAATTTTATGATTATATTGTTGCATTCAAAAATCAATTTTTTGAAAATATACAATATCCTGCATTGTTCGGCAAAACAGCGCTTAGTAAAAAAGATATGATTATTGAACAACTTGACGAACTTTTAGAAAAACTTGAAGACAAAATTTCTGAAATAAAAGCTTTTCTTGAAACTGAAGAAGAATAACAGTTTGGTTGACAAGATACTTTGTTTAAAATAAAATTTAATAGTGCCATAACGGCTGAAAATATAATAAATGCCCTGGTGGCGGAATCGGTAGACGCGTTGGACTTAAAATCCAATTGGGTGAATAACTCAGTGCCAGTTCAAGTCTGGCCCAGGGCAAACTTAAAGACTTCCTTAAGCGGAAGTCTTTTTTTATTTGAATTTGATGATTGACAAAATTTGAGTTTACATGCTCTAATAAATATACAGATTAACGAGACTCACGCCCGCACATATGCATTTAGACGGCACAGTTGTTCATAATCAGCACAATGAACAGGTGTGCCTTTTTCGCATGCAAAAAAAAAAACAGAAAGGAGAACTTATGCTTTATTTAAACAAACTTTTACAATGTATCAAAAAATATCCCGATCTTTTTACACTAAAAAACGCATGTAATATTACTGGACTTATTAATTCTCAGATTTTGCTTCTAAGAAAATTTGCAATTGAGAATGGTCTTATTTGTGTATCAGATAAAGCTAAAAACTATATATTAACTGAAATGGGAGAGAAGTATTTAAAGAAAAATCCCGTTAAAAAAAATTCTGATGAGCCGGACACCAATCTGGAATATTTAAAACTAGAAAAAACACCGCCTTTTGTAACAAGAGCAATACGGCAGCTTTCAAAACATATTATTGAAGGTGAAAATATAAATGAAAACAGCCTTGAAAATTATATAAAACGTGAAATTCTTGAAGAAAATAATCATTTTATTAAAATAATGGCAGCCATTGAAAATTATATTTTGTCTGCTAATACTGAAAATAAAATGCTAAAATTAAATGAAATTTATAACAAATTTGCTAATTCAAAACTGACAAAATCTGTTATTTCGGTTATGCTGCTATATATTCTTGACAAAAATAAAGACAAAATAACAGTTTACGAATCAGGCGAATTTCATTTAAAGCTTACGCCGTTGATTTTTGACAGAATGCTTTGTTTACCCGATAAGTTTGAGATTAAAATACTTAAAACTCCGGATAATAAATATCTTAAAACTTTATGCACTGAAATTATACCGGATAAGGCTCCTAATCTGATAAATTTAACTTCAGCCGTTATTAAAACAATTAAATCGCTGGAGAAATACACATTATCAACACGGAGGCTTACTAAAAAAGTCCTGAAAATAAGGAATTTAATTATAAATTCAAAAGATGCGCTAAAGTTGTTTTTAAATGATATTCCGGCAGTGCTGTCAGAAAAAGATATAACTGATGAAAAACTCGCAAAAAACTTTTTAATCGCTTTAAATGAACTAAAAAACGGATATAAAACGCTTCTTTCAGAGTTGCAAGATTTTATGTTTGAAAATTTTAATGAAACAAGTTTTGCAAATTTGGAAAAGAGGTTTGAAAATGTTAAAGAATTTCTAAATTCAAGTGAATTTAGAATACTTTATAACACTCTTAAATCCTCGTCAAAATCTGATGATTTGAAAAAAATAGAAAAAATTGCTACATTTATTAACGGAAAACTTGTTCCTAAAGACTGGACTGACGATAATATTGCTGATTTTAAACTTAAAATAGCAAATCTTGCGGCAAAGTTTAAAATTATTGAAGCTTCTGCAGGAATTTCTGAAATGCCTGATGCAAAAACAGAAAAACTTATTAATCAAATAAAAAAATTAACTGAAAATCAAAAACTTTTGATATTACAGTCAATCGTATAAAATTTTATGGCGCAGCCTCCGGCTGCGCCTCATCAGGACAAATTCCCTTCTGATATAAAGTGTTATTTTCCGAAATATTTACTAATTCGAAAAAGCCTTTTCCGTGTGTGTATTTACAGTAAGGGGAATAGTAAACATTATTATTAATATCCAGTATAACCAGATTAAAGGTATCTGTTGATTTTGCATTTTCCCTTAATTTTTTGATATTTTCGTATTTTAATAATTCTAACTTCAGATTTGATTTTCTGTAAACTACTGCCAATCCACGCTTTAAGATTTCTTCTTCATAACTTTTATACCTGCCTTTTTTATCAGGATAATAAACAGACATCAATATGCGTCCGTAAATGTCATACATCCTTTTTGAAGAATAGCTTGCTCTCACATATTTTCCAAGCAATTTTTCTTTTGCAAATTCTTTTGCAAGATACCCCAAAGCAAGAGCCTCCTGCTCTGAAAATCCATAAAATTTAGACTGTTTTGTTAATATCTCTCCGGTTTTCACCTCAAATGTGTCAATGCCGTTTAACCTTACTTTCTCAGTTTTTTGAATAATGCCATCACTGTTAAAATCAAGATAAATCGTATCGCCGTCGACAACTTTAAGAACTTTATAATTATTTTCAACGGCAAAAGCCGGCAGACATGTAAGTAATATTATTAATAAAAAAAATCTTCGCATGATTAAAGTATAACATTTCAGGGAATAAAATAATTAATGTTTATTAAATTTTCTTAACATTATGTAAAAATTAAGCAATTTTAATTAATATATAATCTTTATATATATAATACATAACATGAGAGTATAAAAATGAGTTTTGATTTAGGAAAATTTGCCCAAAATTTACAGAGAGTCGGCACAGGAATGCTTGGCAACGGAATACTTCTGGCTTCGACAAGAGAGATTAATCGAGGCGGCGGCATATGGGGTGTTGGCATGGGCGGTTTTTATGGTCCCAGCATCTGGGGCTGCACCGGCGGAATGATGGGGTGTACACCTCCGCCGATGAATATATTTCATCCAATGTATTCCTCAGATGTAATGTGTAACCCATATCTAACACAACAAGGTATGGATGCAGCATTTCAATATGGGCGAAATCTTATGGAAAACATTATGTCTCAGCAGCATCAGCTTGTTGGCAGCACCGGTACAGATGGAGCAGGTGATACAGGAAACATAGATTCAGATGATACAAGCTTGATGTCTGGAGATGTTGAAGCCAACAGCGAATTTTCAACAAAGATGGCAAATGGAGAAGATTATACGTTTATTGACAGTTCTTTAAAATCAGCTTTAGAATCAGGTGAAATAACGGATGAAAGCAAAGAACTGTATAAGCAATCTATACTAAAAGCAGGTACAGGGCACCTTAAATATCTTGACGAAGAAAACGGCGACGGGGACGGCAAATTGACCGTTAATGAATTTATAGAATCATTAGTTAAAGAAAGACCGAATGAAGATAAATCCAAGTTGGCAAATGCAGCAGCATTATTGGATTTGGATGGTGATAAAATAATATCTCCACAGGAAATGAGCACACTTATGTCATATATGGATGATATGGGTGCTGGTGAAAAACGTGACGGAACAATTGGAACGTCTGAGTATTCATTTGTAATAGATACGATGCAAGAGCCATATTACAGCCAGGGCTTTAAGGAAGGATTAACAGAAGCAAAGAAAAATTTATTCGGTAAATAATTTATCAATTTCAGACCAGTCAAAAGGTTTGGAATTGGAGAAATCGCTTAACGTGGCAGAGTTGAGCGATTTTTGCTTTATAAAAATATTTTGATAATCATTCTTCTCAGATTTTAATGAAATAAGAGGGATAGCAGCCTCATCTGCAAGTTTTTCAACTTTAATATCATAATTTATCGCAGAAGTTTTTATTCCTGCCTTTATAGCTGCAATAACAGCATGAAATCGCATTGCAATCATATATTCTAATTGGGCAATACGTTTAAATGTCTCACTTCTTGTTTTATAATAGATGATTTTTGTATCAACATCCTTATTTTTAGATTTTAAAATTTCAATAAAACGTATGCTGATATCTTCATCAAGAGATTTTTGAAATACGAAAAGTTCTATTTTTTTATCCGGAAAAAATTTTAGAACATTTTCTGCAAGAGAATTTAGAAAATCATCATTCATTGTTATAAAATCACGCAGTTGCACACCTAATGCAAAATTTTTCGGGACATCCGGTATTTCTATTGAAAAAACCGGATCATTAACCAATAGACCGTCAATGCCCCAGCTTTTAACAAGCTCCAAACTTTTTTCATCTCTAACTATTACCGTTTTGACACGCTTTAAAAGAAATTTTACAATTGCCTGAGAAATCTTTTTATTTAAAGGTCCAATGCCCTGAGCAAATATAACAACATCTTTTTTAAAAAATACTCCCGCTCCTATTACAAATGCATAATACAAAAGGCTCTTTAAACTTGTGACATCCTGAAGTAGGCTTCCGCCTCCGGATATTAGAATATCAGTATTTTTAACGGATTTTAAGACTTTTTTTATATCAAAATTTTTAACTGAATTAACATTATATTCATTAGCTGTTTTTTCAGGGTTTGCTGAAATTATTGTTATATCCGAATTGAAAGTTTTTAATTTTGCGCATAGAACAGATAAAATTGCGTCATCGCCAAAGTTGTCAAATCCGTAATAGCCCGAAATAACAACTTTTTTAGCCATTAAAACCGCCTCTTTCAAAAATTTCATAAACTTCATCTTTGTAAGGAATTGATTTTATTGCACCTATGCCTTTAGCTTGAAGTCCTGCTACAATAGAGGCGAATTTTGAGGCTTCAAAAGGAGTCAGACCATGCGTGACCGCATGCAAAAAACCGCCGTTAAAAGCATCTCCGGAACATGTTGTATCAATAACATCATGTGTATAAAATTCCGTAAATATAATATTTCCGTTATATCCAGTGTAATACCCTCCGTTTGGAGAAGATTTTATAACAATTGTACCAACGCCCATATCCCAGATTTTTTTCATTATATTTTCAACGGAATTTATTTCAAGAATATTTACGGTATCATACTTTGCACTCATAAATAAAATATCAATATCTGAGATAACTTTGTTAAAATCATCTCTTGCCGTTTCAGGTGTTGTTATTAAAGAAGAATAATTAGGGTCATAAGCAGTAATCACACCGCTATTTTTTGCATCTTTGAATGCTTTAATAACAGCTTCTTTAGCGGATAAAGAAAGCGACTGGGTAACTCCTGATGCATAAACGGCTTTTGAATTTGCTATATAATCTTCAGAAATATCTTCAAGTGAAAGTTTTGATGGAGCGATTCTTTTTCTGTAGTATGCAAATTCTTTTCCACAGCCTTTAGGGCGAGATATAAAATAAACTCCGTTCTGCTCTTGCGCTATTTTAACCTGAGAGGTATCAAGGTGTTCATTTTGCCAGCTGCTTAAAAGATAATCTTTAAAAACATCATCTCCGACACGGGTGATAAACCCGACTTCGGATCCCATACGTGAGGCCGCAACCGCTGTCGCAAGAGCATCCCCTCCGTAGAATTTTTTTAAATTTTCCGCACTTTTTAAATGTTCATCAGTTGACAGTTCAATAAGGCTTTCACCAATTGTAATAATATCAAGCTTTTTTTCCATATTAATCCCTTAGTTCATCAAGAGCTGATTTTACTCTTTTGGTAATTTCAGAATACGAATACCCCTCAAGTAAATCCCGACCGACTCCAACCGCAACTGCACCGGCTTTTATGTAATCTTTCACTTCCGATAATTTTGCGGCTCCTGTTGGCACAAGATTTAAAAACGGCATGGGTCTTAAAAGATTTTCAAGATAAGAAACCCCGCCCATCGCTGTAATCGGAAATATTTTAATAAGCTGAACTCTGGCTTTCCATGCCGAATAGGCTTCATTTGCAGTAGAGGCACCGGCTAGAAAAGGAATCCTTTTATCTTTTGAAAATTTCACAAGATGCATTTGATTTATTGGAGAAGAAAAGACCTTTGCTCCTGCTTTTAGCGCAGTTTCTGCCTGCAAAGCCGTTATTATGCCGCCCGCACAAACCGTTGCATGTTTGGAAATTTCTTCAATTACATAGTAAATACCGGGGTTAACAACATTTATCTCAATAAATTTCACGCCGCCGTCTATCAATGCATTTGCAGTATCTCGTACAATATTTATGTCATTCCCCCGTATTATGGGAAATAATTTTTCTTTTGATAATAATTCAACTAAATTTTCGTTCATAATCTATCCTTTTTTCAAAATTTATTATATCATAAAATAAGGAGGGGTATGAAAAAGTTAAAATCAAAGGCATTTTTTATATATTCGTTTATTTTTTATATAATTCTTTCATGCGTTTTAATTCTTGTGTCATGGCAGATTTTTGAACCTAATGCATACAATTTTATGGTGAAAAACTTTACTGCGTATGAGCATGCCCCCGAAGATGTTGTGGTAGTTGTTATTGACGACAAATCTGTTGCAAAGTACAGATGGCCGTGGAAACGTGAACTGTACGGGAAAATTTTCGACTATCTGAACAATTATTCAAATCCAAAACTGATTGGTTTTGATGCGATTGTTGCAAATCTCGACCATGAAAATCCTGACTCTGATAATGTTTTTTTCAATACTGTAAGACATATAAACAATCTCGTTGTCGGCTTCAGCATGATTGACGACAAATTCCCTGACGAAAAGACCGGTCAAATTTATTCAAAAAATTTCTACGATAAATTCAAAGTAAATATTCAGGACAAACGAAAAATTGTATATCCGTCAAAATATCAGAGTTTTTCAATGTACCCGTCTGAATATTTTGATGCCGTACAATATGCCGGTTCCGTAAACTCTACCCGTTCTGCTGCAAACGGTACTCTTATCACAGCAGATCAAATTATTTCGCTAGATGGTAAATATTATCCATCTCTTGCTATGAGAATGTACATGCTTTTAAATGATACAGATAAGCTGACGATTTATGATGACAGCATAGTTATTGACAAAACAGGTTTAAGAATACCATCTTTTACAACATATAACGGCATTCAAAATTACTTAAAGTTCTATAAAATACGTCCGAACACCTCGTATTCACACAAAAAATATTCCGCAATTGATTTAATAGAGTCACTCGAAAACATTAAATCAGGCAAACCACCGGTAATAAATCCCGAAGAATTTAACAATAAAATAGTATTTGTGGGTGCAAATGCAAAGGCTGCCGCAATTAAAGTTATAGATGCGCTTCCGTCACCTATGCTGCCGGAACATCCGGGGGTTGATATTCAGGCGCTTAATCTTAACAACATGCTTAACAACCACATCATGAAACTTTCACCATTAGGGCTTGATGTATTGATTATTGCATTGTTGAGTATTTTTACCTTTGTTATAATCAGCCGTCTGTCGTTTTTTAAATCAATTTTCATTCTTGCAGCTACAGCTGTCGGATATTTTGTGATAGCTGCGTTCTGTTACAAAAACAACTTCGGGATTAATGTAATAACACCTCCTGCAATTCAGTTAATCACGATGATATTCGCATATTCCTACCGGTTTATAATTGAGGGCAAGAACAAAGAAAAAATCAAACAGGCAATGGGGAAATATCTTTCTCAGGACATAATGAAAAGTGTCGTAAAAAATATTGACGACATCAAACTCGGCGGAAAAAGAGCAAATGTAACCGTCTTATTTGCAGATATAAGAGGTTTTACAAGTATGAGCGAAAAGATGACTGCCGAGGAAGTTTCCATGATTTTGAATGAATATTTTACGGAAATTGAACCTATTATCTCAAAGTATAACGGTGTAATAAACAAATTTATCGGAGATGCGGTAATGGCGATATTCGGCGAGCCGATTCAAGATTTAAACCATCCTGTAAATGCAGTCAAATGCGCATACGAAATGCTTAAAAAGGTTGAAGAACTTCAGGACAAATGGATTTTTGAAGGCAAGCCCAAAATAGAAATCGGCATCGGAATTAATACAGGCGACGCTTTTGTCGGGAACATAGGCTCCGAAAAACGGCTTGAATACACGGTAATCGGTGACACTGTAAACCTTGCAAGCCGCATTGAAAGTTACAACAAAGTTTACAGAACGAACTTTTTAATAAGCAGTTCCACATATTCGTATGTAAGTAATATTGCAGACGTTATCAAAATAAGTGAAGTTACAATCAGGGGTAAAGCCAAAAAGATGGATATTTATGAGGTTTTGCGACTCAGTTAAATTTCTAAATTTTTAAATAACAATGAGTATTATGAAACCAATAAAAACCCCTGTTCAATTAAATACAACACCGCAGGAAACGGCATCGGCTGTTCTTACTATGCATTAATGAACGAATGTCCGGACGGCAAAGGAAAATCATACTGGGAATGTCTGCCTAAGTAAAAAGCTGTAATAAGCTTTTTATGATACAATCAGATTATGATTGAGGATGCGGAAAAACTTAAACGGGCAATTGATGTTGAGGTAAAACACAGATACATTGATATTCACGGGAAAACACAGTGTTTTTCAAAATTCATAATTTCCGAAGCTAAAAAATACTACAAAATTTCAAAAAAAAATCCAAAATGGGCTGTTATTGCAGAAACATTCGAACATTATCCCTATGCATCAGTTCCGGAAAGACGCCGCTCTATTGAACATCTGGTTAAAGTAATTAAATCGGAAATAAAAAAAGAAGAAGAAGAACCTCAAAATGTTGAGAACACTTTAGCAAAAGCACCTTTAAAAAGTCCTTCCGAAACCGATGTTACATACATAAAAGGCGTCGGGCCGAAAGTCGCATATCAGCTTAATAAACTTGGAATTTACACAGCGCAGGATTTGATTTTTTATCTTCCGAGAAAACATATTGACTATTCAAGCCGGACTTTAATTAAGGATTTGCAGGAAGGCCAGTCAACAACCGTTTTCGGATACATAAAATCGGTTTCCGCTTTTAATTCCAAAAACAATCTTTCTGTTGTAAAAGTCAAAATTGCCGACGAAAGCGGATTTATAGAACTCGGATTTTTTCAGGCGAAAGGCAACCGCTTTACGCTTGAACGAACCAAAGCTCAGTTTCCGGTTAATGCAGGAATTATGGTATCCGGAACCGTAAAACTCAACAATTATGATAAAAAATTGACTTTTGACAAGCCTTCATACTCAATTATGACAGGCGAATTTCTTGAAAACAGCAATTCTAATCTTAACCTTGCTCGAATTGTTCCGATTTATACAGTCTGCGAAAATCTGAATGTTAAAACTCTCCGAAAAGCAATATTTAATGCAATTCAACTCTACAAAGACTCTATCAAAGATATTCTCCCTGATTATCTGAAAAAGAAATACAATCTTCTTGATAAAAAAACAGCAATTGAGCAGATACATTTTCCTGAAAATCAGGAGCTTTTAGAGCAGGCACGATTCAGCCTCATATTTGAAGAACTTTTCATTATCCAGCTTAAAATGGTACGGCTGAGAAATGAAAATAATAAACATTCCGCACTTGCACTTACAATAAAACCTGATGGGCTGGTTCAAAAATTCATTGACAGTCTGCCGTTTGAGCTTACCGGCGGGCAAAAACGTGCGGTGAATGAAATTCTTAATGATTTAAATTCCGACAAACCAATGGCACGCCTTCTTCAGGGGGATGTCGGTAGCGGAAAAACAGTAGTTGCATGCATTATGCTTCTAGCAGGAGTCGAAAACGGATATCAGGGAGCAATTATGGCTCCGACAGAAATTCTTGCTCAGCAGCACTATAACAATCTGGTAAACTGGCTTACGCCTTTAGGATTGAGTGTCGGACTGTTTCTCGGAAGCCAGAGCAAAAAGGTGCGTGAAAAATTTCAAACTGATTTGCGCAACGGACAGACAAATATTGCAGTCGGCACACATGCATTAATTCAAGATACAACAGACTTTTACAACCTCGGCGCAATCGTTGTTGATGAACAGCACAGATTCGGAGTTAAACAGAGAAATGTTTTGAAAAAGAAATCTCAAAATCCGCAAATTCTTACAATGACTGCAACTCCTATTCCAAGAACACTTGCACTTACAGTCCATGGTGATCTTGATTTGACAATAATTGATGAAATGCCCAAAGGCAGGCTGCCTATAAAAACTTATCTTACATCATCTCATAAAAGTGTTTATGATTTGATAAAACGGGAAGTTGAAACAGGCAGGCAAGCGTACGTTGTTTATCCGCTGATTGAGGAGAGCGAAACCTTGTCAGCAAAAGCCGCAACTATTGAAGCCGAAAAATTACAAAATGAAGTTTTCCCTCAATTTAAAATAGGTCTTTTGCATGGAAAACTTAAAAATGACGAAAAAGAACAGGTTATGGCTGACTTTAAAAACAAACAATACGATATTCTGGTTGCAACAACCGTTGTTGAAGTCGGAGTTGATGTTCCTAACGCAACGGTTATGGTAATTGAAAATGCCGAACGCTTCGGACTGAGCCAGCTTCACCAGTTGAGAGGACGCGTCGGCAGAAACAGTCTTCAATCATACTGTGTTCTTGTAAGCTCCTCACGTTCTCAGGAAACCCGCGAACGCCTCGGAATTATGACTCAAACAAACGACGGCTTTGTTATTGCGGAAAAGGATTTACAGCTCCGCGGCCCCGGTGAATTTCTAGGAACACGTCAGAGCGGATTACCTGATTTGATTATTTCGGATATTGTCCGCGATGCGGAAATCCTTGAAAAAGCACGATATGAAGCAATAAATTTTATCAACAATTACAATATTGAAGACTATCCGTCTCTTAACAGCGCCTCAAGTTTACAATTATTTTCGGGTTTAGACATTTAACAAAGCGCAAACGAAAAAATATACAACTTTTTGGGCATATATATTTTATATAGCTTCTTTAAATATTAAGTATTGTAAATATTATTTCAATATCAAGCAATATATAATATTTTATATACTTTATATATATAAGAAGTTAGATAAAGGAGAGTACCATGGGTGGACATCCGATAGGAAGACAACCATTCAGACCGGGGCAATGGTCAAGATACCAGGGCGGCGGTTCAATCAATATCTACCATAAAGAAGTGCATAACAACTATGGTGGTGCGATGTTTCCTATGATGAATTACGGGATGTACGGAAACTATGGTTACTATGATCCCGGGCTGACTAAAGGTGAAAAGTGGATGCTCGCACTGGGCGGAATCGGCGCAATCGGCGGCGCTATTTTAGGTGCTTTCACAGGCGGTCAGGAAAAAATTGAAGGAACACCTCCGGCATCTGATGACGGTAAAGCTGAAATTCAGGCGCAAAAAGAAGCTAATGAAGCATTAGAAGAACAAATTAAAGAACTCAGAGAAAAAAATGCTGATTTAAAGGCTCAGCTACTTAAACAAAAAAATGACGAAATTCAAAAAATGAAAGAGCTGTCAGGTCAAATATATAATCCGGACGCTGAAGAAGTAAAAACTGAAGAAACAACTACTTATACCATTGACAAGTCTGAATATCTTGGTAATGGACAGTATAAGGGCGAAACAGGCTATGGTATTGTCAAATATATGTATAAAGGGCCGAATGGCGAAGAATTAAGCCACGATGAAATTATGGCAATTGTCAAGGAAATTTTTGGCGGCAAAGCTATAGCACCCGGTAATATAGAACTTAAAAATACAATTACGCTAGACAACGGTAAAACATACAGTATCAGAGCAGAAAACGAGCGTCCTGATGAAAAAATAAAATCCGAATACAGTCTTAAAGAACATCAGGTATATGAAGGCACAGCAAAACAATATGGCGGATACTGGGTTGCTACAATTAACGGAGAACCTTTAAAAGAAAACGGTCAAATTAAACAATTCTCATCAGAAGAAGATGCAGAAAATTACGCAAAAGATGCCGCTGCCAAAAAGCAAGCAGCTGCACAGCAAGACGAATAATCAAATATAACACTAAACAAAGGAGAACTCAAAAATGTCATGGATGGTTGGAAAAAACCATTATACATTCCCGGCAGGGAGATTAGATTTAGGCAAAAAGCCTAATATCAATATCCGTACCGAAAAAATTTACAACAATTACGGTACGGGATTTTCAGGCATGCCGTACGGTGGCATTTACGGCGGGATGTATGGCGGTTTTGACTACGGCTATGGCTATGGAAGTTACAATAACGAATTGTCAAAAGGCGAAAAATGGATGCTTGCATTAGGCGGGATTGCTTCACTCGGCGGTGCAATCTTAAGTGCATTCACAGGCAAAAAAGTCGACAATACGCAGGAAACTGCTGATGCAGGTGCAGCCGGCAAGACCTCTGAAAACAGTCAGCTTGCGGAATTGGAACAACAAAACAGAGAACTTAATGCAAATTATGAAAAGGCAGTTGAAGAAAATAAAAAATTATTAGAATTGTCCAAACTGTATCAGGAAGGCATAACTTACAACGAAACAGAGGACACATATTCTGCAAACGTAACTGACATTTTTGGACAAAAAGAAACGATTACTGCATCAACGGTTGAAGAAATAAAAGAAGCTAAACAGAAAAAAGAAACTGAAGTTGAGGAACAAAAGAAATTCTGTGCTGATAATAATATTGAAATAAAAAGCGACGGAACTTTTGCAACAACAATCAAAGGTCCTGATGGAGAAGAACAAATAGTAACCGGCTCAACACCTGAAGCTGTAAAACAGGAAGCAGAAGACAAGTCCAAAATTTTAAACAGAGGTAATGAAGATTTATTAGCATAAAAAGCCCTTAAATGAATAAGGGCTTTTTTAATGCGTAAAATATTTGTAACATAAACCCCTTAAAGATTTGCAAGATATTGAAAAAAACATTATAATTAAAATATAGATTTGTATTAAGGGCTTGTGTCCTTATTTTATGGAAATGAGGTGTTTATATGGAAGATTTGAAAGTTGCAATCGGCTCAGACCACGGCGGTTTCTTGTATAAAGAAAAAATTATTGAATATTTAAAATCAAGAAATATTCCTTACGTTGATTTAGGCACACATACACGTGAAGCCTGTGATTATCCGGAAATTGCACGTACTGTTTGTGAACGCATTATTTCCGGCAAATCAAACCGTGGTATCCTTGTTTGCGGAACCGGCATCGGTATGTCAATTGCTGCAAATAAAGTTCGGGGAATCAGGGCAGCACTGTGCGGTGATACATATTCAGCCAGAGTTTCAAGAGCACACAACAATGCAAATGTGCTTTGCTTGGGTGAACGTGTAATCGGAGAACACCTTGCTCTTGATATTGTAGATATCTGGCTTAAAACAGGTTTTGAAGGCGGAAGACACAAACGACGTGTAGATATGATTGAATAGGACGGACTAACTTGGAACAATTTGATTCACATAAACTAGCCTGCATAATCGCAGGGATGCTTGATGATAAACTCGGTAAAAATATTTCTATTTTAAATATCAGCCATGTTTCATCACTTGCAGATTATTTTGTTATAGTAACAGGGGATTCAACGCCGCATGTCAAGGCCTTGATGGAAACCGTAAAAGAACGAACTAAAAAAGAACTTAACAGACCGCCGTTAAGAGTGGAAAACGACAGCAAAAACAGATGGAATCTTCTTGATTTCGGCGATGTTGTAGTTCATATTCTTCACAAAGACGAGCGGGAAACCTATGCAATTGAAAAATTTTGGAATAATGCGTTCAGCATTCCGGAAGAAGAATGGAGAGAAAATTCTAAAGAATTTTCAAAATATAACAAATAAATAAAAACGGGTATGAATATCATACCCGTTACATTTCTAAATATTTTTACAAAATAACACTTATAGGTTAAAATAATAATCATGGAAGATATAAAGAAAAAAGAACTGGACAGACAAATTGAAGATGCGATTTTAGCAATGGCTAAAGAACCGCAGAATATTGAATTGTATCACAAACTTTCAAAACTCTATCTTGAATTGCAGGATTATGACAAAGTTATGTCGGTTTTGGAAAGTTTATTGACGATTTCGCCCAACGATGTTGAGGCTCTAATCGGTATGGGTACAATGTGGTTTTACGAAAGAGATTTCAGGAAATCCCTTTCATACTACAATAAAGCTCTGGAGATTAATCCTAAAAATTATATTATTTACTATAACATCGGAAACGTTTTTGCCGAATGGAAAAATTTTTCAAAAGCGTTGTTTTATTACAACCGTGCAATTGATTTGTGCTCGTCAAATCCTGAAATCTATAATGCAATTGCACTGCTTTATCAGGATTTTGAGGAATACGTTGAAGCAAGAGCTTATTATGAAAAAGCATTGTCGCTTGATCCTGAAAACATAACTGCTCTTGTTGATATGGGAAATGTCTGTTTCAAACTTTTTGATTACGAAACGGCTCTTGAACTTTACAAAAAAGTTTTTGCGCTCAATCCAGACAACAAAATTGTTGCAATTTGTATCGGAAACACTCTTACTTTAATGAAAGAGCGTGAAAAAGCATATAACTACTTTGAAAAAGCTCTTAAAATGGATGGCGATAATTACAAAGCCTACATTTGCTATTCCATTGCTCTGTCAGAGTTTAAAGAAAATGATATTGCAATAGAGATGTATAAACGTGCAATTCAAACTAATCCGAAAGAAATTAATGCATATCTTCTTCTCGCAAATCTTTATACAAACCTTAACAGACTTGATGAAGCTATGGATTTGTACAAAGAAGCGCTCAGAATTTCCCCGAACGATGCGCAAACTTATATGCTTTTAGGAAATGCACATTATCTTAAAAACGAAATTGAAAAATCAATAGCTTCCTATCGTGCGGCAATCAAAATTGAACCTGATAATGACGAACATAAACTTGTTTATATTCAGGTGTTGGATGAATACATTGATAAAAAGCGTAATGGTGAATTAGAAAGCGCATAAATATGTATCATGAAACACGAAAACCTTTTATGATTGAACGCATTGTTGCGGGATTGAGTTATTTAACAATGGGTTTTGCGGGATTTATATGGCTGATAATCGGTTTAATCCGCAGGGCACCGCTTACAAAATTCCTTCAGTACCACATATTCCAATCAATTTTCATTTCAATTGGTTATGTTTTGTTGTGCCTGCTATTGGGATTTATATTAAATCTTTTGAGTTTTATACCTTTTATAAACATACTTGCCGCACAAATCGCATTATTTTTTAATGCACCAGTATTTTTTGGATATTCCATTATACAAACTGCGATTTATGTACTTTTGTTTTATCTTGCAATAACTTCATTTTTAGGACTTTACAGCCGAATTCCGTGGGTATCGGATATTATTGATCAGAACATAAGATACTAGCAATTTTTATTTTTTTATTATTTTATAATGAATATAGAATACAAATATAAAAGGAAATTTTTATGCCAGTTAACAAAGTTTATGCATTAACAATTATGCCCCGATATAGCAAACAAAAAGACCCAAACAATTTTCCAATTCTTATAGAAAAGATTCCAGATAATAAAAGAAACTCTAATAGAAATAAAATATTTAAATATAGTATTATTCCTCTAATTCCTGCTATTATTATAGCTGCAATATATGTTATTCGTAATAAAGGCTGGAGTGGTTTTGCTAAATTAATGACAAAAGATTACAAAAATCTCGGTGACTATAAAAATCTCGGTGACTATATATTAAAACATCCGTATATTTATTAAAAAAAATCCCTGCGAGGTGAAGCGCAGGGGATGTGCTGGTTGAGTAAGAATGTAACTTATATGAGCATAGGTATGAAATTTTGAAAATTTTTACAAATTTTTATGCGTCATTTTTAAAAAGTCTGCCTGTTTTTGGTTTTCTTGCCTGAGAATTGTCATCTGATAGAGGTTCTGACGGTAATGAATTATTTTCTTCTATATTTGCAAGTCCCTGATAATTTTCCGAAATAACAAGAGCATTGGAAAGCGGTATTCCGCCTCTTGTTTGTGGCTTGTTGACGACTTTACCGTCAACATACATAACTGTAGATCCGCCGCCGTCAAGATTGATTGCCCCGATACATCCTATTGATTTCATAAAATTCGCAAGTTCCATCAATGTCATTCCTATTGAACTTCCTTCACGACCGTCTGCAGTCAATAAAATCAAGTTGTTGTCAGATGTATAGCCTACTGCAGTTCTGGGATTGCGTCCGCCGATTGCGCCGAGCTTTTGTGCTGTCATATCAACAAAAACCTCGCCGTTTTTAACAAGATACGGACCGCCGCTTATAATATGTTTTACATTTTTCCACTCAGGAGTTGTTTTTATATCAAGTTTTACATCTTTATCTTTTAACAACGGCTGAAGAAGTTTTTTGGGGCCGGAAATCACATATCCGTTTTGCGGAATATCGAGCGGGTTTGCGGAGGCTTTTGTGATTTTGCCTTCCGCAACCCTCAAACCCATACCGTACTTCGGAGCATAGGGAGAATATTTGCCCCACTCCGGAGTATATATAAGAACATGTGTTGAAAGCATTCTCGGCTGATTTATGTTGTCGACTTTAACTTTTGTTCCGCTTCCTTCAAGAGATGCTCTCAGCTGAACTCTTGCAACATCAAATCCGTCGTCAAAAATTCCCATTGCAACTCTGTCATAAACCGGACCAGTATAAATTTTTCCGTCTATCATCAATGTGCCAAGCGGAACCCCTGATTGAAACGTAAAATAAGTCCCGTTAATTGCCGCAATTGCATTTTTGTCTTTTACAATATTTGAAATCGTGCGGCGGGTTTTAAGTTTTTCCGAATTTGAGAGAACAGGTATAACTTCAAGATTTGAAGCAACTTTAAAATCAACTTCTACAATATTTATTCTAACCGGACGACCGCTGTAATATTTTGTAAGTTTTATGTGTTTGACACCGTCCTGAACATCTGCAATAATTGCATTCGGATATTTTTCTTTAATATTTTCGTCGAACTTTTTCTTTCTCAATTCCGGCGAAAATTCAAGCATAATTTTTTCTTTAAGTCCAATCTCCTCAATAGCAGGCTGCGTGTGATGAGCAATTTTTAAATCATCCGCCATAATAGGATTTGTCCAGATAAAATTCTGAATACACACAACGGATGCAACAGCCAAAAGGTAAACAGCCTTTTCGGCAAATGTTGAAAAAACGGAATTTTGGCGTGACAAAATAGTATCCATAGGTCGACCTCACAGGTTGAAGTAACGGATACCTTTTTTATTTAAGAGTGGTGTGGGGAATAACACTCATCAAGGGGTGTATAAAAAACCACTTTGAGGGCATTTAACGCCCCTCTACTACTATTGTAACATAAATTTACACTTTTCTCAATATATTGTGTTGCAAAAGCAACAAAGTTTTTACAAAACTAAATAGAGGCAACTTTACACTTATTTATTTTAGCTTTCAGATATTAAACCGAGTATTGCAAGCAAAAAGAAAACAGTCAAAACAAGTGTCCAGATTGTATTTGCAACTGACCAGCAATTATGCGGGGCATCCGGAAAATTATTTTTGTTGATTTTATTTATTTTTATTTGAATATATACAGGTATCAATACTGTTCCAAATGTAATCAGCCAATAATAATCAGGCAGTTTTGAGGTAAAGTTAATTAAAAAATATAAAAACGCAATAAATATTCCGCAAAAAGCTTTTTCATCAAAAGCTTTAAAATATTTTTCAAGAATTCCAAAGAGCCAGAAATTCGTAATAACTGCAAAAAATCCACGTGCCACGGGGCGGACTTGATATCCGAAATTATCATTCAGGCGTTTCCACAAAGTGAAAAAATAAATTATCTCATAGACACCAAAGGATAAAACAGATAAAAACAAGATTTTCCACACTGAAGTTGTTGCAAAACATAAATTGCTGCTCTTTTGACTGTATCCTTCTTTTAAAATAGGATTTAATTTTTGAACGATTACATCAGATTGATTTTCTATATTTTCATTATCTTCCACTTTATTCTCCTTAATCCAGATCAACAGGTTCTCTTTGAATTTTATCAATTGCTTCCCTTGCGGTAAATACAAGAGATTCCGGAACATTCTCTATTGTCGTAAACTGTCTTAAGACATCAACTACCCGTTTAAATGAGCGCACCAGATCTCCTTCACCAATATCAATTTGTTGTGAAACGGTTTCCCACTCGGCACCTTCAACCCATAACTCAATTATTGATGAAAAATAGGGATTAATATACAAAGGTGCTTCTACATCATAATTATTTTGAATTTTTTCGATTTTGCGGCGGATATTTCTTATTTGATTTAAAATTTTTCTGACCTGTTCTGAAAAAGGAATATACGGAATTTCAAGTCTTAAATCCTCGGTTGTTATTGCACAAATAACACCGGCAAGCTGCGACGGCGTAAGATTTTCCAGAATTCCCGAAAATATAATTTCTGCAATATAAAGTTCATTTTCCGAACGGATTTGAGAGGTTGTAATACCTTTCGGTGTCGGATAATCGTTCTCTAAGTAACCGAAATCAATCAGCACGCTTCTATGTGCAAGAAACTTGTTCCAGAAAATATCACGCTGTTTTTCAACTTCTTTTTCAAGTTTTTTTTGTCTGATATTCAAGCGTTCTATAACTTCAATATTTTTTGAGTGTTTTTTGTAGAGTTTGCAGGTGTCACAATGAAAATCATGCATTTTCGCAAGCATAGCCTTTGTTTCACGTCCAAATTGAACAGCTTCGGGAGAAAGCGGTCTGTTTTTTGATTTTTCCTGTTTACAGATTTTCTTATATGTCTGGCGGTTCTGAACATAAATATGACGGAGTTTGTCATATTCAAAAAGTTCTTTATCCGAAAGTTTAAAAGGACAGACAAATTCTCTTTGTGCAATTTCCTGATTATTCATCTCAATTTGTTTTAAAATAGGATGGAGGCGGGTGCCAGTTGAAAAATATCCGAAACTTTTCAAAATAAGCTCTTTAGCCTCATCAAGACTGAATCTCTGAAGAAGATTAAGAACCATTGAATAACTTGGAGAAAAACGACTTTCCAGAGGATTTGCATCACTTAAAACAAGCTCTGCAACTTCCTCGGGCGATTGAAAAGGGGTTCCGACAATTGTTACATAACCAACTTCATCCATTCCACGGCGTCCAGCCCGTCCTGACATCTGCAAAAATTCACTTGCCGTAAGCATTCTGTGTCCGCTGTCTGTACGCTTACTTGTTGAACTGATAACAGTTGAACGTGCCGGCATGTTGATTCCTGCAGCAAGAGTTTCTGTTGCAAAAACAACTTTTATAAGTCCTTTTTGAAAAAGTTTTTCCACAAGTAATTTCCATGAAGGTAAAAGTCCTGCATGATGCGAGGCAACTCCGCAAAGCAGATATTCAATATGTTTGTTGTTATAAAGGTACGGGTTTTCTGCTATATATTCGTCTATAAACTGCCTGATTTGTGCTCGCTCACTAGGTGTTACAAGTTCGAGTCCAGCACATTTTTCCATCTGTTCATCACATTTGCGACGTGAAAATGTAAAATAAATTGCAGGAAGCATATCATTTTGCTCTAAATTTCTCACAACTTCTTTTACATAAGTTTTTTGTTTTAACTTTCCATGCGCAAATTTTCGTTTTTCCGGTTTGATTTTGTTGTTTAAAGCGCCAGACGGTGTTAATAGCGGAAGAAGTTTGTAAGGCTGTGAACTGTCAAAGTAGAAGAATTTTAGAGGCACAGGACGGAAATCCGTATTTACAAGTTCTGTTTTCGAATGAACCGTATTAATCCAGTCAGTAAGTTCATCTGCGTTTGCAACAGTTGCGGAAAGCGCAATTATCTGAACATTGGTAGGACAATAGATTATACTCTCTTCCCAAACCGTACCTCGCTGTTCATCGTTCATATAATGAACTTCATCAAGTACAACATAACGAACATCTTTCATATTATCCGCAACGGCACCGAAATTTGTTCCGTAAAGCATATTTCGGAAAACTTCCGTTGTCATAACAACAATCTGTGCGTTTCGATTTATTGAAGTGTCACCTGTCAAAAGCCCGACTTTGTCCTGCCCGAACTTGTTTGAAAAATCATAATACTTTTGATTGGAAAGAGCCTTTAATGGAGTTGTATAAAATACTCTTGTATCGGTTTCTAAAGCACGATGGATTGCATGTTCTGCAATAACCGTCTTGCCGGCACCTGTAGGCGCACAGACAACCACACTTTTGCCATCATCAATAAAATTACAGGCATCTTTTTGAAATTCATCCAGTTCAAAGGGAAATCCGTACATCCTAATCCTTACTAAAAGCTGTTTACTAAAATATTATGCCCTAAAAATTAAAAATTGTAAAATTGTTAAAATTAAATAGCAAAAAATAATTTTATAAGTTTATAAATTAAAACAGAGGAAAAAACTATGCAAATAAATTTTAATACTCAAAACCGCACAAACTTCGGAATGAGCCTCAAAATTCACATGCAAGCTCATAATTTTTTAAGAACCAGAATACACACAAACAAAGAGATTGAAAAATTATCTCAATTGGCTGCTTCTCAAGCTGATAATCCTGTGAATGTGTCAATAAGCACACTTAACAATAAACTTTTAACCGGAACAATTTTGGACGGAAAGTATTACTACAAATCGCATACAGACAGTTTTTTAAATGATATATTCGGTAGCCCCGTTAAATTTATTGAAAAATGCTGTAAAGAAGCCGATAAAGTAAAAGAAAAATTTTACGATAATCCGATTAACAAGATTTTTGAAAAAACAAACCCGTAAAAAGCTCCCTATCGGGAGCCTTTTTATATCTTATCAAATCCGGTGTATTTTCTTAAAACTTCAGGAATTATAATTGTTCCATCTTTTTGCTGGTAATTTTCGACAATTGCCGCAAAAGTTCTGCCGACTGCAAGACCTGAACCGTTGATTGTATGTACAAGTCTTACTTTGCCGGTTGACTTTTCACGATAACGGATATTTGCACGTCTTGCCTGATAGTCTCCGTAATTAGAGCAGCTTGAAATTTCTTTATACGTTCCGTATGACGGCATCCAGACTTCAAGATCCCAGCATTTGTTTGCGGAAAAACCGATATCAGCAGTACACAAGGCTTCACGTCGATATGGAAGTTCAAGCAATTGAAGCATTTTTTCAGCATCTTCGGTCAATTTTTCGTGTTCTTCTTTGCTTGTTTCAGGTGTAGTAAGTTTTACAAGTTCAACTTTATTAAACTGGTGAACACGAATTAAACCTCTGGTATCTTTTCCGGCAGAACCGGCTTCACGACGGAAGCAAGGAGTATATGCCGTCATATATTTAGGCAGGTCTTCTTCATTTAAGATTTCACCCGCATAAATATTGGTAACAGGGACTTCCGCTGTCGGTATCAAGTACAAATCTTCATCAACACATTTATACATATCTTCAGCAAATTTTGGCAATTGACCGGTGCCTGTCATAGTTGCTGCATTTGCCATAAAAGGCGGCAAAATTTCTTCATATCCCTGTTCTCCGCAATGATAATCAAGGAAAAAGTTGATAATGGCTCGTTCAAGTTTTGCCCCTTTGCCACGGTAAAGTGTAAAACGGCTTTGAGAAAGTTTTACCCCCCGCTCAAAATCAACCAGCCCTTTTTCTTCACATAAATCCCAGTGAGGTTTAAATTCAAAGTCAAATTTCCGGGGTTCGCCCCACTTGTAAACTTCAACATTGTCATCCTCTGATGCGCCTATCGGCGTTGTTTCATCCGGAATATTCGGGATATGAAGAAGTATGTCACGCTGTTTTCCATCCAATTCGGTTTGTTTTTCTTCCAATGCTTTGATATCATCACCGATTTTACGTACTTCTTCCTGCACGGCATCGGTATTTTCACCTTTTTTCTTTAATTCTCCTATCATTTGAGAATCTTTTTTGCGTTTTGCCCTCAATTCATCAGCCTGAGTCTGAATTTTTCGTCTTTCTTCATCAATCTTAATAACTTCATCAATTGAAAGTTCGGGGTTTCTTCTTTTTAAAAGTTCGTTTATTTTTTCGGGGTTTTCTCGAATTAATCTGATATCAAGCATTTTAGACCTCTTTCATCTTATTTTATTCAGCAAAAACATTATAGTTTAAAGAAATATTATAATCAAGATTTTATCAGCTCTCAGCTAAATCTTAAGATTGATTGCATTATTTGAAAAATAATGCATAATATGTATAGGGGGAAATGTGTATGCAGATGTTCAGAAAACTGGTTTCAAAATTAAACGGTCAAAATAAACAAAAAGCAGTTCAGGGAATGATTAATCCGATATCACAAGATTTTGAACCGCTAAAAAATGATTTTCTTGACGGTCTTTCAAAACGGGCTGTTGAAATGTATGAAAAACAGTGCGATATCAAAAACTTCTCAAAACTTGTAACTTCAAACCCTGAAAATACTTCCCATATTGAAATGATGCAGGAAAGATTTAAAAATGGCGTAGTTGACCCGTTTGAAGATGAAAAATTGGCTGAACTCGCAGACAACGAAAAATTTTTAAAAGATTTGGGATTAATTTAAGCTGTCGTCAAAAATCCTGACTCTATTTTTTCAGATTTTTTATTATTTCATCTGCGAATTCTTTAGTTCCTAAATTTCCGCCTAAATCCATTGTACTTTTTCCGCTTTTTAGCGTCAAAAACAGGGCTTTTTCAATTTTTTTCGCACAATCGTTCTCTCCTATATATTTAAGCATTTCGATTGCTGATAACAAAAGTGCCGTCGGATTAGCTTTATTTTGTCCTTTTATATCCGGAGCCGAGCCGTGAACAGGCTCAAATACAGCGTAATCATGTCCTATATTTGCCCCCTGAGCAACACCCAGCCCACCAATTAAACCGGCGCACAAATCAGAAACTATATCACCGTATAAATTGGGCAGCACAAGTACATCAAACTGTTCCGGCTTTTGTACAAGCTGCATACACAAATTATCTACAAGAATTTCTTTTTTATTTATTTGCGGATAATTTTTTGAAACTTCTCTGTATGCATCTAAAAATAAACCGTCTGAAAGTTTCATAATATTTGCTTTTGTAACAACGCAAACCTCTTTTCGAGTATTCTTAACTGCATAATCAAATGCAAATTTACAAATTCTTTCAGATGCCCTGCGGGTAATAATTTTTATGCTTTCTGCAGTATTTTCATCAACCTGACGCTCAATACCCGCATATAAATCTTCCGTATTTTCACGTACAACAATAATATCGACATTTTCAAAACGTGTTTTGACATTGGGCAGATTTTTGCACGGTCTTAAATTTGCATACAAATCAAGTTCCTTGCGAAGCTGCACATTAACTGAGCGAAAACCTTTTCCAATCGGGGTTGTAACAGGAGCTTTCAGAGCGACTTTATTTTTCTTTATTGAATTTAAAACCCGCTCAGGTAAAGGTGTCCCATCCTTTTCAATCACATCCTGGCCTGCTGTTTGGACATCCCAGTTTATATCAACCCCTGCAGCTTCAATTATTCTTACAACCGCATCCGATATTTCAGGACCTATTCCATCACCGTTTATTAAAGTTATATTGTGCATCTAATCACCTTTAACTATATGTAAATTTCGCTTAAATTCTTTATAAAATCCGCAATTCGTCACCTGAAGCGAACCTTCTAGAAAAACATCCCCCTGTGCAAGAGCCGAAAGAAGCGGACATTCCAAATCATGCACATAATTTTCACAACTTATGCACAAATCGTCATCCTCTATAAAAACTTTCGAATCCGCACAATACATATAATTTATTATACAGCTTTAATAAAAGTTTGCAAATCAAATATTATTATGAAATCAAAAATATTTAATTGTTAACATTTTGTAATAAAATAAAAATTTAATGCAATTTAATAGAAAAATATTTTTTTATAAATATAAGGTTAGGTAAATTTAAGGTAGGTTAGTATGGTTACAATGAATACTGCCATGAATTATTTAAAAATGTATCCAGAATTTGTATTCGGCACAGGTTATGAAGCTTTTTCCAACAAATTTAAAGAGACATGGAATGTCAGCGGAAATCTTCAAGCACCTATTAAAGACAGACTAAAATGGTCTTTTGGAGATGCATTTGAAGCTACCGTAAAGCATAACGAAAAACAAATTGCAGATAACGGTGGTTCTTTCTGGAAAGCAACTAAAAAGAGTTTAACAAGTATCTGGCCGGATTTGAAAAATAATTGGAAACTTGCAGGTGAAGCCGCCGAGGCTGCCAGCAAATCTAAATTTATTGCACAATTAAAAAGTGTAGGAAAAGTCTTCGGCAAAAGAATGCCACTAATCGGTGCAGTTATCACGCTTGCAGTTGAAGCGCCGAATATATTTAAAGCAACTAAAGAGGAAGGAGTGCTGACCGGAGCCGGAGAAACCGCAAAAACGGCAGGAAGACTAGGACTTAGTACACTTTTAGGTGCAATTACTCAGGCTCTTATTCCGATTCCGCTTCTTGGCGGCGCTATAGGTTTTGTCGGAGGTGATATGCTTGGAAGATTTATATTCGGCAAAACTTACACCGAAAAGCAGGCTAAAAATCAAGAAAATAAATCATCAACAGATATACCGCAAATGGATTTTAGTAATATAAAAATGCCATACGGCGGCAATACTGCACTAAATGATGCAGAATTTATGAAACTGGAACAGATGTATAATCAAGCGGCAAATGCGACCGGTTTAAACTCAACAAATCCTTTTATGCAAACGATGCCGCATACAATCAATCAAAACAACTTTAGTACGCTCCCATAAATAATTCCAACTCCATACCCTTTAATCCCCGGAGAAAAGGACTAAGCTTAACAAAACTTAGTCCTTTTTCGCAGGTACTGGCAATTTTTATGAATAAAAATACTTTATATATACATACGGGGAAAATTTAAAAGGGAAAATTATGAGCGACAGTATTAATGTTAATAATGATTTAAAAACAGTTACACGCTATGCACTCGGCTACGAACCTGTTGAAAAAGAATATTCCGCAGATACAACATCATTTTTATGGACAGTAGGTGCAGAAAAGGCTTTCCGTGGATTCAATACTCTTGCGCCTAACTGGAAAAACAGAAAATCCGTATGGACTGCTCAAAAAGAGTTTGAAGAAAGTTTGAAAGGTACAACTCAAAAAGAAACAGTACGAAACTACAAGCGTGCAATGGAAGTTCAAAATGCACAAAGAAGACTTCAGGAGCTTGAAATAAAAAATATTGAAAGAGCTAACTATACACAGCAGCAGAAAAAAGGACTTATCGACTGCAAACGCAACGAATATTATACAAAAGTCAAAGACAGTTTTAATGATTTAAAAAATCTTGATAAAAAAGCTTATGCAAATAAACTAGATGAAATTGAAAAACAGATTGCAGACGAAAGACTAAAACTTAGAGAAACAAAAATTGCAAATCAAGCACAAACCACCACAAAGCGTGGAAAAGCCTGGAATGCGGTAAAAAAATATTCCGGCTACAACAAAGCAAGCAAAAAAACAGCCGAAATGCTGACCGAATCAAAAAATCTCAGAAAACTTGCAAAATTCGGACGTGCAAACTGTCTGACGGCGGTAGGTATTGATCTTGCATTCGCTGCTCCAGAAATAATTCAAACAAAACGAGAGTTAGGTACAAAAAAAGCTCTTAAACAAACAGGCCGGACACTTGCTATTGCGGGAACACAGGTAGCAGCATACGCAGTCGGGGCAAAAGCCGGAGCAGCAATGGGTGCCGCAATCGGTTCTGTCATCCCCGGAGCAGGCACACTTGTCGGCAGTATTTTAGGGGCTGCAATAGGTCTTACAGCAAGTTATTTTGCTGGAAAAGGTGCGCAAAAACTTTTTGGCAAATCCGAGCTTGATAAGGCTCATGATGAACTTGCTAATCAAATAACGAAAGAAGCCCAAAATAACCCTCAGGTCTTAGAACAGGTGCTTTTGACTGCGGCCGATAAATATAGTCAGGAAGGCGTCGAAAATAAAGTTGTTGAAACTTCATATTCAAATGTTACTAATGCAATAGAAAACGGTGAATTTAATATATCAGAGAAATCAGATACCACTGAAGTTGCAGAATCGAAAACTCCGCAAAAAGATTTAAAGAGTGATACAAAAACAGCCTCAGACTCTGAAAAGAAATCTAAGTCAAAATCATCATCCAAAGCTGTTGCAGCTCATGATGATGAAAAAAAGGCTGCTGATGACAACTCAAGTTTAAAAGAAACAATAGCAAAACTTGATTATGTAATCAATACATTTGAAAATTCTTCACTCACTGCACTTTCCGGCTTTAGTAACGGATTTAGCATGAACAATTTATTTTCAATGCCGTTTAGTCAATTTAATACACCCTTTATGCAAGGTTTCGGACTTAACAGCGGTTACGGAATGTATGCATAAACAACACTATAGAAAAACTATAGTGTTGTTACATTAAAGTCACGCTCTGATACGGATGCTGTACATTCCAAAATATTGTTTAAAAATTTTTCGATCGCCGCTTCCATAGATGAAATTTCGGTTTTCAAGTTTGAATAGTTTTCTTCTCTTCTTTCACGCAAAGCATTTTCAAAAATTTCGTCACGATACATACTTACATACTCCAATTAACTTTACATAATACTCTTACGGTTATAATTCCCAAATCTTTAAAGTTTTAAATAATATTGTTACAAAATTTATAAATAACGGGAAATTAAAATAACTTTAAAGTAAAATATAAGAAAATATATTTATAAAGGATAGAAAACAAATTATGAAAACAGATTTTCAGCTGACAAGTTATGACTATTATTCAAGCAGACGAGATATGGAAGTTATATCAACCATCGTGGATGCATTAAAAAAAATTCTTGAAGAAGATAAACTTCAACCGCAGCCGCTGTTTTTAAAAACTGCTGATAATCTTATTTTGAATATTGCACGCATGGTTGTTCAGGAAAAGAAAAAAACTTTTTTAATAGGCATAACTGGCGAAAGCGCTTCCGGCAAAACCGTTTTTGTCGATAACACAATCAAAGCCTGCGTCAAAGAGAAAAAAGAAGGAATTTATACAGTAATAAGATGTGATGATTATTACAAGGACACTTCAAAAGAATTAAAAGAAGCCGGAAGTTATGAAGAACTCTTTAAAAGCGGTTTCAGCTTTGATACACCGGCAGCCATTGATCTGGATTTGATGAAAAAACACCTTATGTCCTTAAAAAAAGGTAAGGAAATAAAATCTCCGCTTTATGATTTTGTCACCTGCGAAAGTAACCCTGACGGAGAACTTAAAAAACCGGCAAAAGTCATATTAACTGAAGGACTTTATGTTTTGAATGAAGGTTTAAGAGAAATTATGGACGTAAAAGTCTATGTATTTACACCGCTTGATGTAATTAAAGAGCGCTGGTATAAGCGTGCAGCTCTGAGGGGTAAAACAGGGGCAGCAGCAGACATGCAGTTTGCAGATGTTAACCGCACCGCTCAGGAATATATTCGCCCTGCATATCAGATATCTGATGCGGTAATTAACGGAATGGTTAGTCAGGAATATATTCAGCAAATAACGGACAAAATATTCAAAACTCTTGAAGAAATAGCTTATTAAAATACCGATATTATAAAAGAACTCCTCATATAATAAAGAGGAGTTCTTTTTATATTACGCCGGTCTCACACATTATCTCCGGACGTTTTAGATACAGTATCTAATAATCGTACATAATACGGCAGCCGGTACATTGTCTTTCCGGAAAGGCTTTGACACATCTCGGACACGGATTAACAATAACTTTGGCTTTACAAGGATCACACTCTGCCTTACGAACTTTGCAAGGGTTGCAGTTTTTAAATCCAGTAAACGGATTTAAGCTGAATGTACTTGTATTATGCCCTATACCGATATACGGGAGAGGGTTTAACTGACTGACACTCCATGCGTTTGCACTCTGGGCGGGAATTAAAAATAAACCAAATAATGCCAGCATCATAAATAATCTTTTCATACATAAACTCCTTTAATCTTTACGGATAATTTATATCCACATATTCATTTTAAAGGTTTTAAATATAAATTCGATACCCGAAAGTTTAAAACTAAAAGCCGAACGAACTAGCCGAAACGGACAAAAAAGAAGCCCGATAAAATTATCGGACTTCTTTTTTTTTATTCAGTTTACCTTTTTATAAAGCCTGTTTTGCAACAGACGCATCTTCAAGAAGAATTACATAAATTTCTTCACCGGCTTTTGCATGGTATTTTAATCCCGGAGTAACTAAACCGGTAATTAAACCGATACCTGCACCGACAGGAGTACCGATAGCAACACCTGTTCCGATATTTGCCGGATTAGGAATGAATGCAAAACCGACACCTGCACCGGTACCGATTGCAGCACCGCCGGCGGTGTAAAGAAGTAATTTGCCGGCTGTCATCCAAGGACCTTCTTTAAGTTCATAGTTTTTATAGAAGGGTTTTGCGTTTATTGCAGCCTTATTACCGTCAGGCGTAACGATTTCGTTAATTTGAACGTAAACTCTGGCATTTTTGTTAAATTTTTTCTCTTTTTCAATACCCAAAATAGTACCGTTGAATTTTGAGTTTGCAGGAATAATCAAAGTTCCTTCTTCAGTAAAAATAGGTTCTTCGTTAACAAAATAAACTGCTTCGCCTGCAGCTCTTTCTTCTGATTTGAATTTTTCGGTAAAGGCAATTGAAAGTACGTTGCCTTCTTTAATTACGTTAGATTTTTTCAAAACTAAAACTTCGTTGCTGGGTGCATTGCGTTTTACATCCAAATGTTCTACAGCTTCACCTTTGTATTCGTTTTTAACAAGGTCAAGTTTTGCTTTTAATCTTGAAAGAAGAACAGCAGCTTCTGCTCTTGTCAAAATATCATTCGGACGAAGTTCGTTTGCGTTGGGATAATTTACATAAATGCCGTATTCCAGAGTTTTGGCATAAACTTGTTTAGCCCAGCACGGAATTGTTTTGTAATCAGCAAATGATGTCAGGGATGAAGCATCTGAAACTTTATCCTGAGTAATATGGCTGATAACAGATTGAGTTTCTGCACGGGTCATAAGTTTTGAGGCTTTGAAAGTGCCGTCGGGATATCCGTAAACAAGACCTAACTGCTGTGAACGCAAAATGTTGTCATAGTTTGCGTCTGATGCAGAAACATCAGAGAATGAATTTTTTATTGAAACATTGATATTATCATTTGATAAGAGTTTCAATAAAGCTTTCACAAAACAAATTCTTGAAACCTGTTTTTCAGGATTAAAGTTGTTTTGTGAATCAAGTCCCATAATGTCGTTTGAAACAACATCAACAATTTCTTTGTTTGCCCAGTAGTCTGCGCCCACATCATTGATGGAAACGCCTGCAAGTGCCGGGATTGCACTAAAAGCAGTCAAACACAAGACCACCAAACCTGCTAAAAATTTTTTCATAAATCTCAATTCCTCATCTTTTTTACTAGTAAACTGAATTTATTTGTTGTATATATTATAGAGAAGATATTATATTTTGTAAAGTTTTAATTCAAATTATAAATAAGATAGTTATATAAATAGGACAGAGAACACAAAATCAGGAGAAAAAAATGATTAATTTTAACATGACAAAAATAGTTGCGACATTAGGCCCCGCTTCAAACACTAAAGAAATGATTAGAAAGCTTTATCAATCAGGCGTTACTATGTTCAGACTTAACTCCTCACATGGAGATGTCGAAATGCATAAACAAAATCTTTCATACATTAGAGAGATTGAAGCCGAGGAAAAAACACTTATTCCGGTATTGCTTGACCTGCAGGGACCCAAAATAAGAATCGGGTGTCTTGAAAATCCGATTGAACTAAAAAAAGGTGAAGTTCTTAAATTCAGACACCAGACGGAAATGACAGATGATATTATTCCGGTTGATTATAAGGGCATGGCTGATGACGTAAAATCCGGTGAACTTATACTTATTGATGACGGTAAAATTCAGCTTGAAGTCCAAAAAGTGGAAGATCGCACAATTTATGCCAAAGTTTTAACAGACGGACTTTTGAAACAGAGAAAAGGCATTAATATTCCCGGCTCAACCGGAAGTATTGATGTTTTAACCGAAAGGGATCTTAAATTTGTCAAATTTGCCTGTGAAAATGATATAGATTATCTTGGACTTTCATTTGTCAGAGAAGCTGAAGATGTAATTCAATTAAGAGAAATCACAAAATCTTATAACAACAATGATATTAAAATTATCTCAAAAATTGAAAAACCGCAGGCTGTTGAAAATATTGACAGAATAATTGAAGTTTCAGACGGTATTATGGTTGCAAGAGGCGATTTAGGTATTGAAATTTCAACGGAGAAAGTTCCGATTGTGCAAAAAACAATTATACGAAAGGCAAATATCAAACGCAAAGTTGTAATTGTTGCAACACAAATGCTGGAAAGCATGATAGAAAATCCGATACCGACAAGAGCTGAAACCAGCGACGTTGCAAACGCAATTCTTGACGGAACTGATGCGATAATGCTTTCAGGTGAAACAGCAGCAGGCGCATATCCGGTTGAAGCGGTAGCTATGATGAAAAAAATTGCGGATGCCGTTGAATCTTCGCCTTTTATGCGTAAAAATAAGTTTCCGAGAAAAATGATTGAAGAAGAAAAAGACAGTCAGGCAATGGCTATTGGCATGTCAATTGCGGATATGTCAAAGAAAATGGACATAAAGGCCGTTGTAGCATTAACAGCAAGCGGTTTTACCGCACAATTTTTGTCAGAAGGAAAGCTGAGCGTACCGATTTACGCATGCTGCCCCCAAAAAACAATATGCAGAGATTTGAAGCTTTATAGAGGGGTATTCCCGGTAGCAATTGATTTTGACGGCAAAATTGACAGACCGGCTCTCCAAAAAATAGACAAATTCCTGACCGGAGTACTTAGTTTACAAAAGAATGACACCGTAATCTTTACAGGGTCAGTTCCGGAACTCTTAATAGGCGGCACAAACTTTATTAAAATACACAAAATAGGTTCTGCTGACGACTAACTGAAAGTTGATTGATAAATACAATAAGCAAAAAAAAAGCCCCTTTTTAAAGGGCTCAACTTTTTTTAGGAAGGAAGGAATTTAAAGTATCTCTCTTTTATTTAACGGATAATCTCTCTCTTTATATCTCTCGTATTATTTAATGCTTTCATATATATAAAGTATATAAGAATTATTCAATTTCAAATTTATCAAAAAACGTTACAAAACTTAATATAAAATTATCTATCTATATACTTGCCAAAATAAAAAAAATGTTCTACAATAATAAAGTAAATTACATGTTTTTTGGGTGGTCGATTTGGCACGCTCAGGTTAGTGAGGGTAAATGTTAGTTTCATCAATTGCAAGATTTAATGCGGCAAGAAGCATGAACAATGCAGCATTCGGAATAATGCAAAACTATGCGCAAATGAATAACACCCTTTCAAATAATGCATTTGGCGGTGAAAATAATCTTACAATGCTTCATGAGATGGATAAGAAATTGAGTTTGGATTTGGAATCCAACAGCCTTTTGTACAAACTTGCAAGTCTGCAGGAAAAATTGGCTAAAAAGCATCAAAATGACAATATAAAAAGAACGTTTTCAGTTTTAGCTTAAGTTTAGAAGGTCTTTTTTATTATATTTTACAGGATATTCTTAAATAGCATCAGATTCTGCAGATTTTGAAGTTTCTGTAAAAAGTTTTTTGACCAAAACCGAACAAACTGCAGGTATCAAAGATACAACAAGCAGCACCGGAATAATACCTTTTTCTTGAGCAATAAATCCTATTGCCGACATAAAAAGAGCAACAATCCCCCATGAAAATCCGTTTATAAATCCGCCTATTATACTTTTGTACTCCGGAATTACTGTCTGAGCCATGACCATTGTTACAGGCTGCGCAAGCATTGTAACAAATCCTATTAAAATAAATATTATATTTGAAACTAACGGAAAAATTTTGTAAGTTAAAGAAAATGCAATCATTAAGGGAAGTGTGGAAATCATTGATATATAAAAAACATTTGCTGTTCCGGTCTTTTTTTCAAAGCTTCTACTCAAAATTGAACCGATACCGCCTGCAAAAATAAAACCGAATAACACGCAACCGATGTAAAAGGGTTTGTAACCCATACTTTTCCACAAAAACGGAAGTAATATTGAGCATGATGTCGTTATGAGCGTTTTTAACATGGCGATTATTATTAAAATTTGTAGTTTTTTGTTTGTCAAAATATCTTTAAAAGCTTTACTGAATTTTAAATTTGATTTTTCTCCATTTTCACGGTGTATTTTAGGAACAAACTTAAACATGAATAGTGCCGTCAAAATACCAGGCAAACATAAAACAGGCATATGAGAAAGCCCCCAGTACTGGGCTACAAATGCTGACAGAAGCGGTCCGAATGAAAAACCTATAGAACCTGAGGCAATAAATATTCCCATAGTTTTGGCAAGGTCGCTGTCTGCAAATCTTACCACAAAACCCAGAGCCTGTGGGTGAAAAAGACTTGAACCGAGGCTTCCGAGAATTATACAGAGAATTAATATAACAGCATTGTTTGATGCGGGAGCAAGAGATATAAAAATTGATGTAAAGATTAATCCCCAGAAAATAAATACCCTCTTAACGACACTATCCGCAAAAAAACCGAAAATCGGCTGTAAAAGGGATGAAAATATATGCGACAGGCTTAGAATAATCGTTGCAAATGCCATTGAAATACTCAATTTCGCAGCAATAAACGGCATAATCGGATTTAACATTCCTGTATAAATATCATTAATAAGGTGAGCATTATCAAGCCAAATAACGGGGTGTTTCTTTGTAATCTGTTTGTTCATAACACTATAAAAACATTAATAAATGCAAAAATCAATTGTTACATGTTTTTGAAAATTTATATTTTAATAAAACATAAACAAATGTAATAATTCCTGCGGCTAACAGGGCGATGGAAACAAGCTGCGCAATATGGAAATTGCCCACATCAAGCGCACTGTCAATTCTTATACTTTCAACCGCAAATCTTGCTATAGAGTAAAAAATAAAATATAAGGATAAAGTAAGCCCTTCTACTTTTGCACCGAACTTTTTAATAATAAAAATTAAAATAACAAAAATACAAAAATCTAAAACACTTTCATATAAAAAAGCCGGATGAAAATAGCTGTACTGAATAAATTCAATTGGGCGCTGGGAAACAGGTATAAACAATTTTAAAAATCCGTCATACGGCAGCCCGAAAGCCTCATTATTAAAAAAATTTCCCCACCTGCCAAAACTCTGAGCAAGAACAGTTCCGACCGCAAATACATCAAGAAGCCTCAAAAAAGATAATTTATATTTTTTTGACGATATCCATAATGCTATAATTCCTGCAATAATTCCGCCGTGAACAGATAACCCGCCGCCTCTCAGGTAAAATATTTCAAGCGGATGAACTGCATAATAATCAAAATTTACAAGACAATAATAGAGTCTTGCTCCGATAATTCCTGAGATAACAACAATAGGGGCAACATCCCATATTAAATTTGCTTTTCGGTCTTTATAAACTAAGCAGTAAAGCTGTTTTGCCGCATAAACCGCCAGAAGACATGCGAAAGCAAGAATAATGCCGTAAAAATACACAGTAAAATCAAAAATTTTAAATGCAACTTCTCCGGGCGATTGCAAAATCATAATTAACCTGCAGAACTGTTTTTTTGTAGATTGTCAGACATTTCCTGGTTAAGACGCTCAATTTTTTCTTTGACTTCATCCCCGTCTTGAACATCAGTTCCTTTTTTTAGATAAATGGCATAATTATTTACGGCATCAGCAAGCAGTTCGTTTATCTTTGCTTGCACCTGCGGTGAAAGTGTAATTTTTTCCTGCTTCATAAGAGTTTCTTCATCAACTTTTACCGGATTACCCCCTTCATCAAGAGTTAAAACCCCTTTGGCAAGATCAACCGAAAAATCTTCCTCTGCTACCGCAAGAGAATAATAGGCATCGGCATAATCAGGATTAAGTTCTATTGCTTTTTTAAATGAATTTATGGCATTTACATAATCTTCGGCCTGAGTATATGCAACCGCAAGATTATAATGAGTTTCAAAAACATTATTATCTAAATCAACACTGGATTTTAAACGTTCAATTGCATTTGTATAATCACCTTGCTCTATGTAACCTTTGGCTTTATTGTTAAGCTCCTGAACAGCAAATTTATTAATACAAGCAGTTGATACAACCGATATAAATAACACGGACACAAGTAACAGTGCTTTTTTCATAAACTCATCATCCTCTTAATATATTAACTGTTGTAAACGTAATTATAAAATAAGCATAAATATTTGGCAAATTTTATAAATTTAAGTTACAATTAACATGTAAAATATAAACCGTCCATGTAAACTATTTTTAGAAAAAACGGTTTGTAACAAAATACTAAGGGAAGCCGAATTTCCCTAAAACAGGAGAAACCTGATGTCTAAAGATAAAGTAATAAGATTAGGAGAAAAAAGAGAACATACATCCAAACCAGAAAACGAGTCAAAAGATGACGATAAATCTTTTGAACCTGTATATTGCAGCTTTTGCGGCAGACCCAATACACAGGTGCTTAAAATGGTTAAAGGGCCGGGAGTAAATATTTGTTCGGAATGTGCGATGATTGCAGTTCAATATTTAATATTGAACGACAGAATGCCGTCAGCTGATGCACAAAAGATTCTTGATGCCTTCTGGGGGAAAGCCAAAAGATGACAAATGTTTTAAAACAATTGAACCCTTTTGAAATTAAGGCTGTTATTACGGATATTATCACTAAATTCAGCAATATAGAAGATATTGCAAGCCTTAAACATCTTAATGTAGACATCCTTGATGCGCAAAACGATAAAAAAACCATTACACGAATATTATATAAAGAATTAAACAATGCGAATTCAAAAAATGAACATATTTTAAGAATTCTGCTTGAAAGATATGCGCCTAAAGAAGAATTGAGCAATCATTTGTGGGCAATGTTGAAAAACAACATGACTTCAAATGAAACAAAAATCGTCGTTCTGAATTTTTTGCGTGATATTGATTCGAACTGGTCATACGATGAGTTCGGGAAATATCTTGATGCAGATGATGAACTTGTCGACAATGATACAAAATTATTGTTAAAAAATGCAATCACAAATCCCGAAGTTCAAATTGATTTTCTTGATTTTATAAACTCACTTAACACAAAAGATAAAATAACACTTATTGAATCGCTTGGAAAAGATTACAGTGAAGACGCTCTTGCAAACATTTTGGTGCCTGTGTTTCTTTCCAATCCTTATTCGGATGAAGGCAAAACCTCACTTGAAATGCTTGGAAATACAAAATCACAAATTGCCTATCACGCACTAAATGAAGCAATTCAATACACAAAAGAAGACTTAAAGCCCCTGATTAAGAAAAATCTCTCAAAGCTGAAACTTTCCGGTATTAGAGAAGACAATACGCATATTTTTTATAAAAATCTACTTGCCGGCTCAAAACCTTATATATTTTGTCTTACCTATCCGGACGGCCACGGAAATCAGGCTTTGATATTTACAAGAGAAAAAGAAGATGGAAGAATTCAGTTTGTAGCCGTTGTAATTGATGATTACAACGGAATTAAAGACTGTTTTGGATTTAACGACATTTCAAAATTTGAATGTGATAAAATTATTGAAAGATTTTATCAGGATGAAGAAGTTTTGAATATTACACCGGCTGCACTGAAAACAATACTTTTAAATGCAGAAAAATTAGCGGATAAATTTCCCTATGAATATATCTGCTGGAAAAATCTTCTTGCGGATATAGAACCGGAAAATCTTGACATCAAAGAGTCGTTAAAAAGTCATTTATCCTCCAAACAACTTGAACAAAAGGATTTAAAATCGCTTTATACCGATGAATTTACAAAACACTGGTTTTTAGATTATTCATACAGTGATGAATTTGATGAAATGATTGATATTTTAAATAGCCGCCTGCAAAATTGTGATTATAAAATTGATTTTGATGAAATCATTAATCTATACCTGAATACCGTATTTTATCCTGATGAACGGCGCATCTGGAGCGAAAGACTGCTTATGCCGGCATATTTAAAACTTTTGACAGGTCAAACAGAGCTAGCCGGAATTATTTACGGACTGTATTTTGATGAAGAATTAAAAGACGAATTTTTCAAAAACATTTTACGAAAAAGTATTTATGAATACTATTTTACGCTAAAATACAATACAGAACTTAACAACGGCAAATTCAGCCTTAATGAACTTGATTACATAATCAAAATGATTGAAAGCAGGTGGGTTGAAAATGTATAAAATAATGGCACTGGATATAGGAACCAAAAGAATAGGAGTTGCATTAAGCGATTTTCTTTTGATGATTGCAAACGGTCATTCCTGCATCCTTCGCCAGCCTGAAAACAAAGCAGTTGATGAAATTTTAAAAATTGCAAAAGAGAATCATGTTGAAAAAATAGTTGTTGGTCTTCCTATAAATATGGACGGAACACAAGGCGCTCAGGCGGAGGATTGCAAATCGTTTGCAAAAAAATTGAGCGGATACGATGTGTTCTTTGAAGACGAAAGATTGACATCAGTTGAGGCTGAGGAAAATTTACGGAATAAAAAAATAGATTTCAGAAAAAATAAAGGACTTGTTGATATTGAAAGTGCTTGTATTATACTGGAACAATACCTGAGCAGAAATCAAAAATAAAATAATAAGGAGAAAACCAATGGAAAATGAAGAAAAACAATTAATTGAAACTGTTGATGAAGACGGAAACGTAATCAATTTTGAACTTTTTGATATTGTTGAAGTTGATAATAAAGAATATGCGCTTCTTTTGCCTGCTGACGCAGAGGATGAGGACAGTGAAGACGGTGAAATAGTTCTTATGCGGCTTACAAAAGACGGCGAAGAATATTTATTTGAAACAATTGAAGATGATGAAGAATTCAATAAAGTTGAAGAATATATAAAAACGTTAGAAGACGAAGAATACGAGGAAGAATAATTTGTTAGAAAAATTTACGGAAAAAGCGATAAATGTTGTAAGTACGGCACAAAAGTGCGCAAATGAAATGCATTCGGCAAATATTGTATCCGAACATCTTTTGCTTGCACTGTTTTTGGAGGCGAAAGGCATCCCTTTAAAGATTTTCAAATCGTACGATATAACTTATGAAAATCTTTTGAAAGAAGTAACCGAAAGTCTGGATATTGACCATAACATCAGTACCGGTAAAACTCCGGTATTCAGCCTGCATTTAAAAGAACTTTTAAAAAATGCACTGGATCTTGCCAATAAATCAGGTAACCCCTCAATACTTTACGAACATTTATTTCTTGCCGTAATTAACGATAGAAAATCAAATAATGTAAGAATTCTGGAAAAATTAGGTTTTGATGTGGTAAAATCCAAAATTCTTCTGGAAAAACTCGTTCAACGAAAAACCAAACGGCTATACCATCCGGAAGTCGATGACAACAAAGAAACAGAAACTCTAAACTCGGAAACCGATGCTATTTTTGACAGTGAAGAATCTTCAAAAGTTTTTGAACGTGCTGTTGCAAAACTTTCAGCCTCAAACTACGAGATTTTGGGGACAGAACAGATAATTTCATCCATTCTGGAGGATAAGGAATCTCAAGTTGCCAATATTCTGGCGGATTACGGAATTACGGCCGAAAAATTTGAAGAAAAGCTGGCTAATATTCAATCCCGACAATCCGAATATGAAAATAAACAGATTATTTTTACACCAAATGCCTTCCGGACAATGAATCTAGCACTGCAAACAGCAAAAGAACTGGGTTCCTCAGTTGTGCTTCCCGAGCATATTGTTCTTGGTGTTCTAAAGGCTAAAAAAGGTATTGCCTATGATATTTTAAAGGAAATGAATATTAATGATGACGATGTGGCGCATTCAATTATAAAACCGATTGAAAAACAAATGCCTGAAACTCTAACGATTTTAAGACTTGCAAAAGAAGAAGCCCGCCGCCTCGGACGAAATATTGTCGGAACGGAAATGTTTCTGCTCGGCATAATAGGTGAAGCCACCGGACTCGGTGCTCTGGTTTTAAACGAACTTGAAATAAACATTAAAGAAGCAAGAAAAGAAGTGGAACAACTTATCGGATTTGGCAACGAATATTTTGATACGGAAATTGTTTTTACCAAACGGGCCAAGAGAGTGCTTGAAAAAGCTTGGGAACTTGCAAAAACAGACAACAAAACAAGAATAGGTTCAGAACACATGCTTCTTGCTCTGACATATGAACCAAGCTGTCTTGCTATGAAAGCACTTGAACAATTGGGCGTTGATGCCGTTGAAATTAAAGAAGGCATAAAAATCCAAAAACGGCTTGCGGAATCTAATAATTAATAATAATGGATGAAATAACCGGAAAAGTTAAATATTTTTTAACAAAGCACAACCTTATGAATACAAAAAACAATATTCTGGTTGCATTTTCAGGCGGTTACGATTCCATGTGCCTTTTAGATATTTTGTCCGAATTTAATTTAAATATATTGGCAATCCATCTGAACCACAACTGGCGGGGAGAAGAAAGCGACAAAGAAGAAGAAAATTGCCGATTTTTTTGCAAATCTAAAAAAATTGATTTTTACTGTGAAAAATTACCTGCAGGACTTCCCAGAACCGAAACTGCCGCACGTAAGGCCAGATACGATTTTTTTGAAAATTGTGCTAAAAAATTTAATTCAACTGCAGTTTTAACAGCCCACAATGCAAACGATAATGCTGAAACCATCATTTACAGAATGGTAAAAGGAACGGGAATAACAGGACTTTGCGGAATATCCGAAAAACGTGAGATTTTTTACCGCCCGCTTTTAAATGTACAAAGAGGTGAAATTGAGGAGTATTGCAGACAAAAAAATTTAACACCCAACTGTGACAGTTCTAACATTGACCTCAAATACAAAAGAAATTTAATCAGACAAAATATACTGCCTGAACTTGAAAAAATCAATCCGGAAGTAATTAACGCTTTAAATACACTGGCTGAAACCGCACAAAATGATAATTCAATAATAGATGAGTATTTAAAAACATTAAATGAACCTTTTGAAACTGAAAAATTTATTAAATTGTCAAAACCTGTTCAATTAAGACTTTTGCACGATTTACTTTTAAAAAAAGAAATTGATTTTGACAAAAGAAAAATTGAAAGAATTTTAAATTTTGTTTTAGAAAATAAAAATTCAAAAAGCGGTAAAAAATATTCTATTACAGGCAATATCTGGATTTTCACAAATAATAAAAGAATTGAACTTATTACCGGATTTGAAAAGACTGATTTGGAAATCGAGATTACCGGCGCAGGAAACTATGAATTTGAAAATAAAATATTTTCAATAGCAAAAATTGAAAAAAAGCCTTTATCCTATCCAAAAGACAGCCAGTGTATGGCTTATGCAAATTTAGAAGGGATAAAAAACCTTATAATCCGCCACAGAAAAAACGGCGACATTATAAAACCGCTCGGGGCAGGAGGAACACAAAAATTAAAAAAATATCTTAATGAAAAAAAAGTTCCATCTCATGAAAAAGATAAATTAATTTTTCTTGCAAGCGGAAATGAAATTTTGTGGGCACCTTCACTCGGGATAAGTGAAAAAATAAAGGTTGTCACCGCCCCGACTCATATGTTAAAATTAACTGATATGGAGATGTAATATGAAAATAAAAGAAACCGATTTAAAAGTTTTATTCAGCGAAAGCCAAATTCAAACCAGAATTAAAGAACTTGCAGAGGAAATGAACGAATTTTACAACGGGGAAGAAGTTTATGCCGTTTGTGTTTTAAAAGGAGCAGTTATGTTTGCGGCGGATTTGGTAAAAAGTCTTAATATGCCTTTACGTATGGAATTTATACGGCTTTCAAGCTACGGTTCCGGAACTGTTTCCAGCGGAAAAGTAAATGCTGTTGATATAAAACTTCCGGATTTGAACGATAAAAATGTTTTGATAATCGAAGATATTGTTGATAAAGGTTTGACTGCAAAATTCTTGATGGATTTTATGGAATGTAATTTTAAGACAAAATCAACAAAATTCTGCTCGCTTCTGGACAAAAAATGTACGAGAATAGTTGATATTGAACCTGATTATTACGGCTTTGATGTGGACGACAAATTTTTAATCGGATACGGTCTTGATTTTGACGGATATTTTAGAAACCTGACATACATAGGATATGCAGATAAATCTCTTCTGGAGTAATTTATGAACACTTCAATTCATAATGAACTTTCAAAACTTGAAGTTTTTTTTAATGGGAATTTAAAAAGTTCATCAGCAGTCTTTCAAGCATTAAAAACAATTATAAATTTCAATCAGGGATATGTGTACTTTTTAACACCCGACAGGCTGCGACTTCAATATTCGTTTAATTCAAACGATACAATTAAGGAAATTTCAATATCTCCAATCGAAAAAGAAATCCTCTTTAATCCTGAAAAAAAGATTAAATCGGAAAAATTTGATGTTTTAGGAAAATATCTGTTAGTAGAAAGACTTTTAATAGAAAAAAACGTTTATGGAATTTTAATAGTTACATCAAACAAAAATTTTTCACAAAAAGAAAAAATGTTTTTTAAAACATGCTCAATGATAGTTTCAAACCTGATTAAAGATATTGAACTCACTCAAATAATTAAAATGCAGACTGAAGCCCTGCAAAAAGCACTTGTTGAAACGGAAAATGCCTATAAAATAATCAAATCGCAGAATAAAAAAATAATTTCTGCCGACAAAATTAAAACCAAATTTTTATCAAACGTTTCTCACGAATTGCGGACGCCGCTAAATTCCATTATCGGATTTTCACAGCTTCTGCAAAATCCGGCACTCGGCAAACTTAACGTCAAACAGTCCGAATATATTAAAGATATTCAAACAGCAGGAGTTCACCTTCTGGGGATGATAAACGAAATTCTTGATATTTCAAAAATCGAATCTGGAACAATGAAATTAAATTTGAGTACATTTGACCTTTCACTATGTATTACGGAAACTCTGAATATTTTAAAACCACTTTTAGATGAAAAAAATATAAAAATTATAAAAAACTTTGATAATCTTGAAATTACGGCGGACTATCAAAAAATACAACAAATTCTTTTTAATCTAATCAACAATGCAATCAAATTTAGCCCGCAGAATGACAACATAACTATTTGCACCTGTGTAAAACGAAAATATTTTGAATTAAGAGTAAAAGATAATGGCTGCGGTATTCAAAAATGCAATCACAAACTCATCTTCAAAAAATTTGAACAAATAAATGAAACCAAAAATTCAACAGGACTCGGTCTAACAATTACAAAAGAACTCGTAAAAATGCATAACGGGAAAATTACAGTCCTGAGCGAAAAAAATAAAGGTGCCGAATTTGTGATAACACTGCCAAAATCAACCGTTTAATATATTGCCCGAATGTATATAAATATGCTATATTAAAAAAGTTATTTTAAAAGATAGGAGAATAATATGGCATCTATTAAAGACGCAATTGATGAATCCACTAACGAGCCCAAAGCGCTAATGCAATACATAATATTTACACTGCCTGTATTCGGAGCGCTTTATTTGTACATGGAAAAAATGATGAACATCTGGTTCTATCTGCTTGCATTTATAAGTGTAATAGTTTTGCTGGGCACGATGGTAAGATGTGCAAATAATGTTATGAACTTTCGTGAAAAAATCATGCCTTCCATGAATCCGTTTGCTTTATTTTTCGATTCATTCAGAACAATACTTGCATTGTTGCCTGCACTAGCCATCAACGGCGGTGCAGCATATTATCTGGTTACAAAAATTTATCCGATGATATCAGTTACATGGATTTCTCAGGCTGCAACTTATATTACATACGCAGTTTGCGGTTCTATTGTTTTAACGGTATTTATGCTGTATGCAAAAAAATTCAGCATTGCCGATGCTTTTGATTTTAAAGCAATATCAGATTCGTGTATTGATGTTTTAATTCAAACAATATGGCTTACAATACAGATTGCATTTATAGATGCAATTGTAGCCGGTGCAATTACTTACCTGTGCTGGTTGTTTATCGGGATAGACAACGTTGTAACATATTTTGTATGGTGCATGACTGCGGTGTTTAATGCTGCACTTATCGGGAATTACCTCGGACAATTAAATTATGAAGCTCTACACCAGGCAGAAAAGAAAGAACAAAAGAAAAAAGAGAAGGAAGAAGTTGACAATTTAAGAAAATCTAACGGTCCGTCATCTCCCTCAACTTTTTAAGTTTATCACGAATTTCGGCGGCACGTTCAAAATCAAGAATTTTAGCCGCCTTATGCATATCTTTTTCAAGCTTGTCGATTAATTTCGGCAAGTCTTTTTTATCTATACCCAGATCAACCATTTCCTCTGCAACAATATCTTCCAGATCTCTATAACTTGCAACAAGAGATAGCAAATTATTTTCAATCGGCTTTTTAATCGTCTGCGGAATAATTCCGTATTTTTTATTGTGAGCAATCTGAATTTCACGACGGCGGTTAGTTTCGTCAATTGCTTTTTGCATACTTTCCGTTATTTTATCTGCATACATAATAACTTCGCCGCATGCATTACGTGCAGCCCGTCCTATTGTTTGAATCAGACTGGTTTCACTTCTTAAAAAGCCTTCCTTATCAGCATCCATAATTGCAACAAGCGACACTTCAGGGATATCAAGGCCTTCACGCAAGAGGTTTACACCTATCAGAACATCAAATTCACCTAGCCTCAAATCTCTTAATATTTCGACCCTTTCAAGAGATTGAATTTCCGAATGAAGATATCTAACACGTATTCCTTCCTGAATAAAGAAATCAGTTAAATCTTCGGCCATTCGTTTTGTTAATGTTGTGATTAAAACCCGCTCGTCTTTTTCAGCCCGCTTTTTAATCTCGTTTTTCAAATCGTTAATTTGAGTATCTATAGGACGAACAGAAATTTTCGGATCAACAAGCCCTGTAGGTCTGATAATTTGTTCAACAAGCTGCTCTGACGTCTGCCTTTCAAATTCACCCGGAGTTGCAGATATATAAATTTTTTGATGAACTTTTGAAAAAAATTCGTCATTGGTAAGCGGTCTGTTGTCTTTTGCACATGGAAGCCTGAACCCATATTCAATTAATGTATCTTTGCGTGCAGCATCACCGTGTGACATCCCTTTTAACTGCGGAAGCGTTACATGCGACTCATCAATTACGGTTAAAAAATCGCCTTGAAAATAATCCAGCAAAGTTGCAGGCGGACTTCCGGGCGGCCTCCGCTCTATTATTCTTGAATAGTTTTCAATTCCTGAACAATAACCCATTTCTTTTATCATTTCAATATCGTATTTAACTCTTTGAGAAAGCCTTTGAGCCTCAACAAGTTTATTTTCGGCTTCAAGCTCTTTTAATCTGACAGCAAGTTCCTGCCTTATCAAATCCAGTGTTTCATCAGTGTTTTCATCATACGAAAGATAATGAACCGCAGGATAAATTACAACACTTTGCGGAGTTTCCAGAATTTCACCTGAAACATTATCAATTCTAACAATTTTTTCGATTTCATCACCGAAAAAGTATATTCTTGTGATTATTTTTTCATACGCAGGCATTATTTCAACAATATCACCACGGGCACGGAAAGTTGCCCTGTCCAATTCCAAATCATTACGTTTATATTGCACGGACACTAGATGACGGAGTAAATCATCTCTTTCAATTTCATCCCCGACTTTAAGTTCAACCGAACCTCTAAAATAATTTTCGGGAAGCCCTAAACCGTAAATACAGCTGACAGAGGCAACAATTATCACATCATTCCGTTCATAAAGGCTTCTTGTTGAATTGTGACGGAGTCTGTCAATTTCATCATTTATAGAGGCAGACTTTTCTATATATGTATCTGTTCTGGGTATATAGGCCTCGGGCTGGTAATAGTCGTAATAACTTATAAAATATTCAACAGCATTCTCCGGAAAAAGTTCTTTAAATTCATTGTACAATTGCGCTGCAAGAGTTTTGTTGTGAGCTATAATAAGCGTCGGCTTTTGAACTCGTTCAATCACATTAGCAATTGTGAATGTTTTGCCGGAACCAGTTATCCCTAAAAGAGTCTGCGCATCGTCCCCTTCAAGAATACCCTTTGTTAATGCATCAATTGCTTTTGGCTGGTCACCTGCAGGCGAATATTTTGAACATATTTTGAACTTTCTCATTTCCATACCAAAATTTTATATCAAATATACAAGTTTTCCATTAGCAAAAAAGAATATTTTCAATTGTTGTATAATTAACAGACCGTAAGTTTTAAAATTTTGGACAAATCATGCCAGCAAAGGTACAACCAGTTACACATAATGTAACTTCGGATACACAAACGCATAAAAAACACCACAAGAGTAAAGAAAAGAAGTACAAAGATCCTCTTAACAGCTGGGGAATTCGGGTGCTTACTTATTCTAGTGAAATCGGTGCAACAGTAAACGAGATTGCTCCGAGATTGACTTTTGCGTTGTGGGTGCCTTCATTTATGTATCTCGGGGCAGATATTTACGACAAATACAAAAACGACAAAAACGAATATTCACCAAGCAGCAAACGTGCTGTTAAGGAATCCATAAGACAGGCTCTTACATTTTTTATTCTGCCTTCTGCAGCAACTATCTTAGGACAAAAAATGACCTCTCCGGTAGGTAAAATAATTAGTGACAAACTGTCAATAAATGCAAAAGACGGGATTTACAGACACACAAAAAGTGTAATAGAGCAGGCAACAGGAAAAAATTTCAACAACAAAGAATCTTTCAAAACTTTTCTTAAAAAGTCCCTTGAAAACAGAGTAAAAGAATTAAAGGAAACAAAACAATCAGATAATTTTTTAAGAAAAACAAGCAGGTATTTTACGGGATACTTTGCACTTGCAGATGAAAACATTGAAAAAATTCTTAGTTTTGCGGACAAAAACGCTGATATGATATTTGACTTACAGGAAAAACTGTTAAAAAACGAAAAAAATAATAAAATTCCGGAAAGAGTATTTGAAAAATATGAAGCCTCTTTGAAGGAGATGAAACGTATTTATGGAGAAGATTATGTTTCCAAAGCATTAAAAAGAGCATTGAAAGATTATCAAAATTATCTTATTGTAAAAAATAAAATCATTAAAACAATCGGCGGTGTTGCAGCCTGTCTTCTTCTGACCCAGCCGATAAGCTATCTCGTAAACACTATACTTATGCCAAAATACATTACGCCTGGAATGGATATAATAAGTCATAAGTTCCGTGAAAGCAACCTGTTACGGCAACATGTTGAAAAAATCGATAAATCACGCAAAAAAGAAATTCAATCTAATTCTCTTTTAAACGTTCACGAAACGACTTTAGGTCTTTCTTGCAATGATCAATCTGATTTGTGTCCTGAGGAGCTTCCATTAACTCTTTCGGAAAATCAAGTGCATAAATTCCGTCAACAAATTTTACAACCTCATTTAACACAAGAGAAGACGTCTTTGTAGATGATATTTCCATAATTGACTCAATTACATACGATTCATCCGATGTTTTATCCAGAAAAATTATATAGTCATACGTGGATGAGAATTTAAGTTTTGCCTGTTTTTCCGTGGATTTTAAAGCTGACACTCCCAAATTCACAAGTTTATTTGAAACATCCGTACATGATTGTGCAATAATTTGTGTAATTAAACCATTTGTGACATTATCTATGTTTAAATAATACATTTCAAATTTTTTGTAGTCTTTAATTTCTGTAGTGATATAATCAGGATTTGTTTCCAGAACTGTGGATAACAAATTTTCATAATCATATCCGCATAAACCTGCAGCGGAAAATGATGACACATTATCCAAATTTGCTCTATACAACCCGTTATCTTCCAGCATAACAACCCGTTTATCCGCAGGAATTGAATTTATCAGAATATGAATAAAATCCCTTGCAATATATGAAGATTGAGCCGCAACAATAATATTTTTTTTATTGCTTATCAGATATTTTAGAATATTTTCAACCTCTTTTGTTATAGAACCTTTTTCAGTCAGATTTTCAACAGTATCAAGTACATCTTTAAGCTTTTGTATTATTAATACATTATCCGCAACAGGCGGTTTTATTATCGTTATTAAAAAGTTGTTTTTCCGCACGCCGGTAAAAGGTGTACTGCAATCAAATTTATCGGCGATATCGTTAAATTGCTTTCTTGTTAAAACAAGATCTGTTTTTATGTATTTGTCGGATTTGTTAGTATAAACCGTGCCAAATGAAGTTACCATGACAGATAAAACTTCATCTCGTGCAAGAAGTTTGTCCAAAATTCCGAAACCATTATTAGTCTTTAAAAAATCCTCTGCAATTGCTTTTTTTTCAGCATCTGAAAGTGACAAATCCTCAAATTCACTGTTTAACTTACTGTCCAGAAAATTCAATATCAATTCAAATTGTTTTGCATAATCGTAGTCATACCACACGGGTATTGTTGAAATCTTTTGCGAAAGAGCATCCGTTATATATTCGGTAAAAGGAATTTCTTCAACAATTTCCGGAGCATCTGATGTTTTGATATTTTTTAATCTGTCCCCTAATGCCATTTAGCCCCTTATCATATTATTAAATTCATCTTCTATACCTGATGAATACTGTTTTATAACTTTATTTCTGTAGACCATATCCGAAACCGACATGGCAAATTCTTTATAACTCAATGCAACATTTGACTCCGGATTGATTTCCGCAACAGAAACTCCTTTATTAATTGCTGACATCATTGTAAAGTAATTATTGGGAATTTTCCAGTAGACAGGTTTCTCTAAAAGTTTTTCAACATCTTCTGCTTTAATTTCATCATTCTCCATATAGCGATTTATTACAATCTGAGTTTTTTCTCTGTCATACCCGAGTTTGTCAAACAAATCAAGAATACGCTGACAATTACGCAGCGCAGGAAAATTGACAATTGTTACAAGAAAAATTATATCCGAATTGTCGAGTGCTGTAACTGTTTTGTTGTCAAATGTTGAATCAGTATCAACAACAACATATGAAAATGTTTCTTTTAATTTGTCAAACAGTTTTATGATTTGAGTTTTTGATATATTTTCTGCCTGCTTAAAATAAGGTGGGTCTGCAATTACATATAAGCTTGTATTTTTATATCTTTCGACTGTATTCAATAAAAAATCACTGTTTATTTTGTCAGGATTTTGAAGCATATAAGAAATATTAAAAGAAGGTTTTAAATCCAAAAATGTTGTGATATCCCCGAGTTGAAAGTTTAAATCAACAAGAGCAACGTTTTCTTTTGTAATTTTGGCAAGCTCAAGTGCGAGATTAGATGCAATAGAGGTTTTTCCGATACCGCCCTTATTGGAAAATACAGTCATTACACGGCATTTGCTTTTTACGGAATTTTTATCGGTTAACTGGCTAAAAATACGTTCTAACACGATAAAAAGTCCTGATTTCAGAACCGGCGCAGGAAGAAAATCTTTTGCTCCTGAGCGCATAGCTTTGACAATATCTTCTATTGAAGGATTATCTGAAATTGCAATTATTTTACATTCCGGACAGGCTGACGAAATATTTGAAATAAATTGATTGTATTTATCAAAATTTTTAGAAATATCAACTATCAATAATGATTTTTGAATACTTGAAAGGGTATTAAATATTTCCGATAAATCACAGCATTGAGTCATGCTGACAAACTTTCCGAATTCATCCAGATATTTTCTTAAGACTTCAACAGTTTGTTCTGATTCTGATAATATCGCTGCCGGAATTTTTTCACACATAAAAACCTTTATCCCTCTGTTAAAATTTTATCACAGAGTAAGAATACAGGCAAGAAATGTTAAATTAAGAAGTTAAAAAACATTATCTTACAATTTTACAGATTTTATGACTTTTGCATTCTACGAAAAAGCCTTAAAACTTCTCTCAACATTCTTCTCAATAACACTCTTAATGCTGTCGTACTCCGTCTGCAAAG
>CALUPW010000008.1 GCA_944322785.1 Candidatus Gastranaerophilales bacterium | reverse complement strand
TTAAAAGAGGGTGATACATATACTCTGACCGGTAAAGTGAATTATTGTGAAGGATCCTGTTGTCCGGAGCCGGAACCGGCTCCACCGGCAAGCAACGACTGTGCGATAACATTTAAGGGAACAGGTACACTTACAGCTGGTGCTCAAGGTGGCTGTACCGCAAAAGCGGCAGACGGCACTACTAAAAATGCGACATTAGGTTCATATAATTCATTTATATCAACATTAAATAATATGGCATGCGGTACCAACTATACAATTAGCTGTCAGGCGCAAGGCGGATATACGGCAACGCCGGATAAAACATCTATATCCAATTTGACAGGAACCGAAGAGGTAAAAGTTAATTTTTCAAAAGAAGAAACCGCAGTCTGTCCTAATCCGGCGACAGCAACATTACAATTACAGCCGCAGGATCATGGCAGTTCCAGCTCCTATCACATGGATGCATCTGTCAATATAGATCATACCCTTCCTGTTGATGTAACAGTCTACTTTGACTGGCAATTTTCAGATGGCGGACCGAGCGGCGACGGCTCCTGTACAATCAAACAAGGAAAAACAAACTGTACGTATAATTCGCCTAAGAATCTCAGCGGAGTAATTAATAATTTAAGCCTAAGCGGTTCGATAACGAGATCAAGTCCATCCGGCTGCGCAACTGCAGGCGGAACTACCATAACAACGCCTGAACCTGAACCGGAACAGGTCACATTGACCGTAACCTACTCAGACCCGATTGATTTTGTAAGTATAGCCGAAGGTAATAATTGGCGTGACTGTCAATCATCTCCTTGTACCCGTACGGTTGATTCCGGAACCTTTATTCAGTTGGGAGGTTATGGTACAGGTTCAAGCTATAATCTAACAAGCTTTGAATGGTATGATTCAAGAACCAACAGGCTGTTGTTTACAGGTGATCCGTATCAATTTACTATAACCAAAGATACATATATTCGTGTTGAACCAACGCAAGGTGGATCAGAGGAACAACGTGAATCAACATGTAATTTTAATTATGATATTTCCGCAACAGGTACTACCCCGAATTTGAAGGGAACCGTAACTTACAACATGCAATGTAGTGGTAATGGAGTCTTTAATAATACAAAAATCTATGTTGACTTTGCAAATAAATCTGGTTTTGTAGTTGTAGATTTGTCCGGAAAAGCAGGTAGTAACCTCGGGATTGCGAGAACAATAAAATCAGATGATATTTACGTAACAGGGGATATCAGCAGTTTGGATTCGCAAGTTAGAGTATATGCGAGCGGAAGTCAGGCTGATTGGGTTCACATCAATCGAGTAGATGAAGCTACAATAAAATAACAAAACAAATACTTTTTGCTCAATATAGGCACCCATTAAAAACAATCGGGTGCCTTTTCCTTATGCCAAAAGACTCCGGCTCGGAGGCCGGAGTGACGAGGAGTTGTTAGTTAGATGCGACGGGTGCCGGACTGAGCCGCCGTCGGCGTGGACGGGTGCCGTCCCGTCATTATGAGCCGCAAGGCGAAGAATCCATCCAATTGAAAAAGCAGGATTGCTTCGCTTTCGCTCGCAATGACATGAATTTTGTCGTTTTTGTCTTGACTTTTGTCCCAAAAACCTTAAATTAATATCAAATATATCATACGAAAGTATGATAACATCAGGTGTATTATAGGTTATAGTTATGATGTCGCATTATTGCAAATAGTGCAAAGTCAGATCAGTGAGGTATTGTAAAAACCGGTATGGGGCTGAATTTAAACAATATTTACCAGCGTCCGTATATCGTAAGAGATGGCAGGGGACTTGTTAAAAAGAAACAGGACGATGATGCCAAAAAGTCGCTTACGCAGGCAGAACAGGAGCAAAAAACTTTAAACAACTCTAGAAGCCGTGGTTTGGAATATGTTGAAGATGCACGGGAAAATTTGAGTTATAACAATGTCACCCCCTCACAATCACAGCGTGCGCAACAGCTTTACGGACAGAATTCCCGTACAGTGTCACCTTCTCAAACTTCATCAATTGAGGGACGTTCATCAAAAATCAATATTGCACAAATCTTAAAGGATTTTAAAAATACTGCGGTTGCAATCGGAACTCCTGCTGATTTGAGTGAGGAAGTTAATAACAGAATAAGTCTTATTCAGGCTCAGCTTGCGCAGCCAAATCCTGACATCAATCTTGTCAAATCAGATTTGATGAATGCTTCCCGTCAGCTGGACAGGTATATTTCAAAGACTCTTAACAAAGATTCAAAAGTTGTTGAGAACTGGGTTAATGCACTGTTTTTGCAGGATATTGATTTTAAATATAACGAGAAGGATATAAACCCGCAGTTTCTAGTAAAATTTCCGGAAGGCTCTACGGAGAATCCGCAAAAAACCAAATCAAAAACGCTTCCTGAAAACGTATCAGAGATTGAAGTGTCAAGCGGAATTGTGGAAAATCCCGATACTGCGGAAAATACAGCTGAAACACAAACAAAGGTTTATATTCCGCAGGACAAAGAATTGAAATCTCTGTTTTTGCAGTCTAAAAAGTTAGCTTATGCAAACGAGCCGCAAAAAGCCATCGAAAATTTCCAGAAAGCTCTTAAACGTGCGGAAGAAATCGGTGATACCGAAACAGGCGCTAAAATCTACTATGAAGTCGGAAAAATTTATGATGACCACGATTATTATGCTCAGGCACTTAAAAGTTATAACAAATCAATTAAACAAACAACAGACAACAATGTAAAGACAAAAGCTCACTATTCAATGGCACAGATTTATGACGACGTAAATCAGATTAAACCTGCGCTTGACCATTATTACAGTTCTGTTGCATGGGGCGGAGAGTCTGAAAATCTTGCGGCGCAGTCAACATCTTTAACAAAAATGGGAAATATTTATACTGATATGTATGAGCAGGATGCGTTGGATTATTTGACTGTTGCGGACGATCTGGCAGCCGAAACCGACAATGCAAAAGTTAAGGGTTATGTTTCATCAAGTCTTGCAAAGGCTTATGACAAGTTTGGCGAGCCGCAGGAAGCCTTAAAATCCTATTCAAATGCCGTAAAACATTACTCAGACGCCGATTCTCCGCTGAAAGTTGCACAGAGTTATATGGATGCGGCAAATATAATGCTTGACTACAATTGCAATAACAAAGCTCGCGGCTTGCTTGAAAAAGCAAAAACTTATGCTGTGCAGGCCAACAACACAAGTTTAACTGACGAAATTAACCAGAAATTAGCGGCTCTTGCTGCTTAGGTTAATAAAGCGGATAATCTTTGTCAATTTGCCAGCCGGCTTGCATTATAAGTGTTGAACAATGCGTGCCGGAAGTTTGACAATTTTGTATAAGCATTTCTTTTGTCTGGTCTTTGTAAGTCTCCGGATGTTTTAATGCTGCGTTTTCCAAATCAATAACAAAGTAAAATACATCTTTACCCAGCATATTTGGATTTTGATTTCCGTTAACGTCTATATACAGTCTCTGTTTTTTTGAAAATTTAGCAACGGGTGTACCATCTGTTGTATCCCAACTAAAGTAAATTAACAAAACAAATGTCCCATCAGGCATAAAAAATGATGTTCTTGTATTTTCATCGACTATTCCGGTGTCAAATGCGTTGCCATTCGGTTGCCTCCATGCTGTTGCCGTTTTATAGCCGCAATATGAACCCTGAGCGCAAATTCTGGCCGTTTTAATGTAAGGTTTCCAATATGTTTCAAAATACTTTTGGGCTGTTTCTTTCTTAATTTCTTCGCCGTCATTTACCCAGTCGGCAGGTGAACCGTTGTCGTTTTGTGATGAAAGCAGTGCCTGAGAAAAAACAGAATAAACTTTTTTAAGTTTGTTTACTGTCGTGACTTTTTGGTGCTTGGCAATTATGCCGGGTAATGTAAGAGCTGCAATTATTCCAATTATTCCTAATGTTATTAAAACTTCCGATAAGGTAAATGCATTTAAAATTCCGCTGAAATTCAGTATTTTAGGGGTATTTAAGCCCCCCCCCCCGTGGCTGTATTCCTCTTGTAGTCAATGTTTTAAACATTTAGCCTCCTGATTTATGATTTTTTAACATCGTCTTTAATAATAATAAGATTATTTGCAATCTTCATTGCGCACGTCGGAAGCACAACATGATTAAGTCCGTCCGCAATGCTCAAAATGCTTCTGGCCTTAAGAGTAACGTCTTCTCCTTTGTATTGAAAAATGTAATCGGTGTCTCTGTCTGAGCGAATTGTAATTTTGTCCATAATTTTCCCCTTTTGTCGGCTAACAATTTATAATTATACCATAATATTAAAATAAATCAAGTGTCTATCTCTCAAACCCCTTGTCCTGTTTGATTCCCAGCGGATTGTAAAAAATCCCTTCCTCCATTACTTCATCATACAAATCCCCGTCTTTTTTAAAGTCCTCAGGTGTATAAGGGTATAAATCAATGCAAACCTCCAGTTCGGTTTCGATTTTGCCGATTAACGGCCATATCTGTTCCCGTTTAGATTTGTCTTCAATGTCAAAAAGAGCGACGATTTCTATATCCTCATCCTCATGATCCTTTCCGTCAAGATATGTACCGAAAAGATACAGCCCTTTATAGTCATCAAACTTCTTTCGGAAGCCGTTTGATAACCTTTTTATTACTTCATTAAGTTTTTCAGACATTTTTAAATTCACTCCTTAAGTTTTTTCTGTCAATTGTCTTTTGTGTTGATGTTGACAGATTTTTTACAGAAACCGTATTGTTTTTTATTTCGTCCTCGCCCAGAATGAATGCATATTGAGCGATTTTGGATGCTTTTTCAAGTTGTTTGGTAAATTTTTTATTCTGCAGGTCAAATTCAACGGACAATCCTTGATTTCTCAGCTCTTGCGCCAGTTTAAACGCATCGGCGGTTGATGTCGAAACTATATATCCGTCGAGTTTTTGAGGTTTGATTTGCGGGATTAAAGATATAAGTCTTTCCATTCCCATAGCCCAGCCGACTGCCGGTGTGTCTTCACCGCCTAGATTTCGTACAAGGCTGTCATATCGTCCGCCGCCGCAGACTGCATTTTGTGAACCAAGGTTGTTTGATTTTATTTCAAAAACAGTTCTGTTATAATAATCCAAGCCCCTTACAAGAAGTTTGTTTTCTATATATTTTACCCCCAGTTCATCAAGGTATATTTTTAATTTTGAATAGTGTTCGGCACAATCTTCGCAAATAAAATCAGACTGTATAACCGCCTTAATTTCCGGTTTTTCAAAAATTTCTTTACAGCTTTCGACTTTACAGTCCAAAAGCCTCAAAGGATTTTTTTCATACCTGTTTTTGCAGTCATCACAAAGTTTATTAAATTCCGGTTTTAAAACTTCTTTAATTCTTTTTTTGTAGGCTTCACGGCATTCGGGACAGCCAAGAGAATTTATTTCAACCTCAAGATCGTTAAGTCCGAGGGAGTTTAAATAATCTACGGCAAGAAGAATAGCCTCTGCATCAGCAGCGGGTTCTTTAATTCCGAACATTTCAATCCCAACCTGATGAAACTGACGCTGGCGTCCTGCCTGAGGGCGTTCGTAGCGGAACATAGGACCTTTATACCAGAGTTTTACAGGGGCTGACAGCCGGCTCATTCCGTTTTCAATATATGAGCGGACAACTCCTGCAGTGTTTTCAGGACGGAGTGTTAACGAACGTTCGCTTTTTTCAAAAGTGTACATTTCTTTATTCACGATGTCCGTTGTATCTCCAACACCACGTGCAAACAGTTCCGTTACTTCAAAAATCGGTGTTCTTATTTCTTTGTAGCCGTATTTTGAAAAAATTTCATCTGCATTTTTTTCCAGAAGGTGCCACATTGGCGCATCCTGCGGAAGTATATCTTTTGTCCCTTTTACAACATTTAAAATCTTAGCCATATAAAAATTATATTTTGACGGCATATATTTGTCAAGAAATCAGCAAATAAAGGCATTTTGCAAAAGTTTGTAAACTTTTGTAACTATTTTTGTGATATTACGCAATTATGTTGGAATAATATACTTTATATATGTATAAGAGATATAGAGTTTCTGTAATTAAGGAGATACATTATTATGTCAGATGGAATGAGAATAGACGGTGATTATAAAGTTAAAAATAGATATGAAGATTATAAAAGTACAGGTGTAAAACCGGCTGATGAGGAATTTAAAAAGAAATTAAATTCAATTCATGTTTCGAATAATCTTGCATATATGCCGGCCGGCGGAATTGGTAATTTACTGAACGGTTCTGCAACGCAGAATACGGATGGAGCTTTTCAGGCATAAATCCGATTTTACACAAAAAAATATTTGTTATAAAATAGTCCTTGAAACAAGAGGACTATTTTTATGTTGTTAGCCGCAGATATAGGAAATACTAGTATTACATTAGGATTATTTGAAGAGGATGCATTAGTTGAGGAATTCAGACTGGCATCTGACAGGGATTTGCCGCTTGAGGAGTATGAGGTGCTTTTAAAATCTTTATTTAAGGATTTTAAAGTTGACGGCTGTATAATTTCATCTGTTGTGGAAGAATTGAATGAAAAATTTAAAAATGCTGTAAAAAATGTTTTTAAAACGCACCCGTTATTTTTGAGTCCTGAAATTAATACCGGTATAAAAATTGCTCTTGACAATCCGGCTGAAGCAGGTGCAGACAGAATTGCAAATGCGGCCGGTGCGTATGTTTTGTATAACAAACCTGTTATTGTTGTGGATTTCGGGACTGCGACCACATTTGATATAGTAAACCGTAACGGGGAATTTATAGGCGGAGTGATAGCTCCGGGGCTTAGTTTGCAGATGAAAGTGCTTAATAAATTTACATCAAAGCTTCCCAGAATTGATGTAGCCATTTCAAACAATGCAATCGGACACAATACTGCGGATGCGATTTTGTCAGGGGTAATACGGGGTTCTGCATGTATGATTGACGGACTTGTCAAACAGTGTGAAAAAGAACTTGGCGAAACTGCTGTTCTTGTTGCAACAGGGGGATATTCCGGACTTATTTCAAGTTATCTAAAACGCCCGTTTGATTTTATAAACCCTACATTGACGCTTGAAGGGTTACGATATCTCTATCAGCTTAACAGTCTGCCTGTTGGAGAAAAGCAGTTTTAAATAATATTTTTCATCATTTCGTTAAGCGCAAGTTTTGCAGTTCGTACGGGTGCGGCAAATGAGGTTCCGCTAAAATCTTGATTTTCCATATAAGGCATCAAGCGTCCGTTAGTGCCTAATGAATATACATTATGATTTTTTAAGTCAATATATGCATCTTGCGGCAGATTTGACATTCCGCAGTCAAAGCCTGAATTTATAAAATCTTTGATTTTTACAATCCTTCTGTTTTTAAGTATTTGGTTTTTCAATTCTATACATTCCTTATATAAATTACAATTTAAAAGATTCTTTAATTGTTTAAACTCATCATCTGAAATCAAAATGTCTTCAAGCTTTTTGCCAGAAAGTTCACTTTCAAAAGGCATACATATAAAATTTTGATCGGTTCCCGGAAGTCCCGTCAGGTTTAAGCCTTTATCAGTTCCGTTTATAGACGATTCTCCGACTTCGTAATGCTGGGTATATCTGGAATTCCTTGAGGCTGAAAATTCCGAGATTTTCCCGTTTCTTCCAATTGAGCCGACCTGTTCAAAATTGTCGAACAACAAAATATTAATCGAGTCTTTACCGCCGTTTCCTGATGAAAAAATTATACGTGTTTTGTTCTTTTTGCATAGTTTGCTTAATTCTATTAAAAGTTTATAAACTTTCTTTTCTTTTTTTACAAAATCCCTGAGTATAAATTCTGTCGCAGTTTCATAATTTCCGGCGAATTGTTTTAAATTTGCCTCTCCGCCCCAGGAACAATTGATAAAATCTATTTTTTCACCATTTTTTAATTTTTCAATAACCTGCGTTAAGGATTTTTCAAGTCCGAGAGCAGAATATTTGGGGTGGTTCCCTATTTTACCCGCATAAGCATTTGAAATAACTTCTATATTTGCAAACGGGTTGTTTCTCCGTGCAAAAATTTCAACGCTTCCGCCATGTGAACCGCCTGCTTTTTTAATCTTGTAGCCGGATTTCATGATAGCTTTGGCGTTATCATCTATGATAACTATTTTTTTAGGTGTTATTACGGCTTCTTTTACAAAAGCGCCGTCTATATCAAGAATTCTTATCAAAACTTTTCCATCGTCTGTTACACCTTCTTTTAAAAGATTATATACCCTGCCGTCTTTAGGATTTGTCCATTGGCATCGGGAATAAGTATCTTCAATAGTTTCGGACGTTAGACGCTTCAAATCAGAAGGCGATGCCTTTGAAAAAGTGCTTGAAATCGGATGTTTTGCCTGATTAATCGCAATTTTGTTCATAACAAGTGCTTCTCTCATTTCTTCAGTTATAAACCTCGGAAGCTCTACTGTTAAGCCGGATTCTTTAAATGTTAACATCGGATTGATGCCGTGTAAATTCTGTGGTTTTGTTTGCAATATGCTTCTTTCACCGCAGTTTTTTACAAAATTTGCGGTCCTTTTTGCTAAATTCACAGCAAGTCCTATTTTCCCCATAATTTTTCCCGTTTTTTATATATTTATATAAAGTTTATAATGAAGGGAAAATTGCTGTTTTTTAAGTTTTATTAATCAAATATTGTAGGTAAATTGGAGAAAATTCCCCATCAGATTTTCATTCCATACCTGAACGTCATTAGGTACTGACAGAACAACAGGTGTAAAATTCCAGATGTATTTTATGTTAGATTTAATTAAAAAATCTGCGGTTAACTGCGCAAAGTCTTTCGGTACAGTCAAAATCGCTATATCAACATTTGTTTTCCTGCTCAAATTCGGGAGTTTTTCAATATCCAGAATAAGTTTGTTGTTAACTGTTTGTCCTATTTTTTTTGTGTCGTTGTCAAAAAGAGCAATTATATTCAATCCGTAATTTGCAAAATTGTCGTATTTTGCAAGTGCCATACCGAGGTTGCCTGCGCCTATGATGAATGCATTTTTAGTTTTTTCAAAACCCAGAGTCATTTCAATGGATTTTTTTAATTCTTTAACTATATATCCTACACGGCATTTGCCGGAATTGTTAAGGATAGAGATGTCTTTGCGCACCTGAGAATCGTCTATGTTTAACAAAGAAGCTATTTGATTACTCTTTATAAACTCGATGTTTCTTTTTATATAATCGTCAAGAATACAATGGTAAAGAGTCAGTCTGTTAATAACTTTTTCGGAAATCTTCTTATTCATATCATTATTATACACCCAAAATAAAAGAGCGGATAAATTACCGCTCAACGTATATGATATTAGTCTAAGAGATTGTGGATTTCAGGTTTGATATATTAAGGGGTGCCGTTGTGGCAGCAACGGCACATATATGAATGGTTGCGCTTCTGCCAAAGTACATTTCATTCGGGGTTAATATAAAATCTGTAATCGATATCCCTTATCTATATTATATATATACCCACGGGGTAATTCTTTATAACTATTTGTAAAGAAAAATTAATACTTTAGAATTATTTTTTGTAAGTATTGAAACAGCCTTAAGAATTAGACCTGTAAAATGAGAATTTTAATTTTCTAATTCTTTTAGTTTAATTCTCGTTGTTCTTCCTGTTTCAAAAATTCACACATACCTTCAAGACGATTGTCCTCCATTGCATCAATCAATTCTTGAATGTCCTTGATTTTATTGAGTGCAAAGCTGGTTTCCGCCAGCAAAACACAGTCGTTGCAGAGTCTGTAATTACCGTATTGAATGGAACCGGCAAGACATTTGTACTGTCCGCAGCAGTCACAGTCAAAAAATTCATTTTCCACATCAGGATTTTCCTCAATATCATCAAGCCGCATTTGTTCTGCAACCTGCTGCATTTCCTCAATTATTTTCTTATTGTCCTGCATTTTTATTCCTTTCGTTATTTTATCAACTCATTCATCTCTTTTACCGCATTACCGAGTCCGGTAAACACTGCTTTTGAAATTATAGAGTGTCCGATATTCAACTCTACAAGATGTGGAATTTCATGCATTCTTTTTACGTTCTGGTAATTTAACCCGTGCCCAGCATTTACTTTTAAGCCTAAATCCTGCGCAAGTTTTGCAGAATTTTTGAGTTTTAAAAATTCTTCCTGTTCTTTTTCTGTTCCGAATGTTTCTGAATATGTTCCGGTGTGCATTTCAATAAATTGAGCGCCTGTTTTGGCGGAAGCTTTTACTTGAGCTTCATCAGGATCAATAAAAAGACTTACTATTATGCCGGATTTAAGAAGCGGCTTTATAAACTCCGTAACTTTTTCAACCTGTCCTGCAACATCAAGACCGCCTTCGGTTGTTATTTCCTGTCTTTTTTCCGGAACAAGACATATTGAATACGGCTTAATATCAAGTGCAATTTTTTGAATATCATCTGCCATTGCCATTTCAAGGTTTAATCTTGTTTTTAAGGTTTTTATCAAAGTGTAGACATCATTATCTTTGATGTGTCTTCTGTCTTCTCTTAAATGGGTTGTAATCGATGAGGCGCCGTTTTCCTCGGCAATTCTTGCCGCATCAATTACAGACGGCTCAATTCCGCCTCTTGCGTTACGTAAAGTCGCAACATGATCTATATTTACACCTAAAAGCATATTTTACCTCTTTTCTATATTATTTTTTCAATTTAAGTTTATTTATCTTTAAAAGTGCCGTGTAGGAAGGAAGAATTGTTATTTTTTCTGTTTTTTCCTCTGATTTTGAAACCAGTTGAATAGCTTTTTCAATAGACGGTTCAATAACGATTTTATTTTCGGGAACGCCTGCATATTTAAGCCTTAATGCCATGTCATTTGCCCGAATTCCTGAGGTGATGATTGATTTTTGGGCATTTTTAAGCTGCTCAAAATCCGAATCCCATAGCCAGCTGATATCACGACCGTCTGCGTAATTGTCATTGATTGCAATTATGATATTTGAATTTAAATCGACGGTTTTTAAAACTTCACTTGCACCTGTCGGGTTTTTTATCAGTTGAATAACTGCTGAATGTCCGTTGATTGTTCGTTTTTCAGTGCGTCCGAAGATTGATTTGTAGCTGTCAAGAGCTTTTTGAATTTCTGCCTGATTTAGCCCGAGTTCAAAAGACAAAGCAATTGCCGCAAGTGCATTGTAGGCATTGTAAAGACCTGTAAGATTAACTTTGAATTTGTAATTTATACTGTTATGATTTACGTTTATTTCAGAAAACTCATCATGGACAATTACATCAGCCGAATAATCTGATACAGGTCGTTTGTATCCGCATACAGGGCAAAAATAATGTCCCTGCTGTGCAAAAAATCTTTTTGAATATTGTAACGGATTGCCGCATTTGCAATTGAAGGTTTCGGACGGTGCATGGGAGGAATGTTCATAATTGCATATATATACAACGTTTTCAAACCCGTAAAATATAGTATTTTTCCCCTTTTCCATGGCTGCAACAAGCGGGTCATCGGCATTCAATATAAGGTTTAAATTCGGATTTTTATCGATTGCATTTTGTATAAAACCTGCAGTTGTTGCAAGTTCCCCGTATCTGTCAAGCTGATCACGGAAAAGATTTGTTACAACAAGATAATCTGACGGCATAAAATCATAAAGTTTTGTGAGATATGCTTCATCTGATTCAATAACCGAATAGTCAAATTTTTTACCGGGCGACAATTCAAGCGCAAAAACATTAGCAACGCCTGTAAGCATATTTGCGCCTTTAATATTATGGATAACTTTTTGATGTGCTGTTTCAAGAATATGTGAAATCAGTCCGGAAGTTGTTGTTTTCCCGTTTGTACCTGTTACTGTTATGCTTTTTTCTTTTATATAATTTCTGCAGTGAGAGAGGAAGTGTGGATAATATTTTAAAACAGCCATTCCGGCAAATGATGTTCCGCCGGATTTTGAGAGGAGCTTTATTCCGAGATAAGCGGCTCTTGCAAGGATTAACGATGTATAAAATTTGAAGTTATTCATAAATAGTCCTTTAGGCGTATTTCCAATCTCTCTTTAATACTTTATAATTCAAATATAATACAAAATCAGAAATAATTAAATTTATGTTTTTATTAATTGCAACAATTTTCATAGCGGAAATAATTATCGCATTGACCTTGATATCATATATTTTAAAGGCGGATAATTATGTTATAGAACTCGACAAACAGGTCGTTTCAGTCAAACCGCAGATTAAAGCGGGACTTTCTGGTGTGAGAGAAGGGGTTCGGATATTTAAAGAAAAACAGGGATTGTTCTTTGAATATGTTGAAAAAAAGCGTAATCAATATATAATGAAAGGCGTAACAACCGTTTTGATATATCTTCTGCTATTCATATTAAAAGGCAGATGCAAAAGAGCAGCTGCTATCTGTAATGGTCTGTTGCTTGCAAAAGACGTCTGGGACAACATTTCAGCCTGAAACGCTTGTAAAATTTCAAAAAAATGTTATAATATTTATATACAATGAAAGAAGAGGTTAAATATGAGTAAGAATAAATCCTTTATGTTCGGAATGGGCTTGCTTGCAGGGGTTGTCGGCGGAATAGTTGCCGGAGTTCTATTTGCACCCAAGTCCGGTGAAGAATCGAGGAGAGAAATAAAAGAGGCAGCGTGTGAATTGTATGAAAAACATTCACCTGCAATAAACGAAGCCAAAAGACAGGCTATGGAAAATGTTGATTTGATGAAATATAAGTTAGAAAGACAATTCAGAAAATTCAACAATATGATAAAATCAAAGAAGTTGCAAAAAGCAAAAGCTTTAGAAGAAGGCGGTGAATGCAACGAATTTGATTATCAATAGTGACAAAACGGTTTAATATCTGACTTAAAAAGGAAAACAACAAATGGAATTTTCACAAATCGCATTAAATCAAGGGCTGACGTTTCTGGCGTGGGTTACGGGAATTGTAATTCTTGCAGTTGGCGGTTTTTTAATAAAACTGTTGATTGACCTGTCAGCACTTTCAAAAAACTTAAACGAAACATCAATTTTGGTGAATACTGAATTAAAGCCTACATTAAAGGAAATTAACGAAACATTACATGCGGTAAATTCGCTTGTACAAAGCACGGACAGGAATGTAGACAGCTTTAAGACAGCAGTTGAGAAAACTTTCGGAAAAACAAAAATGATTTCCGAATCAATCCTAAGCGGACTGGTAAAAGGGTTTGTTACCGTAATGGGCTTGTTTTCAAAACGTTACAAATAGCCGTCTGCGGTGATTATTTTGCCGCTAACTATAGATAAAATGATAAACAGGTCATTAACGGTGACTGAGGTTTACAGTTTCGTAAAGAAAAAATAAATAACCGGATTATAAACAAGAAAAGGAGATTAGATTATGTCAGCAACAAAATTTTTAGCAGGATTCATTGTCGGCGGTGCAATCGGTGCAATCGCAGGAATTTTACTTGCGCCGAAATCAGGTGAAGAAACAAGACAATTGATAGCCGATACAACAAAAGATGTTATGCGTCGTGCAGATGAAACAGTAAAAGAAATTCAATCCAAAGCAGATGATGTTGTTTCCGATATGCAGAAAAAAGGCGATGAATTGAGAGATAAATTGCAAAATCTTATAAATCAGCAAAAAACAGCAACAGCTGCACCGGCTGAAGAATAAAAAATGATAAAGCGGGCACCGCATCAGCGGTGCCCGCTTTTTTCGTGTAAAAAAAATGAAAATGTTAAAATTTGTAAAAATACATTTTAATAAGACGATTTTTCGTCAAAATTTTATATAGATAAGGTTTTATATTTGCGTAAGTGTAGAAAATTAAGAAAGGATTGAATTAATTTATGGTAAAAGTAAGTGGTGTTAATGCAGGTATTAAAGGGGTTCAAAATGCACTAAAACGAACAATTGTTAAAAACAAAGAAGTCGGTTATTTTATTAAAAATCAATCACGTAATGAAATTCCTCCGAGTTTTAAGGATTTAAAGAAAATATCACAATTGAATAAACTTAAGGACTATCTTAGATTCAAAATAAAACATGAATTATGAAATAGCTAAAATTTGATTGGTATTTTATTAAACTTATAAAAAACACGCAGAATCAATTTAATCTGCGTGTTTATATTTTACTTATTCTTTTTCAGAGCATCTTCAAGCGCCTTTTCAAGCACCTGAATTTTGTTTTCCAGAACTTTTACCTTTGCATTGCTTTCGTCATTAGAAACACTTGTTTTTTCAAGTCTTCTTTCATAGGCACCCTCTTTTTCCTTTGACTTCATCAAAAACGGTTTTACAAAGAATATTGCAGCCCATGAACCCATAATATATACTGTCAAAATTAAAAGCCCCGTATTTATCACAAACCTTCTCGGATATGTGCCAAGAGCTTCTGCAGGGCCGTGCTCAAGCAGCGTAATTCCGCATAGTGCAGTAAGATTGGAAAAAACAAAGTAAAGCCATACGGCTGTTATTAAAAAAGCGATTGTCCAAAATACATATTTCATAAAATTTTAACTCCTGTTTTTTAAATAATTTAGTACCTTTCTGATTTTTTCATCAGGTTCAATTTCAAGCTCTATTATTTCATCGGAAAAAGGTTTTGTAAACCTTAAATAAAAAGATTGTAACACCTGTTCATCTGTTTTGACCTTTGCCATTCCTGCCCCGTAAAGAGTATCGTTAAAAACAGGAAAACCTTTGTGCTTTAAATGTACACGTATCTGGTGGGTTCGCCCCGTTATAAGCGTAACTTCCAGATATGTTGCATCCTTAAATCGTTCAAGAACTTTTACGAGAGTAGTGCTTTCTTTGCCGCCTTCAACAACCGCCATTTTGTGCGGCTGAGCCGGATTACGGCCGATTGGAAAATTTATTACATCTTCATCTGCCGGATAAATCCCTTTTACAATCGTACGGTATTTTTTTGTCAAATTATGACTTTTAATTAAATCGGCAAGGTAAATATGGGTCTGATTATTTTTTGCAATCATCAAAAGCCCTGATGTGTTTTTGTCCAGCCTGTGCACAATTCCACGGCGGAAATCACCGTTAATATCCGACAAATTTTCGCCGTATTTGTACAAAAGCGCATTAACAAGCGTGCCACATAGTTCCTTCGACGTCGGGTGAGTAAGCATTCCGGAAGGCTTGTTTACAACAAGCATATTATCATCTTCATAAACAATTTCTAATGGTATATCCTCCGGTTCAATCTTTAAACTTTCGTTTTCCGGAATTTCAAATTCGATTTTGTCGTTTTCCTTAATCATGTATGAAGGCTTTTTAATAGTAGAGTTTACAGTGACACTGCCTGATTTTATCAAAGTTTGAAGTCTTGAACGGGACAAATTTTCTGTCACAGAGGCTAAAAAACTGTCAAGTCTTATATTCTCATCATTTTCATCCGCAAAAAATATCATCAGTTAAATTTCCTGCACTTTTTCAGACATCTTTATTTTGTCTTTTTAATTAATATCAGTATAATCAGTGCAATCACACCGATTGTGATAAATATATCAGAAATATTAAAAACAGGAAAGTTGAATGCTTTAATTTCAAAAAAATCTCTTACATGGCCGTAAACAATTCTTTCATGAAGATTTCCTGCAATTCCGGCGGACAAAAGCGCAATAAAAAATATGCTTTTAAACGAAATTGATTTTAAATGTTTGATTACATACCCGAAAAGAAGAGTAATTGCAACAACTGAAAGAATAATTAGAATTTCCCTTGAATTTTGCAGCAGACTGAAGGCTGCCCCGTAATTTTTGACATAAGTCAGTGCAAAAACAGGTGTGGAAATTTTCATCCCGTGTGTAAGCTGTCTTACAAGCTGTGCTGAAAAATACAGGTCAACCCAGAGGAAAAATATAAAACATACTATCAAATATATGGAGCTACTCAGCTTTTTGTGCATTATCTTCCTCAACTGTTATATATTTATTTTCCGGAATCACGTTTACACGGGTCATAAGAAATGCAATCCCCGATACATAGACTTTTGCCTTTGTTTCATCATACGGAACAGTTTTGGCAATCCCGATTGAGGCTGTTGCATACTCGTTTATATTTTTATTGTTTGCTTTAAAAATTCTTTCAAGTTCGTTTTGTTCTGATAGTGTGCGGAATTTTTCTTTTTCTGCAGCAAGAGGATGAATAATTTCCTGATTTTCAATTGAAGCTACGGCATTTTCATTTTCGCCTAGCTCAATGTCAAGTGTTGCGGTATATTCATCACCTGAATTTACAAGATTTGGTGCTTCCAGATCCATTTTGATAAATCGGGCATCCCCGTATTTAAGTTGTGATTTTTCATTCAAAATCTGTTCTGCTGTAATAAGCCATTTTTCTCCGAATTTTTGTAAATAATAAATGCTGTTTGCAGTTGACGACAATTCACCGAACGCATCAATGGTTTCGGACTGTTCATGAGAAGTTGCCAGTGCGGTTTCATAAGTTTGAACCGTTGCAAAGTTCCCTTCAATCTGTATATCACGTATTGTTGTTGTGTAAGTTATATCGGAATATGTTTCCCATGTATCTTTTATGAGTTTAAAGTAAACTTTTTTGTTAAAGCCGTCTGTGTTGACAAATTTTTCCGAATAAAGCTGCGAAAGTTTGTCAAGATTGTGGCTGTTTGTGTATTCATCCTGTTTTTCAAAAACTTCTCTTATAGCATTTTTTGTGTTTTTTAATTCTCTGTTCTGCGTTATTTGAGCCTTGTATGTTTTTAAAAATCCGGCATTTGCAGGCTCTGCCTGCAGACTCAGAAAAGCTAAACTTAAAATTAACGGTAAAATAAATCTCTTCTTCATAATAAACAATTATAATATAAATATTCAAAAACGGTAATAGTTTAAATATATGAAATCTTAAGGCGACAAGGTGAAGGAAGAAGATGGTTGAAAGGTTGAAAAGTTTGTTTTGTAAGATATATTTTCCTCGCCCAGCGGGAGAGGGTGCCCGAAGGGCTGGAGAGGTGGCAGGCGGTAATACGGAAGGTGGCGAGAGTTGAAGAGTTGAACCTTTCAACCATTCAACTAATCAACCTTTCAACTAATTTGCACTGGAAATGTTTTTATGATACCCTTTTGTGTGCGAAGAATCAGGGAGAAAAAGATGAAAGAATCATATTATCCGCAGGAAATAGAAAAAAAATGGCAAAAAATCTGGGAAGAAAATAAAGCTTTTAAAACAACGGATGACGACAGCAAACCAAAATATTATGCACTGTCGATGTTTCCGTACCCGTCAGGCAAGCTTCACATGGGACATGTAAGAAATTACACTATCACTGACGTTATTGCACGTTACAAAAAGATGAACGGATTTAATGTTCTTCATCCGATGGGGTGGGACAGCTTCGGGCTTCCTGCCGAAAACGCCGCAATGAAACACGGAGCAAACCCTGAAACTTGGACTGATGAAAATATAAAATATATGACAAAACAGCTTAAAATGCTGGGGCTTTCATACGATTGGGACAGAGAGGTTACAACCTGCAAGCCTGATTATTACAAATGGACACAGTGGCTGTTTTTGCAGCTTTATAAAAAAGGACTTGCTTACAAAAAAGAAGCTGCGGTCAACTGGTGCGAAGAATGCGGAACGGTTCTTGCAAACGAGCAGGTGATAGACGGCAAATGCTGGAGATGCGACCATGTTGTCGAGAAAAAATACCTTTCACAGTGGTTTTTAAAGATTACGGATTATGCAGAAATTCTTTTAAAAGATTTAGATAAACTCACGGGTTGGGGCGATAATGTCAAAACTATGCAGGCAAACTGGATTGGAAAGTCCGAAGGTGCAATCTTAAGATTTAAAGTCTGTGATATGCCGGACGGGTCTGATTTAGAAATTCCGGTTTATACAACAAGACCGGATACAGCTTACGGTATAACATATCTTGTTGTTGCACCGGAATATAAAGATATTGAAAAATTAACAACTCCCGAAAATAAAAAAGCAGTTGAAGAATACCGTGCAAATGCCCGCAAAATGACAGAAATCGAAAGACTTTCAACAGACAGAATAAAAACGGGAGTTCCTTTGGGTACTCACTGTATAAATCCGTTTACGGGTGAAAAATTCCCGCTCTGGACAGCTGATTATGCGCTTGTTGAATACGGAACAGGTGCAGTAATGGCTGTGCCGACACACGATACACGTGATTTTGATTTTGCAAAAAAATACAATCTCCCGATGAAAGTTGTTATTGAAAACCCTGAAAATCCTTCAGACTGTAAAGACGCAGCATATACAGAACCGGGGATTATGGTAAATTCGGGTGAATTTAACGGAATGAAAAATGAAGATGCCAAAAAAGCGATTACGGAAAAGGCTGTTAAAGGCGGCTTTGGAGAATTTAAAACTCAGTACAGGCTTCGTGATTGGCTTGTTTCACGCCAGAGATACTGGGGCGCTCCGATTCCGGTTGTATATTGCGAAAAATGCGGTATTCAACCGGTTCCTGAGGAACAATTGCCTGTTTTGCTTCCGAAAGATGTTGATTTTAGCGTTGTGGGCAAATCTCCGATTACAACCTCAAAATCATTTGTTGAAACAACATGTCCATGCTGCGGAGGACCGGCAAGACGAGAAACCGATACAATGGACACATTTGTATGTTCAAGCTGGTATTACTTAAGATATTCCGATGCAAGAAACGACAAGATGCCGTTTGCAAAAGACAAAGTAAACAAGTGGCTTCCGGTTGATCAGTATGTCGGCGGAATTGAGCACGCTATTCTTCACCTTTTGTATTCAAGATTTTTCACAAAAGCATTGAGGGATTTAGGATTATTGGATTTTGATGAGCCGTTCAAAAATCTTCTCACTCAGGGAATGGTTTTAAAAGACGGTTCTAAAATGTCCAAATCAAAAGGAAACACGGTTGATCCTGATGAAATATTTGAAAATTACGGGGCTGATACAGCAAGATTATTCATTCTGTCAGATTCTCCGCCGGCAAGAGATTTTGACTGGTCGGACGCAGGTGTTGAAGGCTGTTACAAATTCCTGAACAGAGTTTGGAGATTAATTTCAACAAATGCAGAAAACATCAATCTATGTCATTGTGAACTTGTTTCAGGTTCTTTGAAAAAGAAAGATAATGATGAACTCTTACGCAGGGTTCATATTGCAATCAAAGGTGTTTCAAACGATATTGCGAATGATTTTCAGTTTAATACCGTAATTTCCAAGTATCGTGAACTTGTCAATACAATTTACGACTGGCAGGGCAAAAAATCAACTCTTGATGATGAAGATAAACAGGTGTTGAGCTTTGCAATTTTGACACTGATAAAACTTATGTCGCCTGTTGCGGTTCACCTGACAGAGGAAGCATGGCACGATTTGGGCGGAAAAGATTCTATTCATGAACAGGAATGGCCGAAATGGGATGAAAATCTTGCAAAACTCAGTTCAATCACCCTTGTAGTGCAGGTTAACGGCAAACTTCGTGATAAAATTGAGGCTGATGAATCTTCAAGTGAAGAAGAACTTAAAGCTCTGGCTCTTGAAAGTGCAAAAGTCAAAGAGTTTACCGATGGCAAAACGATTGTTAAAACGATTGTTGTACCTAAAAAACTCGTTAATATTGTTGCTAAATAGGTAGAAATACCATATAACTTCGTTACAAAAACAGGCACCTTAAATTCGGGTGCCTGTTTTGCTTGTCGGAAAATACATTGGGATACACCATTTTTTATATTGTTCAGGAAATGGTTTGTTCTTTTCCAAAAGTTTGTCAATAATTTCAATCTTGTGTTTGTCTTGAGAATCAAAACCCATACGTCTGTAAAAATAAAACGGCGGATTATCTTGATTAACGGCGTCTAAATGTACTCTGCCTTCGCAATTTAATCTCCTGCTTTCGCATTTTGCAAGGTGTATAAGTTTCCTGCCTGTGCCTTTTCGAAGTTCATTCGCCTCTAATTTTGCCACATAAAAAGATTCATAAACATCCATATTCGGATAATAGTCTTCGTCCGGATATACGAGAGTTTTAGACCCTTTCATACGCCCCAGTTGTTTGAATGAAAATTTGTTTTTTGATTTGTCATAATCCATTTTGGAAAGCAAATAGTTGTCACCGAGTTTGGCAACTATATATTTTAAATTTAAATCAAATGGTTTTATTTCAAGAACGGAATTAACATTCAAATTAATTTTCAACCGTTCTGTTTTTCTGAATAGATAGCCGGGTTCTTCTTGACAGAAAAAGTTTTTTAAACATTTAGGAAATTCAAAAAGTATGTTAAATTTTTCAAATATTTTCATAACACCTGTATAAAAAACGGACATAAAAAAATTTGCCATTAAATTTTTATTAAAATATCATAACAATCCATACATTGAAAGATTTCTGTATTATAATATTGTTTGTAGAGACATAGAATAGAGTAGGGATAGAGCTTTGAACAAAAAATATCACTTTATAGCAATAGGCGGAATCGGGATGAGCGGACTTGCAAAATATCTTCTGGAAAACGGATGTGAAGTTTCCGGCTCCGATATAAAAGAAAGCAAATATATCGACAAATTAAGAAAATTAGGTGCAAAAGTATATATAGGTCATAATTCTGATAATTTGCCAGACGATTGTGTTGTTGTTGCAAGCACCGCAATAAAAGAGGATAATCCGGAGCTTGTGAAAGCAAAAAAACTCGGCTTAACAATTTATCACCGTTCGGATTTACTTGCAGAAATTTCAAAACAAGACAAATTTTTTATCGGTTTTTCCGGCACTCACGGGAAAACCACAACAAGCGGACTTGCCTCATATGTTCTTGATTTAGCCGGATATCAGCCATCTTTTGTTGTCGGCGGAATTATTCCGGAATTAGGTGTAAATTCACAATCAACAAAAGAAAAATATTTTGTTGCCGAGTTGGATGAAAGCGACGGAACAATAGTCAAATATTCTCCGAATGTCTGCGTTATCAACAACCTTGAACCTGACCATCTGGATTTTTATAAAGACGGTATGAAATCAATTCTTGCAACGTTTGAAAAGTTTATTTCAAACTTAAAAGATGATGCAATTGTTCTTATTAATAATGACTGTGAAGTTTTAAAAGAGCTTCACGCTCATAAAGTTATGACATTCGGTCTTAATGCTGCGGATTATACCGCAAAAAATATTGTGTTTACACAGGATTGTACAACATTTGATATTTATTATAAAGGTGAATGTTTAACGTCACTTTCAATAATTCTGAAAGGCCGTCATAACGTTTACAATGCTCTTGCTGTTATTGCAAGCCTTCATCAGTCAGGCGTTGATATTGAAAAAGTAAAAAAACACTTTGCAACTTTTTCCGGCATGGGCAGAAGATTTCAAAAAGTCGGGGAATTTGACGGAATTTCGATTTATGATGACTATGCACACCACCCGACAGAAATTAAAGCAACTTTATCCTGTGCGGAAAGTTTTAAAAACAAACGGGTTATTGCCGTATTTCAGCCCCACAGGTTTACAAGACTGAAAAATCTGTGGAATGACTTTTTAGGCGCATTTGACGGGGTAGACAAAGTCGTTGTAACAGACGTATATGCAGCGTCGGAAAATCCGATTGAAGGAGTTACCGGCAGGGCTTTTGCTGATGCTCTCTCTAAAAAATCTGATATCCCGTGTGTATATATCGGAGGCGATATGAAAAACGTTGCAAAAGAACTTTTCCCATCCCTGGAAAACGGTGATATAGTAATAGGACTCGGCGCAGGAACGATTACCGCTCTCGGAAAAGAACTTCTGGCACTGAATGAGGAGCTTGCAAACGTTGCAAATTGAAGAAAATTTTGACATAAAAAATTTAACGTCATTTAAGTGCGGCGGGAAAATTAAAAAAGTAGTTTTTCCGGAATCTGTTGATGAATTTGCGGAGGTTTTGAAAATGGAGCCGGAGATTCCTGTTTTCGGCAATCTTTCAAATATGCTTGTTTCATCAGACGGTTTTGACGGAACAATTGTCGTAACAACAAAAATGAAAAATTTTTCATTTGAGAATGAATTTGTAACAGCGGATTGCGGACTTAAAGGGGCAAAACTCTCTCAGGCGGCAGCAGAAAAAGGTTTAAGCGGGCTTGAATTTATGATTGCATTTCCGGGTACAATCGGCGGTGAGGTTTTTATGAATGCCGGCGCACACGGACAGTCAATCAGCGATATTCTGGTTGAGGCAGTATGTTTTCATCCTCAAAAAGGTCTTGTTACATTAAACAATTCCGAGATGCAGTTTGATTATCGTACTTCAATCTGTCAGAAAGAAAAAATTGCTGTTTTAAGTGCAAAATTTAAACTTAAACCTGCCTTAAAGGCTGAAATTCAGAAAAAAATGACTCAAAATCTGGAATTCCGTAAAAGTAAACAGCCATCCCTTGCACTTCCAAATTGCGGCAGTGTATTTAGGAACCCCGAAGGAGAGTCTGCGGGACGGCTTCTTGAAAGTTCGGGTGCAAAGAGTTTTTCAGCAGGCGGAGCGAAAGTTTATGAAAATCACGCAAATTTTATTATTAACTTTAATTCCGCAACATCAACAGATATTCTGGAATTGATGGTAAAAATGAAAAATGCGGTAACGGAAAAATATAATATTAAATTGATGCCGGAAGTAAGATTTCTGGGAGGAAAAAATCAAAGAGAGGTTGAACTATGCAAAATATTGTATCAAATGTAGATAAAGAGGCTAAAATTGCAGTGCTATGCGGCGGTATGTCAAGTGAAGCCGAAGTTTCAAGGAGATCCGGAAGCGGATGTTATGAAGCTTTAAAAAGACTCGGGTATAAAAATGCGGAGCTTGTTGAAGTTGATAAAGATATTGCAAATACATTAAAAAACGGAAAGTATGATTATGCCTACAATGCGCTTCACGGAAAATACGGCGAGGACGGGTGTATTCAAGGGGTTCTTGAAATCCTTCGCATTCCGTATTCCGGCTGCGGTGTTATGTCGAGTGCAATTTGTATGAATAAAGAATTTACAAAACGCATACTTTCAACAAATCCTGATATAATAATGGCAAAATCCGCTTTTATTAAAAAAGGCGATGATATATATGAAAAGACTAAAGATTTAAAATATCCGCTTTTTGTAAAACCTGTCAGTGAGGGTTCAAGTTTTGGAATGACAAAAGTCGACAAATCGGAAGATTTGGAAATTGCATATAAAACAGCACGAGAATATAACGATGATGTTTTGATTGAGGAATTTATCGACGGATTTTTTGTAACTGTGGGCGTGCTTGAATGTAATGGTGAACCTTTTGCAACGGAAATTCTTGAAATCCGTCCGAAAAACGAGTGGTATGATTATGAGGCTAAATATTCAAGCGGGATGTCGGATTTTATAGTTCCTGCAAATTTACCGAAAGATGTTACAAAACATGTTAAAGATGTTGCGGTAAAAGCATTCAAAACAGCCGGCTGCAGCGGAGTTGCAAGAATAGATTTTATGATGAAAGATGATATACCTTATCTTCTTGAAATCAATACAAGTCCCGGAATGACGGTTGTAAGTGATTTGCCAGCACAGGCTGCAGCAATGGATATAACTTATGATGAATTGGTTCACTTGATTTTGAACAGTGTCGGGTTAAATAAATAATCGGAATTTTTTTATAATGGAAGAACAACATTATCCGCAAAACGACGAAATAGTTGACGGACGCAGGCTTGTTAAAAATGCGCAGCGAAGCCGTAAAGTAAGACAGGGACGAAGACGGAAAAATTTTTTCCGTTCATTGATGTGTTTTGTAATGAATGTTGTTCTGATGTTTTCATTATACTATTTAACGACAATGCCGCAGTGGTATCTGGATAAAAATGCTTTTTCAACTTCCGACGGCGGTTCACTGGAAATTTTAAACAATAACATTGTATCAACATCAAAAATTCTTGCGGCATTAAAGGCTGAAAAAGTTCCTGAGGTTCCGATTTATATGGCGGATACGAAAAATTTGAAAGATAGACTGATGCAATTTCCGCCGGTTGAGGATGTGTATATAAGAAGGTATGCATTTCCGGCGAGATTGCAGATAATTGTCAGAGAGAGAGAACCGTTTATAACAATTTCGCCCGATGCAAAAGTGCCGCCGGTTGCATTTTATACAAGGGACGGAAAACTTATAGGACGGGAATATCTGCCATTAAAAAGTCAATATAAAACACTACTTGTTCTTTCATACGGCAATAAAGGAGATGATTACGGCAAGTGGGATATGAAAAAGCTTCAAAAACTGGAAAAAATCGCAAAACTTATTGAAACATACGCAAAAGAACCTGTTGAATATATTGATTTGAGAAATCCGGAGGATGTTTATGTCAAAATAAAATCCGTAAATATACGTCTGGGACGTCTGGATGAAAATGCTTATGAAAGGATAAAAAGGATACCGTCGATTATTCCTCAGGTTCAGTTGATGGATACCAAAATAGAATATCTGGATTTACGCTGGGAAAACACGAATTATTTAAAACTTGATGAGTAGGAGAAATTTATGAAAATAGCAATTGCACAAATAAGATATAAAACAGCGGATTTTGATTTTAACAGTGAAAATATAATCAAACATATAACTGAAACCGATTGTGATTTAATAGTTTTTCCGCAGGCGGATATAGAGGCGACAGGCGGCAAAGATCTTGGATATGATGAAAAGTGTCTGCAGGCTGAAGCTGAGATGTATAACAAAATTGCGGAAAATAATTATGACAAAGCCGTTTTGATAGGCGATGTTTTGATAAAAGACGGAGTCCCGAATCAGGTTGAATTTTTTGAATTGAACGGGAAAAAAATATTTGTAACTGATGAATTTGTTGAAGATGTTGATTGCGATTTATATATCCTTTCAAAAAACAAATATTTTGTAATGAACGGGAATAATGTTTTTCGCTCCTCAATAAGTCCTAATTCCGATTTTATTTATATAAATTCAATTGGAATGGCGGATGAAAATATTTTTGCAGGAGAAAGTTTTGCTAAAAATAAAAATAACGAATATGTAGCGGGATTTCCTTTGTGTGAAGAAACAGTTGAAGTCGTTGATTTTAATTCCCCGGTAGAGTTAAAAGAAGATTGTTTTGAGGAACGGATTTTCAAGGTAATTACATTTGCATTGAAAGAATATTGTGAAAATACGGGATTTAAAAAAGTAATACTCGGGCTTTCGGGCGGAATTGACAGCGCATTGACAGCAGCGCTTGCCGTTAATGCACTCGGAAAAGAAAATGTTCTGGGTGTTCTTATGCCGAGTATGTTTTCCTCTGACGGAAGCGTGATTGATTCTGTAAATCTCGCCCAAAATCTTGGAATAAAAACCGTAAAACATTCAATAACTCCGCTGTTTGACAATTTTATGGAAAAAATTGCTCATGAAAGACGACATGATCTTGCTGAGGAAAATTTGCAGGCAAGATTAAGAGGTTTGATATTGATGTTCTTTTCAAACCGTGACAATTATCTTTTACTTTCAACGGGCAACAAATCTGAAGCAGCTATGGGTTACGGCACACTGTACGGAGATCTTGCGGGCGGATACAATCTGATTTGTGACCTTACTAAAACTAATGTGTATAAACTCTCAAATTATATAAACAGAAACAATGAAATTATCCCGCAGGAAATAATTGATAAAGCTCCTTCAGCAGAGCTTCGACCAAACCAGAAGGATCAGGATTCTCTGCCGGAATATTCCGTTCTTGACGATATTATTGAAATGTATGTCGAACAGATGCGTCCGGTTGAGGAGATTTATCAAAAATATGACAAAGCTCTTGTGGATGATACCATTCGCAAAATCTATCGTGCACAGTTTAAACGTAAACAGTGCTGCCTTGGTGTAAGGCTTACGGAAAGAGCTTTTTTGAACGGTGTTAATTATCCGATTGTGCAAAAATATATTTAAAAGTTTACGGCATTTGCTGTATTTATTAAAATAAGAATTATAAAGTGTAGTAAATACTATTTACAAATTTTAAAAAATATATTAAAATCAAATATATGGAATTAACAGTATTAGTTGATAATAATACGCAAAAGGATTATGATTTGCTGGGAGAGTTCGGACTTTCTATTTTGATAGAAGACGATTATCGTAAAGTGCTTTTTGACTGCGGGTACAGTAATGTATTTATTAAAAACGCTTACCATATGAATATAGACCTTGCGGATTTGACGGATATTGTTCTTTCTCACAGTCACAACGACCATACCGGCGGATTTTTGTGGTTGCAAAATCTTTATAAAAAACTCTTGAAAGTCGGGTTTGTAATCAATAACAAACGTCTTATCGTCCACCCTTATGCGTTGCAGCCGCACTATGATGCAAATTTTGAAAACATCGGTTTTCCCGGTGATGAAAATTCCATAAGCGATTTTTTTGATATAACTTATACAAAAGAACCTTATCGTATAACGGATAACCTTATATTTTTGGGTGAATTTCCGGTGTCTGAGAGCAGTGAAGATCCCGATGAATCGGCACTTGTTTATACATCCCCGAAAGGTCTTGTGATAATTTCCGGCTGTTCGCATGCTGGTCTTGTAAATATTGTGGAATATGCAAAACAGGTGACAAATCAGCATAAAATCTATGCGATTATCGGCGGGGTGCATTTGCTTGCCAAATCCGACAATGAAATTAAAAAAATAGGAATTTATCTTCAACGTCAGGGTGTACAGATGATTTATCCCTGCCATTGCTGCGATTTGAGAGCAAAAATCATCCTTTCCAAATATATTCCGGTGAAAGAAGCTTATTCAGGGTTCAAAATGGTTGTTTAGTCCTTTACAATATTTACAAAGTGCTTGCAAATCCTTATTTACCATAATATAATTTTAATGCCGAAAGTTTTATGGCTTTGGTATGCCTGAAACTTTTTTGTAACTACTTAACTTAAAAAGGAGAAGAAAATGCCAAAAATGAAAACCCACAGAGCCGCTGCGAAACGCTATAAAGTTACCGCATCAGGCAAAATTACGAGAAGAAAAGCCGGAATAGGCCACTTACTCCAACGCAAATCTGCTTCAAGAAAACGCAGAATATTCAAGGTCGAACAAATTTCAGATTCACATGTAAAATTGGTATCTCATGAGTTACCATACAAGAAGTATTCAAGATAGGAGCAGACAATGAGAGTAAAACGTGGTAATGTAAGTCGTAAAAGACATAAAAAAATATTAAAACTTGCAAAAGGTTTTATCGGTGCAAGAAGCAGAATTTTTAAAGTAGCAAATATTGCGGTTATGAAGGCATTGAAATATGCATACCGTGACAGACGCACTACAAAACGCAACATGCGTCGTTTATGGATTATCAGAATTAATGCTGCTGTAAGAGAACGTGGTATGAGCTATTCAAGATTTGTAAATGCTTGCAAAAAGGCAAATATTATCGTAAACAGAAAAATGCTAGCTGACATGGCAGTAAAAGACCCTGAAGCTTTTTCAGTAGTTTTTGAAGCTGCAAAAGCTGCAAAATAGTTTTAAATAAAGAATTAAAACAATCAAAAATCCGTCTGGAAGCAGGCGGATTTTTGTAATTCATAATAAGCTGTTCTGCAGTATTGTTTTCGTTTTACAAAACAGCCTGTCTGTCAAGTTTTAGATAATCAATCAGGTTTAAAACAGAAATAAACTGGTCACAGAGTCTTTCAAACTGTTTTGTATCGGTAACGGGTTTTACAAGACTGCCTAAAGAGAACAAATCCTTTGTCGGAACCATTGCAATCAAAAGTTCACCTTGATAGAACGCACATCGTATTTTATTGCAAAGAAATGCCATCCTGACGCCTGCAAGTCTTTCCATTAATGTAGGGGTTAAAATATATCTTGCCTCAACCTCATCATCAGTAAAAACATCATAGCGTTTTTCAAATTTTATATCCTCAAGTTCCGTATGTCTTAGAGATTTAATAGGTGTGTGATGAAATAAAGTGTCCTCCATTAGAATAGTGTGTCCTTTAAAGTTTTTATTCATTTTGAGTTTTATTAATAGTCCTTTAAATGAAATGCTGCTGTTTCGTCCGGAGCCGTTAATAAATTTCCCTTCAACAATATCAATTGCTACACCTTTATATGTCCCGAAAAATGCATCATCAATTGTTGTGCGGGTAATATCTGCAAACAATCCGGCTTTTGTAAACTGTTTTGCATCTTCAAGCGAATAGAGCTGGCTCCATTGCATATTTCCAAAACAGGAAGATACAACCCCCATAATTTTTTGTTTAATTTTACTTTCAAAATTTTTTTTGAAAATATAATACATTCCCAGTCCCCAGCCGATTAGATAAATTCCCGGTTCTTCTTTTCGTCTTCCTTCAATTTTGTAGGCGATTATGAAATAAAAGTACGCAATTCCGGCAGCAATAAGAACAATAGTCAAAAAAATTGCCCAGAACAGTTTTGTTTTACGTTCACCTTCAAGTTTTTCAATGGCTGGAATAAGAACTTTATGAAATTTTTCATAAAAGTTCCTTCGAAAATCCATTAAATTATCTGTTTCAGACATAAAAACCTCTTATTGAGAGCAAACAAATACAATTTTAATTGAAGTTTCGAAATATAAAAACATCTGTTTGAATGAGTACGTTTAAGATAAATGCCTTTACAAAACTTCACAAAAACTTCAAAAAAGTCAATATTTCTGCAAAAAAATACTTTATATAACTAAGGGTAAAAATCGGAGTAATACTATGAGTTTAAAGGGGAATTATTTGACAGGAAATTTGGCGTGCCAGAATCTTGGCGATTGTTCGCTTTGTTTTATACCGGAAATAGTTGCAAACAAAGCGGAAACAAAAAAAGAAGAAAAATGTACTGAAAAAAAGAATATTGTACAAAAAATGTTTAGAAAAAGTTAGTCAAAATTTGATTAACAGAAACGGAGAAAATTATGCCGTCAGTAACAGATGATTTTAATATGCCGATAATGTATGAAGATTTGCGTAAACCTTCATTGGGAATGCTGCCCGGGTTCGGTATGTACACGAATTATCTGGGCGGAGTAACACTGCCGAGAGAACTTCCAAATGACAGTTTTGTTTATCAAAACAGAGCGTTGAAAGAAAAAAGTGCAATAAAGAAAGCTGCAATCATAATAGGTTCTCTTGCCGGTGCGGTTATATTAAAGCAAAAAGGCGCCTTCAAATGGATTGGAAAACAATGTACTGATGCCGGCAATATGGTCAAAGGATGGTTTGCAAGACCTAAACCGCCGGCTGCACCATAAAAATTTATACGCAACCCGAAAGAAAAAGCGGAGAATTTTATTCTCTGCTTTTTTGTGCTATTATCAGGAAGATAAATAAAAATAAAAAGGGGGTATTATGGCGAAGGATTGCAGTTTTGATATTGTGTCAGAGTTTGACAAACAGGAATTGTTGAATGCGGTTGATCAGGCAAAGCGGGAAATCTCGTCAAGGTTTGATTTGAAAAATTCCAATTCTGATATCACACTCGACGCTGACAAATCAATAACAATTACAACCAATGATGAGATGAAACTGAGAAATATTTTTGATATTTTGCAGTCAAAACTTGTTAAGAGGAATTTGAGTATAAGAATTCTTGATCCGCAGGGGATTGAAAATGCTTTAGGCGGGAATGTCCGTCAGGTTTACAATTTGAAGAAAGGTTTAACGCAGGAACTGGCGAAAAAAATAACCGCTGATATTAAAGAGATGAAAAAGAAAGTTCAGGCATCAATTCAGGGTGATTCAGTCAGGGTTTCGGGCAAAGATAAAGATGATTTGCAGGAGGTAATCAAAATGCTTCGTTCAAATGAAGAAAAGTATGATTATCCGCTTCAGTTTACCAATTACAGATAAATTACAAAGGCGCCAGCCTTTGGCCGGCGCCGAATCTTATAAATCGGTTGATATCTAATGGATTTCTGTAATTTTATTCTTTTCATCCACCATAACAATTACGGGTTTATGTTTTTCGATTTCCTCAGGAGTTAAATATGTATAGGAAACTATAATCACCTTGTCCCCCGGCTGAACTTTGCGTGCAGCAGCCCCGTTTAGACAAATACATCCGCTGTTAGGTGTTCCTTTAATTACATACGTTTGAAATCTTTCGCCGTTATTGACATCCAGAATTTCAACCTTTTGCCACTCTTTTATTTTTGCAGCTTTCATCAGAGTTTCGTCAATCGTTATTGAGCCGACGTAGTTTAAATTAGCATCGGTTACGGTTGCTCTGTGTATTTTTGAAAATAAAAATTCCTGTAACATTTTTAAATCCTTTATTGAGTTCCATAGGGGTAATTTTTAATCCCAGATAATTTTAAAACAAACAAATTAAAAAATAAAGAGCAGTGTCTAAAATCTGATTTTATAAGTATCATTATTCCGCAGCACGAGCGTTCAATATTTTCACACAAAGAAATACAACCTTTAAAGGCAGGTTGTACTCTTGTTGGTTTATTTAATGTGCCTATAGATTTTGTCTGTAAACTTTTTCTGTTTTTTCTTCGATTTGAGGCGTATCAATTTCAAAGACGTGGATTCTTGAAGGTCCTAAGTCCACTCTTACCTCACCGTCTGCAGCCTGTAAAATACTTTCTTTGCCATAAGAAGGCAGAAGATTGTTCAAATCCTGATCTGCTTTTAATGTCGGAACTTTTACAACGCATGCAACTTCACGATCGATATTTTTATTCGCTATTACAAGTAAGGTTCTTCCGTTATAGTGTCTTGCATAAGCTATTATTTGATCGTTGCTGTCGCCTTCTTTTTCAAGTTCGATAAATGAACCTTTTGTTACGATATCATTGTATTTGTCCCTGAATTCAAATGCTTTTGTCATAAATTTGCCGATTTCAGGATTATTTCCGCCGGGTTTTCTTGAAAGGTTGAATAAGTCAAGTTTACCGGGGTGAGCAGTCATTTCATGGTTGTCAGTCATCGTAACCGGATTATATTTTTCTCTATAGGAGTAGTCATAATAATCGCCGGACTGATAACCGTCAACTATATACGGATTTAACATCGGCAAAGTCACCTGCAAGCCCATTGTAAGATTGCAGTAATCAGCTCCGCCGTGGTACATTGGTGAAATATCATCGTGTGTAGCAAATGAACCTATAAGAGATTTCCCTTTGTCCAAACGCTGTGACATCTCAAGATTTTCTTTTACATAATCTATAAAAGTACTTGCTTTAGGCCATTCATGGAAAATATGATACTGTCCGTAAATCGCATCAAAGCCTACACGGAAAGAGTCTTCCGGTCTATCAAAGGGCATGTTCGCCTGAGGGGAGGCATCTTCGTATGTATAGGTTTCCGCAAGCCATGCAAATTCAGGGTCGCATTTTCTTGAATACGGAATTATAATATCCCAGAATTCAACTGGTTTTGCACGTGATACATCCGCTCTTATCCCGTCAACGCCCGCTGCAATACAAAGGTCGATAAATTCTTTATGAAGTTCAAGAAGTTTGGGATTCAGGGTTCTTTTGCCTTCATCCTCCCAAGGTTGAAACATTCTGATATCATTCCAGCCCTGCGGGGTTTTGGCAAGCCCGTCACGTTCTTTTGCCATAAGTTCCGGTTTTTCCAGAAACATTTCATAAGATGCGCAGCTCGGCAAATCAAGCATTACACGAATTCCCCGTTTGTGGCATTCGTCCGTAAATGCTTTAAACTGTTCAACGGGAGTTCTCGGATCATTCGGATCAAGTAAAATCGGGTCTATTTCAAGAAGATCTTTTGGTGAATATACGGAACCTGCAGTGCCCATAGCTTTCTTTTTGCCTGGAGTGTTTACCGGAAGTACGTGGAATGTATTAAATCCTTCCGCCTGAATTTCATCCAATCTTTCTATTGCGTTTTTAAAAGTTCCGGGTGTTTCATTCCCGTCTATATATTCGTTGCCGTTTATGTCATTTGCGTTGAATATTCTCGGAATTATTGCAAGAATTTTCGCTTCGTTATTTTTAAAAAGGGTTCTCAAGTCATTATGATAAACAACATTTTCCGTTTTGACAGCATTCTCAACCTTTGTTGTTTTATCGGGTTTTGAAATGACAGGTGCATTTATTCTTGCAAGATTATCAAGATATGTTTTTAACAATCCGGAATTTGGCGTCTGTTCATGCGGCGTTGTAACCGGTGATGTTTTGTTGTCCGGATTTTGTTTAAACGTATTTAATTTTTGCGTTAAAAGATTGGTTGCACTAATCATTTTACTTTTTCCTTATCAGGTTCTTTCTGAGGATTTCGTAATCTCGGGATAGGTTTGGGCAGTTTCATTTTTCCGAATAAAAATTGCGCAAGAACTGTAACACCTAACAATATTCCGCCGGTTTTTCCGAATATACTTAGCCACTTACGAGTATTAAAAGTTTGTTTTCCGTATTTTAGGAAAACTTCATCAGGTGCAGCACCTAACAATTCGAAAATAACTTTATCATTTAAATCACACATTCCATCAGGATTAGTTTTGTGATGTATTTTTTCAATATAGTGCAGGTTGCCTACTTTATAATAAATATCATCCCGATATTTTTTAAATTCCGTCAGCATATCATTAAATGGTTTTAAAATATCTTCTGTTTCAGAAAGCAGTCTATCTTGATATTGAAGTTTCATTACACTTTCAAACAATGTTTTATCCTGAGGCATTTCAATTCTGTTTATTGTTTTATGTTCATCAAAATATCTGTAGATATTATACCCTTTTCTATTCCATATATCTGTTACGTCGTATTCATCGGCATCTGCATTTATACTGTTAAAGAATTTTGTAAAGAAGTCTGCACTATGTGCACTTATGCCTGATCTTTTTGCAAAATCAACGATTTCTTCTTTTGTTTCTCTCGGCAGGTTGTCAAGTCTGAGTCCGTGCATATACTCTTTATCCCCCAGAGCCAGACGTCTGTGAAGGTCTAATGCGTTTATAATACGGTAGAATGAACTTTTTACCCCCAGAAGACGCTGCCTTACCATACCTTTGTAGAGATCTTTGAAAGTTCCGTTGCTGCTGTACGGGAATGAATACGGTTTGACGGACTGGGCAAGTTCATTCAGAATGTTGTTCATTTCACCGGCTTTTAAATCAACAATAGTGCCGATTTCTTTGGTAAATCCGTTAAATATTGTATCAAGAAGTTTGTCGAGTTGAGAAGTGCCTGTGGGTTTTAAAAAGTCGTCATTTACATCAACTTTTTTAATTAAACCGTTAATTTTTGATATCTGAGAAGCTATTTGCGTCAAAACTGCTTTGTAAGTTGTTTTGTCCGATGCAATTTTATCAAAGGAACTTTTCAGAAGATTAGCTACAGGCAATCTGTCGCCTCTTGCTTTTTCAAGTTGTTCGGGTTTGATTTTTGCAGCCTTTACAATTGTATCTATTGTGTTGTTCCAGTAATCGGCAATTATAGTTTCCGGAGCTTCTCCGAGTTGATTGAATATGTATTTTTCAACTGTAAAGAGCTGGTTATTTAAATTATTAAACGCTGTGGCAATTTTTCTTATAACTTTCTGGTTATTTCCACTGAGAACACTATACTGCTCAAGTCGTAGTCCGTTCATTACAGGGCTTTTTTCTTGGCTGATTAACTTTTTAATAATATTACTTTTTTGTTTTTCTGTTATGGAATTTTGCGGATTATTTTTGTTGTAATCATCTATTGTATTACGAATTTTTCCGCCTAATTCATGAAAAATTTTCTTTATTTGTGCGGGTGTTAGTTCAGTAAGATAATAGCCTTTTTCATCATTAAAGTATCGGGTTAGCTGTTCGGGTGTCGGAACAATTTGTTCAATAATTTCATCAGTAACAACGCCTTTTAGAGCCTTTTTCGAGTCTTTTATGATTGCATTTACAGAATTGCTGTTAATAACATAATTTTGAGTTTCAAAAAGTTTTTCCAAATCTTTTATAAGATTATTTGTTGCATTTCTTGAAACTAAATTCTCTGTCATTGCATTAGCCAGTTCTTTAATCAGGTCTTCTGACAACGGCTGATTTTGATTTATTGATAAAATTTTGTTGACTTTGTTGATTACAGTATTGTGTTTAGGTACATAATCTTTAAAATGATTTATTAAATGATTATTTTGTTTATTTCGTTTTGAAGATAGAAAATTCCCGAGAGGTTTTTCCAGCTGATTGCATATTAATGCACTCATTACAGGCGTTGCAAATCCTGCTGTCAGCATCCATAATGTATTATTCTGGATTGCAATTTTTTTCATTTTTTCCTGAATAAATTCACGTCTGTTTTTAATATTTCTCGGAATCCCCATTCTATCGCCGATTTTGTTTATTTCCTCATCGGAATACAAATCCCACGGTAAAAATTGCGGATCCTGGAAAAATGGTTTTTTGCGGCCCATGCTGTCTTCGTATTGCTGTTGAACGTTAAAACCATGGATTATGCGTGCTGGAATCTGAATGGCAATTTTTGGCCAGAGCGCCATTGATGCAAAGAATGAACCCAACCCTACAAATTCCATCAATTTTGTCATAGGAGTTTGTCTTTTATAAAACAGGTACCCCGCAATACCAAGACCGCCTATTTTCATTCCTAAATCATTTAATTTACCCAGCTGGTGGTCGTTGGCTTCGCCTTTTACTGCGCTGTTCAGAGCTTTTATATCGTAGAATGCGCTTCTTGCCATTATTGCAGGAGCGTCAAAAATATTACTTCTGATAAGACGTCCTTCCCCTTCAAGAGGCCGCATAAACGTTTTGTTTTTAAGTTCGTGGTGTATGTCAAATTTAGGCTTTTCTTTTTTAGAAGCCGGTGTATTTTGCGTATGTATGAAGTTATGAATTAAATTTGTAACCATTTTAGTTCACCACATACTTTCTTTCTTTTTCGATGATATCTGCGCTGTCAAGTTTTGACGGTTTTTGAGAACTTGACATGACATTTATCACGCCGAGAAATGAGGAGCCGAGGGCTGCAAATAAAAGACCACGTCCCATATATTTACTGTGTTTGGAGCCTTCTCCGTAGTAAAAGCTTTCCATACTGTTCAGCAGACTTTTAAAGAAGGCTGATACTGTTTGTTTAAACTTATCTTTTTGCCAGAATTTTAATGTTGCAACGTTAAAGAATTCTTCCCATGGTTTTTGGAATGCCAGTGCAACGCCTGTTGCAGCCCACAAATATGATGAAATATTTTGTGCCAGATTTGTTTTTACAACAATCTCTTTTATCCGGGGCTTAACTTCCTGGTCTGAATCTTTAAGGTTTGTACCGAGTCCCAGTTTTTTTGCAACTTTGTCATAGTAGGCATTACGTGGTTTCCCGCTTGCGGAATCTTTGTATAGCAAATCCCATCTTGGAAATTCTACGCTTTCAAAAACTTTATGGTATTCAATGCTTGTGATATCGGTATCATAGATATCATCCGGAAGTTCATAATTTACTTTTGCATAAGGCAAATTGGTGTCGACTCCGGTAAGCCAGTGTACAGGTGTTGTAACAAGATTTTTTGAATATTCTTTAGCAAGTCCGTAAAAAATTACACCCAGTGCCATTTTTTTGCCGAGTGGACCGGCTTTTTGCCGGGCAAACGGGGCAAAATATTTATTTGCATAATTAAATACTGCCATTAGCATACCGCTTCCGATTAAATAAGGCACCTGCCCCATTGTCAAAAATTCGTAAAAGTTTGCGTTGCGGTTTCCTTTCAAGCCCTTTGCCGGATATAAAGTTATTGCATTGGTAAATTTGTCCATTCCAATGCGGAAACGGGTAGAAAAATTATTTCGTAATAATGTATCGTGATTATATTTTAACTTTTTTTCATCGGTTTCATCCGCAGAAAAATTAGTTTTTTGATTAAGATTGCTGCCTACTGGTAAAATCATTATTACTCCACACAAATTTATGCAATATATTAATATCCGTAAAGGAAATATTTTGTCAGTTCGATATTCATAATTTACATTTTTTTACAATATTTTTATGCATAAAAGCCGAAAAATATTAAGGTTCCGATACCTGCAACAATACAGTACCAGCCGAAGATTGCAAGCGAGAATTTAGAAACGAATTTAAGAAAATATTTGATGCATGCATATCCGACAACACCTGAAACTACTGTTCCGCAGATTATTGCTGCCCAGTTATAGGTCATGGCTTCATGAAGGTCTATTTTTATAAACGGATAAACCATGGATGCACCCAAAATTATCGGGATACTTAAAAGAAATGAATATTTTGCTGCCGTAATTCTGTCGAGACCAGTAAAAAGACCTGTTGCAATTGTCCATCCGGAGCGGGAGAGTCCCGGAAGAACTGCAAGTCCCTGCGCAAGAGCAATCAAAATTGAACTTTTTAAATCCACATTTTCTTTTCTTGCAACAACATTTTTTGAAATATATTCACTTACAAAAAGTGCAATCCCCGTAATTATAAGAAGTCCGCCGACAATTGCAGGTGAATAAACAAGCATTTCCGCAAAATCATGGAGAGGAAGTGCAAGTGCTATTGTTATCAGTGTTCCTAAAATTATATAAAGTCCGATTTTCGCTTCATGATTTGAATAATTTTTTGTTTTTATGGCATGTATTAATGCTTTTAAAATTGACAGTATTTCTTTTCTAAAGAATATCAAAACAGCAATAAGTGTTCCAAAGTGAAGCATTATATCAAAAAACACTTCTTCATTAGACTGCTGAACGATTTCGATTCCTTTAAAAACTTTGTAGAAATTTGATGTAAACACAAGGTGAGCAGAGCTTGATACCGGTAAAAATTCACTCAATCCCTGTACTATACCCATTAATACCGCCTGTATAAAATTCATTGATTAATTCTCCTCTTCATAATAGCTTGCGCAAGATGTTTGGGTTTCCCAAACGGAAATTTTACTTAACTGAACGATTTTCTCTTTTAATTTTGAATAAATAAAAGCTGCAATCATTTCAGATGACGGACTTTCGTTGTGAAATTCCGGAATTTCATTAATATCTTTGTGGTCAAGTAAGTCGAGCACAGCATTAAGTTCTTTTTTTAGAACCTTATAATCAATTAAAATATTGCTCTTATCAAGAGTTTCACCCTTAACATAAGCTTCCACCATCCAGTTGTGTCCGTGCTGGTTTTCACATTCTCCGTTGTAATTTAACAGATGGTGTGCTGCTGAAAAAAACGCCTGTGTTTTTATTTCGTACATGTTTTCCTCCCCGTATTGCGGTTTAAATTAGTTATGTTTTTGATTTAAGAATAAGGTCGCAAAATTCTCTTACTGCTCCATGTCCGCCGTTTTTTGATGATATGAAATGAACAGTTTGTTTTACTTCTTCAACGGCATCATTAGGACACCCTGCAAGACCCGCTTTTTGCAAAATACAAATATCAGGGATATCATCACCCATATATGCAGTGTTTTCAAACGATAAATTGTATTTGTGCAAAATCTCGTTTAAGGTTTCTATTTTGTTTTCAGAACCCTGATGAACTTCTTTGAATTTTAGATTTTCCGCACGGTGTTTTACGGTTCCGTTGTTTCGTCCTGTAATAATTGCCGTGATAAATCCGTTTTTATTTAACATGGAAATTCCGAAGCCGTCTTTCACATCAAACGTTTTGTATTCAAGCCCGTTTTCATCATAAGTTATTCCGCCGTCAGTCATAACACCGTCGACATCAAATGCAACGAGTTTAATTTTTGAAGCTCTCTGATCCAAATCGTTCATATTTATGCGACTCCCGCCTTTAACAAATCATGGATATGGATAACACCCAGTGGTTTGTTGTTCTCATCCACAACTGCAAGTGCTGTGATTGAATATTTTTCCATAATGTTCAGAGCGCTGGCTCCGTATGAATCAGAGGAAATCGTTTTCGGATTTTTCGTCATAACATCTTTTATCAAAAGATTTGAGGTGTCATTGTATTTCAACAAAGTTCTTCTTATATCTCCGTCTGTTAAAACTCCGGTTAACGTTCCGCTGTTATCAAGAATCATTGCCATGCCGAGTTTGAATTGCGTAATAATTTCGATTACATCGGTAAATTTGTCGTTTTCATGCGCAATCGGAAGTTTTGATTTGTCAGCAAGCATAAGGTCTTTTACTCGATACAGGAAGCCTTTGCCCAGAGCGCCTGACGGGTGGAAGATAAGAAAATCTTCTTCTGTAAATCCTCTTTTTTCCAGAAGACATACAGCAAGAGCATCACCCATTGCAAGAGTTGCAGTTGTGCTGGCTGTGGGAGCTTTGTTTAAGGGACATGCTTCCCGTTCAACAGATATATCTAAAGTTACATCGCTTGCATGCGAAAGGGTAGAATTCAGATTTCCTGTCATACCAATCATGGTAACACCGAAGCGTTTGATAAGAGGTAGAAGGTTTAAGAGTTCCTGCGTTTCGCCGCTGTTTGAAATCGCAATAATTACATCATTTCTTGTAATAATACCTGAATCTCCGTGGGTGCTTTCTGCAGGATGTAAAAAATATGACGGGGTGCCGGTTGAAGATAAAGTCGCTGCAATTTTACGTCCGATAAGTCCTGATTTCCCCATTCCTGTAACGATTACACGACCTTTGCAGTTGTATAAAATTTCTATTGCTTTATCAAATTCTTCCCCGATATTATTTTTTAATCTGAGAATGGAATTAGCTTCGATTGTTAAAACTTCTTTTGCAAGATCATTAATATTTTTTGTAGCCATTACGATACCCATATCATACCTTCCTAATCTTTTTTACACTTCAAGTATATTATAAAATCATATAAATGTATTAAAAATAACCAAAATATTAAAAATTCTTTATTTTTGTTCGTTGTTCGGAGTATGAACGGAATTAATTGTGTAAATTTAATACACCTCAATTCTTCAAATCCATTGAAAGCTGCAAAAGAGATAAAAAAGATTCTTAAAAAAGCCGAAATTCGGGATTTGGAATTGGATTTGTCAGCGATGAACATGCTTGATGCGGTTAAAGTTCTTGTTTTAACTTCATCTTATCTTTACACAAAACTTCCTGCGGAAAAATTGAAATTTCGATTTGTTTCTGCAGATATAAAAAATATTTTATCTTCATTTTCGTTAAAGAATTTGGAGATGGTTTAACAAGAAAACAAAAGGAGCTTGAAAAGTATGAAAACTATTGATATTACTGAATTTCAGGGGGGGGGGGGCAACCCGTAAAACAAGCTCCTGCTGCGGTTTAGACTTATGTTATAATCTCAAAATTACATGTCTTGAAGCCTCAGGCGAAAAATTTCTGCGTCATTCTGAGCTTGACTCAGAATCTATCAATGCTGATAAAGACAGACTCCGGCTCGCAGGCCGGAGTGACGAAGGCGGTAAAATCATACCTTCTTCTTACCGTCACCCTGAACTGGCTGCAAAATCCGTTGAGAGAGAGTCGAAACGAGATTTTATGCCCCTACCTGGTGATTCAGAATCTCTAAATAAAGCAACAGATTCCGGCTCGGAGGCCGGAATGACGGGTACAGAGTCAAACATTCTTCACCGCAAAGTCCAAAGTGACGAAGGCAGCAGGACACCATGCACTCCGTCCCGTCACTCTGACGGAAGTCAGAGTCTATCAATGCCGGTTAATTTAATCCGGCACTTATGGCAGCAAAAGTCCCGAAAAACCGCCTTCACCATGGCAGAAGTTTTGATAACGCTTGGCATAATCGGGATAGTCGCTGCAATGACATTGCCTTCTTTAATCGGCAAATACCAGAAAAATGTTACTGTTACCCGTCTTCAAAAAGCATATTCCGTTCTATCTCAGGCAATAAACTTTGCAATAAAAGATAACGAAGATATAGAATACTGGGATTTTGAACTTTCTTCTCCGCAGTTTATGGAGCGATATATAGAACCGTATTTGCAAAATATAGCATCCGTTAGCGAATACGACGATACCGACAGGTATTCAAAAATTTATGCGCTCACTGACGGGACAACATTTTACGGATGGATGTATAAAAATCCAAATCCCCAACATCATGACATCACAACATTTTACACATTTTATGTAGATATAAACGGCGAAACAAAACCAAATCAGTTAGGACGTGACCAGTTTATATATTATATTTTCCCTGCAAAATCAAGAGTTTATAATGGCGGTAAGGGAACTCTTGCACTAAATATTCCTCGGGCAGGGCTTTACCCTGACGGCTACGGATTTGACCGTGAGACTTTAAAAAATTATATTTGGCGTGGCTGCAACACAAGCGCTGATGCAGAACCTCCTGAAGGTCATGAAAACGCAACACTTGCTGTCGGTGCATATTGTACTGCTCTTATCATGCTTGACGGCTGGAAGATTGCAGATGATTACAAGTGGTAAAATTCCTCATGCCCTCTCAAGTTTCATTTTTCTCATGTTTGTTGTATTATTTACACGTATTTTGTAAATATTGAAGGGGGTAAAAAGATGGAATTTTTACACAGTATAGTGCAGGCGCACAGTGTTGCAATTTCTGCAAGCATTTTGCTGATTGCATACGTGTTTATTGCACTCGAAAAAATCCCGAAAGTAACAATTGCACTTTTAGGCGGTGCAATTACCATTCTTCTGGGACTTGTCAGTCAGACAAAAAATTTAGACGGAGGGCTTGATCCTCATTATTTTATCAACTTTGTTGATTTCAACGTAATTTTCCTTCTTGTTTCAATGATGATTATTGTGAGCATTGCAACAAGAAGCGGTATGTTCAACTGGATTGCAAATCAGCTTTTGAAACTTACAAAAGGCCATCCGGTCGGAGTTTTGATTGCATTGGGCGCATTCACGGCCTTTGCATCAGCATTTCTTGATAATGTTACAACCGTAATTTTGATTATGCCGGTAACGTTTTTTATTGCAAGCAAACTTGACATCAATCCGGTGCCTTATCTTCTGACCGAAGTTTTCGCCTCAAACATCGGCGGAACTGCTACTCTTATCGGCGATCCTCCGAATATTATTATCGGAAGTGCCGCAGGACTTTCATTTATGGATTTTGTAAATGAATTAACTCCGATAATTGTTGTAATCATGGTTGTTGTTCTAGCAATTTTGTGGATGTTCTTTAAAAAGGACCTTCACACAACACCAGAACGTATGGCTGAAGTTGCAAATCTTGACAACTCAAAAACGATTACTGATTTTCCTTTAATGATAAGAAGCGGAATTGTGCTGGTTCTTGTAATTTTAGGATTTATACTTCATGATATCACGCATATTGAAACCTGCGTTACAGCAATGCTGGGCGCCAGCTTTTTGCTTTTGTTTGAAAAGCCGAAAGATATTCTTTGCGATGTTGAATGGAATACAATTTTCTTCTTTATCGGCTTGTTTATCATTATCGGCGGTCTGGAAGCATCAGGCGGAATTGCTCTAATGGCAAAATGGATTTTGAAAGTTACAGAAGGTTCGCAAGCTGCAACAGCAATGATTATTCTATGGGCATCAGGATTTATAAGCGGTGTTATTGATAATATTCCGTACACAGCAACAATGACTCCTATGCTGCTTGAAATAAGAAATGTTATGGGAGCTGACTATACGTTGCCTCTATGGTGGTGTTTGTCTCTGGGTGCATGCCTTGGCGGAAACCTTACAATTATCGGTGCTGCCGCAAACGTTATCGTTTCCGAAACTTCTGCTCACCACGGACACCCGATTTCATTTATGCAGTTCTTAAAATACGGTGTTGTTGTTATGATTACATCATTGATTTTAAGTACGGTTTATATCTGGCTGAGATTTTTACACTAATTCGGCTTGATAAACAGTCTAATGTATTAAAAATCCCTGTTGGTTATAATTTTTAAAAGAATTAACAACAGGGATTTTTTATGAAAAAAATAGTATTTTTTGATGTTCAGGATTACGAAATTGAGTTTTTAAAATCTGCATGCAGAGAAAAATTCAAGTTTGAACTTGTAAAGGAGCCGCTCAATGATTTGTCCGTTTTAACAGAAGGTCGGAAAGATGCGGAGATAATTTCATGTTTTACAACTTCACGTGTGACAAAAACTGTTCTTGAAAGATTCAACAATTTAAAATTGATTGCACTCCGCTCTGTCGGGTTCAACCATATAGATACTGATTTTTGTAAATCGCACGGAATTTATGTTGAAAATACTCCGAATTATGGGAATATGACAGTTGCAGAATTTGCAATTGCGCTTCTTTTCGATGTCACAAGAAAAGTTACAAATTCATACAATGATTTGCAAAAGTCGGTCATTAATCCTCATAAAACAATCGGGGTCGAAATTTTCGGCAAGACAATCGGGATTGTCGGACTCGGCGCAATCGGAGCGGAAATGGCAAGGCTTGCAAACGGTGTCGGAATGAAAATTCTGGGATTTGACATAAAAGAAAGAGAAGATTTAAAAGAGAAATACAACGTTCAATATACGGATTTTGAAACATTAGTAAAAAATTCTGATTTTATTTCGCTTCATTCTCCTCTTACAAAGGACAACTATCATTTATTTAACAAGGAAATTTTTGATTTGATGAAGCCTTCGGCATTTATAATAAACACAGCCCGCGGCGAATTAATTGACACTCAGGCGCTTTACAATACATTGATTGACAAAAAAATAGCAGGTGCAGGTCTTGATGTTTTAGAAAGCGAAGAAACACTTACGGATCCTGATTATCTTGTAGATATCGGCAGAATGACAACACAGTCTTTGCAGAAAACAGTTTTGAATAACAGACTTTTACAGCTTGATAATGTAATAGTGACGCCACACATAGCCTACGATACGCATGAAGCCATCAACAGAATTTTGAATACAACGGTTGAAAATATTTTAGCGTTTGACGATGGCAAAATCCAAAATAATGTTTACTAAAATTTTTAATTTTTCGCAAATCGGTCTAACCTGCCGGCTGTTTGATTTTGTAATCCTGAGCGGAGTCAACACCTTTCACTTTTCACAATTTGTTTGCCCCCTCACCCGACACTCAGTGTCACCTTCTCCCGCAGGGAGAGGAAATTGATGCGGTAAATTAAAATTTACCACAACCTGCGGACTATTGACTGTCCGCCCCCTCACCCGAATTCCTAAATTCGCTATGCTCATTAAGAAATTCTTCCCTCTCCCGTAGGGAGAGGAAATTTGCTTTTACGTAACGATCTTATCGCCTTTTAAAACGAAACATCTTAGTGCACTAGTATCTTTTTCCGAAACAAACCTTTCAACTATCAGACCCTCACCTGAATTCCGTCGACTCGCTTAGTTCGTCGGAAATTCTAACCTCAGCCATACGGCATACGGTTTCACACGGCTCATTCTTCGCCGGTTCGAACTAGCATCCCGCAGACAGATGCGAAATTTTATTACGTAACCAACTTTTCAACCGTTCTGCTTTTCAACTGTTCAACTTCCTTCACACTTCACCTTTCAGACCTCACTTATTAGTCCGCCCCCTCACCCTAGCCCTCTCCCGCAGGGAGAGGGGAATGTTTTGTAGCAAACCTTTCATCCATTCAACTCCCTTCACGCTTCACACCTCACTTTATTTATTAACTAATGTAAAAAATCTTAAAGTTTTATCATTCCTAATCCGTAAACGGGAATAGGAAGGTTAGAATGACAGAGAATTCTATTGTTGAAAATCAGGAAATAGATTATTATATCTCTCCTTTAAACGGAATATGGATGTGGTTTAAGCTGCAGCGTGTTATTAAATCAGGCAAGGCTACCTCTATGACATATACTAATCTTGCCGAAATTTTCATGAGTTACGGATTTTACAAAAAAGCCCGTAAATATGTACTAAAAGCTTTGCGGATGAACAAAAACAATGCTCTTGCATATATCACATTAGGCTATTTAAAAGACTATGATGCAGGCAAAAAATACTTTTTAAAGGCGCTTAAAATAAGCAGCCGCTATGATTATAAGGCTCTGGCGTATCTTGCAGTGTACGAAAGAGATAATTATAAAGAAGCAGTTGTTTATTATAAAAGATTTTTTGAATGTCAGAGTGACGATGCGGGTTATGTTTACTGGCGGGCATTATTAAATGTTTCTTTTCTTGATATTGGTGCCGCAGTTAAAGATTTGCCGCTGCTGTTTAAAAAAATAATAAATGAAAGACTATACATTCCGATTTCGTCGATGGGGTGTCTGCTGTTTGCAATCCTTTGGATCGGGGCATTAGGATTGTGCTTTCGTGAAAAATTTATTGCTGCAAGAGTAACAATGCTGCTGGATTCAGACAGGGGAAAAGAGGCTGTTGATATGATTTTTAACGCTGCATCAAAAGGTAAAAATAAAAAACATATAGAAAATGGTTACTACTACCTTCTTGATTTCTATTTTGACCGCAAAGAATACAAAAAATGTATTGATATCGCAAACAGAATTCTGATAAAAGAAAAATTTGAAGGAGCTTTCATATATAAAATAAGGTCTTATGTGGAGCTTGAAGAATATGATAAAGCTATTGAGCTTATGAAAACGGTAAAAGAAAACTATAAAATTAATTACAGCTTATGGGGTGATTTTGATATTGGAGTTGTGTATTATAGAATGAAAGATTATGATAATGCGCTTAAGTATTTTAACAAACGGATAATGTCAAATCAGGATCCGGAAGCCTTAGGCTATAAAGGGATATGTCTGGAAGAAACAGACTGCTACGAAGAAGCTATAAAAGCTTATCAGCGGAGTCTTGAGTATAAACAGGATGACCGCTGGTATTATCGAATAGCAAACCTTTATTACAGGATGAATGATTATGAAGAAGCTCTTGAGAACATAAACAGAAGCCTTATGTTGTGTAAAGATTCTTATAACTACAATCTTAAAGGCGATATCCTGACTTCCTTAAAACGGATTAAAGAAGCGCGGATTTGCTATAAAAAGGCAGAAGGACTTGAGTAATTATTTACAATGTCTGCACGGATTGCAATTTTTATAACAATTGTTTTTAACAGGTTTTCCGAAAATCAGTCTTAATCCGCCGAAATTTTGAGAAAGAGTGTTTTTGACACCGTTTGTGATTTCGGCAATGTTACCTGTTATCATTTCAGCATTTGAAATAGTTTTTGAAATTTCGGGTGAATTTTTATTCAAATCATCCGTAAAAATATTTATGTTTCTGGTAATTCCGTCAAGATTGCCTGTTGTGATTACTGCATTAGATGAAGTTTTATCAAAATTTGTAAAAGTATTTTGAAGCTGGCGTTCATTTATTGAAATGTTTAATTTGTATGCAAAAATTCTTAAACTATCCGACATTTTTGCAAGATTTCCTGTCATAATTTTTATTGACGGGCGGTTTTCATTAACGGTTTCGGTCAGAACATCCATTAACATTGTAAGAGCTTTGCTGGTTGCATTAAGACTTTCAATAAGCTCGTTAACATTGTTTGTTATTTTATCAAGGTCGCCGGATATTGCTTTTGTCGAAAAATAACTTTCAATATCAACCGTGGTAAAACCGTTTATCCTGTCGCCGCTTCTTAAAGAAATATCTGAAGGCTCATCAGGATAAATCAAATTTATAAAATCGATTTCACGCCGTTCTCTTTTTTCACGGGTCAAAAGCGCCGTTGTGTTTATCGGAAGTTTTAAATGTTTTGGGTAAAGAACAATTGTTACCATAGTTGATTTAAAATCATTACTCGGTTTGATTTTTTCAACCTTTCCTATTCTATAGCCTTTATAATAAACAGGAATTTTATTACGGACAGGTCTTGCTTCATTAAAAACAACCGTCAGGTAGGTATATGTTTTAAATCTGTACACGCACATCAAGGTGCTTAAAACTATGAAAATTACAAGTGCAATTCTTGATGTGGTTTTTGTTATCGGTGAAGTTAAAAATTCTTTCATACCGATAATGTTATTATTTTAAACATTTTTATAAATTGCCCTGCCGGTTATGCTTGAGGATAAATTTATTCAATCATATTGGCAAGTTTATACAAATAGTCGTCTTTTGCGCTCGTATGAAAGCCTGTCGGAATAAAATGTTCTTTGTATTTTTCGATAGCATACCGGTCTGTCATACCGGAAATATAATCAGTCACTATCCTTTCAATTCTTGATTCATCACAGATGTTTTTAAGCTTGTCCGAATATAGAAAAAACAGTTCCCGTATGACGTTACGGGCTTTGCTTTCCTCTAATTTTGCCGGTGAATCCATATAGACATTTTCAAACATCCATTTTCGGAGTTCTGTTGTATATCCCCAGCCTTCCTCACTCATTGAAACTGTCGGCTTGCCGAGTGAGTTGTTTATAATTTCATATATCATTTTATTAAGCCGTTTGCTTTGGATTGATGAAAAATAGTTTATACAATCTTTTGGTAAATCACTTTCGGAAATAATACCGGCACGTATTGAATCTTCAATGTCATGGTTTATATAGGCGACTTTATCTGCAAGCTGTACAATCTGAGCTTCCGGTGTATTTGGTTTGTAACCCCAGGTGTGAGTCAAAATTCCGTCGATTGTTTCCTCGCAAAGATTTAGATTTTCCAAAATCTCGACAACTCTGACACTTTGAATGTTGTGATGAAATCCGTCTTTTACAAGTTCGTTTAAAACTCCTTCTCCGCAATGTCCGAAAGGGGTATGCCCGAGATCATGTCCCAGTGCAATTGCCTCTGTCAAATCTTCGTTAAAATTTAGTGCTCTTGCAATTGTCCTTGCAATTTGTGAAACTTCAAGAGTATGCGTCAATCGAGTTCTAAAATGATCATCAAACGGTGATAAAAATACCTGTGTTTTATGTTTTAGACGGCGAAAAGCTTTTGAATGAAGTATTCTGTCCCTGTCACGTTGAAAACAGGTTCTTAATACACATTCTTCTTCCTTTATTTTGCGTCCTTTGGAAAATCTGCTTTTTGTTGCAAATTCACTTAAATAATCAATCTCTCTTTGTTCTAAATTTTCTCTTATTGTTTTATTTTCGGTTGTAGTCATAAATCTTCTCAAAAAATTCTACCTTGCAGATGAATTATAACAAAAACAAAATACTTTATGTTACACCGTTTGTATTAATAAGGTTATTTTTTAAAGGTTTCTTTTACGGGAAAATGTTTTTTACGGTAATCGTCAAGCATTGAACCGGCTTTGCTTATCAGCATACCTGAAATTGCACCGTAAAGCATTGCCCGTCCGCCTGATACAAGACTTGCCGAAAAATAAAGTGAGGTTGCAATGGCACCGACTGCCGGAATTCCGGCTTTTAACAGAACCGTGTTTTGCTGGTCTTTATTTTCGGCTTTTGAAAGTCCGATTCCTATTGCCCCGATTGCAGCAAGAATTGACAGAATATCAGTCGGTGCCGAACCCATTTTTAAATCCCGCATCATATCAAAAAAGCTGTCTGTTTCTTTTGTTATTGCATCATCAATGTATTTGACGGTTCGGGCAGATGTTTCTTTAAGTTTGTTGTAGTCTTCTCTTGACATCAATTTTTTGTAGATTGTCAAAATCTCCTGTAAGGCACCTTTTCCGTTGGTGCCTAAAATTTTATTTATGCCGTCGATATTTGAGGCAAGCTGGGTTACGGTTTCGGTGTCATATTTGTAGATATTTTGATTTTCTTTTATTGTGGCTGAAAGCTTTTTTAAAAGAGTATGAATTTTATCGTCTATGTCTATTCGTTGTTTGGCCTCCCCATAGCCTGCAAGCTTTTTGTATTTTTCGAGTTCAAGACGCAGAGATTTGATTATATCACGGGATGTTTGATCTTTTGGATTTACAAAAGATGTTATATTGCTTACGACATCAATTGTGCTGTTATAAATATCATCAATATCACGTGTTATTATATATCTTGATTGTTTTGCATCGTTTATCAACTTTAATTTTTTGCCCGCAAGCTGTTCTTCGGCAATAAATGTTTCATAAAGTTCTTTTTTCTTGAAATTATCCATTTTGCCGACAGTTGCACCCCAGACATCCTCGGGTAAAGATCTTACTGCTGTTTGTATCTGTTCATATCTTTGTTTGCGAGCACGCTGCCCGAAATTAGCATTCCAGGTTCTTCTTATGTTTGTTTTGAGATTTTCAATTTCATCAAGCCATTCTTTAACGGTTTTTCCTTCAATAATTTCCTCTCCGTTTCGTGTATTTAAAAGAATTTTGTCATCGTAATCTTCAAATGTCTGAAACATCTTAAAAATTTTGGATTTTGCTTTGTCATAAGATTTACTGACAGTTCTTTTACCGATTGATTCGTAAACATCTGTTATTTTTTGATGAATTTTTGCGGTAAATTTGTTTTTGAACATAAGCTTTTTAAATGAAATGTCTTTTATACAGACAAAGTTGTTTATGCTTTTTGCTTTGCCCAGAAAGGTTCCGAGCTTGTTTAAAGTAAATGTATAAAATTCTTCTAGTTTGCCGACGTTTCCAGACATTCTTGATGTTTGAATGTTATTTTCAAGTTTTGTAGTCCATTTTTCAATTGTTTTGTAGGCATTTTTGGGCAAACCTCTCATAAGGAACAATATTCCTGCACCTACCCCGAGTGCGGAAAAGGCTATTTTCTTCCCCAGATTGCTTGTTTCTTTTTCTTCCTTTGCTTTTTCCGGCAAAAAACAGTCTGTCGATTCTGGCAGAGTCGGTGTCGTAAAATAATATTTCGTCTGCTGAGTATTAAATTCGGCAAACGGATTTTGAATTTTATTTGATTGTCCTAAACTTACTGCTTCTGTCATAACAAAACATCTACCTGTTTTAATAAACGTTTTAAAGCTGTGTTTTTTGCTTTTTTAGGTTTAAAATCATTAAATTATATTAACAATTTTCGAGTGTTTTGTTGATTTCAACCGCAGCTTCATAAGATGAAACTTTGTCGGACAAAAGATTTTTTATATGCGAGAGCTGCTCAATATAGTTTTTCCGGTAAGTGTTGTCATAAAGTATCTTTTCAATTTCATAGGTAATATTTGAAACATTCAGATTACCCTGAATAATTTCGGGTACAATTATTTTTCCTGCAATGATATTGGGCAGCGAAACCATTTTTATACATCTTACAAGGAGGTAAATCAAATAGAATACCCATGGCCCTCTGTATGCGATTATCATTGGTGTTTGATAAATGGCTGCCTCAAGAGCGACTGTGCCTGATGCAAGAATCAGAGCATCCGAAACGCTCAGAAGTGCCTGATTGTCGCCTTTTATAACTTTATAATCCGTATTTTTTAAATATTTATCAAACACTTCATCAGACAAATTCGGCGCATGTGAAATAACAAACTGTATGTCAGAATGAAGAGTTTCCAGATTTTTGGCGGTTTTCACAAAAATATTCATCAATTGCTGGAGTTCAAATTTTCTTGAGCCCGGAAATATTGCAACGAGTTTTTTTGATTTATCAAGTCCGTATTTTTCAAAGAAAGCTGTTTTGTCTGCTTTTTCCGGAAGCTGTGAAACAAGAGGGTGACCGCAGTAATGTGTCTTTATTCCGTATTTTTCATACATTTCTTTTTCAAACGGAAAAATACAAAGAACTTCGTCAATGTATTTTTTGATTGTTTTTATTCGCCATTTACGGCTAGCCCAAACCTGCGGGGGGATATAATAAAACAATTTTATTCCTGCCTTTTTTAAAAATTTTGCAATCGAGAGGTTGAATGCGCCGTAATCCGTCAAAATAACAATATCAGGCTTAAATTCTTTTGTGAGATAATCAACAATTTTTTTACCGAGAATATAGTGGCTGAAAATTATAGAAGGAGAAATTCCTACGGCTCCCATTTTTTTGTGATCGGAAAAAAGTTTAACGCCGGCAGATTTCAGATTTTCACCGCCAACACCTTCAATTGTTATGTCCGGATTAAGTTCAAATAATTGTCTTGCAACTTTTGATGCATGGATATCGCCTGAATGTTCACCGGTTATGATAAAAACTTTTTTTATACTCATGAATTTACTGCCATTAATACAATGTTATTTTCATCCGCAAATTTAATTACTTCTTCCTGATTTACAATAATTGTTTCATTTGCTTCAACAGCAAGAAGTGCTGCTTTATAACGTTTCATTGTTTTTAAGGTACGGAGTCCGACGGCAGGGATATCAAAACGTTTGTCCTGATGTGGTTTTGCAACTTTTACGACAACAGCGCCGTGTTTGGCAAATTTTGCTCCACGTTTGATGCACATATCGGTTCCTTCAATTGCTTCGACAGCCATTGCCATTTTATCTTTGATTACAACTGATTGCCCGACATCAATTTTCCCCATTTCCTTTGCGAGCCAGAAGCCGTAATTTACATCCTGAATCTGTTCTTCCGTCGGCTTATTTTTGCCGAGAACACCGGCCGGAATCATAAGATTTTTGATAAAAATTGTCTGGTCAAGAACCGTAATTCCGTGTTTTTCAAATTCGCTGACGATAAGAAGCATTACCTCATCATCATTTAATCTTTTTATTTGTTTTAAAAGTTCAATTGCGCGGGCATCAAATTTGTGAAGCTGTAATAAAACCCGTTTGTGAACTTTTCCGAGAAAAGTTGCCTGTTTTATTTCCTCGGTTGTAAGAATATGTTCGATTTTATTTATTTCACCGGGATGGCAGTCGTAAACTTTAGAGCAATATTTTTTTAGTTTTGCACGGTTGTCTTTTGCAAGAGATATGCAAATGACTTCAAATCCGTTTTCTTTGGCATATTGAGCCATTTTTACCGGTAAAATACCGTCTCCTGCTATTAATCCCTGTTTGTTTTCTAACATTAATGACACTTTTATATTTCCTCTTTTTACTGTTATTTTATCACAATTATTTTTTTAATGAATTAATTTCCAAAACTTCTTTTTCGTTTAATAATGAAGCTCCGCCGAGAAGTTTTGTTTGAAGTACAACCTGAGCGTAACTTTCGGCAAGTTCAAGATTCAGGTAAGCTTCTTGTATTGTTTTTCCGGCAGTAATCATTCCGTGATTTGCCATAAGAATTACGTTATAATTTTTAAAATATTTTGATGTTTTTAAAACCAGATCCGCAGATGACGGAAGTCCGTATTCCGCAAGCGGGATTTCGCCGAAATAAAAGATATTTTCCGGCATAATTGGTTCATCCAGAGCTTTTTTGCATGCCGCAAACGTGCTTAGATAAGGTGAATGCATATGCAGAATGTAGTTTATATCAGGTCTTTGTTTATAGTATTCTACATGAAGCATTTTTTCGCTTGAAGGTTTTTGGCTACCTTCAATTAAATTCCCGTCAAAATCAATTAAGACAAGTTCGTCATCTTCCAGATATCCGTTTGCGGAGCCTGATGTTGTTATCAAAATTTTATCACCGAATCTTGCGGACATATTGCCTGAAATCCCCGGTGTAAAATTTTTTTCGCCGGATAGCTTCCCGTATTTAATAAGTTCGTTTTTTAATTCTTGTAATTCCATTTTAAATTTGTTCTTTATTAGGATCTTCTATATTAATAACTTCTGCATAGGTGCGTTTGACAGGTCTTTGCGGGATATCTTCAGGAAAAACTACGGGTTTTACATATTTTTTCTTATCCTGTCCCAATCTGTCTGGATGCCGGATTTCCATGCGGTCATATTCAACAGAAGACCCTTTTGTATCTAATGCCATTGCAATTGTAAAATAAGTTTGTTCTCTCATAAAATCATAACCGAAACTTACTTTAAAATCGTCCGGACCAAGTGCGATAATAAATGCATTTTCTTGAATATCTTTATGGTTTGGAGAATCTCCGGAAAGGTTTATTGATGTTGCATAAGCAAGAGTCAAATATTTGTTTACACGCAGAGCCTCTCTTATTGAAACGTTTGATCTGCCGTAACGGTAGGCATCAAATCTCGGTATCGGAGACTCATCGGAATATCCCGATTGAAAATATGCTATATCCTGCATCCAGTATTTATACTGGGTGTGCAGATATGGTCCTATTCTGCCGACAAACTGGGTATCTCCGGTTCCGTATAAAGCTGCGCTCCCCTGTAATGCAAGTCCTGCATCCAGATGCAATCTTTTATCTCTGTTGTGGTATGAATACAAAGACTGCATAATTTGCGCCATATATTTAAAACGCATCGTACCCAGTTCTGAGGATTTGATTGCCGAATCAAATTTATTTACATCTCCGTCCTGCATATAACCTGCCGTTATGCGGTGGCTGAAGTTCAAAGGACGTCCTTCACCCCAGAAGTCACGCAAAGTTACTCTGTCAGAATAAACCAGTTCTGCTAAATATTTTGCCATACGGTGTCCCATCCACCAGTCGTTTATATAGGAATTAACTCCGTATTGTAAAAACAGTTTGTCGTCCAGATACTGACGTCCTCTTAATACAAAAACATCTTTGGCGCTTCCGTACATCATATCAGTTCTGTTTGTTCCGCTTGTATAACGCAAAGCCCCGCCAACTCCGATATCATCTTTATAATTGATAAACGGTATTAGTTTTACTGTTGAGGCAAAAGGTGTATCAAATGCAAAGCCCGGACCTGCAAACATACCTATTTGCGAGCGGGATCCGAATTCCGGAATATTTGTTTCTACATATCCGTGATTTTTGTTCGTGTGAACCGTGAAGCTTCTGAAGTTGAATAATTTTGAATCACCGAGTTGTACGGTGCCGTCTTTTACCGTAACTACATCATGCTCTTCTTTTGCATTTATTTTTATATCTTTCGCAACGACTTTAACTTTTGTATGGCCTATTAAATCATCAAAATGCGACTGTGCAGCTTCCGGAATAACCATTTTGTCTATTCTGACTCTCATAAATTGGGTTTGAAGCCGCAAAACATAAGGATGCTCTGATTTAATTGAGCCTTTTTCTAAAACTACAAGATCATCGGATGCATTGGCGGTTTTTGCATAGACCGTCATATTCATCTGCTCAGATTTCAGATTTGTAATCAGAGCGTTTTCTTCATTCATGTTTATTTGAAGAAAATCTCCGTACATTGTGTTGCCGTCTTTGTTAACTTCAACGTTATCAAAAGCTTTTAAAATATTATTTTCGACATTATATGTTATCCTGTCTGCCGTAATTTTTACATCCTGCGGCGGAAAACTTATTGTCGGACGCCCCAGAGCTTCAACTTCGCCTGTTTCTTCAAGGTAATTTACAACATCACAGTCAAGAATTACATCTTTTTCCGCTTCAATTTGTTTAACTCCGCCTTCGATTTTTGTAACATCCAAATCTTCGACTGCTGTTTCATCCGGCGGATTATCTTTTTTTTCTTTTATTTCAATTTCCGGAGTTTCATCCTCTTTGTCTTTTTTAAAAAAGTTGAATTTCTTTTTCTCTTTTTTTTCGGAAGTTTGAGATTTGCTTGCAGTATCAAGGAGATTTTGCAGATTTTCCTCTTGAAGTTCTTCTAATGTTGTTTCATCATCAAGTTCTTCTTCTAATTGTTTCAGGTATGCTTCCTGCAGTCTTTTTTCTTCAAGCATTTCTTCATGTGCTTTTATTCTGTAGTGATTTGAAATTTTTATCCGGAGTTGTTTAAACAGGGGCATTCCTTTAAGGTCTTTGGTTATCGGACCGTATAGTTCGGAAATCCCTGTATCAAATTTATCGTCTTGATTTTTAACCTCAAATTTGCTTATCGGGCTTTCGTAAAAAAACTGCTGGATATTTTCCAGTTCCTGCTGTTCTTTTGTTCTTTCCACAGCCGGATCATAATACATATCCATAAATGCATATGCTGCATTCGGAAGCATTAAAGATATTAACATTATGATAACTGATTTTTTCAACAAAAACTCCCTTTTAAATATAATTAAGCGGATTGTTCGGTTTGCCGTTAATTCTTACTTCAAAATGACAGTGCGGACCGGTTGAATAACCTGTTGTGCCTTCAAGTCCTATTACCTGACCTTTGGTAACAGTCTGCCCGTTGTTTACCTTTATTGTTGACATGTGAGCATACAAAGTTGTCATCGGATGTCCGCCTATGATTCCGTGGTCAATTATTACTACTTTGCCGTAACCGCCGTACCAGCCCGAATATATTACCTTGCCCCCGTTTGAAGCTCTTATGCTTCCGTAATTAGGTCCGCCGATATCGACACCTGAGTGAAATGTTCTGCTGTTGAATATCGGGTGTGTTCTCCAGCCGAAGGGTGAAGTTATTCTTCCTGCAATCGGCTTCATAAAACCAGCGGAAGATGTTTTTACCGTTGAATTTTGATAACCTTTGCTTATCATTTTTTGAAGGCTTTCCGATTGTCGTTCAAGTTCCCGTTCTGCTTTTTGATAATAAGCCTTATCGGTTTTAAGTTTATTAATCATGCTCTGGTTTTGCGCAATTGCCTGTTTAATTGACCGCTGCTGATAATTCATGTTTTCAATTGTTGATGCTAGTGCAATTTTTTGAGCTTCAATGTCCTTTTTCATTTTGGCAAGTTTTGTTGCTTTATCTTTCAACTCAACCATTTTTTTATAATCACGTTTAATGATAATTCTTTCAAAATACACAACATCAAGAAGCGCATTTAAATCTTTAGCTGACAAAATAAGTTCAAACATGCCCAGACGCTGGTTTTTAAAAACCTGTCTTATTCTGTTTTTCAACTGGGCATCAGTATTGTTAAAATCTGTCTGCGCTATAGCAAGTTGTGTTTCCATTTTGCTCAATTGGTTCTGGATTGCATTGTATTGAATTTTTGTATTAGCAAGTGTTGAATGTGTTGTTTCAAGTCTTTGCTGGTTTTTGTAGAGTTTGTTCTTTTCAAGCCCTTCCAGAAGCTGAATACGTTTAATTTTTTCTCTTGTCTGGCGTTTCTTTTGATCTAGCGATGTTGCATTAGCCGTATCCGGCGTTATCCAGATAAGGCATATTAACACCGCAAGTGTTGTAATAAATATATTTTTTATAATTTTATTTAAATTCATTTAGTTTCCTATTTGAATAAAATTGGCAGCATCATTAAGCCTACTGTCCAGGCAATAAATGTAACGGCAATAATACCGATTATCAATTTCTGATGTTTTCTGAAAAATTCCATCTTCTTCCCCTAAGTTACTATTCATATTGTACTATAAAAAATATTTTGTGCAATTATGTAAAATTTAATTTGCAAAAAATCAGGATATCATTTAATATTACTTTATGGAATTTAAGTTTATTGATACTCAGATTGATAAGAAAAGTTTTTTAAATACGGGTTCATATTCAATAAATCCGCTGCTTGCCGAAAATAATCTCGACAATTTTGTGTCAATGGCGGAATTTTTCAATTCTCAAAAATTCATGCTTCTTGTTGACGGACACATTGGTGTAGGAAAATCTGCGGTTGTTGATTATTTTTTGAATTTTCTTGCTTCAAACACAGTTGTTTTAAAATATTGTTGTTACGAAACAACGATTCTTGATGATATTCTTTTAACTTTTTTTGAGGTTTTTAAAGAGCTGACTGCGGAAAATATAATTCAGCCGCCAAAAACACGTTCCGAAAATTTTATTCAAAAAATCAACGCATATCTGCTTTCAATAAATGCGCCGGTTGTAATTGTTATAGATTCATTTGATATGGTTTTAAAGGCCAACAAAGAACAGATTATTGAATTTTTTAAACAGATTTCAAAGTTTGAAAAAATCAAACTGGTGTTAACGTCCAGAAAGTTTGATTTTAATGATTTTGATAATAAGTTTTCCTATTCAAAAATTACGATCGGGGCATTAGAAAAGCATATTTTTGAAAAATATTTGAAAACTTCTAATATCAAATTAATCGGACCTGTTTCCGATGAACTTTATAAATATACCAAAGGTTATTTTTTATACACGGCACTTGCAGTTAAGATTATTCTGATAAGGGGGTTAAGTCTGTATGAATTTCTTGACGGATTCAGCAAAAGTTTCCTTTCCTATAATGATTTTATTTTGCGTGAAGCACTTGCACTGGTTGATCCCATGAGCGGTCACCTTTTCAGGTTCCTTGCCGTTATACGTCATCCGGTAAGCATAAATCTTCTTCGTGCATTCAGATTGTATGATGAATTTAAGGTAAAAGTTTTTACGGAAACGCTGCTTTTGGGGCAGGACGGTAATATGGTTTATCTGCCGGATTATTACAAGACAATTGCAGAAAATTCAATCCCTGCAAATGTAGCGGTAAAACTTCACAAAAGCTGCGTTGAACTTTATGATACCCAGCTTCCTCTAAAGCCGATGGAGCGTGATTTGCTGATATCAAGAGCCACAATGAGAGCTGAAATTGAATATCACAGCATGTTTTTGCCCAAAAAGCCGGTTATAAAACCAAAAGAAATCGCAGAAGCCGAAACCAAGCAAATTCCAGCGGAGGTACCGGTTGAGGAACCTGTTAAAAAGGATATCAGCAGCATCCGGTTTATTTTTGAAAGCGAAGAAGAAGAAAACGATATTATGAACAAGATTGCGGATTCAATAAATGAATTTATTTCATTTACGGATGAGCAGTTAAAAGAAATTGAAAAAGAAAATAACATGTCACTTGTTGAACTTGTCAATCTTGCAAGAAAGGAAGAGAATGAGTTTAATTTCAAACGGGTTGTAATGATTTATCAGCGGGCATTGATGATGAAAAATGACAGTGACTTCCAGATATTTCTTCCGAAAATTTATTCCAAGCTGGCAGAAGCCTACGGCAAATTATCAGACTGGTTTAATGCCGTAAAATACTATAAAGAAGCCTTAAAGCTTCTTGAATTGTCGGGAGATATTGCGAAATCGGCTGAAATTAAACTTGCCATTGCAAATATTTATTATATAACCTTTAAAAAAGACAAGGCAAAAGAAGCATTAAAAGAAATAACAGCCGCAGATAAACTGCCTCCGGAAATTTATATAAAAGCGGAAATTATGCTTTCGGATTATACGGAAGATAATCCGGAGCAGTCTTATAACTATTTAAAAACAGCGCTTGATAATGCTGAAAGTTGTGATGATGAAATTCTGTTAGCGGAATTGTATTACAAATTTGCTGTAAGCTGTGATGAAATAGGTGAAACAAAACAGGCTGTGTTGTTTTATAAAAACTGTGTTGAAATTAACCGAAAAGGCAATCAGTTTATATCATCAGCCTATTCAAATCTTGCCGCAATTTATGATGAGGCCGGGGTAAAGGAGTCTGCCGCCAAGTTTTACGAATTAAGTCTTCAAATAGACGAAGAAAACGAAAATTTGAACGGAATTTATCTTTCAGCTATGAAGCTTGCAGGGTTTAACAGAAAAGTAAATCCTGATAAAGCGGAAAAATATTACAATTATGCCTACGAAACAGCTTGCAGACTTAATGAAGTTTTCTATAAAGTTTCCTCCACTCTGGCATTTGGTGATTTTTATCTGTTTTCAAAGCAGCCCGAAAGAGCTCTTTCAAAATATTTAAAGGCGAAATCCATTGCGGAGGGTAATTTGAGTGAAAATAATCTTAAAAAGATAGAAAAGAGGATTACTGATTTATCGATTCAATTGGGCGAGGAAAAGTTTAATCAAATCAAAAACGGAATAAAGACAGAAAATGAATAAAAAAGATTTTACAAAATATATTGAAGTTTTTTTGCAGCAGAATTCAATGCTTAATTTGATTTCAAAAAACGATGAAAAGTTATTGTGGGAAAAACATATTTTTGACAGTCTTGCAATAGAAAAAGTTTTTGAAAAATACCCGAAAGGCAAAACTCTGCTTGATGTCGGAACAGGCGGAGGTTTCCCGTCAGTACCTGTTGCGATTGCCTATCCGGATATTGAGGTGTTTGCGCTGGACAGTATTCGAAAAAAAATCAATGCAATTGAAAATATAAAATCCGAGCTTGATATAAAGAATCTTCATCCTGTTTGCGAAAGAGCGGAAAATGTTAAAGAAAAGTTTGATATTATAACCTCCCGTGCGGTAGCGCCTTTAAAAGTTATATCGGGATATGCGGCTCCGCTTCTTGCAAATGACGGGATTTTTGTTGCATACAAATCAAAAAGAATTGATGACGAAATTAATGATGCAAAAAGTGTTTTAAAAAAGTACAGACTTGCAGTTGTCGATATCATTGAATATAAATTGCCTTTAGAGGATAATTTCATAAGAAATTTAACAGTTATCAAAAGACAGTAGCAATATATTTTTTTACGAGTTTTAAAAATCATATGTTCAAATTAAATATTTTTACCCCGCCCAAAATCAATTTCCCGTTAAAACCGGTTTTCAGAACCTATAACAACCTTAAATTCATAAACAGAATGCCGGTACAGACAAATAACGGCAAAATAGTTTACATTGAATCAATGCCGAATTTGGGACTCGGTAATTCCGAAACATTAATTACAAACAGATGGTTTAATCTGCTTGGTAATCATAATTACGATATGTTTCCCTCTATGGGAACTCTTGAAGGGTTTACGATGGATGTCTATAAAAAACATCAGCATAACGGTTTAGGTGAAATTTTAAGACTGACAAGCATTATTGAAATGAAGGAAAACGGATTGGAAGAAATAAAACTATTTTCACTTCCTAAAGCTTTGCTTTTCCATCTCAAGTACGGGTTTAAGCCTGTATTAGTGAATTTTGATAAAATTGAAAATTTCCGGTTAAAAAATATTTTAAAAGGGATTGCCGCAGACAGCAGAACTGCCGGCAGTTTAAACAAAACAGCATCTGAAATTCTTGCAGATATCAATAACAGCGGAGGTGTTACAAAAAATCACTGTATTCAGGTAACCGAACTGATTATAAAATATGCGGAAATGAATAGACACAGATGGACAAAAACACCTCTAACCACTCAAATTCCGCTTGTCATGACAAATAAAGAAATAAATGAGAATGCCGGATTCTTTAACAATTTATTCCAAAAACACGGGTTGGATTATAGAATATAAAAAAAACCACTCATTACTGAGTGGGTCGTTTTCTGCATCCTAATGGTCTCTTTTAGTGTTTATTATTTAGGAGTTTATATGTTTTTGGGGTTAATGAATCTATTTATATTTAGTGTTTCGACTACACTTAAATCTTATGTCTTTATTATTGCATACAAGATTTTAAATGTCAACTGAATAATGTTATGAATTTATCAACAAATCCGAAAATCCAAATATAGTGTAGAATTTACACTTTACAAAACTTAATAATGTGTTATTTTTCCTAAAAAACGGGCATGTGGTAATTGTAAACAATTGTAAAACTAAAACCCACAAAAAGGCAATTATTTAAAAAGTATATACTTTATATATATAAGAGTATAAAAATAGGACAAAGGATATGGCGAGCGGTTACAACAATGGCGGTATTGCTCCGATAGACAGAGTTAATTTAGATCCGAATGATGCACATAGCGGATTAGATACAACATACAATAAATTTAAGGTTGTTAAGTCTGAAAGTACGAGCAGATATACCCCAAATAATGATTACTGGAGTAAAAGCAATATTACAAAAAGCAGCTTCAATTTGGTCGGCAAAAACTGGCTGGCAAATCCGTTTGCGCCAAATCCTGATGCCATTGGATTTATTGGAAAAACAACACAAACAAAGGTTAATGAATTCGGCGAAAAAATTGAGGTTCCGATAAGACGTACGGAAATTGCATGGGCTTAAAAAATCAGCTTTAATTAAAAGCTGATTTTTTATTAATTGTAAATTTTTTGTAAAAATTAGACTTTTAGCTAGCAAATATTTTATTTTGGAGTTTAAGTATATGTGTTAAAGGGTATTAATGAATAAAGGTGTAGTATCTAATGAAAATTAATCCTATTTTTTCGCTATGGTCAACAAATGGGGCACAAAGAGTAAATAATCATCATAATTACGTTCAAAATCCTGTAGTTAATAATAATCAAAATGATATATTTGTAAAATCTGCTGATAATGTCGTACGCCCAAAACAAATCAATTTTATGGGATATGATGTAATACTTGTAGACGGCGGTAATCATCTTAAAGATATGACACATTTTGCAGAGGCAATAAGCAAAGATTTTAATATAACTGTCTACAGCGGAGATGATACACCGGAGTCTAAATACAACAAACCTTTAAAAAATATTGAAGAACAATTGAAGATTATCAACCGCTACAAAATGTCAAATGAAAGTACATATGTTGCAATCCCTGTTTCAATGACAGTTTCCCTTCAAAATCTTGCTGAACAATATAAGCAGGTTATGGGTTCCTATATTCATTTAAAACCCCATACTGTTCAAACGCAAAAAGAAAAATTAATAAAATTTTTAAAAGTTTTATATGAACACCCGAATGAACACCGTAAATATATAAAATATATGGATCCTAAAAACGAGGGGCTTGAATATGTATATGGAATAATTCAGGAAATAAATAAATTAAACTGTAAAAAAGTATATGTTCCTGTATCTCCCCCGATTCACAAGACTTTAAAATATATGGCGGAAGAACGGGGACAAACACCGGAACTTACAAATTACCTTGCAACAGGATATGATGAAGACGGAAAAGTTAAAAATATTGCGGATTATATTAAAAGCAGGGACTGGTATGATTTCAATCTTCTGGCTCTGTCGAATGCAAATGTCGTAAATATAAAAAACATGCAGGGGTATGATAATATCTATTCAGCGTATGATACGACAATAAAAGACGGAGCACGCGGGGTTTACAATTTTACGCCGATAAGAGAAAACGGCAAAATTGTCGGATACAGTTTCAATGATGTTAAGACCAATGAGTATCCGTTTGAGGAATTTCCTTATAATGATGAAGTACAAGAAATTGCGCAATTTGTCGGCCTAAAAACGAAGGATGTTGTGGCCGATGACGAAAAAACCGAAAGATTTCGAAAAGCTTTAAAAGAAAACAACGTAACGGAGGAATTTAGCGACAAACTTTATCCTGTATGGAAATTGTTTACCGAAAAAGAACTGAGAGATAATAAAATATTTGCCAGAGGTGATTTTGTCGATTACCAGTTAAAGCATTTCTACAGACGTAACCGGGATTATGAAATAATATATCCGGCTGCAGATTGTGAAATGAGCGGCAGACCGAGTGTTATGGGAATGTGGGGCGGGAGTTATGCAATGTTTTCCGCAATAGAGCGTGATGTATCCCGCAACAGATTTTTAGATGCTCTTAAACTCGACAATATCAATATTATGAGAGCAATAGTCAACAGACTTGAAAATGCAGTAAGATGCAATCAAGATTACGCCGCATGCGAAAATTATCTGACCCCTTCGATGGAATATATTGATATTATGGGCGGTCTGGATAGAAACAATTCTTTTCATATGCAAACCTATAGATTAATGGCGGATGCAAAATATCATAACGGAGATTTCGTAAATGCAAATATAATCTACAATGCATATTTGAATAATTTTTGTAAAAACTATTTTGACATAGTTGCGGAATGCGGGCCTCACGGTTTGTCAAAAAGCGGATACTCTGCCGATTCATACAGAAGGCAAATTGTTGAAATGTTTGAAATTTTATCGGATATTGCAGATAAAAGAGGAGAATTTTATCCGGCACAATATTGCAGACGTGCAGCGATTGAAATCAAAAACGGAACAAAAATAGGTGAAGCTGTGCTTAGGAGACGAGCAAATGATGATATTAATTTAGGAGATTTATTCGGATGAAGATTGGAGAAGTCAGCGGCGTATCGTTTAAAGGATCAATAATTGATTCTCATATGCACTGGGGGCACTGGAACAGGAACGGAAATCCTCAAGACTACATTTTTTTAAACAACGATAATCTTGATACTTTTATAAAATCGCCGCTTAATGTAAAAGTTCAAGATAAAGTACAACAGGACAATGTAGAGAAGATTTTAATTTCAAACTTAGACTGTTTTGTAAACGGCGGCGTAAAAGATGAAATGTCAGGTAATCAGGAAATTTTGCAGGTATGCAATTCAAATCCGAAATATTTTGCGCTGGCTTCCTGTCAGCCGTCAAAAACTGAAGGTAATGCTGTTAGTATAAACAGACTAATACAAGAAAATCCTAAAAAGTTTGTCGGTCTTAAATTACACCCCAGAAATTTTAACTTGAGTGCAGATGCACATGAGTATAAAAGTTATTTTAAACTCGCAGAACGGTATAAACTTCCTTGTCTGGTGCATTGTGATATCAACTTAAATGTTCCGGAAAATCAAAATGTTGATATGGTTTCGGCACCTGCAACAATCCATAAAATAGCAAAAAAATTTCCTGATGTTCCGATAATAATGGCACATATGGGTGCGGGGGATGAAAAGTCGCATCAGAACGCAATTGATGAACTTTTAAAATCAATAGATGAAAACGATTCAAAACTATATGTTGATATATCATGGGTAGATTGGGGACATGACGGATTAAGTTCCACAAACAAACCCAGTATAGTAAAATTAATAACAGAGCTTGAAAAACGTAATGCAACGGATAGAATTCTTTTTGGAACGGATGCGCCTCTCGGTTGTTTCGGTGAAAGTTTGACCGGAAATCTTTCGGCAAAAGAAGCCTATGAAAAAACAGTAGGTGACTTAAAAACCGTTATTAAAAACAACTTTGGAGCAAAAGCGGATGAATTGATTGAAAAAATATTTTACAAAAATGCAGACGAATTGTTTTTCAAAAAATCATGGGCTGTTCCGAATAATGTTATAAAAAATCAAACCTCGGTAACAAAAGCAATCGGTCTTGGAGTTGCAGCATTAGCCTTATTGACAGGTGTAAGCTGGGGAATAAAGAAAATCCGAAAATCACAACATGATTCAAGAAAGTAATTAAGTTTGTTGTTTTTAAAATAAACGTGCGACCCGCATATTTTATGCGGGTCGCACGTTTTATAATAATATTTTTAAACACTTACTTTAGATTTTGACTTATTTATACAATCAATCAAAGTTTTTGCAACTGTTTGTTGTTCATCCTTTGTAAGTTCCGGGAACATCGGAAGAGAGATAACCATTTCGGTATCTTTTTCCGTATAAGGCAAAGATCCTTTTCCGACACCAAGGTATTCATGAACCTTTTGTAAATGCAGCGGTATCGGGTAGTAAAGCATTGCACCTATTCCGTTTTCCTGAAGCATTTTATGAACTTCATCACGGTTCGGAATTTTAACGGTATATTGGTGATAAACACAGTAGGTATCTTTTAATTCAACAGGTGTTTGAATGTCAGCGCAATTTTTAAATAATTCGTTGTAATAATATGCATGTTCACGTCTTTTTTCGTTCCATTTTTTAACGTGCGGAAGTTTGACTCTTAGAATTGCAGCCTGAATTTCATCCAACCTGCTGTTAACCCCGATTTCATCGTGGTGATAACGGATTGCACCGCCGTGATTGCGGAGAGCAACAACTCTGTCACGGAGTTTTTCATCATTTGTCATAAGCAAACCTCCGTCACCCATTCCGCCGAGGTTTTTGGTCGGATAGAAGCTTAAACAGCCAAAATCACCGAATGTTCCGACCATTTTGCCTTTATATAAAGCACCGATTGCCTGACAGCAGTCTTCAATAACATGTAAATTATGGCGTTTTGCAACATCCATAATAACATCCATATCGCAGGGCTGTCCGTATAAATGCACCGGAATAATTGCTTTTGTTCTTGGAGTGATTGCCGCTTCTATTTTAGATGCGTCAATGTTGAAGGTATCCGGATCAATATCAACAAAAACAGGTTTTGCGCCGACAATTCCGATGGCCTCGGTTGTTGCAACAAAGGTGAATGCAACCGTAATTACTTCATCGCCTTTTCCGATATCAAGTGCTCTTAAAGCCAGATGGAGCGCATCTGTTCCGGAGTTTAAACCGACTGTATATTTGCAGCCGATAAAATCAGCCATTTCCTGTTCAAAAGCTTTTGCATTAGGGCCTAAAATATATGAGCCTGAACGTAAAACTTCACAAACCGCTTTTTCAACTTCACTGCCGATTTCGGCGTATTGACGTTTTGAATCTAAAATAGGTATCATACTTTTCTCCTTCTTAAATTACCCACATGATTAGTTTACCACAAGTTAAGCACGCCTTTACATAAACTTAATAATAAAAATTACAGTTCGAAAATTTTACTCTTGTAAAAAATCGGACAATATGATAGTATAAAAAAGTAATATCCGAAAGGAGCTTAAAGTATGGAAACTATTGATATGACTGGATTTCAGGGGGGGGGGGGCAACCTGTAAAGCAAGCTCCTGTTGCGATTTAAACTTATATCATTCAGAAAACAAGGACAATTCAAGTCCAAAGACTCTTAAAATTACATGTCTTGAAGAATTTTACGAAAAAATGAAACGTCATTCCGGCCTTGATCCGGAATCTATCAATGCTGATAGAAACAGACTCCAGCTTGGGGGCCGGAGTGACAAAAGCGGTCAAAATACAAATTCTTCTTTCCGTCATTCTGAACTTGTTTCAGAATCTTTTAATAAATCAATAGATTCCGGCTCGGAGGCCGGAATGACGAAGATGGCGTCTAACAACCTCCGCCCCGCAATCCGGAGTGACAAAAGCAGCCGGATACCACGCACCCCGTCCCGTCACTCTGACGGAAGTCAGAGTCTATCAATGCCGGTTAATTTAATCCGGCACTTATGGCAGCAAAAGTCCCGAAAAGCCGCCTTTACCATGGCAGAGGTTCTTATAACACTCGGCATAATCGGAATAATTGCCGCAATGACGCTTCCTGCTGTTATTAAAAAATATCAGGAAGTTCAGTTTAAAAGTGCATATAAAAAAGCATATTCAGAGCTTTCGCAGGTTTTTCAAGAAGCTTTGCTTAATCAAGAATTTACACGTACAAAAAGTTATGATGCCGCATCTACTTTGGAAGAATTTGCGGTTTTTAAATCAGGGTTTAAAATTATGCTTGACTGCGAAAACAAGGATATTTACAGATGCTGGGCAAAAGGGGATACTGTTTGCGGCGGAAGTTGTTCTTCTGGCGATCAATCAGACGGGATTGACCTTGAAAACGGTGCTCCGTCTGAAAATACATCATATTGTTTTTTAGATGTTTCCGGACGAAGCTGGTGTGTCTATGAAAAAGGTCAAAATATATTTCTTGTTGACACAAACGGCTTCTCTAGACCGAACTTATTCGGAAAAGACCGGTGGATATTTACATTCGGTGATGCTAACAACAAACATGCAAATAAGGCTCAAAAATACAGAAAAGTAATAACCTTTTATAATCAGGATATTTTAAAACAGAGCAGTTTTTGTAAACATCCGCCATGCTATTACTATAGCTGGCTTTTGAATTAAAAGTCAGACTTTTTGTGTTCGCATGAAACAACAGCCGCCATAGTCCAGAAAATAAACTGTAATTGCGGTCTGAAAAATACAGTGTCAACAAGTCCGTGTATCATTAGTGCACAAATTGAAATTACGGCAGCTGATAAATAAATTACCTGTTTTATGTTGTCGGATTTAAGAATAATTTTGATGCCGTCACCAATCGTTGTAATTATAAAGCATAAAAACGCAATAAGTGCAAATATTCCGCTTTCAACGGCAATTTCAAGGAAAATATTGTAGGCGGACAATGCATCAAATCCTGTTCTCATATAAAGTCCGTATATTTCACGGAAGTTTCTGTTGCCGCAGCCGATTCCCAGAAGCCAGTTGTCTTTGAACATATTAAAAGATGACTGGTAAACGTTAAATCTGAAGGAATTTGATGAATCCTGCCGCATTGCAAACATTGACAAAACCCGTGCTCTTAATGATGCGGACATAATGATTGCAGAAGTTATAAGAGCAATACATGCACCTACTATTGAAATATAAATAGCTTTGTAGTTTTGCCAGAGGTATTTTGCGGAAACAAGAAATGTTCCGCCTAAAATTACCAGCATTCCGATATATGAGCCTCTGCATCCTGTCAAAAACAGTGCCGCACTTGAAATAAGCGCAAAAATCCCTGCGATTATTCCTGATTTATATTTTTTATCCGTCAAAAATACTGCAGTAACTGCATACAAAGCAGGGATCCCCGCAACAAAATATCCTCCAAGAAGGTTCGGGTTGTAAGGTTTTAATGTTCCGTAAACACGTGTCATGACTTCTTCCGGATTTAGTTTTGAAACATCCTGCCATGTTGAAATTTCCTCAACGTGTGCAAAATTTTGTAAAAATCCCATTATACCTTCAAAGCTTATGCACAATCCGATTGTCAAAAATATCGGGAATATTTTGTCTTTATTATTTTTTAAAAAATGCGCAATTGAAACATAAAATCCAAGATATATGAATGTTTTCATAAAGCCTTTAAGACTCAGCATGAAAAGACTTGAACCTGCAAGGCTTACAACAACAATCATAAAGTATGCAAGAAGCCAGATTTCCGCTTTCGTTGCCTCAAGTTTTTCGCCTTTTACGAAAAGAAGTTTTATAATTGTCAAAAATGTTGTGAATACGGCAATTATTCCGATATAATCCGACGGAAAAATTGTTGATGCCGCAAATACAGCCAGTATTGATATATAAATAAATTTATCAATATTTTGAAGAAGCAGGCTGTTGTTGTAAAGAAATTGTGTATGATTTTGCGTAAAGTTAAATATTTTATTGAACATTTTCCACTGCGCTCAATTGCTGGTCATTAACTGCGTCATCCGTTCCGTGCGTAACCTGAATATTTGAAACGGTTCCGTTAAGTCTGTAATCTGCACCTTCAAGGGTTATCGGCAGTCCGATTTTGATTTTGTTTCCGCCGACAACAGCACCGTCTTTTGTTATTTTTGCAAAATCTTTGAGTGTAACAACGGCATCATATACGTTGGGCTGAGAAACATCTTCAACTACAATAACGGTTTTCGTATTTTTAGTATTTAAGACAGGCAGAACGATTTTTCTTTTTTCGGCTTTTACATCCGTAATCATAAGGTCTGAATAGGGGACATTTCTTATACTTATAAAAGTTTTTTCATTTGCTTTTATCGGCAGTTCACTGCCGGTATATGTAATTCCTCTTATAAATACGTCAAATTTAATCTCGGAAACTGCATCAACGGCATTGTCGGCGGTTTTATGGAATCCTTTGTAAGTTAAAAATCCGACAAATGCAACGAGAATTACCCCGAAAATAATAATGTAATCCGTGATTTTGAGTTTTTTTAAGGTATTTAAAAAGTTTTCCATAATTTTCTCCTATAAAATATTTTCAACCGCACACAAGAGTTCGCTGATTGTGGTGGTTGCACATCCGAATTGCTTTACAACAAGACTTGCGGCAATGTTTCCGATAAGAGCCGCATAAACGCTGTCCGCACCTGCTGCAAGCGCAAGAGTGTAGACTGCAGTTACTGTATCTCCGGCACCTGTTACATCAAATACTTCAGATTTGTTAAAAACAGGAATTTTTGTATATTTTTTGTTTGGTTCGGTAACAAACATTCCGTCAGCACCGCAGGTTATTAAAATTGATTTAGCTTTTGTTTCTCTTAAGAGTTTATCGCCGGCTTTTTTCAAATCTTCTTCGTTATTTATTTCAAAACCTACGGACTTTTGTGTGTCCGGAAGGTTCGGGGTCATTGAAGTTATGTTTTTGTAAATTTCAAGATTTTTTTGTGCATCAACGACAACTATTTTTTTATTTTTGTTTGCAAATTCAATAGTTTTGTCAATAACTTTTTTGGTTAAAGTTCCGATGTGATAGTTTGAAAGAATTACCGCATCTACTGTCGGAATTACTTTTTTTATGTTTTCAATAACTTTATTTTCGGTTTCTTTAGATAGTTCGTCTTTTGTTTGTCTGTCAATCCTGACTATCTGCTGGGTAATTGATGTCGAAATGCTTCCTGAAATTCTTGTTTTTGTCGTCGTTTTGCGGTCGGAATCCTTTACCATATATTTACAGCTGACGTTGGATTTTTGGAATGTTTCAATAAGTTGTCCGGACTGGTAATCATCCCCGCAAACTCCGATTGCTTCAACTTTTCCGTTGTTTAATGTCGCAACGTTGTGTGCTGCATTTGAAGCTGCTCCTAAAATAAGATTTGTTCTTGTATGCTGCAAAATCAGAACAGGAGCTTCTCTTGAAATCCTTTCTGTATCGCCGTAAATCATCTCATCTATTGCCAGATCGCCAACTACAAGAATTTTCGGCTCATTCAATCTTTTTATATATGCTATTAATTTCTTTTTATCTACATCCATAACCTTTTTCCGAATTTTCCTTAATCTTATCACAAACAAAATTAAGTGCAAAAATTGAATTTTGTTAAGCAAATATAAACAGAAAACGTAATTTTTAGTTATCGAAAATACTTTATATAAACACAGGGGATGAAAGGAGAATTTCATGGGAAAAATCGGTTTAACTATTGATTTAGCGAAAGCTGCTTACAATTTTATAAAACCAGGCGGCAAAGTTTCGATTAATTGGGGCAAGGCGTTTGAATTTCAAAAAGCATTAAAATTGTTGGATAAGACAGAAATTAAAGATCTAAAATCTTATATAAAATTACCGGATTATTTTCAAGGAATTTTTCGTGGGGGTATATATAAACTTTCGCCTGAAGAAAGGGTCATTGATGCACTGAAAGAAGTCAAAACCAAAAGCGGCAAAACAAAATTTTCCGAAGAGGCGCTGAGGGCTGAAATCAAAAGGGTTAATTGGGGTTTTATGCGTAATAAGGACTTTACAGGGCGATATACAGATTCAAGATGTTTTGAGATTGCAAGCTTAGCAGAACGCCCTGATGTTAATCTGAAATTCAAAGATTAAGAAAACTGGTTAATATTAAAATACAGGAAGGTCCGTTTGTATTCAAGGACGAATATGTTTTTAACGGAGAACAATTAATCCTGCTTGCCAGTATGAAGAATTTAGAAATTAACGGACTTGTAAAGTTTGCAAAAACAAGCGGTCTAAACGGATATTCAATCAGCGAAATTGCAAAAGTTAAGGATATCGACCTTAACGGGGCTTTAAAAGCAATTGGCAAAATTAAAAAATCTCATAATGGTGATGTTGTATTTTTTGCAGAGAAAGATTTGTACGACCCGGACAAATTCCGGCTGATGGAATGGAGTAAAGTTAATGACAAAGAAGTTTTGATAAAAACTTTTGATAATAAAATGAATTTAATATCGACTGACAAAGTTGTACCGGTTGCCGGCAAGCCGGCTCAGTCAAAAATTATCGGAAAAGATTTTGAAGTCGTTCTTGAAGGTCATGCTGTTCCTAAAGATGGAGATGTAGAAAGAATGCTGGAATCGATTTCCGAAACAAGGCAAATAAGGGATAAAGACGGTAGACTTTTAAGAACTGAATATTTGACACCATCGGAAATTGACGGTTTGCATAACTGGAAAGTCGTAATGCCGGATGGAACCGTAAAACCGATTATAGACGTTAAGAAAAGCAAAAATGGGATTTTGACTGTTACAAAAGATATGGAAGCGCTTGACGGAACAGTTACAAAATCCAAATATCGTAAACTGCCGGACGGAAGCTGGGCAATGAGATTAAATATTTCAAAAGACGGCAAAATATTATCCGGACGAAATGTTAAGCATAAGATGATATCTGCAAACGAAGCCGAATCAACAATTAACGGCAAGAAGTACCGAGTTTTGTATTCATCAGATGAGATAAAGCTTTTGAATGCAAAAGGCGAAACTGATTGTGTAATTGATTTAAAATCTCTGGTTGATGACAATAACACTCCGGAAAATGCTTTGAAATTGAAAAATATGCTTAAAGAATGCTCCGCTGACGAATTGCAGGTTATAAGCAAAAAACTCAAGACTCTAGAATATAATCCTAATAAAATTGACGCTTTTGCAAATTGTTCTGCAGGTAAAGTTTCTACAGGAGATGATATATTTATATTCAGGCATGAAATGGGACATATTGATGATTTGTTCGGCACTGTAGAAAATGACTGTGCTATGGGCCGGGGAATTTATTCGACAGCCCAAGAGTTTGTGGACATTTACTCTCAAGAATTGAATATGTTTATGAAGGAGTTTCCTCAAACACAGCGGCAATACGTAGACTATTTTATAAATCATTCAAATCTGGAAACGTCAATACAAAGTTTTCAGGAAACGGCAGCAGAACTTCTGGCCTCAAACAAAAGTCCGGATATCAGCCGTTTGCTTGGTACAAGAACTGAATATCTTGAAAGGTATTTTCCGCAAACAAGGAGTTATCTGATAAACGCCTGATTAAGCATGCCTTGGCGAGGGCTTAACCAGCATATCTGCAATTCCGGCAGCGCCGTCAAAGTTTCTTGAGCGCATAATTGAGGCGGCTTTTTCCCTGTCATAATCCAGAAGTCTGTGTTCAACTTCAAAACCTCCGTCTTTTATGTCTAAAATCAGGTAGCAAGATTTCAAATCCTCTGTCATCGGGCGTCCGACGCTTCCGTCGTTGATTACGGTCTGTTTTGTTCTTGTCTGGTACCCTGCCGGCATGTGGGTGTGTCCGCAAAGGATTAAATCAGCATTTACACCTTCAATAATTTCTTCAACCTTTTCAATTGGAAGGTTCGGGAGAATATCCTCATTGTTTCTTCTTGGAGAGCCGTGTACAAGAAGAATTTTTACACCCTCAATTTCAAGTTCCTTTTGCGGCGGAAGATTTTTTAAAAATTCTTTCTGATCTTCTCTCAAAATTTTTACATCTTCTCTCAAAGCCTTTGCCATAAGAGGAAAGACATTCATCATATTTTCGAAAAGTTCTTCATTATAATCAACGATGAGTTTATCAGTGTTTCCCTGAATTATAGTCCAGTCTTTTTGTTCCATAATAAAATCAACAGTTTCAACAGGCTGAGGCCCTGCCATTGCGAGGTCGCCGAGGCAGAAAATTCTGTCACATTTTTGTTCTTTAATATCTTCTAAAACAGTTCTAAGAGCTTCTAAATTCGCATGAATATCTGAAATTACTGCAATTTTCATAAAATCCCTCTCTTTTAGTTTTTATTTTACACTGTTTTATTTCTTTATGTCATTCTGAACTTGTTTCAGAATCTCTTCCAAAATAGAATTTAGTTTTCATAAAGTCAGTGGAAAAATAAGATTATAGTGTATTCTAAATTTTTCTTTATGATAGCATGAAAATATGATTAAAAGACGTAAATCAAAACAAATACAAATCGGAAACGTTAAAATAGGCGGGGATGCGCCAATCAGTGTTCAATCCATGTGCAACACTGACACATGCGACATTGAGGCAACCTTAAGGCAGCTAAATGAATTTGCAGACAGGGGCTGCGAGATTGCAAGGCTTGCAGTTTTGAATGAAGATGCGGCCTGCGCCATAAAAGATATTGTAAAAAAAGCACCGCTTCCGCTTGTTGCTGATATCCATTTTGATTACAGACTTGCGATTGAATGTTTGAATAACGGAATTCATGCGCTCCGGCTAAATCCCGGCAACATCGGCAAACGTGAAAACGTTGAAAAAGTCGTAAAGCTTGCAAAAATTAATCAAACCCCGATAAGAATAGGTGTAAATGGCGGTTCGTTAGAAAAAGAGCTTCTTAATGTTGATATGCCTTTGTCTGAAAAAATGGTTCAAAGTGCGATGAGGCATATCAAAATTCTTGAGGATTTAGATTTTGATTTGATAAAAGTTTCATTGAAATCCTCGGATGTTATGACAACGATTGATGCTTACCGTTCAATTGCCGGAAAAATTTCATATCCGCTGCATCTGGGAATTACGGAAGCCGGAACGCTGCGGCAGGGGTTGATAAAATCTTCAATCGGGCTTGGAACTCTGCTGTCAGAAGGCATCGGCGATACAATAAGGGTTTCTCTGACTGAAAATCCGGTTGAGGAAGTCACTGCCGGTTTTGATATTTTAAAAGCTCTGGGACTTCGCAAAAAAGGGGTAAATTTTGTTTCCTGCCCGACATGCGGGCGTACCAGAATTGATTTAATTTCTCTTGCAAAACAGGTTGAGGAAAGATTTAAAGATATAGAAGCTCCGATTACAATTGCAACAATGGGATGTGCAGTGAACGGTCCCGGAGAAGCCAGACATGCGGACTTCGGTATCGCAGGCGGTGTCGGTGAAGGCCTTGTTTTTAGGAAAGGGCAGATTATTGCAAAAGTTCCGGAAGAAGATCTCCTTAATAAATTGGAAGAGATTATAAGAAAATCATACAAATAATCCATTCTTTTTTTGTGTAAAGAAATTATAATACTTTTGTCATTATCTAAAATTACTATTATAATCGGAATATACAGAGGTGGACTTATGAAAACAAAACTTTTATTATTATCCGGAGTTCTGGCATTTGCCGTCATTCCTGCTAATGCAGAACTGTCAGTAGATGATGTTTCATCAAGACAGTATCTGATAAATCACGGACATTCGGCTGCCACGGCGGATATTGTTGAACTCAACAAATCATCCGTAAACGGTAACAAAGCAGATTTGCCTATTTATCACAAATATGATAACAAACCTTTGATTTACAAATGGGTTGATAAGGCGATGATTTATCTGGATCCGGCAGTAGAGTCAGGAAGGTTCCTGCGTGAAGATACCAAATTTGATCCTACATTTGAAGATTTATAGGAAAATATTCCTTATTCTTCCTCTGTTGTTAATAATTCAGTTGTGCCAATATCCGCCGTCTTTTGCATCAGATAGCGGATATTCACGGTATTCAAACAGGGTATTTGATACGGATGCACTTAACGGTGCCGAACTCAGGAAAGAAGCTGATGAATATTTTGTCAAAGCTTTTGACAGTCCCACAGAAGATGAGCAGATAAAAAATTATCAACTGGCAATGCAAAAATATTTTCTTCTTTCAAAAGCCGAACCTTACAACTATTATCCCTATGTCCAGATGGCAAGAATTCATGATGAAAGAGGCGAGGAAAAACTCGCAAAGAAAAATTATTTCCATGCTTTGAACCTTGATAAAAATAACCCCTATACAAATTTTTATTTCGGTGAATACCATGTAAAACGCAATAGGTATGAAAGAGGTTTAAAATATTATTTGATTGCATATAATAACGGATACAAAGACAATTACGTAACAAATTTAAAACTTGCACATTTATATGAAAAACTCGGGGACTTAAAAAAATCAGAGGAGTTGTATGTAAAGTTAAACGAATTAAATCCGGGGGACAGTGAAATTCAGGAAAAAATCCAATCGCTTGAGATGCTTGATTACGAACAATCCGGATATTACCATTCTATCAGGGAGTAAATGATGACATTAAAAAGGCTTTTTTTACTATTTATAACATTAATATTGCTGGTTTCAGGCAGAGCTTTAGCCCTGGAAAGTCTTGATAACAGCAGTGAAAATAATATTATAAATGTGCTGGATTTGCCGGCATACAGACCTTATGAGCCTAAAAAGAATGAAATTGTACTTAATAAATCATCAATTAAAATAAGTCATGTCAACCCTACCGCATATTCAAACAAGTCAGGGAGCTATCTTCCGGGAGCAAGAGGAATGAATCAGCTTGTTGTATATACAGGCGGTTATGCGATAAGAACTGGTACCAACGAATTCGGTGCCGAAGCTGTTGTTGAAGGTAATACTGTTACGGAAATGAGCGGGGCTGATTCGTTTATTCCTGCAAACGGTCTTGTAATAAGCGGGCATGGTACAGCAAAAAATTGGATTAACAGAAATGTAAAAGTCGGTACTAAAGTTTATATAGATGCTGTTTCAAATACGTTAAACGTATATACTACATCAGAGAGTTATCTCTTTGAAGCCGGTCAAAAAATAGATGAAGCACGTGCAATGGTCGACTATTATAAAAGCAGTGTTACAAATTATGACTTTAAAGCTCCGAATGATTACATAAAAGAGGCGCAGGATTATTTAAAGAAAGCGGAACATAACCCGGAACACATTCAAAAATACTCTCAACTGGCAATAGAATCCGCAAACATGGCGTTAAAAAGCATAGTGCCTTATAAAAGTAATGAATTTAAAGGTGTTTGGGTGCGCCCTGTCGAAACAAGTGAAAAAGAAATCGCAGAGTCCGTAAAACGTATTAAAGCCGCAGGAATTGATAATATATTTGTGGAAACCTATTTTCACGGCAGAACGATTTTTCCGAGTAAAACAATGGAAAAATACGGGTTTGTAAAACAGAATGAAAAGTTTCAAGATTTTGACCCGTTGAAGGCATGGATTAAATATGCCCACAAAAATGATATAAAAGTTCATGTTTGGTTTGAAACATTTTATGTAGGGGCACAGCGTCCTGAAACAAATCCGAAAAATATTCTTGCAGTACAGCCGTCATGGGCAAACAAAACCAAACGTAATTACAATTTGAATGCTCCGACACCTTCAATATCCGAGCATAACGGATTTTTTATAGATCCGGCAAATCCCGAGGTGCATAAATTTCTTCTGGCTTTGATAACAGAAATAATTGATGATTATAAAGTTGACGGTATCAATCTTGATTACATAAGATATCCACAGTCAGTTACGGTTAATGATGCAAACGCCTGGGGCTACACTGATATTGCAAGAAGCGAATTTAAAACAATATACGGCAAGGATCCGGTGGAAATTTCCGTAAGCGATCCTTTATGGCTCAAATGGTGCGAATACAGACGCAATAAAGTAACATATTTTGTAAGCAAAGTCGGGGCACTGGGGCGCCAAAAAGGAACTTATATAAGTGCCGTAATATTTCCGGACAGACTTTCTGCTATGACGACAAAGCAGCAGGATTGGAGAAGCTGGAGTACAAAGGGTTATGTAAACGGTTTTACGCCGCTGTTTTTAACGTGTAATGCAAGAACTTTAAATACTCTTATAAAAAATGTTATGAATGCAAAAGCGCCCGGAACGGATTTGTTTGCAGGTTTATTTGTAACCTTTATGGGCGGAAGCGAAGAAGATTTGATACGTGAAATTCATGAAACCAGAAAATTGAATATATCAGGCGTAATCCTTTTTGATTATGCACATCTTGACGATCGTTATATAAAAACTCTTTCCCGCCGCGTTTTTAATGAGTCAAGGGACAAAACAAAAACTGTTGAAACACCATCAAATGAACCTGTTACCTTAAAAAGAATCGACGGCTCAGGACAAAATGTGCAAAATCAAAAAACTCCGGAAACGAAAACTAAAATAAAAAGAGAAAAGAAAAAACGTTTCTGGCAAAGATAAGGTTTTCAGCAAAATGCTGTATAACCGGATAAAAAACATACTTGCTTCTACCGGAATTAAGAAATGATAAGGGATTTTATAAATTCGGCTATTGAAAAAAAGAATACGATTATGTTTGTCACATCTCTTTTTTTTATAACGGGGATTGCATCGTTTTTTAACGGATGTGAAATAATATCGGCTGCATTTATAACTTTAATTTGTATTTTTGTGGTAGGGAAAAATAAAATCTCTTATAAATTTATAATTTTGTGGCTTTTAATTTTTTATGCAGGATTTTTTAATGCATATTTAAGAATAAAAAATTCTGATGAACTGGCAAAAGTAGCGCCGCTTAATGCACAAATAACAGGACGCATGGTTTCAATTCCAAATTCAAATCAAAAGGATAAAACGAAATTCTTTTTTAATGTTGATAACGTAAACGGTCAAAATATTGATGCAAAAACTTATGTGACAATATCGTCCGATGATAATGATTTTTCTACATTAAATATCGGAAACAGGTATAAAATCAAAGCGAAATTAAGACTGCCTTTTAAAGCGGGCAATCCATCCCAGTTTGATTACGGAAAATATTTACGCAATTTTGATACATTTACACTTGTTTATGCGGAAAAATCAGATTGTGAGCTTTTAAAAGGAGAGCTTCCGCTAAAATGGAAATTAATGCAAGGTTTAAACAATGTTCGCAACCGGATAATAGATGAGCATTCAAAATATTTAAAAAGTCCAAATCTGGAAATTTTAGGCGGAATTGTTTTTGGTGATGATGCTGTGGCACCGCCTGATTACATAAAAGACAGCTTTACAAACTCAGGGCTTCTCCATATTCTTGCAGCGTCAGGAATGAATGTGGCATTTATTTTCGGATTCTGGTTTTATATTTTGTCAATCTTTAAAGTCCCATATAAACCCCGTGTTTTATCCGGCATGGGTGTAATAATTCTTTACACTCTTATGACGGGGCTTGGCGCATCAGTAATTCGTGCTGCGTTAATGCTTCTTTTTGTCTTAATCGGAAAACTTATAGACAGAGATTCACATTCAGTTGCACTTCTTTCGTTTGTTGCCATGCTTATGCTTATATATAATCCCGCATTTATAAACGATGTGGGCTTTCAGCTTTCATTTCTTGTAACATTCGGCATAATTTGTACGGCAAATATTCTGATTAACAAATTTAAAGGCGGAAAAGTTCGTGAATTTTTGGCAGGCACCCTTTTAATTCCGATTGTTGCACAAATCTGGGTAATCCCGCTTCAGATGTTTTATTTTAATACGATAAGCACATATTCGTTTTTCGCAAATGTTTCAATCATGCCGTTTTTATCCGTGATAAGTTTCGGAGGATTTGTATCGTCTGTTCTTGCTGTTATTACTCCAATTGCGGATTTTGTCTGCAAAACCTCGGATTTCATATTGAATATATTCCTGAACATACTTGTCTGGATATCAAATTTCTTTTCAACCCTGCCGTCATCACTGCTTGAAACTCCGCACCCGTCTGTTTTGCAGGTTTTTATATACTATATAATAGTTCTTCTCCTTACTCTTATGATAAAAGAAGGTTTTACAAAACGTCATGTTGCACTTGCGGCTGGACTAATTTTATTTCTCCTGCTGACGACCGTTAAGATACCTGACGGAAAGCTTGAAATAATAACTTTTGATGTCGGGAACGCCGACGCATTTTTGATAAAGACTCCTGAGAATAAATATATAATAATCGACGCAGGAAAATCCGGTTATGCAGGCGGCAAATCTCAGGGTGAATTCATAATCCGCAAATACTTAAAAGACAGAGGAATAAAAGAGGTTGAACTTATGATAATCACCCACTTTGACAACGACCATGCAGGCGGCGCCGCAGATATTATGAAAAAAACTTGCACGGGCACGGTACTTGTAAATTCTCTTTCCGATAAATCAAAAACAGCAGAGAAAATTTATAAAACAGCACAAAATATAAAAGCTGCTCAGGATGATAAAATCGTTTACGAAGAACCCGATTTAACATTAAGAACTTTCGTAAAAAAATCGGTAGACGACAACGAAAGCTCAATAATAACACTATTAACACACAGAGATTTTGAGATGCTGTTTACGGGCGATGCCGGAATTGACGGGATTACAAGGATTTCCGGAAAACTCCCCGAAAATTTGGAAGTCTTTAAAGCCGGCCACCACGGCGCCGCAAACATTGTAGACAACAGATTTTTAAGAGAGCACTCTCCCGCCGTTTCCATAATATCCGTCGGCAAAAACAATTACGGACACCCGAATGCGGCGACTCTTGACCTTTTAAAAGACACCGAAATCTATCGCACTGACAAGAACAATTCAATAAGAATTTTAACAGACGGAAACGAATATCAAATGTCAACTTTTAATATAGACTCAAAAAAATATGAACCCGTAACAACAAAACTCGCAAAATAATTTTTGCGCCGTAGCGGAACTGCAATCTTAAACAAACGCCTCTTTTTCCTCAAGTGCATTTTCAATCTCGTCGATAATGAGCTTAGCCGCCGCAACCCTGTCCTCAGACTTGGTAATAGGTCGACCGATTACCATAAAATCAACACCTGATTGAATAGCTTTAGCGGGCGTGTCAACTCTCACCTGATCGTCAACACCAGCCCAGGTCGGACGGGTTGCGGGACATACAATTATAAAATCATCACCTATTTGCTTTCTAATTCTTTTTGCCTCATCGGCACTTGCCACAACCCCGTCAAGTCCTGAGTCTTTTGCGACCTGCGCAAGCTGAAGAACATAATCTTCAATGTTTTTATTTACACAAAGCTCCTCAGTAAGAGTCCGTTGCCCGAAACTTGAAAGAAGCGTAACCCCTAGTATAACAGGCGGTTCTTTTTCAAGCCTTTTAGCGGCGGCTTTTACAGCCTTAACGGCAGCGGAGGTCATTTTAGAGCCGCCCTGAATGTGGATGTTGAAAAAATGAATGTTATTTTTAACAAGATTTATGCAGGCTTTTTGAACAGTGTTTGGGATATCATGAAACTTGCCGTCATAATAGCATTTGGCACCCAGTTCCTCAATAAGCCTGACAGCTTCAAACCCGCAGTTGATAATCAGGGGAAGCCCTATTTTAAAATAACCGACATAATCTTTAAGTTCCAGCACAAGCTCTTTGACTTCATCAAGCGTATCAACATCAAGTGCCAGAATAATTCTATCTTTGGCAGACATCGGTTTAATCATAAAAATACCACCTCACAATATATGTGAAGCTTATCACATATCACAAAATAAATCAATAGACATTCAGGCGCCGCCGCAGGCGGCGCCTGAATGCACCTAAGTGAGAGCCAAAGACTAAGCCCGTCCGTCCACGCCTCAATCCCCCACCGTCACTCCCGACATCCCTTCCCGTCACTCCGGCTTCCGTGCCGGAGTCTAATCATTTCAATCAGCATTGATAGATTCTGACTTACGTCAGAATGACGTGACGATGGCAGTGGGCGCCGAAGGCACCTCAAGCCAACACCAATCGCATCCGACAAACCCACCCCTACGTCACTCCGGCCCCCGAGCCGGAGTCTTAAAAGCAGTCCGCTCAGAGCTGCTCCCAATGCGTCATTCCGGACTCCGATCCGGAATCTATTCTATTTAATCAATCCGCCACTCGCCTTCCGTCACTCCGGACTTGCTCCGGAGTCTATTCCTTTCAATCACTCCGCCACGATAGCGGAGTGAACAATAATTGCAGGCGAGGCAAACTGCAAAGGCGGGTATTGTCTGAGCGAAGCGAGTTTACCCGCCTCAGTGCCGAGCCTTGCAGATTATTAGAGAACGGAAGCGTGCTGGCTGGTTTTGCGGCACTTTTGCCACCAAAAGTGCCAGAACAATCAGCATTGATAGATTCTGACTTACGTCAGAATGACGTGACGATGGCACAATGAGCCGCAGTTGTCTTACACATTAAAATCGACCTCTGCGGAGTGAGCAATCAATGTTCCGTTTCAGAATAACAAAGCAAGTGTTGTTTGAGTGCGAAGCACGAGTTCACTTGCTTTTGCGAAACGGTTACAATTGATTAGCGAACGGAGCAAAAGGTCGCAGTTTGCGTCGCTTTGCTGACAAAGCGGCTTGCGAGCAGAGAGCGCAGGACTCGGAGAAGTCCGAGTCCGAAGTCTCGTTTATTGCGAGCAAACAAGAGGCGACCGCCGTCTGCGCAAGACCCGCCGGAGGCATAAAAAATAAATGGATAGTTCATCCACGGCACCAAAAGTGCCAGATAAAAATCAGCATTAACAGATTCTGACTTACGTCAGAATGACGTGACAACGCCCGTCGGCGCCGAAGGCACCTCAAGCCAACACCAATCGCATCCGACAAACCCACCTCCACGTCCCCCCGGCCACCGAGCCGGAGTCTAAAAGCAGTCCGCTCCAAGCGGCCACCAATACGTCATTCCGGACTTGATCCGGAATCTGTTCAGTCCCCCCGGCCCCCGAGCCGGAGTCCAAAAAAGGCATAAAAAAAGCCCCTTTCGGTGCCCTCCAACTTCTTATTAATGCGCATCAACCGCAATCAACAAATCCTTTACCAGCGGAAGCTTTCGCCTGTCAAGCATCTTGACTATATCAATCACCGAATCTCTATATGTATCACTCTCATTTGCATTAATCTTAAAAAACTTGTTTACATCAATTTCCAGAATTTGCGCAATTCTGATAAACGTATCAAGTGACGGATACGAATTTCCGTTTTCAATCAAACACATCTGTCTGGGCGAAATAAACACCATTTCGGACAACTGCTCCTGCGACAGCCCGCGCTCAATTCTGAGCTGCTTAATCTGTTTCCCTAATAAAAGTTTATCCAAAACGCCCCCTTTATTGAAAAATTTAAATCATATTGACACTCTAAATAAATGAAATATATATCAATTATCTTGACAAATTGATATATATATGTTATTATAAAAATGTAACTTATATTATGGAGGTATAAAATGTTAAAGAAAACTATTGGTATGGGTGGTTTCACCCTTGCAGAGGTGTTGATTACTTTGGGTATTATCGGTGTTGTTGCCGCAATGACCATGCCTACATTGATAAACTCTACTCAAGGCGCACAGTACAAAACAGCTTACAAAAAAGCACTTTCTGTTCTGTCACAGGCTGTTGTTATGAACATTGCTCTTGAAGACTATGATTTGTCTCAAACTCTTGTAGGGACTAATGCTAAAGCTCACCCAGATGAAGCACAAACACTATATACATTGTTTAAAAACCGTATGAACGTTGTAAAAGTCGCAGATGCGGGAGATTTCAACGCTGAGAATTCGGAAGCAGGTGATGCTGATTATTATATGGTACTTGATGCCGGTGACTCTGAGAATGATGGTCCGGACGAAGCTCACTTTGATGCGTCTAATGGCGGTGCAACAGCTTTAGGAGCTTGGCCTGTCACAACTGGTGATACTGGAGCTACTACTCCAGCAGAGTTCGGGGAGGAGTTGACTTATTTGTTTATGAATGATGGTATTACATTTATATTTGATAACCGTCAACATTCCTGTGCCGCAGAAACAGCAACTACTGATGACCAATATTGTTTCGGTTTTATTGATGTAAACGGTCAAAAAGGTCCTAACAGAGTTGTAAAATGTGATACAGGTACTCGTGTAGCTGCGACTGGCGATGATGCATCTGAAGATGATGCAACATGTGTTGTATCCAACCCGACCGATATATATCCTGTTATGTTCTATGACCAATCAATTGTTCCTGCATCAGCAGCTGGTCGTGCAGTACTTTATGCAAAATAGTATAGCTTGACGGATATTCCGCAGGCTGACAAAACGGAGGGACTATATCCCTCCGTTTTATAAAACAATCGCAGCTCCGACAGCATGCCGGAGTATGAAAAAATAATATGACACCATTACGCAGACATGTCAGAATGACGTTGACGACGCCCGTCGGCTCTGACGGTGTTCATAAAATAAAAGCTTTTTTAAACTAAACTATTTGTTATAATTCTCGCCTTGGCTCACCCAGGGCGATTTTCTTATGCAGGGGCAACTGTCGACTCTGATAGACACCATTACGTCACTCCGGCCACCGAGCCGGAGTCTAATCATTTCAATAAACATTGATAGATTCTGACTTACGTCAGAATGACGTTGACGACGCCCGTCGGTGCCGACAGTGACTCACACCTTAAAATCGACCTCTGCGTAGTGAGCAACCAATGTTCCGTTTCACAGCAACAAAGCAAGTGCTGTTTGAGCGCAAGCGAGTTCACTTGCTCGGGTGAAACGGTTACAATTGATTAGCGAACGGAGCAACAGGTCGCAGTTTGCGTCGCTTTGCTGACAAAGCGACCGCCGTCTGCGCAAGACCCGCCGGAGGCATAAAAAATAAGTAGATTGTTCATCCACGGCACCAAAAGTGCCAGAATAACAATCAGCATTGATAGATTCTGACTTGCGTCAGAATGACGTGACGACGCCCGTCGGCTCTGACGGTGTTCATAAAATAAAAGCTTTTTTAAACTAAACTATTTGTTATAATTCTCGCCTTGGCTCACCCAGGGCGATTTTCTTATGCAGGGGCAACTGTCGACTCTGATAGACACCATTACGTCACTCCGGCCACCGAGCCGGAGTCTATCCATTACAATCAGCATTGATAGATTCTGACTTGCGTCAGAATGACGGGACGGTGGCAGTGGGCGCCGACAGTGACTCACACCTTAAAATCGACCTCTGCGTAGTGAGCAATCAATGTTCAGTTTCACAATAACAAAGCAAGTGCTGTTTGAGCGTCAGCGAGTTCACTTGCTCGGGTGAAACGGTTACAATTGATTAGCGAACGGAGCAACAGGTCGCAGTTTGCGTCGCTTTGCTGACAAAGCGACCGCCGTCTGCGCAAGACCCGCCGGAGGCATAAAAAATAAGTAGATTGTTCATCCACGGCACCAAAAGTGCCAGAATAACAATCAGCATTGATAGATTCTGACTTGCGTCAGAATGACGTTGACGACGCCCGTCGGCGTCGGCATCGGCTCACACCTTAAAATCGACCTCTGCGTAGTGAGCAACCAATGTTCCGTTTCACAGCAACAAAGCAAGTGCTGTTTGAGCGCAAGCGAGTTCACTTGCTCGGGTGAAACGGTTACAATTGATTAGCGAACGGAGCAACAGGTCGCAGTTTGCGTCGCTTTGCTGACAAAGCGACCGCCGTCTGCGCAAGACCCGCCGGAGGCATAAAAAATAAGTAGATTGTTCATCCACGGCACCAAAAGTGCCAGAATAACAATCAGCATTGATAGATTCTGACTTGCGTCAGAATGACATTGAAGACACACGTCGACGTCGATATGACTCATGTTTTCAGAGCAATTTTTTGGCATGCCTTATTGACATCATGACTTTTGTTCAGGCGCCGCCGCAGGCGGCGCCTGATTAGCGCTCCTGTGCCTTACAAAACCCTTTTAAAAAAAAAGAAAAAGCCTGAATTTCTTCAAGCTTTTAAAAATTAATTTATTTGTGATATATATTTGTATTTTACATAGAAGGTTTTTAAATGTCAAGCATTTTGTTTTCACTTTCGTCATCAATCTCCGGAAGCTGCTTTTTCACCTGCGCTCCCAGCTTTTCTATCTTTTTAATCTGATTAAGAATATTTCCGTGACCTTCAAGTTTTTTTAATGAATTGTTCAAATTGTTCTGGATTTTCAAAAGTTCATCATAAAGAGCAGCGAATTTGTCATAAACTCCGGCGCAAATCCGTGCCATTTCACTGACGTTTTTGTTTTGTCTTGCAAGCTGATGAAACACGTTAATTGTTTTTAATGCGGCAAGAAGCGTGGACGGCGAAACGGGCATTACGTTGTTTTTCCACGCATAATCCCACAAAGAGCACTCATCACAGAACATCATTGAATAGCAGCCCTCAATCGGGATAAACATCAAGACGTAATCCGGAGATTTGTCGTTTTCAGTGTAATCCCGTCCGGCAAGTCCCGTAATATGTTTTTTTGTTGAGTCAGTAAACTTTTTGAGATATTCTGATTTTTCATCATCATTTTCTGCATTGACGTATCCGTACCACGAGTCAAATGAAGTTTTGCTGTCTATAAAAATGCATCTTCCTTCCGGAAGTTCAACAATCGCATCAGGACGACCTTCTCCTGTGCCTTTTTGAATTCTGAACTCCTCGTCACGTCGTAAGCCCGATGCTTCAAGAACTTTTTCAAGAACAATTTCGCCCCAGTGTCCTGAGGTTTTGTTGTCCGCACGCATCACCTTTATTAAATTTGTCGTTTCGTTTGATATTTTGCTGCCCGTTTCTATGAAATTTCTGATGTTCATATCAAACTTCGTAAAATTCTCGGTTTCGGTTTTAAAGTTTGCGTCCGCTCTTTTTTCAAAGTCCTCAATCCTTTCTCTGAATCGTTTGAAAAATTCCTCCAGCTTTTCTTTGTTTTGCTCGTTTAAACTTGTTGAACCGTCCTGTATTACTTTGTTTGCTGTGTTTTCAAAATACAGTTTCATCTGTTCAAGCATCATCTCACGATTCTTCTCTTCGTTTTTCCGCATCAAAAACTGCGGTATGAATACGGCTATCCCGCCAAAAATAAAACCTGCTATAAATATAATTATCTCCATTAATAAAACTCCATCTTTTTTATGAATTGTACCACAATCGTACTAGTGCGAAAATATTAAATTGATTTTTTTTAACATAAAAATCAATCATGCCGCAAAGCATGATGTAGACATGGATTGAGGTGTTTTATCAACCCAAAGATTTAGGCTAATTTCTACAACTGCCATGACTTCAATATCAATCGGGGCATGGATGAATTGTCCCGTATAAAAGTTGTAGTATGAATAGTGTAGAGGAAAGCAATTAAAAATTTATAAAGGGGAAAGATGATGAGAGAGTTTAAAAGAAAATCTAGAATTTTGCTGGTAGATGACAATGCGGAACATTTGAGAGGGGTTAAAGAACTTATTAATCTTGAAACTTCTTATGATGTTGTCGGTGCGACAACAAGCGCAAATGTCGCTATAAACTTAATCAAAAAATATCGTCCCGATATTGTGTTAATGGATATCAATATGCCTGAAAAAGACGGACTGCAGGCTATTCAAGAAATTGAAAGATTGGAATTGGATGTGAAAGTTATTGCACTTAGCGGTTATGATGATTCTGATTTGATTTTCCGTGCAATGAAACTTGGTGCAAAAGGTTATGTTTTAAAAACTATGGCATCCGCTCAATTGATTTATGCAATAGATGAAGTTGCCGCAGGAAAAGTTTATCTTCCGTCTGCTCTTTCTTCAAGATTTTTTGAATATTTTCAGCGCTCTTTCAAAAACGAAGCTGCTGTACAGCCCGAAGAAAATCTCCTCACTTATCTTACCTCTCGTGAAGAAGAAGTTCTTGATCTTCTTACGCAGGGTAATAACTACAAGGGTATTGCAGCAAAATTGTTTATATCAGAAACTACTGTTAAGACCCATGTGAATAATATTTTCCAGAAACTGCAGGTTAATGACAGAACACAGGCTGTTCTCTACGCTCTTAATAACGGTTTCGCAAACAGAAGACGTATTAAAACAGCGGTTTAGTATATAACAATCAGTTTGTTAAAGGTTTGATCTGTAGTTTCGGGTCAAACCTTTAATTTTAATCATTAAGAAACCATAGAGGCGCTATGCAGACACAAAACGACTTTTTAAAAAATCAGGCAAGGTGTATTTCCCATGAAATTCGCAATCAGATTTCAATATCCGATGTATATTGTGAAATTATCAGAAAACATCTTCAAAAAAATAACGTTTCAATCCCGTCTGTTGACAATGCATTAAACTGTATTCAAAAATCATCGCAGATGATTAACAATTCCCTTCTTGATTTGAAGGCTCTCGGTAATTATGAATATAAAACTCTGGATTTAAACAGTATTCTTTTGCAAGGAATAGAACTTGCTAAAGTTTATGTTCATGAAAAGCATATTGATATCCTTTTTGAGGCGGAGCAAAATTGCATTGTTTCGGTTGATGAAAATAAGTTTCTTGCTGCATTGATAAATCTTTTGAAAAATGCTGTTGAAGCAATTGAATTTGAGGGCTGGATAAAAATTCAAACTGAAGTTTTTAACGATTTTGCAAAGGTTAAAATTTCAAACAACGGTGAAAAAATTCCGCAGAATTTTATTGAAAGACTTTTTGATGAAGGTCAGACAACAAAAAATTACGGGAGCGGGCTTGGCCTTTTTATCAGCAAAAATAATCTAAAGTTGATGGGAGCTGATTTAAATCTCATAAAATCCGATAATGTTTCGACAGTGTTTGAAATAACTGTTCCGATTAAAAAATCTTAATAATTTTCCGCTAATATTGGCAAAAATTAGTAATTTCCGTTTTTATTATAAATAAGGTAAGGAAAAATTAACGGAAAATGGATTTTTTTAATTCTCTGGCGCAGGTCGCCAAAAATCAAAAGAATTTTAAAACTTGGGAACAGGAACAGCAGGATAGACAGGCCCAGCGGGATGAATTGTACAGGCAGCATCAATATTCGAATTCCGAAATAGCCGGCGCAAACAGTCTGGGACAGCGGATAATGGATGTTGTTGACATCATGGATAATCATTCGGAAAACGTTGCGGAAAACGTTGAAACCGCAGTTCAGCCGCTTGTTGCGTTTTTACCACTTATACCGACTGCTCTTGCCGGATTTATTTTTTACAAAACAGGACTAATTCCATTAAAAACAAAATCTAAAAAAATATATAATCAACTGAAAGAAGATAAAAACGTTCAGCTGCTTGTTGAACAAATTAATGAAGAACGCAGGAACATAAGACAATCAGCTAATGAAATTGACGCTGTATATTTGTTGAGAAAAGCTAACGTCGAAAGAATAAAGGATCCGGAATTACGTCGTAGAGCCTTGGAAATTCACAACAAATATTCAAATATTTTAAAACCGGTCAAAAAAACTTTGAAAAGAGGGCTGTTAGGTGTTGTTGCAACTTCAGTTCTTTCTTTTATGGGTGCAACTATAATGGCTGCAAAACTTCAGGTTGACAGTTCAAAAATAGCACGTTTTCAAGCAAGAAAAATTCTGGATGATCCGAAGAATTTTGTAAATTATACACCCGAACAAATAGAGGAAGCTAAAAAATATATTGAAGAACATCCCGAACTTAAAAAACAGAAAAAGAAAGAGAAATTAAACAGCGGGATGGTGAAAAGTATAATAGGCGTGCTTCGTGACAGAAGAGCATATTTGAAGGAAAAAGCAAACGATAAAGACACCTCACAAAAAGTTACAAGAGTTCTTTCAAAAGCAGAAATTGAGGAAGCTCAGCGTGACAAAGATATTATTCAGCGAACAGTCCGGATTATGAACAATGAAGCTGAAAAATATTCGGAAAATATGGAAGTCGCCGCAAATGTTATTATGGGTACAACGCCGATAATGGGCGCATTAACCGGCTGGCTTTTAGGGGTTGGTCTTAACAAATCTGGATTTAATGACCGAAAAATTGAAAATTATGTAAATAAATACGGTGATGATAATGTAAAAGAAGCATACGAGCATTTTAAAAAATTAAACTCGCCAAAAGATCCCGGATATACTGTTCGCTGGGCAAAATTTATAAATGCAGTCTTTGAACAGAACATTAAAGTCGAAGGTGACACTGCTGCAATTAACAGTAAAAAACTTGCTAAAAAAGAATTGGCAGTGGTCAGAAAAAGAATAATGACCTCTGTTATGTCACACAAGTGGGCAAACAGTAAAATTTTAGGATTACTGGCGGGTACCTTGTCTGCAATTCCTGCGGCTCTTGTGGCACTCGGACTTCAAAAATCATCAGCTCGTGCCGGAAGGTTTACAGCAAAAAGAGAACTTGAAAAAAATCCGCAAAATTTCATAGGCTATACGGATGAAGAATATAACAAAGTTAAAGATATCAAAGGTCACAAACAAACTTTCGGTGAAAGATTTAAGGAATATGCACTCTTTATTCCGACTGTTCTTAAACAATACTGGGCTTATAACAAATACAAAAGAACCGAATTTAAAGAACATCAGCTTTTAAACGAACAGCTTCAAAAGCTTGATGTAACAGATGAGCAAATGAGAGATGCAAAAAATCTTCAGCGTAAATTGTTTAATACATTTGAAAAAGTTGATGACAATTCACAGCTATATTCAGAATCCATGGAAGCCGCAACGGAAATTGCACAGCCTCTTGTTATCAATGGGGCACAGATTGTTATAGCACTGCCGCTTATATATGGTGCAATAAAGCTTATTAAAGGGAAACAATCCCCCGGAGATTTCTTTGTAAAAGCAAGCGACAAACTTGCCAATGCCTCTAATTTGTTAAAAAGTAAGTTCTTTAAAAAATATCTGGAAAGTATAGACAAAAATATTCCGCAAAGAGTTGGAGATCAGGATTTAAAATTCAAACCTCTTTCAATTTTATTTAAAGATGTCGATTTTAAAAACGGAACAATATCTGATGTTCTAAAAAAATTGTTTGTGAACTTACAGTCAAGTGCGGACGTTGTAAATAAAATGAATGATTATGAACAAATTTCAACTCTTAGATCTTATAGAGATACAATCAAAAAGATACTGAATATTCTTGATGTAAATAATATTAAATCAAACAATGACGCTATCGGTTCATGGCCAAGTGCACTTCTGCCGCTTAATAAAGTTGTATATTTCCTTGATGAATTATGTTCCTGGAGCTATACTCCAACACAGCGTGCCGATATGCTTAGTGTTATTGTGGGTGCAAAACAATATAAGCTTAATGATTCTTTGAGCAAGGAAATACCTCAAAATAGAATTCGTGAAGCTAAAAATAATCTTGCTAATATATTAAATAAGATAAATAGGGAATATGATGAAAGATTTACCCCCGATGTAATTAGATATAAAGCTTACAATTTAAGCGGAGATAAAATACCGGTATTAACTAAAGATTTTGCGGATGACCTTTTTAATGCTCTTGATTCCGGAGTTTTCGACAAGATTAAATTTACGGACATTCCAAAATTGTTTAATGTATTCAGAAAGAATAATATTTCTCCTGAAAGTATATTAAAAGCTGAAGATGTCCTTCCGGCCAATTTTGTTGAGGAATTAAAAAACGTTAATCAATTATCATTAAAACAAATATTCAAACGTGTAAAAGAACAATACCGTGCAAAATCCGAAGAAGAAATTAATGCAATGTTTGACAGGTTTGGCTTGGGCAGTATGGATAAACCCAAATTAATGAAAATTATGGATAATTTTGAAAAAATTATAGAAAATATTCCGTCAGCCGAGCTTGAAAAAATAAAGCAAACATTGTTGAAATCTCTAAAAGAAAATCCGGATGAATTTGTAAAATATATGTTCAGCGGAGGAGTTGTTTCGGTATTTATAACACCTATGCTTGCAAAAACAGCGGCTGCTGCCGGTATAAGCTGGGTTGCACTTAATATCCTTGTTGCATGGATGATTGAAACATGGCTTGCGGATATGCAGTTGAAAGCCGGCAGATTAGGCGTTATGAAAGCAATGGAAGCTCTGGATGATCCGGCTTATTATGCGGATATAGAGCCGGAAGTAAAACAGGAAAATAAAACGGCAGCCATAACACCTCAAAACGGCAAGCTTCTTGATAAATTTAAAAAATAATTATTTTAAAATACAAAACAGGAAACCTTTTAAGGTTTCCTGTACAAATATTATGAAGGTAAATCAGGTTATTTTTTTACCGGTTCCATCGGCTGAGGTTCCGGCATCGGTGCGGGATGCGGTCTCATCGGACGGCAGGTGCCTTCTTTAATACATTTTTTTCTTGCTTTTTCAAATTCTTTTCTGCCTTCTTTTTTCATTTTTTTGAGTTCTTTTTTCTGTTTGTCAGTAAGAATTGCCTCAAAATCTTTCATATTTTGCATTCTCAATTCATGAGCCTGTTTTCTCAAATCTTTAATCTGAGCATCGATTTCCGCAATTTTTTCCTGCTGCATTTCAACTGCCATGCGAGAACGAAGCACCATTTCTTTTTCTTGTTTTAGAGCTTTTATTTTTTCAAAAATCGGCTCCATTTTTTCATGACCTTTTATACGGAGTTGTTTTGCCTGCTCTTTTTGTTCATCAGTAAGTTTCAATCTCTTTTCAAATTGAGATTTAGCTTTCGGGCATGGAGGTGCATCCAAATCCGGTTTTTGCATTTCTGTTACCGCTTTATCAGGTAAAGCAGGCTGAGTCTGCTGGGTTGTTTCTTTTGTCGGAAGGGTTTGGACTGTGGTGTCGGCTGCAATTGCGCCGTTTGCCATAAATGCAGCTATTGTCGCCATAATTAATGTCTTTTTAATCATTTGACCATCCTTTCTTTTTTACATTAGGTCTTCTAACTTTTCCGCTAATTCTTTTTTTGCATTGTAAAGTCTTGATTTAATCGTTCCGATAGGACATTTTATTTTTTTCGAACATTCTTCATAACTCAAGCCTTCAATTTCAATCAGTAATATTACTTCTTTAAATTTTGGTTTTAATTCATGTATTGCCTTTATTATCTGTTTTTGTCTTTCTGTTTGTATAAGTCTTTTTTCAGGTGTGGACTTTTTATCCCGCACAAGAACCAGAACATTTTCGTCACTTGTTGTTAAATCCTGTCTTTTTCTGTAGGCGGATTTAAGATAATCCTTTGAAACGTTTTTTGCAATAGTGGTCACCCAGCTTGAAAAACTGCCCTGCTCTTTGTATTTGTCTGCATTTTTCCAAACTTTTACGTAAACCTCCTGTTCAAGGTCTTCATTTTCTTCTTCTTTTGTAATAAGACGTATTATGTTTTTTACGTGTTGTTTGTTGTTTTTGATTATTTCTTTAAAATCCATTATTCCACCAGTAAAAAGCCGTAGGAATCAACAGGAAATCCTAAGTCTTCCGCTGACAGTGTTTCACCGTATTTTATATAGTCCATAACATCCTGATTTGTCCCTACCACACCTAATGAAGCACCGCCGATTACAAGTGCGAAAAGTATGCATGCTACCTTAAGATGATGAGGAGACGTCCTTTTCTTTTTGTAAAACGGTTTTACTTCGTTAATTAGTTCCGAAACCTTATCCATTTTTGCCTGTTCCATTCTACAGTCTTCGCAGACTTTTAAATGTTCTTTTAATGTATCTTCGTCCGCAAAAGTGAACAAAGCTTCGTATTTTGTACATTTTTCCTTCATTGTTGTAACCTCTTATACTATTATAACGAATTTCAAAAATAAAAGTTCATTTTTACGGGAACTTTTTACAAATTTTTTTGAAATTTATTAATATTTGTAATATTGTAATCTTTAATAGCAAAAAAATATATTTACACTTTTTAGTTATTATGCAGATTTAGCGTAATATTTTGGCTTTTTAAATCCTGCGATAAAATTCGGACTGAAATATGAAAACGGCAATAATAGACAAATTCAAAAAGATTTCCCATAATCTCGGCATAAATAACAAACCAACATACGTTGTAATGGCGATTGCAGCGGTTAAAGGTATTTGCCGTCCGACTTTCACAATGATGGATAAAAAAGAGGAGCCGAAAACCAAAAAATATACAGCTATCCGTGAAGGTTTGACAGAACTTATTGCAATTCCGGTTTACTGGGGATTAGGCGAGGCGTCTGCAAAAATCGCAAATAAAGTTTTGCCTGAAGAATTGAAAAAACAAGGAGCAAAAAACTGTATGTTTCTCGGCGTTTGTGTTGCTGCGCTTCTTGTAATTCCCGGACTTTGTTCTGCTGCAATAAAACCAATTATGGATAAGTTTTATAACAATGAAAAAGGAACTCTTGCAAAACATCTTGATATAAAATCAGATGCGCCGGAAATTCCCGTTAAAAATATTTATGAAAGTATGCCTGTAGTAAATCGTCCGAGTTTACATACGTTTTCTAACGCCAGTCAATACGGCATGAAAGTAGGTGGCGTATGATACAGGGTATCGCAAGATTTTTGACAAGCAATTCGCTAAATAATATTACCTCAAATACCAATTCTCAGGTGCTGATGGAAACTACTTTAAAATCCATCGGACGTCCGGGGTTTATATTGATTGACAATGATATTGAAAACGATACTAAAAAATATGCAGCAGCAAAGGAATTTTTATATCAGGCAACCTGTCTGCTTGTTTATGCTGCTCTTGTAGTTCCTGTGTTTAAGCGGGGCGCATTCAAACTCGCCAAAAAAGTTTTTGCGGATTCAGGCATCCCGAATTTTCAGTCATTAAAACAGTATAATCATTATTTAAAACTCTGCGATTCTTCATTAAACAACCGTCAGAGAACTCTTGAAAAAGAAATCAAAGGTGTTTATAAAACAGATTCCAAGGGCAATAAAGTAAAAAAACTCGTAAAAGATGAATATGATGAAATTGCGTTAAACGAATTAAACAAAGAAAATCCTGACAAATTTACCGATTTGAAAGGTGCAATTGAATTCGGAAATATCGTGGGCTCAGTTTTCGGGCTTGCGATTCTCGCACCGCAGGTTTCTCATGTATTTATCCATCCTGCACTAAAATTTTTGGGTCTTGAAGATAAAAAGCCAAAAACTAAAAATAACGATACAAAGTTGGATAAAACAGTTTAAATTGTAATGGCGGATAGAACTTCAACTGACCGTTTTGCCAGAAGTTCTGCTTTAAGTTTTTTATTTTTACGTTCTTTTTTAGGAAGCTCTATTTTTTCGACAATACCCCAGTTAGAGTTTATCGGCTGAAATTTTTCATGAGAAGGGTCGGTTATATAATTTGTAAGTGCGCCGAGCATGGTTGTTTTCGGTAATACAACAGGCGTTTCTCCATTAAGATATTTTGCCATGTTAATTCCGGCAAGAAGTCCTGATGCAATTGATTCTGTATATCCTTCGGTTCCTGTGATTTGTCCGGCAAAAAACAAATCCGCCCTGATACGGGTTTGAAGTGTCGGATTTAAGATTTTTGGGGAATTAATAAACGTATTTCTGTGCATAACGCCGTAGCGTACAATATTTGCGTTTTCCAGCCCCGGAATTGAATGAATAAGTTCTTTTTGAGAGCCCCATTTTAAATTTGTCTGAAAACCGACAAGGTTAAAAAGAGTTTTTGCTGAGTTGTCCTGACGCAACTGCACAACCGCATAATTTTCCTGCTCTGTTCTCGGGTCAATCAGTCCGATAGGTTTCATAGGCCCGAATCTAAGTGTATCAACACCTCTGGATGCCAGAACTTCAACAGGCAGACAGCTTTCAAAAAACTTTGCATTTTTTTCAAACTCTTTCAATTCAATTCTTGGTGCGTTAGTCAAAATTTCATAAAAATTTTCATACTGTTCTTTGTTCATCGGACAGTTTATGTATGACGGCTCCCCTTTGTTGTAACGGTTCTGCCAGAATGCTATGTCAAAATCAATACTTTCTGCCTCAACAATGGGCGCAATCGCATCAAAAAAGAATAAATGTTCGTTTTTGGTAAATTCTTTTATCCTGTCTGCAAACAATGTGCTGGTCAATGGCCCTGATGCAATAATTGCAGGCGTATCCGGAATTTCTGTAATTTCTTCCCTAACGAGTGTTATGTTCGGGTTGTTTTCTATTTTTTTCGTAATTTTTTCGGAAAATCCTTCTCTGTCTATCGCAAGTGCATTACCGGCCGGCACCTGACATTCGTATGCGGCTTTAATCAGTTCGCCGCCAAGAAGTTCCATCTCTTTTTTTAGAAGTCCGCTTGCATTTGTGATATCAAAAGAGCCTAAACTGTTTGAACAAACAAATTCAGCACATTTATCCGTTTTATGAGCGCCTGTTGCGATTGCAGGGCGCATTTCATATAGTTTTACTTTAATGCCTCGTTTTGCAAGCTGTAAAGCAGCTTCAGAACCTGCAAGACCGGCACCGATAATTATTACATCCATTATAAAATCCTATTATGAAGTCAGGTCAAAGTCAATCTGCCTGCAAAGAATAAGTTTCAAATAAATAATGTAAAGAAATGTGAATAAAAATGTTATAATCGTAGTATATTACTTGAAAAAAAACAGCGTATTAAGTATAATTATTACACTTAATCTTTTAAATTACATTTATCTTTGTTAACTTTTTGAAATAAACCGGACAAATGGGGCAATAAATGTAAGACGAAAGTTTTTTAAATAGTATGTGTGTAGTATTCAGTAAAGTAAAGTAGGGATATGACAGTAAAATCAATTAGTTCATCGGACAATACCCGCTCAGGCAAACCCGTACAAAGAAGTGTAAAAGGAAAATACAATCCGCAGTTTACAAGCGGTTTTAATCCTGTTGTAGCAGCATCAGATGCAGTTATAACTGTTACGGATGCAATCTCAAGAGGCGGTTTTGCAGCATCCTTTATTGCTCAGGATGGTATCGGTATGGTTGCCCCCAGAATCTGGGAAGGGTTAAACCGTGGTCGTAAACGGGAAAAAGACCCGGTTACTGGAGAAGAAACAGGTAAAAAAATAGGCCCCTACAACTGGACATTTGCAAGAAGAGAAGGTATTCGTGAAATTTTGTCAGGTCCCAGTGCCTTTTTAATCCCTGCAATGATTATGGCCGGAATTAAAAAATATTCAGGGCGTGCAAACAATGTTCCTATAAATATGATTAATACCTTTGGTGAAAAATTCCATGACTCATTAATTAAGAATAAAGATTTTATTAAAGACCTTACAGACTTAAAAGATGCAAAACAAACACGACCGATAAAATTTGATTTATACAAACAGATGTTTGAAGCTACCTTGAAAGCATCTCTGGACAATGCGCCATCAATTAATTATGATGTTCAGGCAGAAAAAATGGCAAATAAGCTGCTGGAAATTGAGTCTGCAAAGTCAAAAGGATTCTGGAAGCATTTTATCGGCAAAAAAACTCCCGGTATGAGGGAAGATTTGACCTCAGAACTTGTGGGCGAATTTATGGATTTGCGTAAAAGTATTGTAAGTCCGACCAAAAATGAGCTGGAAGCAACAATAAAAGTAAACTGGCGTGAAAATCCTGTTTCCGTGTCATTTAACAAAATGCTCGGCAACATGATAGATTATACTGATGATGTAATTAAATCGGCGCACAATTATCTTAAAAAAGACTCCGCAAAAGATTTTGACAAATTCTTAAAATCTTTCAATATCCGCCGTTCAGGTTCAAGATTCCTCTCTAATTTTGCGATGTTCTTTGCAGTCGTCGGATTTTATGATGTTATTCCGAAATTGTATAATATGGGAATTAAAAACAATCCGGATGAAGTCGGGGTGTCACAGGAAACTGCAGAAGAAGCAAAAACGGAAAATAAAAAAGAAACTGATAAAAAAGCGGATGATAAAAAGGCAAAAGATGTTCCCTTTACAGGTGCTATGTCTGCAGTAAACGAAAACGCAGGCAAAATAGTCTTGAAAGGCGGATGGCTTAAAAAACTTTCCGATACCTTTGAATTTGACGGACCTTCAATGTCAGTTCCTGCAATGTTGACTTTGTTATTCGGGTTCTGCCTGCCGCCGAGGCTTCGGGATGCAAAAGGCGAGCATGACAGACGAGAAATTCTTGTTCGTGATATTGCAAGTTTTACAGCCATATTGTTCGGTGCGAAAGCCTTGTCAAGAATGTTTTCAACCGCATTTGCAAAACTTTCCGGTCTTGCTTTGAATGTAAAACCGAAAGATCATGATAAAGGTTTTATTTACAAACTTAAAAACTATGTAACTGCAGGTAAAGGAGTAAATGTTCTAGGCAGCGACCAGTTAGCCTCAAAACACAGCAATTTGAAACAGTATAAAGACGGCATTTTAGGTTATATTGAATTTCTTAACAAAACAGGCGGAGACCCGAGAAAAGTATTCCGCATGGATAAAGAAGTTAAAGAAGCTGCAGAAAATATTCTGGGCGGCAAAAAACTTAAAGAAGTTACAATGGATGAACTTATACAAAAGTTCCGTGTTGCAAAAGAACAAAATTCATCAGAACTTGATAAAATCTACAAGGCATTTGAAAGTCCTGATAACAAGTTTGTCCGTATAGCAAAAACATTGAACAGTTCATTTGAATTTGCTTCAATAATCTTTTTAGTTCCGGCATTCATGATATGGCTTGCAAGATATTGTGAAAGAATGACAAAAGAAAATAAAGAAAAACAGCGTCTTGCAGAAGAAGCCGCAAAAAATAATCAGACTGTTTCTGCAATGTCAGCACAGCAAATAAACCAGAACAGGCTTACTGCAGCTAAAGCTGCAGCCCAGCCTACAATGGCCGGATTTTTAAATAGATAAAATAATTAAACTCCTAATAATAAACAGTTACACACAAAGAACACCGCAGATATCTGCGGTGTTCTTAACATGTAATTATTTTGATAACTCTTATTCCTCAATTAAAGCATTGATTTCAGCAACCATTTCATCAGGATCAAATCCGTGAACTTTTGCGCCCGCTTCAAGATTTTCAAAATGAGCTGCCGCACATCCGATGCATCCTAATCCGTATTTTTGAAAAACACCGATGCTTTCGGGGCATGCTTGTACTATATCCATAATATTCATTTCTTTTGTAATTTTTTCTGCCATAAATACCTCCTTGACTTTTCTAATACAATCCTTAAAAACATTATACAACAAAAAAGAAGGATGTAGTAAGTATGGAATTTCTGAAAAATTTGTTTAAGAATGAAGAAAGAGTTGTCGGACTTTGTGCATTCAACAAAAAAAACAGCAGAGTATCGTATTATTCATATACTCCGCAGTTTAATGCGCCAAAACTGATTTATAACACAAATACTAAAAATAATTTCTTTCTGCTGTAAATCTTTAGTCTTAGGCGAGTAAATCTAATTTTTCAGCACAAATGTGTCCGCCGCAAAGCTGCTCACGTGTAAAATCGCTTTTAGTTTTCGGGTGTTGAGGGTTTGCAGTAAATGCAAATGTGTTTTTTACAAAATTTCCGCCTTGTTGTAAACCCGCATAATTTACATAGTTTGAGCGGTTTGCAGAACTTAGTTTTGAGATGTCTAATCCGAACATAATAATCTCCAATATTCCCTATATTATAATAAAGGAAATATTGGTTTAAAAATTGCCTGTTTTTTGTAAAATATTACAAAATGTTAAGCAACTAAATCCAGATTTTTTGCTAAAGTCTCGCTGCCTGCTACTTTCGGGTAGTTTAAGTTATGCCCGCCTTCGGTTATTGAGGTGAATAATCCGCTGTTAAAAAAGTTGTTTTGTTTTGCCGGATTTTTTCTCTGTGCCTCGAAAAAGCTGACAGCATCGACCTTTTGAATGTAACTAGGTTGAATTCTATCTATGTTCATTTTTATGCTCTCCAAATTTATAAAAAATTTCCAAAAAGCAAAATTTCAAAATCCTCAGTATTTGTTACATTCTTTACAAAAATAGAATTATTTCTACTGGTCGCTCTCGTGATGTTCGTTATTTTTCATAAGTTTTTCAAAATCTGAAGGCTTGATGCTTTGAACGAATTTTTTAAATTCCTGAGCTTCTTCTTCATCTTTTGCGCTGTCAGTTGATACCGATCCGTTTGAAATAACGTTTGCCGTAACAAATATCGGAGCATCCACCCTTATTGCAACAGCAATCGCATCAGACGGACGGGAATCAATTTCAGTTATATTCCCCTCTTTATCCCGCAAAAATAATGTTGCATAATAGGTTTCTTTTTCAACATCGTTAATTTCGATTTTATCAAGTTCATATCCCATTTTTTCAATCATATTGACAATCAAATCGTGTGTCATCGGTCTTGAAACCGTGAGATTTTCGATTTTTCTGATAATTGCGCTTGCCTCCGCCGAACCTATCCATATAGGAAGAGCTTTTCTGTTTTCTTTGTCATGCAGAACAACAATAGGAGAACCTGTTCTTGTATCAAGGGCTATGCCCATAACTTTCATCTCAATCATAAAATACCTTTCTTTTTCGTCCGCCGGATTAAGGCAAGTCTTTTCCAAAAATATTATACTAGTAAAAATATTTTTTTCAAAACATTACGAAAAAAATATTTTTGTGTTATAGTTGAAATATAAAGCGAATTAAGATTCGCATGACAATTCAAATACGGAGTAATGGCCGAGTGGCTGAAGGCGGCACCCTGCTAAGGTGTTATGTGGGTCTAACCTGCATCCAGGGTTCAAATCCCTGTTACTCCGTTTTTTAGTCCGCAAACTGAGAATCAGTGCAGATAAGATTTTGAAAACCCGCCCACAGTGGGCGGTTTTTTGCATGTGATTTTTTATAGAGAATTTTTAAGCCTAAATTTCTGCCGATTCTTATCAAAA
>CALUPW010000007.1 GCA_944322785.1 Candidatus Gastranaerophilales bacterium | reverse complement strand
TAGTTTAAAAAAACTAACTTATATTATGGTATCTATTTTGCATAAAGTACTGCACGACCTGCTGCTGTTGCAGGAACAACTGATTGATCATAGAACATAACCGGATAAATATCGGTTGGAGTAGATACCGTACAAACAGCATCATCTTCTTCTCCAGCAGTTACGACCAGTGTATTTACATCACACTGAACAATTCTGTTAGGACCTTTTTGACCGTTTACATCAACATAACCTATACAGTATGTATCCGTAGCATCAGCTGCATCTGTAGATCTTTTAGCTGCACAGCTCTCTTGTGAATTATCAAAAATAAAGGTAATACCGTCATTCATAAATAAGAATGTCGCTTCAGGCCAATCTCCAGCAGCTGAAATCCATTTCGTACCAAGTGCCTCCGCAAAGTGATTTGTTTGTGGTACATCACTTGTAGGATCACCAGCATGTATTATTTTATAATATTTAGGATCACCTTCTGTATCAGAGTCAAAATCCTCATTTTCAGCAACTTTAACAACATTCATACGGTTTTTAAACAACGAATAAATAGATTGAGCTTCTGCAGTATGTTCTTTTGCATTTGGAGTAGCAGCAGGAGCAACAGTTTGTGACAAATCGTAGTCTTCAAGAGCAATGTTCATAACAACAGCCTGTGACAGAACAGAAAGTGCTTTTTTGTAAGCTGTTTTGTACTGTGCGCCCTGTGTTGAGTTAATCAATGTAGGCATTGTCATTGCGGCAACTACCCCGATGATACCTAATGTGATTAACACTTCTGCAAGTGTAAAACCTGCCATACCAATAGTTTTCTTTAACATCTGAAATACCTCCGTTTATTGTTTGCATCTGCACATTTTAAATTACAAGTACACTTGTAATAATACCATTATACATGTTAGAACTAAATTTGTCAAGCTGTAGAATGTAAAATATGCGTGATGAATTATTATTTAAATTAGGGCAAAGCATTAGATACCTCAGACTTAAAAAAGAAATGTCACAGGAAGAACTCGGCTTCAAAGCAGGTTTAAGCACTAATTCTATTAGTGCAATTGAGCGCGGAACTTTTAATTTTAAAATAAAAACACTCTATAATCTTGCAGAATCACTTAACGTTAAAGCTGAAGAAATTTTGGATTGTAAATTTTAAGGACATAAACTTTCCCAGTCGGGTTCATCATTATTTTCTCCGGGTTCTGTTATATGTTCGTCAGTTTCCAGCATTACCGTTAATGTTAACTTCAATTGTTTTTTATAATTTTCTCTTGCCTTTTCAATTGTTTTTGCACAAAAACAAAAACTCGGAATTTCTTCTATCATTATATAATGATAAGGATTTCCTTCAAAATCCAAATCTTCCCCTTCAATTAATGTCCAGTCAAGATTTAAATAATAATCAATATCTTTTTCCATAACATCAATCCAGAGAAGTTTCACTCAACGGCTGGGTAATCATAATTCCGTCCCCGCCGATTACATCTGCCTGCTGCCCGTTTATATACAAATAGACAGGCTTTTCTGTGTTGCGTTTTGCGGTTTTTATCAACTGAAACAATCTTTTATAAACGCTTTCCGTACCGCCGCCGTCGCTAAATGCAGATGAAAGATTTATGATTACTTTATCGGGCTGTTCCGTAATCCCTAAAATCTGCGTTGTTCCGGGGATCTCGGTATAAACACCTTTTGATTTTTCATCAGGTTTAGGGCCTAAAACTAGACTGTTTATAGCATATTTGATTTTTGAACCGTCTACATCTTTGTTATAAACACGTTTTACCGCACGGTAAACTTCTTCATTATTTTCATTTTTACCTATGAAAAATACATTAACAAATTCCTGTTGTTTTGCAGGCTGCACCGGTTTTTCCGGAGTTTTAGGCTCATCAGGCGGCACCTGTACCTCTGTTTTTTCAGGAATATCAACAATTTCATCCCCCGGCGTCCAGTATTGAAGTCCGTAATAAACTCCGGCGGCAACAAGTCCTGTTAAAATAATTCCAATTAAAAATATTTTTATATTATTTGCGGTATTATTTTTCTTGCGTCGTCCCATAAATCTATTCCTTATTTGTGAGCTAATACATCTTTAGGCACGTTGATTATGCCGGTTATACTGATTTTGTCATTGAAAATTCTGACATTTTGAACTGTTAATTCTGCATTTTTATTTTTCATAACATTCAGTGAATATTCAAGCGGGTTTAAATAATTGAATACTTTTGTCAAACTGCTTAAATCAACCTTGATATAAGGGTTCATCAACTCCGGATTGTCAAGCTGCACCTTTCCGTTTTCCACATTCAAATCAGTTATCAGAGCAATTGAAAACTTTGAACCGGAACCGGTATTCAAGAGCGGAACTCTGACATTAAAAACATAAATGAATTTATTTTCTTTTATCCTTGCTTTTGTTGAATCAATTTCAAATAAAGATAAGGCTTTGCCAAAACCGTTCATTTTATCAATCAGAGCATTGTACCCTGAAGCCTTCATTGTATTATTCAAATCATTTTCTGTTAACGTAACACCGAAACTGAGCGGAAAATCTTCTTTAAAGATTGCAGATGAAGTTTTGCTGTCAAAAACTATATAATTAAAATCACAAAGTGTCTGGATATCCATTGAACTAAAATAGACCCCGTCCGCAATAACATTTTGTCCGTGAATTTCCATTGATTTAAAGCGTCCGGCTTTCAAATCCGAAATACTGTAGGAATCCACATTAACAGTAAATTTACCTTCTGCATTTTGCGTTATTTGTGATTTTAAAATATGTTCGGCTACTTTTGAACCTAAAAAATTTGTTCCTGTAATCCGGCTCATTACACTGCCGAATTTGCCTGACAAATCATAAGGTGCAGCGCATGAATAATTGTAATCCGCAAATGCCGGATTTGCCAGCATGCCGCCCGCAAAAATCAATAGTGCCGCCAATTCTTTTTTCATATCAAAACACTTTCTTAATTAAGATTTTTCCACCATCGGTCTGCCCGACTGCATTTATTATATCATTATAAATTAAAATTACAACTTGACCTGTTGAAATATCATTCTTATTATGTATGGCAGCACCGTTTAATATTTTTTCATGCTCTTTTTCATCAACAATAATTTTGGGATAATCCAGCATTTCAACAGGATTAATCAAATTTGATTGAACCTCATTTTTATCAGACAAATTTTCAAGTTTTATTGAATTTTCAATTGAAAAATTTCCGGCTTTAGTTCTGATTAATTTTACGAGATGAGCGAATGAATCTGTCAAATTGCCTAAATCATTTGCAATTGAGCGGATATAAGTTCCTTTTGAACATTTGATAAGAATTTGAGCCTGCTGTGTTTCATAATCAAAATTTTTCAATTCGATTTTCTCAATAAAAACTTTTCTCGGCTCGATTTTAACCTCCTCACCTTTTCTGGCGTATTCATAGAGTTTTTTGCCTTTGACTTTTATTGCGGAATAAACCGGAGGCATCTGCAAAATTTCACCGGCAAAATCAGGCAAAACTTTTAAAATTTCATCTTCCGAAACTTTTTTATCTGACACAGAAACAATATTGCCCTCTAAATCATACGTGTCCGTTGCTTTACCGAATTGTACAGTTGCAAGATATTCTTTGTCATCAGCCAGATATTCGATTAATCTCGTGGATTTGCCGATACAAACTGGCAAAACCCCTTCTGCAAACGGGTCAAGGGTACCTGTATGCCCGATTTGTTTAATTTTTGTAATTTTACGCAGTTTGGCAACAACGTCATGCGAGGTTAAGCCTGACGGTTTATAAACATTTAAAAATCCGAAAAGCGGTTTCTCTAAAGAATTTTGCGCTGCCGGAAACTGCAGACCCACAATTATATTTCTCCCCGTGAAATTTTGTCAATAATTTCGCTTACTTTTGAGCCTTTTTCAAGTGAATCCGTATATACAAACTTTAATTCCGGCGTCAAGCGGAGCCGTATTCTTTTTCCGACTTCGTATCTGATTTTCGGAGTGCTTTTTTCGATTGTTTCTTTAGTTTTTTCAACCTGTTCCGGAGAACCCAGAACACTGTATATTACTTTTGCGAAAGAATTATCATGGGACACTTCAACATCCAGAACGGACACAACACCTGATAGTCCACGGATTTCTTTGCGCAAAATATCTGATATATCACGCATTAATTCTTTTCTGACTCGTTCATTTCGTAATGTCATTTTTATTTCCTTTTTAAAAATTTTTGTTTAACGGTTTGTTTACAATATTACAGACTCTGGCGTTCAACTTCTTCTTTTGTTGAAACTTCAATAATATCGCCTACCTCAATATCATTCCATTTAGCAAACGAAATACCGCATTCAAAACCTTGTGCAACTTCTTTTACATCATCTTTGAAACGTTTAAGCTGGTCAATTGCACCCCTGTATATTTCTTTTCCGGACCGGTAAATAACGGCATCTTTGCTTCTTACAATTTTGCCTTCTGTTACATAACAGCCGGCGATTTTAACGGTTTTACCGATTGTAAATACCTGACGGACTTCAGCTTTACCGAGTTCAACCTCTTTAACTTCCGGTTCAAGAAGCGAAAGCATTGTTTTTTCAATATCTTCAAGAATTTGATAAATGATATCGTATTTTTTGATTGTAACGCCTTCACGTTCTGCTGCTACAAGTGCATTACTGTCCTCTTTGACGGTAAAGCCCAGAATCAATGCACCTGAGGCTGAAGCAAGCATAACATCCGCTTCTGAAATATCGCCCACACCGACGTGGATAATTTTCGTCTTAATTTCTTTAGAATCAAGCTGTGCAATGGCTTGAGAAACCGCTTCTGCTGCACCGTGCGTATTTGCTTTGATTATCAAATTCAATTGCGGAATATCATCATCGCCTGCTACAGCTTCTCGTCTTATGTGAGCCGGAAGCATTGCATCGAGCCGTTTGTCACGTTCTTTTTCTTTACGTTTTTCGACGATGGATTTCATTTCTTTTTCGTTTTTAACGACTTCAAAATGATCTCCGGCCTGCGGGACTTCAGTAAGACCCAAAATTTCAACAGGAGTTGATGGTTCCGCTTTTGTAATTCTTTCTCCGCTGTCTGAAAGCAATGCTCTTACACGACCGCATGCTGTTCCGACAACTATACAGTTTCCAACCCTTAAGGTGCCGTTTTGAACGAGAAGCGTGGCAACAGGACCTTTTCCTTTATCAAGATTTGCTTCAATTACAACACCTGAGGCTTCTGCTTTCGGGTTTGCTTTTAAGTCTTGAATGTCTGCAACAAGAAGAATATATTCAAGAAGCTCATCAATACCTGTTCCTTGAAGTGCGGAAACTTTTACGGTAATAGTATCGCCGCCCCATTCTTCCGGAACCAGTCCGTGCTCAGTCAGCTGCTGCAAAATTTTGTCGGGATTAGCCCCCGGTTTATCAATTTTGTTGACAGCAACAATAATCGGAACTTCGGCTGCTTTGGCATGGTTTATTGCCTCAATTGTTTGCGGCATAATTCCGTCATCCGCAGCAACAACAAGGATAGCAATATCGGTTGCTTTTGCACCCCTTGCACGCATTTCTGTAAAAGCTTCGTGACCGGGGGTGTCTACAAAAACTATTTTCTTTTCTTTGTTGTTGTCAAGATAAACAGTATATGCACCGATTGACTGCGTAATTCCGCCGACTTCGGTTGCGACAATTTTGTGTTTTGATGCTCGAATACTGTCAAGAAGAGTTGTTTTACCGTGGTCTACGTGTCCCATAATACTTACAACAGGAGCCCGTTTTTTAAGAAGTTTTTTATCAACTTCTGAAAGTGCTTTTTGTTTTTCTTCTTTTTCAAGTTCTTCTTCCATATATGCGTCCAAATCTTCTTCAAGAACTTCAAGTTCATATTCGGCGCAGATTTTTTTGATTACATCAACGTCAATAAGCTGATTGACTGTTGCCATAATCCCTTGAAACATCAGGTATTTTACGATTTCTGCAGGAGTTTTTTGAATTTTTTCGGCAAGTTCACTTATTGTCATAGGTCTGTCAACGACAATCTGAGTAACTTTTTCCACTTCTTCTTCTTTATGAACTCGTTTTTTGTGTTTTTGAGCCGCAGCTTTTTCCAAGGAAATTCTTTCCTGTTCTTCTTTTTTATTAAATTCTTTATCTTTCTTTTTGCTGTCGGAACGACGTTTTGAAGAACTTTTATTTTCATAAATTTCCTGAGAAATTATATGACGCTGAATAGGCTTGCGTTCGCCTGTTTCTGTGCGTTCACCTGTCTTTTTAAAAGGTGCGCCTGATTTTTCAACCGGTTTGCCGGCAGCTGCAGGACGTCCGCTGCGTTCCGGTCTTTCAGCTCTTGGCGGGAATTTCTTTCCTTCCGTACTCTTTGCTCCTGGCGCAGCTTGCGGTCTTTGCGGAGCACGTCGTACAATTTCCAATCTGTTTTGAGGTCTTACTACTTCTATTTGCGGACGTTTCGGCTTTTCTTCTGTTTCTTTAGGAGTTTCTTGTTTTGCGTTTTCCGTTTTGCTTTCAACTTCTGCAGGTTCAGGATTTTTAGCCTTTTTAACAACAAAAGCTTTCGGTTTTTTAGCAGTCTGAACTGAGCCGCCGTTTATAAAATCTTTCAATCTTCTTTCCTGATCAGGAGTAAGCGTGCTTGAATGAGTTTTGCCTTTTATTCCCATTGCGGCAAGTTTTTCTAATATTTCTTTACTTGTTGTATTTAATTCTTTTGCAATTTCATTTATTCTTTTGGTTTCAAAACTCATTTACTAATTTCCCTTTCAATTCCGGCGGTACAGAGGTTTTTAAAGCTCTGGATATTCTGTTTTTTTTAAAAGCGTTCTCTATGCAACTATTATTATAGCAAAGATATACCGATCTGCCAAATACTTTGGAATCAGGGTTGATAATTAAGTCGCCATGCGGGTTTTGCTTTGTGATTTTAATTAATTCTTCTCTGTTTTTAATTTTTCCGCATCCGGCGCACTTTCTTTCAACCACTAATTCACCTCTGCCAGTTTTTCCAGTTTCAATTTCTGGTCGTATTCCATCAAAAGCTTTATCAATTCATCCAAATCGCCGTCAATCACTGTCCAGACGTTAAGATTGTGATTAAGCCTGTGGTCTGTCAGACGGCCTTGAGGGAAATTGTAGGTTCTGATACGTTCGCTTCTGTCGCCGGTTCCGACTTGAGAGCGGCGAAGATCTGTAATTTCCTTCATTTGTTTTTGGACTTCCATATCATAAAGCTTCGCTTTCAAAATTTGGAGCGCACGCTCTTTGTTCTGCAATTGCGAACGTTCTTCCGTACAGAAAATCATTATTCCGGTCGGTTTGTGAAAAACACGTGCGGCTGTTTCGACTTTGTTAACGTTTTGTCCGCCGGCTCCGCCTGATCTGGCGGTTGTAATTTCAATATCGTTCATATTAAGCTGAACTTCAACATCATCAACCTCGGGCATAACTGCGACCGTTGCCGTTGACGTATGAACACGCCCTTGAGATTCGGTTGCGGGGACTCTTTGAACTCTGTGAACGCCTGATTCGTATTTAAGTTGAGAATATACAGCGTCGCCTTTAATTGAAATGATTATCTCAGATACACCGCCCGCTTCACATTCGGTTTTTGAAAGAACCTGTGTCTGCCAGCCTTTTTTATCTGCATATCGCATATACATTCTTGCTAAATCGCCTGCAAATATGTTTGCCTCATCACCGCCGGCTCCGCCGCGGATTTCAAGCATAATATCTTTATCATCCATCGGATCACGGGGAAGAAGAAGTATTTTCATTCTTTCTTCATATTCCGGCAATTTTGCTTCATTTTCTTCCATTTCGGCTTTTAGAAATGATTTCATTTCTTCATCGTGCTCGGATTTTATTAATTCTTTTGCTTCTTCAATTGCATCGACAGCTTTTTTCCAATCGTAATAAAGGTTAACCGTTTCCTCCATTGATTTTCGCTGTTTGGAAAGGTCACGGAATCTGTTATAATCCTGTATTACGGCAGGATCTGACAGTGTAACGCCGAGTTCATTATACTTCTTTTCTATTTGAAGAATTTTGTCTAACATATCTTTCATAGCTTTAGTATAACAGGAACAAATTTATTTTCAAATATGGTTAGTATCGGACGTAAAACTGTATATAACTTAAAAATCTTTTCCGTCATCTTTTTCATCACAATTTTCAACCCATATCACAGTTAAATTTACGGGTTTTGCAAAGGGATTTGACATGGGGAAATTTCTTGCGCTTTCACGTGTCAATCTGTCGTAATATGAAATTTTTTCGGATAATTTCTTTGTATAATTAAGCAGATTCATATAATCTTTCCTACTATTACATATATTGATTATGAAATTTTTCGTATTCTTTCTAATCCCTAGAAAGTTTAATCTTTATAATTTTATCTAATTCATACGGCTAATCCTTCATGTCAATTGCATAAAACTTATAAAGTTTTTAAGATTTTAACCGAAACGGAGGATTTATGAATTCAGAAAAATTAAGAGGAACAAAAACCGAACAGATTTTAATCAACACTTTTGCAGGTGAATCTCAGGCAAGAAACAGGTACACATTTTATGCAAAACAGGCTAAAAAAGAAGGTTATGAACAAATTGCGGATATTTTTCTCAAGACTGCGGAAAACGAAAGAGAACATGCAAAACTTTTTTATGAATATATAGGTGACACAACAGGAACTGTGACGGGTTCATATCCTTTTCAGTCAGGAACAACCGAGGAAAATTTAAAAAGTGCAATTGAAGGCGAACATGAGGAATGGTCGATTTTGTATAAAGAAGGAGAGGAAATCGCAAAAGAAGAAGGCTTTAATGAAATTTCCGAAACATTTAAACACGTAAGACGCTCTGAGGAGCATCATGAGGCAAGATTTAAAAAACTGTTGGAAAATATCGTAAACAAAACAGTTTTTGAAAAGGATTATGAAACTGACTGGATGTGCAGAAAATGCGCCTACATCCACCACGGAAAATCTGCGCCGAACAAATGCCCGAACTGCCATCATCCTCAGGGATATTTTGAAGTTTTATGTGAAAAATACTGATTTTGCTTGATTTAACCGCCCGCACAAAGTTGTGCGGGCGGTTTTTCATATACCGGTTATTCAGCTGGAGATGACTATTTGTTAACAAATGGTAAAATCAAAATATTTATCATATAATAAATTAAGGGATATGGGTAAAAAATCTAAAATTCTTATAAGCTTACTGACTGTAACTGTATTATACGGAGGATACTATCTCGGGATTCCAGCGATTTTAAACCGTCCCGAAAATGTTGAATTTTTAAAAACTTATATAAAAAAAGAATTCGGCTTTAACACACAAATTATCAATCCCTCAATAAAAATGGGCTATCTGCCGGCAGTTTGGGTAAAAGCTGACGGCTTTGCGATTTTGAATAATGATAACACTGAAGCTTTAAAATTCAGCGGAATTAATACAAAAATCAAACTTATTCCTTTAGTATTCAATAAAGCTGATATTAGTCATTTTAGAGCAGAATCGCTTGTTGTAAATCTAATCTATGACAAAAACTCTCAGCTTAAACTCGGACAATATCCCTTAATCGGTCTTTCAAAACCAAAAGTCGATATAAATAAAGCCGTTGTCAAAATTGATGAATATAAAATTACTCTGAATGATGAAACAGTAAACAAAAATATTCTTTTAAACGGAAAAGATTTTATTCTTTATGATTTCACCTCAAATAAACGAATAAAATTCGCAACAGATACCAGTCTTCTTGTAGACAAAAAATCTTCAAGAGTTAAAGCTGATATTGATTTAAAGCTTCCGCTTAACAAAATAAAAGAAGACCAAATTCATATAAACGGCATTATTTCGGATTTGAATTTATCGGATTTTTCAACTTATGCAAAATATCTTTCAAAAAATAAAATAGAAAAACTTTCCGGAATAATAAATCTTAATGTTTCAACAGCAACAGCTCTTGACAATCACAAACTTCTCAAAGGACAAATTGAAATCGACAATCTCGGAATTATGCAAAAAGATATTTCCGCATCAATTTACAACAAAAACAAAATTAACATTAACACAAATCTTAGCATTATTAATAACGGGATTGACATTAATGAACTTGCCGTAAAATCAAAAGGAATAGACTTTTTTGTATCAGGAAAGATCGAAAAAATCAATTTAAAAAATCCGGTTTCCGATTTAAAACTTTCAATCAACAAGTCAAGAACTGAAGATATTTTACCGCTTATTCCGGGGGAGGAAAATCTCGTTCCCGAATTTAACCTTTATCTCTTAAAAAAGTATAAATATTACGGTGACATTATGGGCAATCTGGATATCAAAGGGAAATTTCCGGAACCTGACGTTACCGGAAACATTTTATCAACAGGCGGCTATCTGATATCACCGATTCCAAACAACACTCCAAAAGCAACCATCAAATTGAAATTCAAAGGTGACAAAACCTACCTTGATGCAGAGGTTCCGGCAAGCCCGCATCAAACCGTTTATGTAAAAGGTGACATTGAAATCTACAAAAATAAAGCTGTTGATTTGTTAATTACAAGCACAAGCAGCGTTGATTTAAAAACCGCCCAGATTGTTCTTAACCCGCTTCATGAAATATTGAAATTTGATTTGGGGCCTGTTCCGATTATGGATATAAGAGGAAAAGGAAATATCAAACTTCATGTCGTAGGGACAGTAAAAGATCCTCATGCCTGGGGAATATTTAATTTTAAAGAAACAACCGCATCTTTTTTGGATATCCACAACTTGACTCTCAAAAACGGCAACGGCTCCCTTAAATTTGATGATCAAAATACACACTTTAAAACCGATACTGCAACGCTTAACGGCAACCCGATTTCAGTTGACGGAACCTGTACGCTTCTGGGAGTCTTAAATTTTAAAACCTCTACGCTTAATCAGAAATCACAGGATCTTTTAAAAATCATACGCACATCTCCGATGCTTAAAGATATTCAAAATCTGATATCTCCCATTAATACCGCAAACGGGCTTATGAATGTTAATCTCAGTCTGACAGGTGAAGTTAAAGATATTTATGACGTCGTGCTTAACAAAAATATTTTTGCAGAAGGCAAACTTGAACTTTTAAACAACACCGTTTCCATAAAAAATATTCCGGTAAATTTGAAAAATTTGTCAGGAAATATTAATTTCAATAACCTTGATGCCGATTTTAATCTCTCCTCTAATCTGGACAATTCAAAAATCCGCACAAACGGTAAACTTAAGGATAAAATTTTAAATATAAACGTAATTTCAGACAAGTTTACGCTTGCAGAAGCTCTTAAAATGGTGTTTCCAGATAATACAAAAATCCCGTTCTTAAAAGACTTTTCAACAATTAGTACAAGTTTTATCGCTCACTATAAAGGTGCAATTGACAAAATTGACTATAACGCACTTACAGTTAAAGGAAAAATCTACAGAAACCGCGGCAGCAAAAGTATAATTATAACTGACGGCGGAACTTTTGAACTGAATAATTCCGATTTAAAAATTTCGCCGATAAAGGGTACATTTAATAACAATGCCTATATTATAACTGCCGATGTTTCGAATATTCTTACAAAAAATCAGGATGCCAACGGATATTTTTCAATGTCCAATATAAATCTTGCAAATCTTGAACATATAAAAAATCTTGATATTTTTCCGGGTGAATTTAATCCTGATGACATCAAAAATATGAAAGGCATTATTGACATTACAGCAAGAATACGTCACAATGACCTCACATTTTTTACAAAACTTGATGATACGGAATTTACATATGTTCCAAAACATCTGAACGTAAAATTTAACAGCGGCAATATTCTTGTACGCAACAACACACTCTCTCTCAACAATGTAAATTCCTATGTCGGCGAAATGCCGCTTTATATTGACGGGAAAATATATGATTTTTACAAAAATCCTGATTTAAGTCTATATGTAAACGCAAAACCGACACAGGAATTCTTCGACCAGTTTTTTAACAACAAAGCTGTTTACCCGATAAAACTAAAAGGTGACATTATACTTTCGTCAAAAATCAGCGGGCCTAAAGATAAAATTTCAGCCCGGACTGAGGTAAAAATTGCGGAAAATTCGAACCTTTATTATATGGGTGCAACAATCGGCGATACTGCAAATCAGGTAAAACTTTATCTGGACAATATTTATACCCCTAAATGGGTTAAGATAAACGATTTTAAATACGATAAAATAATCGCTTCTCAAAACAACAAAAACTTTGCAAATACACAGCTTACCTCAAGCGGAACCGTAGAATTTCTGCCGGATAACAATGTTGCCTTTAAAAACTTTAAAGTTAAAACCGAAAACCCGACAGACGCAAAAATATTTAACATAATTTTCAGGAAACCGTTTATGAAACAGGGTATTTTCACTTCAGACCTTGTAATAAACGGGACTTCGCTCAATCCGAAAATTCTCGGAAAACTTGAAATTACAAGTATAGACATTCCGTTTTTTGATTCAACAATCAATGACGTAAATCTTGATTTTAAACCCGATAAAATAAATCTTAAATCCAAAGGCACTGTATTAACAAACAGAGTAAATCTTTCTGCCGTTATTAAAAATGACCTGACGCCTCCTTTGAAAATTGATGATTTAAAAGTTAAACTGAATGATCTTAATATAAACAAAATAACAGATGCAATAAGAGATTATGAAAGCGACCTATATAGAAGCAAATCTTCAACCGCATCCGCAGAAGATTTTGACCTTTCGCAGATAGTTATAAAAAATGCGGATATTGCAGCCGATACGATAAAAGTAAAAAACATAAGCGCAGAGGATTTTACAACGAATTTAAGCTTTAACGAAAAAATGCTTCTTGACATTAAAAACTTTAGATTTAAACTCGCAGAAGGCTATGTTGACGGTTCATTAAAATATGATTTTATAACTAACAAAATAAGCACCGTGATGAATATGAAAAATTCAAATGCCCAGATTATATCAGAAGCTCTCTTTGATCTGCACAACCAAATTTACGGCTCAATCACGGGCAATATCGCACTTAATTGTGATGCAAAAACTCATGAAAGCTGTTCAAATACGCTTTCAGGCAACGGGTATTTTATTGTCGAAAACGGGAAAATGCCAAAACTCGGTTCTCTTGAATATCTTTTGAAAGCAGGAAATCTTTTAAAAGGAGGTATTACCGGACTTTCAATAAACAGCATCATTGATTTAATAACCCCGCTCAAGACTGGTGAATTTGACAGCATAAGCGGAAATATGTATATCAAAAACGGAATTGCAGAAAATATAAATATTTATTCAAACGGCAAAGATTTAAACATGTATCTTAAAGGCACTTACAATTTTACAAATGCAATGGCTGATATGAACGTCTACGGAACATTGTCCAACAATATTACAAGTGTTTTCGGAAAAGTCAAAAATATCTCTTTGAATACCCTTCTGAATACAATTCCATGGATAAACAAGGACGAACTCGACCCTGAAACAATGTCTGAAATAAATAAAATACCCAATTATGGCTCTCAAAACATCTATCGTATTTTTAATGCGGAAATTTTCGGTGATATTAACGGAAATAATTACGTAAAAAGCTTTAAATGGATTAAATAAAAATTTTTGATTATTAATAAAAACAGACGACGGTTAATGCCGTCGTTTTTTATCTTTATTTATTCAGATAAAAGAAATTTGTGTCAATTTTCATAATTTAAAATTTTATCTTCCGAAATATTACGTCTGTTTAATTTATAGCTTGATTACTGGATTTACACATTCGGCATGCTTTTTTCTTTAGAGATTATTAAAAATTATAAGACTTAAAACGTCTACTGTCAATTATTTTATCAAAATAAAGACAGAAAAAGACCTTAAAAATCAATAAAGAGAAGCTTAACATGCAGAAAGGAGAGAGCTATGAAGAAAAGTTTAGGTCAAAAATTCGGAGAACAGGTAAAAATTTTAAGAAAGAAAAAGAAGATTAGTCAGGAAAAACTTGCCGAAATGATAGGACTTTCCGCAAGGCAGCTGGGACGAATTGAAAACGGAATCTGCTCTATAAAAACAGATATCCTTGATAAATTGTCCTGTTATTTTGAAACTGACCTTATAAGTCTGTTTGATTTTGATTACAAAAGCAAATATAAAAGAAATTCATACGGATATGTCGAACAATACAAACACAAACCCGATAATCAGAATAAAAAAATTGAATATGAAAAAATACGGGAAAACATAACTCTAAATTGTAAAGAAATGAGTGATGATATAAAAAAGTTAGATTTGATTTTAAAAATTATGGAAGTTTTGAAAAAGACTGATTTAAGCTGATATACAAAAGTATCGGGGCTTAAAAAGCCCCGATACTTTATGGCTTTTTCTTTTGCCCTTCACTATACCTTGTATAAACAGGGCCATGACCGGAAAGAATACTCTGAAGACTTGTCCAGCCTGAATTGCCCCAGCCGGTAAATTGACCGTCCTTGTTTATACGGATTTCAAAAACATCGGCACCGGCCTGATTAGGAGGCGATATTCCGTTTGTATCAAAAAATATACTTGCGCAATAATGCAAAACCCAATCATAGATAATCGGATTTCCGTTTTCATCGACCTTTACAGTACCGTCCGGATTATAGCTGGTTCCGGAGTAGTTCCATTCACATTTATCAAATTGTTTTACCGTGACAATAGAACCGTCTTTTAGAACCATCAATGGCGGCGAAATGCCTATACCATCGGCCATGGCATCGCCGTTTTCATCAAACAAAGGTGAAGAATATTTGACATAATAAACATATTTTGAACAATTATCAGACCTTGTTAAACACAGGGTTGGTGATTCAAAATATTCTGAAAAATGTTTAAGCACAGCCTGCGACGTTTGTGAGGTGTCAAAAAGAGCCGAAAAATCGCCAATCATTCCGCTTTCAGCTTCATATCTTTCGATTGCCTGATTAATTAAGGAAAATGTTCTTTTGGCTCTTACCTCATATTCCTTATCTTTCCATCTTCCTATTAACGACGGCAAAGTCATGGCGGCGACTATTCCGATTATGCCGAGTGTTATTAAAACTTCTGCCATGGTGAATGCTGCTTTGCGGCTTGATTGGTCACTCCGGTCTATGCGGCGTAGGTTGTTTTTATCAACATTGATAGATTCTGAATCAAGTTCAGAATGACGGAAAGAAGAATTTGTGATTTGGCTGCTTTCGTCACTCCGGCCCCCGAGCCGGAGTCTGTTTTTATCTACATTGATAGATTCTGAGTCAAGCTCAGAATGACGTTTCTGTAAATCACAGCAGGAGCCTGTTTTACGGGTTGCCCCCCCCCCCCCGAATTTCAATCATAGTCTGCTTTTTCACCATTTTTAGCTCCTTTCGCTTTATTTAATAATTTTATTATTTATTATACCATAAATTTCAATTTCACGGCACAGGGTCATAGCCGCCCTCATTAAGCGGGTGACAACGGCAAATTCGTTTGATACCGAGCCAGCCGCCCTTTAAAAGTCCGTATTTAATTATCGCCTGACGCATATATTCAGAACACGTCGGATAAAATCTGCAAACAGACGGTGTGTGTTTGGAAATCTTTTGATAAATACTTATTAAAAATAAAACAAACCGTTTCATAATTACTCTTTCTCATCCAATCTTTTTACACAACGAAGTTTTAATGTAAAATCTCTGTCTAATTTATACCCCACATTAAATTTTATAATTAATCCCCCGGGGTAAGAAAAGCCGGTTGAATGTGCATAAACAGCATCCGTAGAATCCGCCAATACCCGATTAACAGTTTTCATTTCCTTTTCTGTCGGCAAATGCATACCTATTGCCCTGCATTGACATTCTAAAGGTTCATATATCAATTCATAATATTCACTGTTATTGGCTAACTTTAAAGCATTTTCAAAAATTCCATTATATGTGTAATCTACAATTATATCCCTGTCTGCAATACACAAATTTTTATCTCCCCGCTCCGGAATGTGACATGAAATTTTCGCAACAGGTTTATTTGATTTTGGACAAACAAGCGGCGGAAGTTCCGGGAATTCTTCTTTTCTGATGTTGTATGAACCGGATGAGCCAGTCCTTTTAACGCAAATGACCGTATTTAGAACGCCTCCCAAATCATGAGTTTTCATATCAAACATTTCATAATCTCCGGTACGGCCATCTATAAATAAATGCGACTGAGGATTGCGGATACATGAGTCTTGCGGATAAAATTCCGTTTCACACCCTATTATATCAATAGTTTTATATTTATCTATAAGATTGCGGTAGTATTTTTTCAAAATTTTAATTTCATCATTTGTCGGCAGCCGCATTCCGGCATCATTGCAAGCTTTGGTTATCATCATATGTTCGTTGTTATGCGCTCTGTCAACACCGTAACTTTCCAATCTGTATTTGGTATATGAAACCGCTTTAACACACAAATTGCCGTAACGTATCCCGTCTTTACAATCGTTTGTCCATTTTGGAGACTCCTGACAGGCTAAATGGGTTTTTAAATTCTTTTCCTGCGCAAACGCATTTTGTGAATAAATTCTCCCGCAGTTTTCGAAATTTTTCTTTATTTTTGCTATGGCTTCTTCATTGATTTTCAATTTCGGCAAATCTTGTTCAATTATCCCGTCAGATATATCATCTTCAACTACGTTAATTCGTTTTTCGTTATCAGTTTCTGATTTATTCAGCTTTTTGTTTTTCCCGTCATCTTCCAAATCCGCAGATATCACCTGCGGTTCCGGCTCCTGTTGAGAAGCTGACCTATCTTGTAAATGAACGGTCTGTACGGTTTTATTTTTAGCTGTTTGTCTTGATTTCATTACTGCGGCACAGGATAAAAGAATTACCGCCAATATTACCGCAGCAAAAAGCAATTTCCTCAAATCACCCAATTTACCCCCCTGCTACATTGCATAACTTTCGCCGATTGTATCAACCGCCTCAACTTTAATATCCGTAATCAATTCCGAGTATGAAATTACAACAATTGTCGGAATGTGTCGTTCAAGAAGCTGGTAGAGCGGCAATCGAATTCTGGGAGAACACAATATAACAGGATTGCGTCCGCATGCCTGATTTGCCCGCATCAATGTTGATGCTGTTGTTTCAATAAGCTCCTGCACCTGCATAGGATTTAAAAGAAACATTGTACCCAGCTCTGTTCGCTGACAGCTGTCATCCAGAGTTTTTTCCCATTCAGGCGAAAGTGTTAATGCATAAAGCACCTTGTCATCTTCGACGTTTGCAAGACAAATCTGGCGTCCCAAAGCAGCACGCAAACGTTCGGATAAAATATCGGGTTCTTTTGAAAATCTTGCATAATCACAAAGTCTTTCAAACACAAATATAATATCTTTAATTGAAACTTTTTCACGGATTAAGTTAACAAAGATTTTGCGCAAGTCACTCGTTGAAATAATTGTCGGAACAAGGTCGTTGACAAGAGTGGGGTCTTGAGAGCGGACAAGTTCCATAAGTTTGAGTACGTCTGTTTTTGTCATAACTTCATCAACGTGTTTGCGCACACATTCCTGAAGGTGAGTAACTATAACATCAGTTGAATCAAAAGCTGTGACTGAACGAGCGGTTTTTGCATCATCAGGTGTAATCCAGTAGGCCTGAGTTTGATAAGTCGGATCAATACCGATGATTGCATCCTGCGGAACTTCTTTTTTAACGGAATCCCACTGATCTGCAATTACCATAAGCCGGCCGGGATATACATATCCAGTATCCACCGTGTTGCCTCTTATTTGAATCATATATTCATTTGCATCAAGTGCAGATGAATCCATAATTCTTATGTTTGGAAGAATATAGCCCAATTCGTCGGTAACTCTTTGACGGAGAGCGGCTATTTTTGCAAGCAATTGTCCTTCCTGATCGGGGTCAGCTATTACCAGCAGGTTAGACCCCACCTGTAAACTCAAAATATCCACACCCAAACGTTCGTACATACGGTTCGGGTTTACCAGATCCTGCATATTTTGACGAACGCTTTCTAACTGCCCCAATTGAGATTGAACATCAGCGTTGATAAGTGTTGAAAAGCCTGTAATACCGAGTCCGATTGCAAACAGGAAGAACGGAAGGAACGGCAGCCCTGTACCTTCCCAGAACCAGGTATGCCCCGTAAATGCAAGTAACAGTAAAAATCCTGCTGCAAGAAACAGAGCATTCGGTTTACTTCTGATTTCTGATGTAAAATCAGCACCCAATGAATTTGCAGCAGAAGCACGAGTCATGAAAATACCGGCTGCAATTGACATCAAAAGCGACGGCACCTGAGAAGCAAGACCGTCACCTATTGTAAGGATTGTATATTTGTTAACGGCATCTGCAATAGGCATCTGATTCATGAGACACCCTACGCATAACCCGCCTATAATATTTATAAGTACGATAATAATACCGGCAATTGTATCCCCTTTAACAAACTTCATCGCACCGTCCATAGAACCGAAAAGATTTGATTCCCTTTGCAAATCTTCACGTCTTTGCGTTGCTTCCTCTGGCGATATAAGACCTGCGTTAAAATCAGCATCAATAGTCATTTGCTTACCGGGCATAGCATCTAATGCAAATCTTGCGGAAACTTCTGCGATACGTTCCGCACCTTTTGTGATTACCATAAACTGTACGACTGTTATGATAAGAAAGATTACGCCGCCGACGACCATGTTACCGCCGGTTACAAAAGTTCCGAACGCATGGATTACCTCGCCGGCTTCACCTTTTGAAAGAATAAGTCTTGTTGATGCAATTGAAAGTACCAGACGGAACATTGTACCGATAAGGATAATTGAAGGGAATGCCGCAAGTTCAAGCGTCTTTTTAACGTATAATGATATCATCAAAAGAACAACACCCAGTGTAATATTTAAACATATTGAAACGTTTACAACCCAGTTAGGCAGCTCAACAAGCAGCAGAACAATAAGAAGCAATACAAATATTGCCATTGCCACTTCACTTAAAGAATTAGTACTTGCTGCTCCCCCCTGTGCCATTAAACTTCTTTCAACGCCTCCTTAATTATCGCAATCTGACTTTCAATTGTTGCATCAATTACACCGTTATTTGTGCTGACAATACATCCGCCTTCTGTGACTGCTTCATCCGGCAGAACAACCATTTTTGTTTCAAGGCCTGCCGCCTCAAGCATATCCGGAATTGCCTGCTTTGCAATACTTAATTGCAGCGGATTTACCCTTATCGTAACTTTTGGTTCCTCTTTTGAGAGTGTTTTCAGAATTTCTGTTATTTTATCAAGAACAATCTGAGGATTTTGCGTTACTTCGTTTTTAATTATTTTTTGAGCGATTTCAAGGCTTATTTCAAGAATATCAGGTGCTATATATTCAAAGACTTCCTGTGGTGCTTTCAAAAATTCCTTTATACTTTCCTTTACCTGCAAAAGCTCCTCTGAAGCCCTGTTAAGACCCTCCTGATAACCTTCTTTGCTTGCGGCATCACGTATGCTGTCGGCTTCTTCACGTGCTCTTGAAATAAGATTTCTGTCATCTACACGCCTGAACCCACGCCGTCTGTCACCACGACGTCTTTCCTGCCGCTGTTTAAAATCAATGTTGTCAAGATTAAATAAATCAATCTCCTCCGGCTCCGGTGTTTTAACTATTTCCGGCGGAATTTCTTTTTTCGGCTCATCCTGTACTGGCGGTGTAATCGTAAATTCTTCTTCATCAGAAAATTGTTCAGGCAAAATCTGCGGTTCATCATTAAAAATTGCCGCTTCTTGCTGAAGTTCCGAAATTTCCTCCCCGGAAACTTCAGATTGTCTGACCGTTTTTCGTTTAATAATCATGATTTAATTTTATTATACACTATGTTCAAGGTGTGAGGCAATAACCGCAGCAACTCTTGGGGGCATTTTATAAAATTCGCCTTCCAGCGCATTAAAAACGAAACGCCGAACATTCGGTCTTTCAAGCTGTACCATAGTTTCCAGCTTCTGTCTGTCAATCATGGAGGCGGCCGCTTTTACCTTATCAACTAGCAAATTTGTGTTAACTTCTGTTGCGGAGGGAAGGTTTTTCCCGATATCTTCAAGAACCCGCATTGTAACAGACGGGTCAACTTTTTGCTCAAGATTGTCAACATACATGTATCTTAAAACCGTTCCGGCGTCGTCCTGCTCAAAATGATTGAGGATTGCCTGCACTCTGTCATCTGTTACACGTTTTAAGAGAAGCGCAACCGCAACAAGTTTTAATAATTTTGGCGGTTTGTATTTTTCAATCGGTTTTGACATATCCACAGGTGCAGCGGGAACTCCGGCTCCGGCAGTTGCAGGAGCATTTACCGGTTGATTTTGGACAGGAGCATTTTGCGGCAGCGGTTGTTGCGCAGCAGCTGCCTGCTCCGGTGTAACCTCTTGATTTTCCTGCATTTGCTGCATCATGTTATCAATATTTGATTGTTTCATAGCCTTGTCCATCAAGGCTTCGTTAATCAAATTTTTTGTTTTTAATTCTTTAATTGATTCATCATAAGCTTTTTTAACATGGTGTTCAATAAGCTGAAGGATTTGATCCTGAGGAAGGTTTTGTTTAAATGTTTGTTTTGCGATTTCAAAGATTGTAAAGGCAATCTTCTGCATAATAGGATCCCAGAATTGTTGCGGGATTCCGGATCTTATAAGGTCGACTGATTTGTGGAAAGACCATTCTGCAATAATCTGGGTTATCATTACAGCCTGATCTGCGTTAAAATTACTTTCCTTATCATTATACAAAGCTTCACCGGCAAGACGGGAAAAATTCATCAAAGTATTTACAACATACTGCTTTTGATTCTGGTCAAAATCCTGCGGGACGATTTCCTGCGCCTGCTGTGTTAAATTCTGTGCGAATGCTTCGTAATCAAAACCTTTTATTGCCATTAATTTCCCTTTTTCCTGTTTTTAAGTTACTTTTTACCCGAACAAATTGTACGGAAAAATTACTTTTATGTTTCTTCTATCCAGCTCTTAATTTTATCCGCCGCATCTTCTTCGTTTGCCTCGGAAAGATTTGCAGACATATTTGTAAGAGCATCCACAAGTTCATCTGTCGTATGAAGTGCAAGGTATTCACGCTGCTGTGCTTCCAGCAAGCCTTTTGCAAGTTCTGACTGACGTTCCGTAAGCTGCGCCGCTCTTGAATCCATTTCCTGAATTAAACGGTCTTGTTCCATTTCCTTCTGTTTGAGGCGTTCAACTTCTTTATCATGTTCTTCCTGAGCTTTTCTGAGTTTGTTTTGAACTACTTTTGAAACCACAATCAAACCAATTGCACACAATGCAAGAGTAAGCCACCATGGATTTCCGCTTTCGTCCGGTTTTGGAAGATTTGCCATTCTGTCGCCTGCAAGATTGAGATCTGAAGCATCTGAAAAGGCAATTGTAACGTTCTCCGGTAATGCTCTGGGACTTGCGGTACGAGCAATAAGTTCTTTTAACTCCTCGACCGTTGTTTCTGCGGGCATTGCACTTTTTTCCATTGTTACGGCAATTGAAATTTCCTCAATTACACCCGGTTTTATATATTCATTTGTCTGAGTTCTTGAAACTCCGTACTGGGTTTCTGTAGCTGAACGGGTGTAACTTCTGTCCTGACTTGAATCCTGACCGCCTGCTGCAAGTCCGTTCGGAATATAAACACTTACTGCATTCGGATTTCTGTTTGTATCACGGGTTTGATCTCCCAGACCTTCTGTAAATGACTGTTCTGAAACAGAAGTCTTTTGATTGGGGTCATATTCGATTCTTGTTCTTTCCATCGGAGCCTGACGGAGAAAGGTGCTTACGGTTGCTGTATAATTTCCGGCACCAATCATTCTGTCAAGTTGTCTGCTTACTTTTTGCTGCATATATTTATCATTTTCCTGCAGCTTTTCAAGCATCTGGTCGTCTACATCCATCATATTTGCATAGACATTACCGTTTGTATCTGTTATTGAAATATTTTCTGATGTTAGACCGCTTACGCTGCCAAGAAGCAGGTTGGTTATTGCTTTAACTTTTAAAGGATCAAGTTTGTCGCCGACCGGAATTGTAACCTGAACGGTTGCTGTTACGGGTTTTTGCATTGATGTAAACAGAGATTGTTCGGGAATTGAAATGAATACAGATGCGTTTTCTATCGGCGGAATTTTTCTGATTAATCTGGAAAGTTCACCGTTGATTGCACGTGCAAGACGAATTTTTTTATCTTCTTTGGTAGAGGTAAAGTCGCCTTTATCGAAGATTTCAAGTCCGACATTCTGGTCAACCAGACCGCTTTTTACAATTGCAAGAAGCGCCTGATCTCGCTGGGATGCTGTATATTCTTTTAAAAATATGGTTGAATTTTGACCGGAAAGTTCACGGCTTGCAACAATGCCTTCACGGGCAAGAAGCGCCTGAATTTCTATAGCTTTGCCTAGATTGTTTGTTGTTAAAAGGTCAAGACGTTCTTTTATAACTTTTTCACTGACAACACGAGCGGCACCATTGCTCGTTTTATTTTTGTTTACAACGATTCCGATTGTCATTACAAGAGCAATGAAAATTACAAGTCCGCCTATTATCCCGTATAATAAAGGTTTGTTTTCCAGTATTTTTTGAAAGTCCATATTTTCCCCGGTCTGAATTTAATTTTTTCAAGTCAGAATGAAATTATTATACTATTCTACACCTGAATTTGCATAACTTTGTCATACGCCTGTATGACTTTTCCCGTAATTTGAGTTGCAACATTCACGCTGATTTCTGATTTTGCCATTGCAGTCATAACATCGTGGATATCAATATTATTGTTGCCGCTCATCACGTCTTTTAAAAGGTTGTCAGGGGCATTAAGTTCTGCATTAAAATTTTCCACAAGTCCGGAAAACACAGCTTTAAAATCCTGTGTTGCCGGCTTTTCCATTCTTTCAAGCCGCATAGGCTTCATTCCGTAAAGTCCGGTATCCAGTTTTGTGTGCTGTATTCTTGCTTCCAAATCATATTTTGGCATCCAGCCCGCATTATATTGCATTATTTCCCTGCCTTTCTTTTCTTATATTAACGTATATTAAACGGTTTTGTTAAGTGAATTTTCATAAAATCAACCGTTTGATGTAGGTGAAATATAAGATTTCATACAAAGTATTTAATGATTTTGCCGGAAAAGTCATGTGAGGCGGGAGTTTTATTTAACAAGGGCGCCGCCTGGGCGGCGCCTGATAAAAAATTTACCATGGATAATCGTCTTTAATTTCCCATCCGTCGTGGGCTATCAGAACAGCACAATAATAATTATTCAATAATACACTACCGCATTTCTCAACGAGTTCTTCTCTTGTTAGATTTTCAGAATTGTCAATTATATTGCCCGTAACGGGATTTAACTGGAATAGAAATAAATCTCTGCCGAATTTATTAGGTTTTTTAAGTCCGTTAATATCTACATAGTATCCGACAGCATTTAAACCGTTCACAACACCGTCATTATTAATGTAGACAATAATATCTATCCCTACAACAGTTCCGTCATTTAAAACATACCACTTAAGCTTACTATCATCTACTGCATAACCGTTTATTTTATCATATCCGAATTCTTTAGCTGAGCCGTAAAACACACCTTGAATTTTCGGCACCCATGGCTCCCAAAACTGACTGACAAAAATATTTATAATATATTCTTCGCTTGCCTGACCGCTTCCGGCAATTTCATCAAGACGCCAGCCTGATACATCGCCGTAATCAACTTTTGAACGCTCGATTGTCTGGGCAATTACGGTATATGCTCGTTTTAATCTTGTTACAGTAACTTTTTTCTGGTAATTTGCAATAAGCGACGGCAAAGTCATTGCAGCGACTATGCCGATTATTCCGAGGGTTATCAGAACTTCTGCCATGGTGAAGGCTGCTTTGCGGCACTTTTGGCGGTAAAAGTGCCAAATATTTTTTATCAAAATTGACAGATTCTGACTTTCGTCAGAGTGACGGGACGGGGTGCGTGACATCCGGCTGTCTTCGTCACTCCTGATTGCTGGGCGGAGGATGTTCTGTTTGTTTGTTGACAGTACAAAACTTTTGTCCGCACTGTCATTCTGAACTTGATTCAGAATCTTGTTGGGATGCTGAAATAAATTCAGCATGACAAAAGTTTTGTGCTCATTCATTGTTTCTGAGTCACAAGGTAGGGGCATAAAATCTCGTTTCGACTCCCTCTCAACGGATTTTGCAGCCAGCTCTGAATGATATGACGGATGCACATGTGACGGCTCTGTCATTCCGGCCCCCGAGCCGGAATCTATTTTTTTATTAAGAGATTCTGAAACAAGTTCAGAATGACAGGATGATTTTGCCGCAATAGCGGAGTGAACAATAATTGCTGGCGAAACATAGGGCAGAAGCCGGCTTTGTCTGAGCGTTAGCGAGTTTGCCGGCTTTCGGGTTGAGCCGTGCAGATTATTAGTGAACGTAGCGTGGCGGATGGTTTTGCGGCACTTTTGCCACCAAAAGTGCCAAATATTTTTTATCAAAATTGATAGATTCTGAGTCAAGCTCAGAATGACGTAACGGTTTTCGTAAAATGATTCAAGAGATGTCTTTTTAAGAGGCTTTGGACTTGAATTGTCCTTGTCCTCAAAATGACTAATTGTTAAATCGCTGTCAGGAGCTGTTTTACGGGTTGCCCCCCCCCCCCTGAATTTCAATCATAGTCTGCTTTTTCACCATTTTTTGCTCCTTTCGCATTTTATTTATCTTGTTTCATCAAGTTCTTTTCGAATATCATCCACAGTCACATACTTTATCGGAGAATCTTCGTTCTTCTTCAGATAAACGTCTTTTATGCCGGATTGGACAATAAATCTTTTGCAGAGAATACAGATAAAATCATGCCCCCAGATATACATTGTAGACCCTTTACATCTGTCCTGACCTGCTTGAATAATTGCGTTTTGCTCCGCATGAATTGAACGGCAGGTTTCATAACGGGTTCCGGAAGGAATGTTGTTTTTTATACGGTAGCATTCACCTCTTTCATAGCACGACTCTACCTTTGAAGGTGTTCCGTTGTATCCGGTTGCCTTAATTTTTTTATCTTCACCTACAATTACGGCACCAACCTGTGCTCGCAGGCAGTTTGAACGGCTTGCGCAGGTTTTTGCCAGATCCAAAAAATAATCGTTCCAAGATTTTATTTCCATACCTCTATCCTTATCACTTTTATTTTAAATTAATTTTAGTATAAAATTAAAATCTTGCAAAGAAATATTATTTTGAATCCATCATAATTTCCATTCCTTTCATAAGGCTTTTCAACTCATTAAATGCGTCTTTGCTGGTTAATGAGGCTTTTGCGAGTTTCAGGAATTTCAATTTATTCATATCGTAGCGTATATCATTAATCTCATCAGTCAATTCTTTAAACACTTTTTCTGTTTCAACTTTTTCTTTTGACATAACTTCATCTATTCTGCCGTCAGGATAATAAGTTTTTACATGCGAAAGTTCTCCGTTTGCATCTTTATAAACAATTGTAAATGGTTTGTTAATATTTCTGGCTGATTGCAGCATACTTTCGTCTGAATTTTGAACATTTATTAACTGGTTTAAATCATAAACAGGTTCGTTTTTCTTTTTCTTAAAATAACTGCTCAAATCAACAACTCTGTCATTTGTCGAAACCTCAAAAACAGGCCTGTCATCTGTTCCGGTACAACAAATTGAATACTCTTTGTCCCATGTAAAATCAAAAAGACTTTTTAAGTCGGCTTCCAGATAAAAACTTATTTTCTCAAGAGTTTCGACAGATGGAAAGTTTACGCCGGTTTCAAGTCTTGTCAATTGTCTGGGTGCAATATCCAATTTTTCCGCAAGTTTTTCCTGCGTAAATCCTTTTTCTTTTCTTAATTCTTTAAGACGTGCACCAAAGCCTTCTTTAAGTGTTTTAAACATAAATGTCCTTCCTTTCAAATATTAGCTTCATTTCAACAGTTATTTAAGGTCGCTGGCTGTCAGAAAATAAATTACTAATATTGACATCAGACTTTTTACGTCCTATAATTTAATCAAGAAACATTTTAATAATCCGACGTGAGGCTGTATATTCGATGTATTAAAGCTTTTGCGTAAATAATAAATCAGACTTTATAATTCCAATTTTTCAGTATAAAAATCTGAAAATCAAACTATTTAAAATTTACGGTGGGAAACCACCGATTTTTTTGTCTGTAAGAATCTGCCTGCAAACAAAATTCTAAAATCTTAAATTTCTGATACCCGTAAAAATCATCACAATATTATATTTGTCAGCTGCGGCTATGACTTCTTTGTCACGTGAAGAACCGCCGGGCTGAATTACTAAAGATATTCTTCCTTGGGCTGCTGCATTTATGACATCACCGGTTTGAATTGCACCATCCGTTGCGAGAATAGCATCCTTTGAATTTTCGCATGCAGTATCCAGCGCCTGCTCTGTTGCGGCTGCAAGATGAGTTTGTCCCTGAGCAATTGCTGTTGTTTTAAAATCTTTAGCAATTACAGCAGAACTTGTTCTGGCATATTTAGCGACTTTCCATGCAAAAATTGCATCTTCAAGCTGTTCTGCAGTCGGCTTGGCTTTTGTTACAACACGGAATAAATCTTTGTCAAGCTCGCTGCGGTTTGCCTCTTGAAGCAGAGTACCAAAAGGTGTCACTTTTATGTCATCAGACACTATTTTTCTGAAATTCTTTAATTCGGTTGAAATTCTAACAATCTTTAAATCCGTATTCTTTTTCAGATGTTCAAGTGCATCTTCTTCATAATAAGGAGCCGCAACAACCTTAACAGACATTGAAGACAAATGTTTTGCAACTTCAAAATTTACGTTTTGAGAAAATGCAATTGTTCCTGAAAATGTAGCAAAAGGATCACAGTCAAATGCCTTTGTATAAGCTTCAAATATACTCCGCCCGAGAGCTACACCGCACGGAAGATTATGTTTTACAATAACAGCTGCGTTTACATCATAAAATTCACTTACAATATTAACTGCAGTTGTCAAATTTAGAATATCATTATATGAAAGTTCTTTGTCATTTAAAATTCTATAATCCGCCATTTTTTCCGATTGGTAAAGTGCCGCTCTCTGATGAGGATTTGAGCCGTACTTAAGCTCATATAATTTTGCCATATTAAGCATTTTCCGCTCATCTTCACCCAGATAAACCCCGATCTGTTCGGCTATAGCTTCATCATAATCCGCCATATATTGAAAAGCTTTCAATGCAAGTTTTTGTTTGTCGTAGACATTTACGTTAATACTTTTATAAAAGTCAGAAACATCCGTTACAACTATTGTGTCATGAAAATCTTTTGCGGCAGCTCTCAAAAGTGAAAAGTCCAAAATACTAAGAGCGTCAGCGAATTGTCTTACGTCATCAGTTTTTTCCGCAATATCTTTTACCGGACGGAAATTTATTATTACCATATCAAAATTTTTGTGGATAAATTCCTCCATAAAAGTTCTTGCATAAAAACCATCCGCTATTCCAAGCTCAGAAATATCCGTAACATTTAAACCGTTTTTAGAAAGATATTCAAGAGTTAATCCTGATGAAACAATTTCATAGTCAAATTTTTCATGCAAAACTTTGACATAATCTGCCAGTTCATCACAATCATAAACACTCACATAAACTTTTTTTGCCATAATACCTCACAAATCCCTGAGTCAAATATAGCACACAGACATTACGTATGCAACTAATCTTGTTATAGATTTGTAATCATTTTTCTTGAAAAGTCACATTTTTCTTGAAATATATTTGTTTGTCATGTATAATTTTTTTAAAGTTTGATAAAATAAAAAGAGGAATACGATGGTTAATAACAGAATGACAGAAGGTGTCGGCAAAAAAATAGTTGATGCACTAAAAAAACAGAGCGATATTGAATTTACACAAACTGTACCGGAAGAAAATCAAAATTTAAAAGAGGAACCGGTTTTAATTAATGATACAATGCCGTCTTTTGAATTTTTCAAAGATACACCGCCCCAAACTAACGAACCTTCGTTATCTTACGAAAGTGTAGCCAATACCACAAAAACTTCGTTTAACGCAAATTTGAATAATCATCAGGAACAGTCTTTAACGGGTGATTCATTTTCCAATGAATTTGATGACCTTGAACTACCTGCAAATGTTGAAGTTTTAAGACAGCTGATTACAAAAATTCCGTCAAATGTTTCAAAACAAACAGGCGCACAAATTATCAAACAAACAATGGAAGCACTGGGTATTTCCATGAAAGGCGTATTGCAGGAGGCTCAACAGGCTCAGGAAAATCTTAATTCGTCCGCCCGTGAATGCCAGAATAATATTGCCGAATACAGACGACAAATCAACATTCTTGAATCTCAAACCCAAAAACTTCACAGACAATATTCAATGTTAAATGATATAATCAGTCTGTTTATTCAGGCAGGAAATTAGTTATAACGGAAAGAATGACCTATATTTTCGTATAATCTGCTGCGGCAGGATTCGTATTCCGTTTTTACCATTTGCAATCTTGCCTGATATTGTATCATTTGTTGTTCAAGTTTTTGTTCTAAAGCTTTTAACTTAGCCTGCCTTTGATTAAGCTGTTTGACAACAGGTGAATCCGGCGAATAATCGGTGCCCACCTGCATCAAATCACTTGCAGCCTGAGTCAAACCCATTCTTGCCTGAGTTACAAGCTGGATTTTGTATTCCAAATCCATCTTGAGATTACTCAAGTACTGCATTCTGATTGTATCTACAATGACACCCATTTTTCGTTCCTTTATCTTGTTTCGTTAAGATTGTTTCCCTTTAAAAATGTATGTTGATTATTTTCCGCAATCAACTGTTCCATTTTTTTGAATTGGTGCATATGATAATTCAATCTGTATTGTGCCATCTTTCTTTTCTTGTTCATCGTAAGAAAATCTCGAAGTCCGTCCATAAATGAATTAATCATTGCTTTTATGGGATTTTTTCTTATAAGGAAATTTTTTGAATATATTGCGAAGTCTACAAATCGCCGCATATTCATCTCTAAAGTATCACGAAACATATTATTCCTTTACACTTTAGACCTACAACTATATAAAAACATTCGAAACCGAATAATTGACATGATTTCCGGATTTTCTTAACATGTCTTAATGTTGCAAGTCCTTTTACATGGTGTCATTACAGAGTATTTATCGGTAATGCCAAAGGAAAACTTTAATATATTTTTTGTTTTTGTTAAAAAATGTATAGAAAAAATCTTATAAGTTTTGAATTGCTTTACTGTCGCCGTCGATTGACTCTTTCAACATCTTCTTGACGACATCGCCCTGAGTATCAAGCATTTTGCAGACAGTTTCAATATTTCGTACTTTATTTGAGAGAATAACGTCTGCGTTTGCCGTAATATTACCTGTGACATTTTGATATGCAGCCAGTGCAGCTGATGAAGTTCCCTGCATAAGGTTGCCCATAACAATTGCAGGAAGCCCGTATTCACCGAGATAAGGCGCTGCAGCCTGCATAATACCACCCCAGCCGGAGATTACACCTGCTATTGGCAAAACTATATTACGAGCAGCCATTCCAAACCCGTTTGCAGTACCTACACCGTATGCGGCAGCACTTGCGATATCTGCAATTCCGCCGACACCTGATGCATAACCAGTTGCAACACCGGTATCGGTTCCCCAGCCTGAAAGTACAGATGCTGCTCCTCCGGTTGCATAACCGTCTAATCCCCAAGAAACAGGTGCAGCACCGCCGCCGGGAAAACCTGAATAGTTGTATAAAGAATCAATTCCAAATGCGGAGTTACCTGAAAATTGAGAAGCATAAGAGGTTCCGGGAATATTCATGGACTCGGACGCTCCAAAAACAGTGGCAAAAGATGATGGCGCAAGTAAACTTGCCATACGGTACAAGAAACTTCCGGTCATTTCAAAACCGGTTCCGGTGCCGCTTCCTGAAACCGTCAAGTCCCGAAGTTTATCATAAGTTTCAAAAAGCTGAGCTTTTGCATCACCGCTTGCAGAGCCGAATTTGTTTGCTATTACCAGATAACTGTCATTTTTGTAAGCCATTTTAACCTCTTTTGTTCTGTATTTTAGGAATTTTTATTACAATTAACCACAAAATTTAGTCATTATTCAAATGTTTTGAATGTAGATTCAATATTTTTGTCAATTACTTTTTTAACCGCTTCCATTTCTGTTTGAAGTGCTTCCTGTTCCGTATCAAGCTGTCTCAATCTCAATTCAAGCGTTCTGTCCTGTTCTTGAATTTTCTTTGTTTTTGCGTTTATGTTTTCAATTTCTTTTTCATATACAGCCTGATTATAATTGTATTGATTCATCGCATCTTCATAGGCAGCTTCATCAGTTATTGTTTCCGTAATAAGCGGACGCACAACCGATGAATCTTCAAACCTGATTGATTCTGCTCTGCCGGTGTCATCAAAATCTACAATTGCTCGTTCCGTAACTTCAATTTTTGTTGAAATATCCTGAGCACAGTAATAGTTTAATGTATTTTGATTTTCTGTAGGTTTGGTTAAATCCGGTGCGCTTTCCCATGATGCAAGAAGTTCTTCTTCGCATGCAAAATATCTTTGACCGTTACTTACCCATGTATAAACTTTTGAATCTGATGCGGCAAATACTGAATTCGGCCAATCTTTTAGAATTTGCTCATAGGCAGCAGACTGTTCTTTGTCATCAGGATTATAAACATCCAATTCAATATTTCCAAGTAATATCGGTGCTCCTGCCGTAACTGAATAATCATTACCGGCATCTGTTCCAGTAACAATATTATTCAAATCTTCCTGTGATATAAAATGAACACCTTTATTTTCGTCTGTATATGTATAAATTTCGGAAGGATCCAGTTTACCCAGTGCAGGGTTTTCTGCAACCGCTTTTTCAAATGCTGTTTTCAATTCTTCATTGTTTTCATCATAAAGCGTGCATGTATTTCCGTTTACTGCATATGAAGATTCGCCGGTTTCCGGATCCGTAACATTAGTTACAGTATTTGCAGCAATTGTATCCATTGTCGGTTTTGAATTTTTAATATAATAATCGGACAAATCTGCGGTTTCCGTTTCGGGATCCACGGTTCCGGTTGCTGCGTTTTCAAGCTGATTTGCAAGAACAAAATGTATATTGCCGCCTGCATCTTTATATGTCATAAGATTTTCAGGTTCAGCGTTTTGAAGTTCGCTGTAGCTGTTTGACAGCTGTTCATAAATTGCAAGCTGGTCAGGGTCAGTTTCATCATAAGCTGTACATTGATTACCTTTGACAGTATAAACAGTTTCGCCTGATACGGGGTCAACTGTTGTTTGAATTTGGTTTTCTTCAATTTCTTTGTCGTCAACACGATCGCTTACATAAACCTGAGGATTTCGCTTTTTATTTTCAATCCCGGTAAACACATCAGAGTAATGGTAGTGAGTAACTAAATAGTTATAGCCGTCAGTATCTCCTTCTATTGGAGTCATACTGGAAATTGTTTCCCCGACGGTTCCGTCTTCATATGAGTACTGGGTTGTCGTATAATCCTGTGTACTCGGGGCTATTGGCACTTCAAGCGCAATCAGGTCATTAAATGTGTTATTAAGTTCATTTGCCAGAGCGGTACGTGCCTGATTTACCTGTTGACCTTCATATTCAACGTTCGTTTTTCTTGCTGTCAAGCCTAAATATCTTGCCTGTGATGCTGCCATGCCCATAAAGTTCTCTCCTTATATAAAAAGCTTGTTAATACCTACTTTGTTCTTTTATATAATTATATTTTTTTAAAAGTCAATATAATCTAAAATAATTATACGGTATATCCTTGTAAATATACATGCTGAACAGATAAAAATACTGTATATGGAGGAATGTTTATACAAAATTTCAGCCGTAAATACGATAACATAAAAGAGCCGGCTCTCTAGAGAGCCGGCTCTTTTATTAATCTAAATCAATTATTCTTCTGATGCAGATTGAGGTTCGTTTACTGTCAGGGCAATCCGTTTGTCTGTCGGGTTAAATTTCAAAATATATGTTTCAATTTTATCGCCGACTTGAAGAATACAATCTTTTTTATTTTGAAGTTCAACAACTTCATTATGCGGAAGAAGCGCTTCCACTCCGGGGAAAACTTCTACAAATGCACCGAAGTGTTTAATTCTTGTAATTGTTCCTTCGACCTTGTCGCCTTCTTTAATTTGTTTCTCAGCTTCAAGCCACGGGTCAGGTTCCAAATTTTTCAAACTCAAAGAAACTCTTTGTTTGTCATGGTCAACCGCAATGACTTCCACATCTATTTTGTCACCGACTTTAAGTATATCGGTAGGATGGTCAATCCATCTCCAGCTTAATTGAGATAGCGGAAGCAAACCGTCAATTCCGCCAAGATCAATAAATGCTCCGAAATCCGTAATTCTTACAACATCACCTTTTACGATTTGTCCGGGTTCAATTTGAGAAAATACATTTTTACGTGCTTCAACCGCGCTGTCTTCGTAAACCTTTTTATTTGAAAGAATAAAGTTATTCTGCTGGCTGTCAAGAGTAAGAATTTTCAACTCTAATTTTGCGCCGACTTCTAAATCTGTTTCTTTACTTCTTAGCTGAGATGAAGGTACAAAACCTCTTACCCCTGATATTTCAACAAGAACACCGCCTTTTACAATACCTGCAATTGTACCGAGGATTGTTTCATCTGCAGCTTTTGCTTTTTCAAGTTCTTTCCATGCATATGCAAAATCAACTTTTTTACGGGAAAGAAGAAATTTTCCGTCTTCATCTTCTTCTTTGATGATTAAAAATTCGTATTCTTTACCTTTTTCCAATTTCGTTTCAACATTTTCATCTTTGTCAACAGCTTCACGGGTAGGAACAACAGCAATTGTTTTTGCTCCAATATCAACCATTACGCCCTGACTGTCATAGCCGCAGACTATACCTTTTACCAGATCACCTTTCTGAAAATTGTAGTCATACTTTTTTAATAATTCTTCAAAATCTAATTCACTTGATGCCATCTTTACTCCATTGTCTCAGACATTTGCTATAATAACTAATTACGATTATTATTGTAACAAAATATTGTCAATTTGTAAATCTTTTTTAACTTTCTTTAACAAAAATTAAAAAAACAAATTGAGCTTATTATTAATTTGTTAAATTTATGTTAGGGCTTTTACTTAGCTTTTAAGTGAATTTATCAGTGTTTCTATTGTTTTTTCCTGAAGGGTAATTTCCTCTACTCTTTCTTTTGTCTGTTTAATCAATTCTTGAGGAGCATTGGCTACAAACTTTGGATTATTTATCCTGCCGGAAAGCGATTTCTTTTCAGCCGTAAGTTTGTCCAATTTTTTCTGTTGACGGGCAATTTCCGCATTGAAATCAATCAAATTTTCAAGCGGCACTATTATTTTGGAAGCCCACACAACAGCCGTTGCCGATTTTTTCGGAGCATCTGCGTTTTCATTTCCGTATGTAATATTTTCAACACGTGCAAGACGTTTGATATATGCCTCAATTTCTTCAAAAATAGGTTTCTCATTTTTGTCCGCACGAATTTCAATATCAAACTTGACTGACATTGCAATATTAAATCCCTGGCGCAAATTCCGCAACGATTTTATGGTTTCAAAAACAAGTTCCATTTCTTTTGCTTCTTTTACGAATTCCAAATTTTCTTTATATATCGGGAATTCTGCAACAATCAAGGCTTTAGTCTGCGTATTTTTCGGGATAAGCTGCCAGATACGCTCTGTTATATGCGGCATTATCGGATGAAGCATTCTTAAAGACATATCAAGAACATATCTTAAAACTCGCTGCGTGTTGAGCTTTAAGGTTTCATCCTGAAGCTGGATTTTTGCAATTTCTACATACCAGTCGCAGTATTTATTCCAGAAGAAATCGTACAAAATATGCGCAGTTTCACCTATTCTAAAGGATTTGATGTTTTCATTAATTTCTTTTGCCGTATTGTTAAGTTCGTTCAAAATCCACTTGTCGGCGATTGTAAGATTATCAAAATCAATATCTTTGTTATCAACACCCGCAAGGTTCATCAAAACAAACCTTGAAGCATTCCAGATTTTGTTTGCAAAGTTGCGTCCGTATTCAAATCTTTCATCACTGATTTTGATATCCTGACCGCCGTAGGTGCAAAGAGATGTCATCGTAAATCTGAGAGCGTCACTTCCGTATTTGTCAATTATTTCAACAGGATCAATCGTGTTGCCTTTTGATTTTGACATTTTCTGCCCTTTTTCATCACGGATAAGACCGTGGATATAAACCGTTGAAAATGGTGCTTTCGCAGTAAATTCAAGCCCCATGGTAATCATTCTGGCAACCCAGAAGAAAATAATATCAAAGCCTGTAACAAGAGTTGTTGTCGGATAGAATTTTTTGAAATCTTCCGAGTCAGTATTTGGCCAGCCCATAGTTGAGAAGGGCCACAAACCTGATGAAAACCAGGTATCAAGTACATCTGGATCCTGAATATAGTTGTCCGGATCAGGGTTTTCACGTGCGACAATCATTTCGCCTGTTTTTTTGTGATAATATGCCGGGATTTGATGTCCCCACCATAATTGACGGGAAATACACCAGTCACGGATATTTTCCATCCAGTTGAGGTAATTTTTCTCCCATCTTTCAGGCACAAATTTTATGCGGCCGTCTTTAACTGCGGCAATTGCTTCTTTTGCAAGCGGTTCCATTTTCACAAACCACTGTTCGGAAAGAAGCGGTTCAATCGTTGTTCCGCATCTTTGACATTTGCCGACATTGTGTTCATGGTCACGTGTTCTTAATAAGAAATTCTTATATGAAAGCATCCCTATAATTTTTTCACGTGCTTCATATCTGTCAAGCCCGTGAAGTTCCGGCGGAACCTCGCCGCAGGCCTTCATTTTTCCTTCTTCATCAATAACCCAGATAGGCTTTAAGTTGTGGCGTTTGCCGACTTCATAATCATTCGGGTCGTGTGCAGGTGTTATTTTAACCGCACCTGTCCCGAAGTTTTTGTCAACATATTCATCTGCTATAATCGGGATTTCACGTCCGGTAAGCGGAATTACAACGGTTTTTCCGATTAATTCGGAGTATTTGTAATCCGTCGGGTGAACTGCAATTGCAACGTCACCGAAAATTGTTTCGGGTCGTGTTGTTGCAACAATAATCGCACCGGACTCGCCTTTAAGAGGATACGAAATTTCCCACATATGCCCCTGTTCTGTGACATATTCGGTTTCTACATCAGAAATCGCACTTTTGCATCTGGGACACCAGTTTACGATATATTTACCTTTATAAATCAATCCTTTTTCGTACAATCGGACAAAAACTTCTTTGACAGCTTTTGAACAGCCTTCATCAAATGTAAATCTTTCACGGGTTCTGTCAAATGATGCACCGAGGCGTTTACACTGGTCTAAAATTGCTGATTTGTGCTGATTTGCCCATTTCCATGTTTCTTCCAGGAATTTTTCACGGCCCAAATCGTATCTTGAAAGTCCTTTTTCACGAAGTTTTTTCTCAACAACATTTTGAGTGGCAATCCCTGCGTGATCGGTTCCCGGAAGCCAGAGAGTTTCATAACCGGACATTCTGTGATAGCGAGTCAAAATATCCTGCAGAGTTTCATCGAGCGCATGCCCCATGTGAAGAACACCGGTTACATTCGGTGGAGGAATTACAATAGAATACGGCGGCTTGTCACTTTTTGCATCTGCTTTAAAAAATCCGCCATCTTCCCAGAATTTGTAAATACTTTCCTCTGTTGATTTTGGGTCATATACAGTCGGTAAATCTTCAATATTTATTGCAGTTTCTGTCATTTTAAATCCTTTTTATTTATGTCTCTCTTACAACAGGATAACATAAAAAAAGATATGAGCAAAAATTATTTGGAATTATTCAAATTAACAAAAGAGCCTGTGAAATATTACAGGCTCTTTTCAGATATTTTATAATTACTTTTACGCTTTAGGAATAGAATTTGCAATGATTTCCATTTCGTCCAGAGATGCGTAAACCGAATGACAGCCGCAATCTACATACAAAATATGTCCTGTTGTACCGGTTGAAAGATCTGATGCCAGATAAAGACCCGCTTTGCCGACATCATCCAGAGAAACATTACGTCCGAGAGGAGCTTTTGCAACTGCGGCTTTAAGCATTTTGTCAAATCCTGAAATACCTTTTGCTGCAAGAGTTTTAACAGCACCGGCTGAAATACAGTTGACTCTGATACCTTTTTTGCCTAAGTCTGCAGCCAGATATCTCATTGATGATTCCAGAGCGGCTTTTGCAACACCCATAATGTTGTAGTTTGCAACAACGTATTCTGAACCGAGGTATGTAAGTGCGAAAATTGATCCGCCTTCGTTCATAATAGGTTCTGCGTGTCTGCAAAGGGTGATTAGAGAATATGCACTTACACCCATTGCAAGATCCCAGCCTGCACGGGAAGTATCAATAAATCTGCCTTGCAAATCTTCTTTTGCAGCAAACGCAACAGCATGAACCACAAAATCTATTTTTCCGTAAACTCTTTCACATTCTTTAAAAACAGCTGCGACTTCATCTTCTTTTGTAACATCACAGTTCATGATGATTTTTGCGCCCATTTCCTCAGCCAGAGGACGAACACGTTTTTCCATAGGTTCGCCTGCATAAGTAAATGCGATATCCGCACCTGCTTCATAAAGCTGTTTTGCTATGCCGTATGCAATTCCGTGTGTGTTTGAAACTCCAAAAATAACACCTTTTTTGCCTTCCATTAATTTCATGATTATTTCTCCCTCATCAAAATTTCTTTACGCATAAATTTTAACAAAAATATTTTTTTAAAGCAAATTTAGAAGGTTTTATTTTATTTATTAATTTTTGTAACAAAACTAAAACATGCTGAAATCAAGGAATACAGGAATTTTTTATATATTTAAGAGAGCTTAACATGAGGAGAGCTGTAAATAAATGGTAGACGGCGTAAACAATTTATCGCTAGCAGAAATCACCAAACTTGCAATGGCCAAAAAAGGTCAGGGCACTTCATCTGCTCAAAAGCCGGCCTGGATGACACAGGACGGTTCTATCTGGAATGCGCCGAAATTGGAAGCTCCGAAACCAAAAAACATTAACGATCTAACATCTCTTGATGCAAGCAAAATGACTAGCAAAAAAGAGTGTGAACAGGCTCTTTCAGATATTCAGAATTTTACTCAGGGAAGTCCGATTTTAAACTCAATGTTTAAAAGTAAAATTCAGGAAATCACAACAAAGAAAAATGAATTTTCTATACAGGAATCCCAACAGAATCTTCAAAACATAGCTGAAGGAAGAAGTGCAGAAACCGAAGAAACAGCATCATCTTCCGGTGCTTCCAAAGAAGGTGAACAAACCAAAAAAGCGGAAGATATCAGTGCCTCCGAAGGTCGTGCTATGGCTGCTGATATGAACAAACAAACCAGTGATATGAAATCACAAACTGCTGCTGTTAAAAAAGACGGGGAAACAGCAAACAGCTATGCAAAAGATGCACAAAAAGACGAAAAAACATTACAAAAAGAACAGAAAAAATTAGATAAACAATACAAAAAAGAAGAAAAATCAATTAAAAAAAATCAACAGCAAATTGCCAAGTTAACAGAATCTTTAAATGCAGAAAACGAAGAAGTAACGGCGCTGCAATCAGAACTTCAAAGTTTGATGAGTGCAAATTCAACAGGTGTCGGAGTTAACAGTGCATTTTCACTTTCACTTGCTGGAACTGAAGAATATCAACAAGATCAACAGGCGATGTCCGAAGATCCCAACGCAACAAGAATTGCAGAACTTCAAGGTCAAATTTCAACGAAATCCGCTTCTATGCAAAAAACCGGTAAAAAAATCGGCAAACTCCAAACTTCAACAAACAAGCAAATCAAAACAATGCATAAAGTTACCTTAAAGTACATGGCAAATGTACAAAATATTCAACAGGTTCAGGAAACACACAAGAAAGCCTCCGATAATATACTTGAGGTGACAACTAAAATTGAAGATGGTGTAACATTATTTACAACAGCAGCCACAACCGTTAAATATACAGGTATGGCATTAATTGCACTCGGCTCATCCACGAGCTGGTGTTTTGGAGCTGGTGCAGCTTTAATTGCAGCCGGTCAGGTAATGGAAAAAGCCGGTACCGTAGGTGAAACAATCGGTCAATACGCACAACTTGCAGTAAATGTTACAAAAACAGCATGTTATGCCGCTCAAGGTAATATCGCAGGGGCATTGACAAGCGCAGGTGCTGCTGTTATGGCCGGAACATCAGCTATCAAAGGCTCTCAAGAATGGGGTAAATCATTTGCTGAAATTGATGACAAAGCAACCGAAGCCACACAAAAACTTGCAGCAGGTGTTGCTGCGAAAGAGGCTGTCGGAGAGATGGCTGATTCGGGTGCATTAGGAAATCTTTCCAAAAAACAAGCTACGAAAATAGCTAAAGCCGGAGCTATGGAACAACTTCAAGGACAAACAACTGAGACTATTAAAGATTCATTTAAAGACGGCGTGGGTAATATTGCAGACAAAGCAAAAGCCGGAGCAACAGCAGCTGTCGACAGCGCAGTTGAAGCTACAAAAGGTCTGTCTAAAGAAGCCATTAAAGAAGGTATCAAAAAAGGAACTATTCAGGTTGCAGGCAATTCATCAAGTCTTGTAAAACAAGCTGCTCAAGAGCTTAAACAAGAAATGAATATTGACTTTAAATCTTTTGAAACATGGAACAAAATCGGAAACGGTTTACAAACAGCCGGTGCGAAAATGCAGGCAATGAACGGCGGACAAAAAGCTTCCGGCGCAGGTCAAAAGAGAACCGGATACGCCCCGCATTATCTGACTAATCCGTCAAAAGGATATGCGATGTTTGCAGAAACTCAGGCTAGACGCGAGAAACTTATGGCAAGACACGCTGCATAACTTACAAAAACGACCAATCATAGATTGGTCGTTTCGTATATAATATACTTCACATTATATTTGTTTTTCTTCACCGCTTGCTGATAACATTTGCTGTTCTTCAAGAAGCAGGTTTACATAAAGTATCTTGTTTGCAGTTGCACTGTCCAGATTTACAAACTCGGCTCCTGCTCGTACATCTGATGCGGTTACGATTTTTACATTTGCGTTGATATCAATATCACCGTATGTAATATGTACCGGTACAATTTCGCCGACTTTCAGGTTGTTGTTATGAGAAACTGCAATTCCGCCTCTTGATATATCAAGTATTGATGAAATCTTGTCTGTTGATTCCAGTTGTACCGGAATATTGCCGTCTACATAGAATCTCATGTACTGACGTTTGTCAACTATACTGATATCGTCAGCGATGATTTTTTTCCATGTGCGTTTTGCATCATCCATGGTTGCTCCATGATCATCGTCGTCATCATCACCCGGTGGCGGTGGATCCGGTTCATCGTCGTCATCGCCCGGCGGCGGTGGATCCGGTTCGTCGTCATCATCACCCGGCGGCGGTGGATCCGGTTCATCGTCGTCATCATCACCCGGCGGCGGTGGATCTGGTTCATCGTCGTCATCATCACCCGGTGGCGGTGGATCTGGTTCATCGTCGTCATCATCACCCGGTGGCGGTGGATCCGGTTCGTCGTCGTCATCGTCATCGCCGGGTTCCGGAACAATTAAATGATCATCATCGTCATCGTCATCATCATCTCCGTACCACGGTTTATCTTCCTGAACGCTTCCGCCTGTATAATAGTTACGTTCTTCTTCCTTACGTCCGATTGAAGTTACGTCGTCTTCTCGAACCGCATTAACCCTGATTGTCGGATCGTTTCCGCTCATATCGGTCATTGCGGTTCTGTCGTCATATACCCAGTAAGTTTTACCGTCTTCGTTTCTTTCTTTACCCATATAGAAACGATATCCGCCGGCATAAACATTATCACCTGTGAATACAATTTTGGCATTATCGTCAACACGTCCGTTTTTAATAATTATATGAGAATCTGCCCAGTGGCTGTGAATTCCGTCAACTAGTCCGGCATCATCAACTCTTGTATTCGGGTTGATATCAAGAGCTTTTACGGTTAATGTATCCGGTGCAATATCTCCGTTAGGTCCGAAATAATCTTCAGGAGTATAAGGAACCGTACCGAGATTGTCGATTACAAATTCCGCACCGCGTGTAACCATATTAAGTTCTTTGTCTGCAGTGACTTCACGAACATAAGTATTTCCGGAAAATTCTGCATTTATAGAACCTTCTCTTGAAATCATTGTTCCGACATTTGTGTCGTATTTGTCATCCTGACCTTTAATGTTTATATCATTGATTGCAAGGACATCCATTCCGTATTCGGCATTCGGAGTATATTCAAGTTTGTCGAGGTTATATCCCGCTTTGTTAAACTGACCTTCTGTTTGATTAAAGGTTAGTTTGTTATCTGTATCTCCGATTTTGTCACTTGCAATAAGTGCAATACCTTTGCCTTCAATGTTGGCTTTGGTCGGATCCGTTGAGGCGTTAAGTATTGAGTAACCTTTTTTGCTTTCATCAAAATCTGCAGTTGTTAAAATAACTTTACCGTCAGCTTTGATATGGTCTATTTTAAGATCGGAATTTTTGCCTGCAATATTGACATTCAAATCTTCTTTAGATTGGTTTTGCTCTGTTGTTGCGGTAATTGCTCCGTCTACATTTACGTTTATTGATTTTGTAAAGTCACGTGATTTAGGCCCTACACCTATATAAACACCCTTATTGCCGTCATCAAGTCCAACTGAACCGTCAACAACATCTATATTTAGATTACCGTTATTTGTTGTTTTTATAAGGGTTTTGTCAACACCGGAATTTAAAAGACTTCCGTTTTCAATATTGATATTAACATCATCACTTGAGGTTATATAGTTGTCATTTCTTGTTTCATCACCTATTACGACATTTGAACCGGTATTTTCAACATTCAAACCGTTTGTATCAATAAGCCCCGCAACTTTAATACCTTCTTTACCGCTGTTTTTGATATATGTGCTTGAGGTATTGTTTATGCGGCCTGTTGATGTGATATTAATGCCGTCACGTCCGGTGTTGGTAATTTTAAGAGAATTAGCATTCTTTGAAACGAAATCCTGATTGATTTTGCCGTCGACAACAATTCCTTTTTCGCCGTTATTGGAAATAAAGGTGTGATTTGAGTTTTCGGAATTGATATTGCCGGTTTCCGTTATATGAATTCCTGAAATTGCATTATCATTTTCAATTGTCAAACCGGCATCAAGATATCTGCCTTCTGTTGAACCGTTGTTTGTATTTACATTTCCTGCAATTTTAATTCCGCCGTCGCCGGTATTTTGAATATATGATTCTTTTGTGATATTCCCGTTAATTACGCCTGTTTCTTTGATATTTAAAGCACCTTTGCCGGCGTTTGTAATTTTGTAACTGCTTCCGTTTGCATTAACGGTACCGTCAATATCCATTGACGCAAGACTGTCATTTGAGATATTGATTTGCGGGCTGTGTTTTTCAAAAACAGGGATATTATCATCTTCATCGACTACATTGTTTGTAATTTCACCGTTTTTATCTATGTGAAGTCCGCCTGAGCCGGTATTTGAAATATTCATATTTCCGTTTTCGGAAACGACTTTGCCGTCAATGTACAGTTTATTTCCTGTATTGGTATTAGTAATATTTATATGGTTATTATTAACTGATTTGTGACTAATAAGTGCGCTGTTATGAATATTTAAATCACCGTTTGAGTTTGTAATATCTGCATCGCCAAGACTTTGAACGGTTCCTGAAATGTTCATACCGTCAACGCCGCTGTTATCTATTATAAGCTGTCCTTCGCTGTCAACGAGCGCACCGTCATTAATATTCAATCCGGTTCCGGTATTTGTTATGGCAAGTAATTTGTCATTATTTTTTATAACTCCGTTAACATTTAATTTGCCTGCTTCATTTGTAATGGCAGCATTGCCTTTGGTATTTGTTAGGGTTCCGTTGATTGTCATACCGCCTTCGCCGGTATTCAAAACAAACATATCACCGGTATTGTTGGTAACGGTTGAATTCTCATCAATCAAAATACCGTCGGCACCGGTGTTGTACATTTCAAGGTTTCCGTTTGTATTTGTAATATCGGCATCATAATTTACCTGAATACCTGTACCGGTATTATCAAATTTCATATTGCCGCCTTCGTTGTTAACAACTCCGTTAACAATCAAGGCACCTGATGTATTGGTATATGTTGAATTGCCTTTTGTATTGGTAATTGTTCCGTTGATTGTTGTTCCGTCTTCACCGGTATTGGTCATTGTGGTGTTGCCGTTAAAGTTGTTTACCGGCGCACCGTCAATTGTAATTCCGCCTTTTGCAGTATTGTTGATAGTCAAATCACCGTCACGGTTTTCAATAGAACCTTTTATATCAACGCCTTTTGTACCTTTGTTTATAAGGGTAATATTCCCGTTTTTGTTATTTAATTCGGCATTCTGTGCAAGATAAATACCGTTTGCACTGTCTGCAGTAATATTTCCGTTTCTGTTAACAACGTTTCCGCCGGCTTCAATAGAGCCTGTTGTAGTTGTCAGATTAATATTTCCGTCAGGATTTTTAATATCGCCGTTTACAACAATGCCTTCAGTTCCTTTGCTTAAAATATCAACATCGCCTTTTCCAAAGTTTTTAAGAGTAGAGCCTTCTGCGAGTTTTACTCCGCCATCACCTGAATATGCCGTAATTTTGATGTTTCCGTTTTCACTTGAAAAAGCGTTGCCTGCTTTTAAATTGTCAGTATTTACAAGCTGATTGAATAAATTATTTGCGGCTGTATTTGAGGTAAACACTTCATTGTTGTTTCCGACACCTGCCATGATAGAGTTGTTAACATTAACAGAAGCCGCTCTGATATCAACATCTCCTCTTGCTATAACTTTTCCGTTAATCGTAACATTTCCGGTGCCTTCAGAATACAAATCGGTTAAATCAGTTCTGATATCCGCATCAGACTTAAATTTGTCAAATTTATTCTGATCAGGTGTCAAAACTGTCAGTGAGCCTACGTTCAAAACTCCGGAAGCTCCGACAACCATACCTTTCGGTGATACAAAGAACACCTGCCCGTTATTGAACTGTCCGTTTGCATTGACAGCGTTTACAATACCGTTAATATCAATTTGATTGTCTACAAGGTTAACGAATTTTGAAACGTCTTTTCCGTAATAATTAAAAATCAGGTTTGCAATGTCGCCTTCATCAAGCGTAAAATGCCCGTAAGTTTTGAAGCCGATATCTTTATCCCCCATCAAACCTTCCGGGGTAATATTATACTGGTTATGTCCGCCGACATCTTCGGGTTTTACACCCGTAATCATACTGGCTGACGCTTGTGATGTTATAGATTGTTGAGCAACTAGACACAATGTTAGCGCAGAAAGTAAATACTTAATATTTCCAGCGTTCTTTTGAGTCATGGCTAAATTCCTTTCAATTTTTCCCTAATTCTTATATAAATCCGATTAACCTTATGTGTTGTATTATTTTAACGGGCTGATTTTTATTTTTCCATTAATTGTTACCGTTTATTACGATAATTAAGGTTAAAAACACATATTTATATAAATTAATAAACAATCCGGAAAAATTTTTATTGCTATTTTGTAAATTTTTATTAAGGAATTTATACCGGACGTCTTAGAATTGTTTTAGAAACCGCCCAGAATACACCGTAAAAAACAGCAAGCAATAAAATCATCTGAATAATTCCGGGAATATAAGGGGTATGTTTAAACCCGAAATACAACAATCCTGCAGGAATAAATGCAGCAAACATACGAAGAAGTGTTCTGTTAGGAGAATAACTTGCAAGCTCCGGAATTCTTATTACAGCACTCAAAAAGAAATATACAAAATTTGCGCTTAATGTAGCAATCCCGGCACCTTCCAGCCCCATTTTAGGGATTAAAAGGATGTTTGCCGCAATTCCGACAACACCTGAAATAAGTTTTAAAATAAAATCAATATAAGTTTTGTTTGCAAGGTGATATTGCAGCGTTGTGTAATCCGAAAGCGCCATAAACAAACACCCGAACGCAAAATAAGGAACAAGTCTGTAGGCTTCGGAGAATTTTGTATTTGCAAAAAGATTTACAAAATCCGGAGCATAAACGGAAACTACCGTAATCACAGGAACTGATACAACAAGGAAATATCCCGTAAATCTTGTTACAATCGGACGAACATCCTGTTTTTCTTCAAACATATTAAATATTCTCGGCACCGCCGCAACCGTAATTATTGAAAAAATTGTCATAAACAACGGAAGCGTCAACCCGTAAGCCACACCGACAAGTCCGACTTCTTTAAAGCCGCTTATACTGTTCATGATAAATTTATTGCTCTGATTTATCACCCATGCACTCAATGACGTCGCCGCAATCGGGATTCCGTACTGGAACATCGGAATAAGGACTTTGCCCTGCAGATTAGGTTTCCTGAAATATTTTAAAATCCCGCTCTGATAAATAAGAAGAATATCAATCAATGAAATTGAAATTCCCATACCGAGAAGAAGCGATAATGCACCAAGATGGAAAAATTTTACGATGAAAACAGAAAGTGCCATTGTTAAAATCTGGTTTATTATTGTCGAAAAAGTAAACGAAATTGATTTTAACTGTGCTCTCAAAAGCTGGAACAGCAAAGCCCGTATGGCAACCGGAATTATCAAAAACAAAATACAGAAAAAGTATTTTGGCTGAATATTAAAAAAGTCATAAAAATTGTGACGGAATACAAATGCAAAAACAAACATCGTACAGATGTTAAAGGTCAAAATCGTCACAAGCATTGAAAGATATTTTGGCAGTTCATCCGCAAGCTGGAACGAGCGGAAAAATCTTAAGCCTGAAAGCCCGACCCAATCAGAAAAGATTATGCATAAGAACGACAAAAATGCGATTGACAACGAATAGAGTCCGTATTCCTCGGGAAGAAGGATATTGGTATAAACAGGAACAATCAAAGCATTTCCAAGCATTCCGCATAGTTTTGACGGAGAATATTTTACAATATCCTTGAAAATCGCATTCAGTTCTTCATTATTGACAGCCTTATCTTCCGCAAATTCCATTCATAATCCCGCATAAACTAAAACTAAAATAATATTACACTAAAATCCGAAATTTATCTATATGTAAATTATTGTATTTTACCGAACAAATCGTATTCATCGGCACGCTCTATCAAAACCTGTTCTATATCTCCGGGCACAACAGCTTCTTCGCCTTTTGCATAAACCAGCCCGTCAATTTCCGGTGCATCGGCGTATGAACGCATTATAACAACCCCGTCATCAGTAAAACCTTCAACAATACATGGAATTGTTTTACCGATTTTTGCCTGATTTATTTCATACGAAATCTTTTGCTGCAACGCCATGAGTTTTTTATATCTTTCTTTTTTTATTTTTTGCGGAACCTGATTTTGCATATCGTATGACGTTGTATTTTTTTCCCGTGAATATTCAAAAACACCCATTTTGTCAAATCGCATTTTTTCAACAAAATTGTATAGATGTTCAAACTGTTCATCGGTTTCTCCGGGATATCCGACAATAAATGCCGTTCTGATTGCAATACCGGAGATTTTATCACGAAGTTTGTTTATCAAAACTTCATAATCAAAAACCGGACGGCGCATGGCTTCCAGAATAGCTTTATCCGAATGCTGAAGCGGCAAATCTATATATTTTACGACTTTATCAAGATTTGCAATCGCATTGATGAGTTCATCATTCAACTGTGATGGATATGCATACATAATTCTAATCCAACCCAAACCTTCAATTTTATTCAGTTCTTCTAATAATTTTGCAAGAGAAGGTTTTCCGTAAATGTCAATTCCGTAACTAGTTGTATCCTGTGCTATCAGAACAATTTCGGTAACACCTTTTTTAACCAGATTTTCAGCTTCATCAACAATATTTTCAATTGTTCTTGAATGATATGCACCTCTGAGCTGCGGAATTATGCAATACCCGCAGTGATAATTACACCCGTCTGCAATTTTGATATATGAACTTGCGCCCATTGTAATCTGCTGGCGCTCAATTTCTTCCGGATAAATATATTCCGGTTTTTCGGAAATTTTTTCAATATATTCATCCGTTTTTTCATCTGCAATTTTTTCAACGGTTTCGACGATTTCACTGAAGTCTGAGGTACCAAGCATTGCACTGATTTCCGGAATAGCTTTTTTCAAATCGTTTTTGTGTTTTTGCGGAAGACAACCGGTTACAATAACTTTTTTGCCGTCGTTTACCAGTTGGAGAATTGATTGGACTGATTCTTTTTCCGCATCATGAATAAATGAACATGTATTTACGATTACGATTTGTGCATCGTTTTCATCCAGTGTAATTTCATGACCTTTTTCTGTTAGAAGCCCCAGCATAAGTTCCGAGTCTACCAAATTTTTTGCGCATCCATGATTTACCAGTGCAATTTTCATCCGACACCTCATTTCAATTACAAAATCAGTCTATCATGAACAATATTTTTTGTAATTAAGCATAAAGGCAATTAATAGTATGTAATTTCCCAATTGTCATGCATTATACGGGCAGCACACATATTTAAATAATTATTTGTGATTTTGCCGTAACATTTTTCATTAATTGTTCTATCATCTTTATCGTATCCGTAAGGTAAAATACGCGGGTTGTCCAAATCTATATAAAACAAAAAAGTATCTTTACCCAGACAATTTGGATTTTTGCCTGCATTTATGTCTACAAAAATTTGCTGTTGCTTGGAGAATCTTTCATTTCCACTTCCGCTGTCATTAATCGATCTAAATAAAAGGTACATACCATCCTCTGTTAAAAGACTTATTCTGTTGCCACCCCAAAAATTAAGAGAAGTAGTTTTTCCATAAAAATCTTTAACATTTGTCTGATTTTCGTCCGGATAACCGCAAGTCTTAGCAGAATCGCAGAATGTTGAAATCCTTAAATAAGGTGCCCAATAAATATCAAAATATCGTTTCAAATTTTCTTCTGTTATTTTTACAGATTCATCAACCCAATATCTTGATTCTCCATTGTCTGACTGGGACAAAAGTATCGCTTGACTGAGTACAGCATATGCTTTTTTTAATTTTGTTGCAGTAACTTTTTTCTGGTAATTTCCGATTAAGGAAGGCAGAGTCATTGCAGCAACTATTCCGATTATACCGAGTGTTATCAAAACTTCCGCCATTGTGAAGGCTGCTTTGCGGCACTTTTGGCCGCAAAAGTGCCAAATATTTTTTATCAAAATTGATAGATTCTGAGTCAAGCTCAGAATGACGTAACGGTTTTCGTAAAATGATTCAAGAGATGTCTTTTTAAGAGGCTTTGGACTTGAATTGTCCTTGTCCTCAAAATGACTAATTGTTAAATCGCTGTCAGGAGCTGTTTTACGGGTTGCCCCCCCCCCCCTGAATTTCAATCATAGTCTGCTTTTTCACCATTTTTTGCTCCTTTCGCTTTATTATTAAAATTTTAACATAAGGCATCTGATTTTGCAAATTAATTTAATCTTGCTTTTAATCCGACTTTTACCAATTTATTCAACAAATCCTGCGGAAGCTTTGAGAGTATTTGCGCAAATTTTGCATCAAAACCGACGGTATATGAAGATTTCGGATTTTTTAATCTGTCCGCTTTTAAAACAACTTCCACAACTTTTTGAACATCCAGCCCTTTTGTACGGTTTTTTAAAGCGTTCTGCTCCATAAACTTCATCTCTTTTTGAAATGCAGAGTCTTTTTGCAGACGTTCTGAGTTTTCATTTACGGATTTTTCCCACAAAGGCGTTGCGATTACCCCGGGTTTTATGGAAACAACTTTGATATCACGTTTTGTTTCTATTGCAAGTGAATTAAACAAAATGTCAAGTGCTCTTTTGGAAGCGCAATATGGCGAAATAAAAGGAAATATACCAAAACTTGACATGGAACTTATGTTGATAATTTTTCCGCCTTCAAGAATTGAAAGCAGATTTTGCGCAAATTGCAGATGCGAAAATGTATTAACTTCAAACTGAGTGCGCAGGGCATTCATATCAATATTTTCGATGGCTCCTGCCACAACGCCTCCTGCAACATTTATAAGAGTATCAATTTTACCGGTTTTGCTTTTTATAAAATCCGCAGCTGATAAAATCGTTTCCGGCTGCGTCATATCTATATAAAACGGAATTATATTCTTTGAAATTTCAACTAAACTTTCGAGTTTTTTATCGTTTCTATAGCCGGCAAAAACAGTGTTTGAGAAGGAAAACTCTCTGACAAGAGAGTTTCCGATACCTGATGTTGCACCTGTAATTACATAAGTTTTCATTTTTTATTACAAGCCTACATATGATCCGAACAATGGCAGATAAAGCGCCAGTGCCAGAATAAGAACGATAGTACCGATTACAATCAACATAATAGGCTCAATCATTTTAGTCATTGTATCAATAATTGTATCAAGCTTTTTGTCGATAAATTTTGTAGCCTGACCCATCATATCGCCAAGACGACCTGATTGTTCACCTGTTGAAATCATAAACAAAATCATTTTCGGCATAACACCTGTTGCACGAAGTGCTGTTGAAAGGTGCTGCCCCTGTTGGACTTTATTGGTTGCGATTGCGATTTGCTCTTTCAGTGTGAAGTTTGTCAGTGTCAAAATAGAAAGATACAAACATTCAATAATCGGAACACCGGCATCATAGGCAACCTGCAAAACTGCAATAAAGTTTGCAAAGTTTGAATACTGGATTAAATCTGTTAAAAGCGGTATTTTCAAAACGTTTTCATCAATTTTTCTTCTGCTCGGCTCCCAGCGGAAAAGGAAAGAAATTCCTCCAAATACCGCAATAAAAATCAGCGGAACAAAATACCAGTATGTTTTTAAAAATATACCCATACTCATCAATGTTGCCGTAATCCATGGAAGTTCCTGCCCCATATTATCAAACATTTCTTTAAATATCGGGAATACGAACATCAACATGACAAGTACAATAACAACGGCAAGAAGAATTACGAACATCGGATACATCAGCGTTCCGATAACTTTACCGCGGATATTTGCTTCTTTGTTCAAAAGTTCCAGCAGACGTTCCAGAGTTTTTTCCAATTCACCGGAATCTTCACCGGCTTTTACAAGACCGATATAAACCTGACCGAATATTTCAGGGTATTTTGCAACCGTATCGGCAAAGGTGCCGCCGCCCATAATCTGACGCCTTAATTCTTTTGATACAAGTCTTTGTTTAAGTTTTGCGGCATCATTTTCAATAAACATCAAGGATTCGATTATCGGAATACCTGCCTGTGCCAGAATTTGAAGAGTTGAGGTAAATTCGATTTTATCCTGAAGCCCGAGGCTTTTCATGGTGCCGGGGCCGTCATTTTTCTTTACATCTTCCTTTTTTAAAGCTTCTTCCGTTACCTTGGTAGGCAAAAATCCGAGTTTACGAACATTGTCACGTGCTTCACGCAGACTTGCCGCTTCAACTTTACCGGTTACAATATCTTTATTATTTTTAAGTGCTACATAATTATAAATGCCCATTGCAACTCCTATTCATTTACAACACCCAGAACTCGGACGAATTCGTCGATTGTCGTATAACCGGCAAGGATGTGCGCCATACAGGACTGGTGCAAAGTTTTCATACCATTTTTAACGGCGGCATCTTCGATTTCCAAATCGTGTGCGCCCATTGCGATAAGACGTTTGATTTCTTTGTTTATCTGCATAATTTCATAAACGCCCAAACGTCCTTTATATCCTGTAAATTCACATTTATTACATCCTTTTGCCCGGTAAATCGGGGTTTTCATCAATTTTTGAATTTCTTCTTCATCAACAAGAATCTGGCTTGCTTCTTCATAAGTCGGGTAATATTCTTCTTTACATTCGTCACAGAGTTTTCTTACCAGACGTTGAGCAATAACGCCTGACAGTGTTGATGATACAAGGTAATCTTTTGCACCCATTTCAATCAAACGGGTAACCGTTGCGGCTGCAGAGTTGGTGTGAACCGTACTCAATACAAGGTGACCTGTCAATGCGGCGGAAATCGCAATTTCCAGAGTTTCATAGTCACGAATTTCACCGACCAGAATGATGTCAGGGTCTTGACGTAAGATTGCACGCATACAGGAAGCGAATGTAATACCGGCTTTTGCGTTAATTTGCGACTGATTGATACCTTCAAGTTTAATTTCTATCGGGTCTTCAATTGTTGTAATATTTACGTCTTCGTTATTCAAACTTTTTAAAACAGAATAAAGTGTCGTCGTTTTACCGGAACCGGTAGGACCTGATGTCAGAATAATTCCGTTCGGACAGCTTACCATGTTTTTAATTTTTGCAACATCTTCATCCGAACCGCCGACAAGTTTAATATTTTTATCTGCGGCATTTAAGCTGACTGCAGGTGCAAGTACACGGATACAGACCTTCTCTTTTCCTGAAACCGGCAGTGTATTGATACGGAAGTCGTATGAACCTTCACGGTATTTAATTGAAAACGTACCGTCCTGCGGTCTTCTGTGTTCTGCAATATTCATACGTGACAATACTTTAAAACGTGCAATAACAGAACTTTCCGCTTTCGGCGGAATGTCAAGAACTTTTTGCAGCATACCGAATTTTCTGTAACGGACTATATATCCGCTCAGCCTCGGCTCTATGTGAATATCGGAAACGTTGTTGTCGATTGCGGTTGTAATAATCTGGTTTACAAATTTTGCAATTGAACCGGTTGAATCTTGAAGCTCGTTATCAACCTGCTCCCACAAAGTTTCTTCTTTTTCAATTTCAGCTGACTCTTCCTCAATTTTTTTGATAATTCTTTCCGTTTCTTTTTTCTGTTCGGAGAAGAATGTATCTAAAGAGTTTTGATACTCATAATGAGTCATCAGCAGTTGTTTCGGGTTTTGTCCGGTCAAGTAAATGATTTCTTTTAAAACATCCGGTTTTAAAGGTGTTACGACACCTAAAAGCAATGTTTTGCCGTCTGATGATATAGGAACGACTTTATTTGTTTTAATAAAGTCTTCAGGCAGCATATTAATAAATTTGTCCTGTTTGGCTAGCTGTTCATTGCTTACTAAATCAAAACCCGTTTGATCATGAAGGATTTCTTTTAATTGCGGAAGGGTTATGAAGCCTAACTTAAACAGTGTTGAACCGATAGGCATTTTAAGTCGCTTACTTTCGGCTAATGCCTGTAATAGCTGCAAGTCTGATATATAACCCTTTTTAATCAGCATTTCCCCTAACTTTGCCTGACCTTCCGGTGTATCAATTGAGGAAGAATCAGATGCCATTAGAGGTTTTAAGCTGTTTAAGAGCTGTCCCAAATCAGCATCCGCTATCTGGATAAATTTTAATTGAAACGGAAAAAGCTCTTTTAATTGCAGGGTTATTACACCTTTATCAGATTTGGAATTGATTGCAACAAACAGAAACTTGTCCTTTACACTTAAAGGTACAAAGTTGTATTGTTCCAACAGTGAACTGTTGACCTTGTTAAGTATCTGTTTATTAACACTGTTTTTTAATCTGTTTAAAACTTCATTCATGTTGATTATATTCTATCTACAAAGTTTCTTGTTCACCGACAGCGTCTTCGTTATCGGTTATGATTCTCGGTGTAATCATAATAATCATTTCTTCTTTGGATTTTTCGGTATTTGAACTTCTGAAAATAGCTCCGATATACGGAAGATCACCTAAAATCGGTATCTTTTGAACCTGTTTTGTTTCGGTATCACGCAGCATACCGCCGATAATCAAAGTTTCACCGTCTTTTATACGAACCTTTTTAAGATCCAAATCTCGTCTTTGCAGCAATGTTGCAACCAAATCCATTTCTCCGCCTGCTTCGTCACTGGGCGCATATATTTGTTCTGAAATTGTAGCATATTCAGGAACAATATCCATTGTTACATATCCGTCAGGACTGATAAAAGGTGTTATTGTAACTTTGATACCGTTATCATCACCGATTTCGTAATCTCTTTGAGAAGTTGCGTTGTTAACACCTTGAACGATTTGTGATGTTACTGTTTTTACGTAATCTGAAGTCAGGTCGATAACAGCTTCTTCACTATTTGTAATCAAGATACGTGGATTGGCAACAACACGGCCCTTGTTGTTTTCAAGCAGGTAGTTAATAGTCCATGATAACAGCCACGGAGTTTTGGTATTTGAACCGCCCGGCTTGTTATCAATAAAGTAAATAGGTTCATCAACTTTGGTATTACCTGAGGAGAAAGATACCTTAAGACTATCACTCATAAATTGCCATGTGTTATTTAAGGTTCTTGATCCTGATTCGTTCAGCTCTATAATTGAAACTTCAAGATATGCCTGCGGCTCTTTTTTGTCATTTGCTTTTATGAAGTCTTCAATCATGTTTAACTGATTCGGATTTGCCCCCATAACGCTGATTGTACCTAAACCGGGGGAATATGATATTTCAAGAGCAAGCAGCGGCAGGGATGAAAACGATACAACACCTGATGCTGAACTTGAAGTTGTTTTCATATCAGATGAATACCCGCATGCAATTTCGCTTCCGCCGATTGAAATTCCTTTTGAACTTGCAGCTGCACCGGTAATTTGTCCGATATCACTTCTTTTAGCTGCATCAATGTCAATAATTGTCGGTAACAACTGGGTACAAATCATTTCCGCCATGACATCTGAGGTTACGTGGTTTACTTTGTAAGTTTTGAATACAGGTTTTACGTCAAATTGTTCTATAATTTTACGTGCAATTGCCGCATCGTTTTCGGTTCCGAAAATCAAAACTTCGTTTTTACGGGGGTTGGTTGTTGCAACCAGCGTATTTGAAATTCCCGGTTTTCTTAGCCCGAAAATATTTTCGTTCAAAAATTTTGCCATTGGCATTGCATCAACATATTTGACCGGAATCGGTATCAATTCCTTCATATTTAATGTTGAATTTGCAGGGTCTGAATATACTATCAAAGTATTATTGTCAATCAGATAATACAGCTGATTCATTTCCATTATTAACTCAAATGCATCGTTAATAGGAACATCTACCAGATCCATGGTAATAGTTCCGGAAACATTAGCATCAAAAATTATGTTTAAGCCGGCTTTATCCGCAAACATACGGAGCACCTGTGTTATATCGGAATCACGAAGACTTAATGTAACAGGGATTACTTTATCGGTTAAAGATTTTTCGCCTTTCAGCTTAATTCTTTCGGTAGGTTTGTACTGTTCTTCCAAATCTTTTTGATTTTGCGCCGAAATACCGCTGAAAACATCCGCCGCATCTGATGAACTGAAACCTCTTAATCCGCCCAAATCATCAGCAAGCAGCATGCCGTTTACATTAGTTGCGTTTATGTAATCCGTCACCTCAGACGCCAGAACCAGTGCTGAGGAATTTGGCAAAGCAAACGCCAACAACATTGCACCCGCTAAAAATTTCTTTGTTACTGTATTTTTCATATCTGCTCCTGCTTATCTAACTTATTTTTTTGCACCGCCGAATTTTTTACTCAAATTCGAAACTGTGTTGTAATTTATACCGTCAGTTGCCAGCAACTGTCCGACTCCGGCTTGATATACGTTTGCCCCGAGCTGTACCGTGACAACGGTAGGACTTATTGCCAAAACTTTATATCCGTTAATAACATCTCCGGATCTTACGAGAAAATCAGAACCCTCTATATTCAAAATTGCAGAAGGACTTGTTTTATCATACATAATTCCGGAAACAGTTGTTGTTAAAACTCTTGAGGCATCTCCGTCTGCGCTTGCTGCATTAGGCGGCTCAACCAGATCATATTGTAATTTTGCCTTTTGAAGCTCCAGAAGTTTCTGAGCCTGATCATCTTTTTCTTCAACTTTTTCATTTGCAGGCACAAAAGGATCCGGACGTCCTGACTGTTCCACAACAATTGTTACCATTTTATCGCCGTTATTTGCGATAATATCAATATCGTCACTCTCTTTATCGTCTTCAGATTTTTTATCTTTTTTAGCTTTCTTTTTCTTGTCCTGCCCCTGATTATCCGCAGCCCCCGGTTCAACCATTACATCATCCGTATTGACTACATCCGGTGCAACATTTGCAATATCACTGTCAGCTGCAGGTGCCGGTGCTGCTCCCGTATCAGCTTCCGGAGCCGGTGCCGGAGCAGGCGCAGGTGCTGCTGGCGGAGGGGTCGGCGGTGCGGAATTTCCGCCCGTACATCCTGCCGCTGCAAATATTATTCCTACCAGAAACAGAGACATAAAAACCATTCCGGCTTTTTTTCGTCCGGACATTTCAATTACATCTTTTTTTTCATCCACATTATTCATAAACTTTTCAATCACTTGCCACCTATTTACTTATCCTGGATTAGTACAAATAAATTATAGTAAAATTAATTAATTATCGTATCAATTATTTAGTGTATTTAATTAAAAAATCTCTTCTGATTTAAACGTACTAATAACAGATTAAAAAAATTTTACCATATTTTTAATTTAAGTGCAAAATAAGTTAAAAGTGTTAAGCAATCTTAAAACTTTATTGAAAATTATTGGTAATTGTATGGATATATTCAAGAATTTTATCAAAATATTTTAAGTTAACATTTCCGTCCAGTACAAAATCGGCAGAACTCCGGCCGGGCTGAACATATTTAACACCTGCATCAACTATATAATCCCATTGTTTTTGAGCATTGATTTCATTCTGATTTCGTTCCTCTATAGCTCTTTTCATAAAACGTCTGCGGCGGGTATCAAGGTCTGTTTCAATATAAATTTTCACATCGAAAATATCTTTTACATCTTCATACATTGTTGCAATTCCTTCAACGACTATCAATTTGTCGGATTGAATATCAAGAGATTGCGGAACTGAAACACCGGTGCCGTTAGGAATATATCTGGGAGCTTTAATATTATTGCCTTCCGAAAGATTTATCAAATCTTGTTTTAAAAGAGAAAGCTGAAAATTTGCCGGAGAATCAATATCGTATCCGTTATCACGCAAATTATCAAAGTCACCGTATTTTTTTATAAGTTCAGATATATCGTTAAAATAATTATCTGTGCTTAAGACTGAAACCGGCATTGAAAGCTGTTCGATTAAATTTTTCAATTCTCTGCAGATTGTTGATTTGCCTGATGCAGATTCACCGGTAATTCCGATTAAAATTCGCTTGTGCGGATTGGTAATCAATCTCCTTGTGAATTTTTGAATAAATGACGGATTAATTTCCTTAAAAATCGGTGCATCACATCGTTTGTCGTATGAAACTATCTGTTTAAATTTAGTTTGAAGGTAAAACGCTAAAAGTTCCCGTCCTGTTCTTGAATTGAAATCAGGTTTTAAAATCTTATCGTTTGAATTTAATTCTTTATCAATGAGTAACTGCATATAAAATTCCAATGAAAATAATATGCATTATATAATACATAAGAAAACTTTTTTTTGCTAGTCTGATAAAAAATTAATTTACATAAATTCTAAATATCTATATATTATATATTATAAAGAAATATTTTAATTTTATTTAATAAAACCCCTTATTTATTTGACAATAAAGTTTTGTTTATTTTATTCTTTAAAACAAGAGGAAATGGAGTGAACATCTCCAGCTGTAGCCGCAGCCGTAAAAGCCGGAACACTCGGAAAAACGGATTTCTTCACGTGCTTTTTGAAGAAATTAAAAATTTTTCTAAGTGTCCTCTCTCGTACTTGGAATTAAGAATTCCGGCAAATAGAAGAGGATTTTTTAATGCAATTAGCAACTGTACATACAAACAGTGCAAAAATAGGAACATGCCCGCACGGACTTCCGCAGGGAGCCTGCCCGATATGCAGCGGAATGGGCGGCGGAGGCGGAATGAGAAAAGCTGACTTTTCCGCAAAACCGGGTGAAATGAGCTGGAACGAATGCGCCGCAATCGGAGCTTTTTTAAAGGCTCAGGCAAACGCAAAAGCACAGCGTCAGCAGGATTTACAGAATTTCGCACTTCAAATGCAGAATTTTCAAAACATTATGAATAATGCAAGAGCAAGAACAGCAGAGCTTGCACAATTTTTTACAAATAATACGCCCGCAGTCATTGCAAAACCCGTAAACTTTATTTTGAATACAGTAATCGGCGGAACAATAAACATGATTAAATCCCTTCCGTCAGTTATTTCAAACGTCTTTCAGACAATTCAACAGAAATTTGCGGATATTTCGGACAAACTGACGGCAATAATGGGTGAATTAAAGGCTTCAATAAACAAAAAGCTCTCCGAAACATTCAATGAATTTAAGAAAAAAGTAAAATCTTTATTTGGAATATTCAAGCCGCTCGACACCGAAAATGAAGACAGGCAAATTGATGAAACGAAAAAGGCATTTGAACTTAAAACTTTTATACATGATTTGTATAAAAAACTTACAGGGAACGAAAAGGATTTAGAAAAAGATGAAAGTAAACAATAATACATTTCATGATAATGAAACTTTAAGACAGCAAAAAAATCTTACACGTGCACAGAAAAGAACAAACTCTGATACTAAAGAAGGCGTTCTTGTCAATTCGTATATAAAAGAAACCGGACATTCCTCAAACGTAAACCTTGATGAAACAATGGACACCCTTGTAATTTCAAGAAATACTCAGATGCCCGACAAACTTTATGAAAACTCCGGAAATGCCGAAAAAAATCTTATTCCGATAAGCGGTATTGCACTTGGCGTAATGGGTGTTATCACAGGTCTTACAGGACTTATTTACAAAAGTTCTAAAACAAATCTTACAATAGATTCAATGAAAAGGCTGCCATCGACCGTCAGAAACGTTGCAATAAATGAAGAAACCGTTCAAGCACTTTACCGAATCGTTGAATGCCCGAACAGAAAAACAATTCTTGCCGGAGCCGGAGTTTTTGCACTTACTGCAATGGCATTTATGGGAAAAACTTTTTTTGACGGATTTCGTGATGTTTGGGTTAAAAAGAAAGAAGCCGATATACAAAAAAATCTTCAGGAACGACTAATATCCATTGAAACACAGTCCTTTGCCGGCAAAATCCGGATTACACGCAGTATGCTCTCTCAAAAAGCAATAGAACTCGGTAAATATCTGAATTTTGACTCAAATAAAAATAATTCTCCTGATGAAACCTTTAAAGCACTGATGTTTAAAGGGGAAAAATCGCAACCTCAAACACTACGGCAAACTAATAATAATATTAATTATATATTATCAGGACTTTTGACTTTTGCAGGAATTGTCGGAATGGGATTTTTGTCATTAAAAAATCTCACAAAAAGCAAAGGCAAACTTAATGATTTTGTAAAAAACATAAATCGTGAAATCGGAAGTATAGTTGAAAATTCAACAGAAAAAACCAAATCTCAGGATATGGCGAATTTAAAAAATCTTTTTAAATCAATTGAACCCACAAAAGAAGAAATTGAAAAACATCTTGAAAAACTTAACTGGACTGACAAAAAAGATTTTATAAACGAATTGACAAAAGAAATCACTAAATCAACGGCTGATGCAAACCCGTATTGCGGCGGAGGCTCTACCCCGAAACCGACTTTTTATTCTCACGTTGACGATTATCGGGCATTTTTCTATAACTATCTCCTTGATACAGACAACAAACAATTTAAAACACTATTTTTAGGAACAACAGGGTTGACAGCGGTCGGATACGGAGGAAAGCTTGCTGGAGATGCAATTAAAGATGTTGAGGTTAAAAAACTCAATGCCGATACCGAAATTGAACTTCAGCAAAGACTTGTGTCTACTGAATTAAAAAACTTTAAATCAAAAAAAGATGCAGCAATTGAACCCTTGATGGAAGAATTCTACAAACAGGCACGGCTTGGCAAACCCAAAGAAGAACTAAAAACAATGGCTGAAAATATTTTACTTGAAATCAAAAACGGACCTCCGTTTGTATATTCATAAAATACTTGATGCTTTACTTTAAAAATAAAAAAGGATTTTTAAATGATTCAACCCGTACAATCAAATAGCATATATAATAATATAACGCCCTATAAACCGGTTAAGCAGGAAAGTATTGTTCCGCTTTATTCAATGCCGGTACAAATGCCTGCAGGACAGAGAAATTACATTCTGGTAGACCCGATAAAGGTAGACTATTTTGTAAAACAAAAAGAGAATGCTCTTCCATATATATCTAATATTCTTGCAACTTCAACCTGCGAAGCGGAAATTACGGAAAATCTGTATATTTTAGACCGCCTTGCAGAAAACAAAACAAAAAATATTGATAAAATGTATCCGCTGCTTTCCAGATTTAACAATACAAACTCCCCGAACATTCAGACTTTTTTAGCCGGAATTTACAGGAAAATTCAGGTTCCGGATGCATTCGGACCTCTTGTTGCAATGCTTGTGCGCAACTCCATTAACCCGCCGCAATCAAACTTTGACCCGAATGAAGAAATCGGAGGTGCAATACTTTCCTATATTTCAGACCGATTTCGCTCAAATCGGGAAAAATAATTTGTAACAATTTCTTAACATGACTGTTATAAAAATTAAAGAATATCGTCTGAAATGTCGTAACCACATGTGTAAGTACACAAAGACGAAAGGAAAACAGACAGTCATGGGAATGGCAGCGTCACAAGCTAGATTTTTAGGCTTGACAGCCCGAAAGACTAATGTTGAGTACGAAGGTCAACAAATCAACCAGCAACGTACCGCATTGTCTAATCAGTCTGCCAACTACTATAATGACCTTCTGGGTATGTCAGTACCAGTTCCTCCGTCTGTTGACAGTTACACACAAACTGTTTACACATTTGAAGATGGTGCTTTAACAAATGAAATTACCGCAATGATAGCACAAACCGACGGAACTTATACGGTAAGCTATCTTTCAAAATGGCAGGATGATTATGTTCCGGTTGCAGCATCCACCAGTGTTATTAATGTTCAAGGCGGTCAATATTATGTAGGTTCAGTTGCATTAAGAGTTCTTGGAACTGAGGATCCTTCTGTTGAAAACGATACGGAAAGAGCAGCAAAACAAGCTGAAGAACAAGCTTGGATGGTTCAACTACAAGACAAATACGGAACTGATGAATGGTATATTCGCTATGTAAAAGATACAACATCAGGTCAGGAAGTACCTTATTTCTATAAAAAATCAGACATTGACAACAACGCAAATATGGTTGATGAAAACGGAAATATTTTGAGCAATATCAACTGCTACACAATCGGCAGCGACACTAAAGTTGAAGAAATCAAAGCAGTTGAAGGATGCCGAGTTGAACGTGACACATCAGGAAGATTTATTGCAATTCATATTCCGAACAATGACGGAACAGGTGCATATACTCAATATGCATTAACAACCAACACAGTAACCGATCAGGATGCATACAACGATGCAATGAACGAATATGAACATGAAAAATACCTTTATGATCAAGCAATTCAAGATATCAATGCAAAAATCGAAATAATTCAAGCTCAAGACAAAAACCTTGAATTGAGATTGAAACAACTGGATACCGAACAAAACGCAATCCAGACAGAAATGGATGCTGTTGAAAAAGTTATTGAAAAGAACACTGAATCAACCTTCAAAACTTTCGGTTAATCCTTAAATAAAATGAAACTGTAAAATATACTGTTTCTACATAGAAAAGTCAAACTTAAACGGATAAATGGTTTAAGAATGGAAAAACAACACAAAGAAAGAGCTTTATATATATTTCCTTTCCCTTTTTCCTATTAATTTTCAACGGCCTTGCGGTCGTTTTTTTTTTGAGTCATATATTACTTCTTTTTCGACGGGCGGGAAAGCCCCCCTTCTTTTTTGATACTTAATCAAAAAAGCGGGGTCCCTCCTTTTTCCTATTAATTTTCAACGGCCTTGCGGTCGTTTTTTTTTGCTTAGAATATTTCTTTAATTTCGACACACTCCGTCCCAAGATAAAAAAGTTTAATAATCTTTTAACATAAACGTTTATGATATAATTCAGTCATGAGCTTTAATCAAAAATACCATGAAATATACAATCTTGTAAAAAAAGATATTGAAAAAGTTGAACGTGAACTTACAGAAGAAATAAATCTTTCGCCGTTTACAGATAATATTTTAAAAAATTTTTTGACAAGAAAAGCCAAACGAATCCGCCCGCTGCTTTCGTTTTTGTATCTTAGAGCCGTGAATACAAACATTGATGAAAAACAATATTCATTCCAAACCGTTATTGAAATTATTCATAACGCATCACTGATTCATGACGATGTAATTGACGAAAGCGAAACAAGACGAGGTGAAAAAACTTTAAATACAACTTTCGGAAATAAAATCGCAATTCTTGCGGGCGACTATCTTCTGTCGACAGCATTAAAAAAACTGAATGCATTAAATACTCCGCAAATAATTTCTCTTTGCGCCGGAACTCTCGAAAACATGTGCCAGGGTGAAGTTTACCAGTATTTTAATAAATTTCGCATTATAACAATTGATGAATATATAAAAAAAACAGAGCAAAAAACAGCACGGCTTTTTCAAACAGCATTAAGCGGTGCAATGATACTTGCAGGATGCTCTAACTTAAATCAAGTTAATGAATTTGCATGTAATTTCGGACTTGCATTTCAGATACGTGACGATTTGATAAATATTTCTGAAAAATCGGATTTAAAACCTTCTCAAAATGACATCTCAAACGGGATTTACAATGCCCCTGTGATTTTTGCCGGAAATACGTCAAACCTCGATGAGGGGATTGAAAAAACAAAATCTTTGTTAAATAATTATATAGTTGAGGCTGACAAACATCTTAAATCACTTGATAATAACCAATATACACGGGCAATTCGGGAGCTTTTGGAAATTTTAAATGATGTATAACATAAAAGAAAAAATAATAAATTATTACAAAGAAATTAAAGCCAGATATGAAAAACTGAATCCGATTGTCCGTGAAACAATAGAAACAATCGTATTTGTTCTTGTAATGGTTATAATAATAAGATTTTTCATCGGTGAAATCCGCTGGATTCCGTCAGCATCAATGCATCCGACGCTTCTTGAGGGCGACAGAATTGTTGTCGAAAGATATTCAAGATTTTACAGGACACCTGAACGGGGCGATATCATGGTATTTTATCCGCCGTTTGAAAAACTTAAATATACTCCGTGGCGTGTATTTTCAAGACTTACTGGATTTTTCTGTAAAGATATAGCCTATATAAAACGTGTAATCGGACTTCCCGGAGAAAAAGTCAAAATAACTCCCGATAAAGATGGTCGATATACCGTTTATATTAACGGAAAACCGCTTGATGAACCCTACGTACAAAGCCCTTACGATTACCCGCAATGCTCCGAAACAATTACATGTGAATTTCAAATTCCGCAAAACTACTACCTGATGCTCGGTGATAACCGTGGAAATTCACAGGACGGCAGATACTGGGGACTTCTCCCGAAAGAAAGATTTATCGGACGTGCCGTTACAATATTCTGGCCGCCAAAAAGAATTAAAAAATTATGGCAGTAAATGATAAATCTTCATATAATCCGCCATCAGCTGTGAACTTGTCGCATTTGCAACATTAGCCTTTACAGTCTGTTCACTGTCGGTTTCGGACACCTCTTTAACCTGCTGATTTTCCTTGCGGGATTCTGTTGCAGCCTGTTCTATCTGCGCCTCTCGAATATAATCTTCAACAGCCTGCTGAACTTCCTCGATTTTTGCCTTGTCGCCGGCATAAGACCCCGTGGATTCTACCCCCAGCTCTTCCAATTGCTGCATAATCTGATACCACTCGTTATAATTAGGAACAGTCGTCCCCTGCGCCGCTGCCGCCGCCTTAACTTCTTCTAAATCTTCAATACCTGTAATTTTGTCCGCCATAAATGCTCTCCTTGTTTTGCTGCCGGATTACACCTCAAAATCCGCACCGCAAACACTGTTTACTTATATAAAGTAAAATATTCCCGTTCAATTTCAAGAAAAAACATTCTTGTAACAAAAGTTAATATTACATTTTAAAAGCCAAAAGCTCAGATATAGAGATATTAAAAGCAGACGCAATCTGAAGTAAATTAGTATATCTTATATCTGTAATTCCACGTTCTATATCACTAATTGTACGAATTGAAAGATTTGCAAGCTCTGCCAGTTTTTCTTGTGAAATATCTCGCTTCATTCGCTCAAATCTGATTTTATTTCCTAATTCTAAAAGTCTTACGTCTTTCATAATAATTTTATTATTAAAGGATTAACAAAGTAATTAAATGTGTAATAATGTTTTTATATGTGATATATCACATATAAAAACATTATTATTCACATGAGGAAATATATGAAACACAAAGCTTTCACAATGGCAGAAGTGCTGATTACACTGGGCATAATAGGAATAGTCGCCGCCATGACGCTTCCTGCACTTGTTGCTAAATACCAAAAGAACGTAACTTCAAACAGGCTTAAAAAAATATATTCAACTTTATCACAGGCTCTCAACCGCTCGCAAGTAGACAACGGAGATATTGAACAGTGGGAATGGGAACAAATACATGGCACTTCCGGTGCAAACGAAGCACAGGCTATGGAAGTTTTTGCCTCAAAATATTTTATACCTTATTTTGCAAAACTAAAAAAAGATACATATACAACGTTGAAAGACTTTGGATATAAAAATTCTCTCGGAATGGATACTGTCTATCAGAATGTTAAAGTCGGCTTTGTAACGCTATACGATGGTACAATATTAATAATAGACTTTGATGCGGTAGAACCTGACGAGAACAATCCTGATCCTGTGCTAGACGGCTTAATGATTTATGCAGATATAAACGGTCTTAAAAATCCAAACACAATCGGCTCCGATATTTTTCCGTTTAAAATTTCGACATCAACCGGCAAATTTATGCCGGACATAACAACCTACAACCGATCTGAACTTATAGACAAATGTGAAAACTATGAACAACGAGGATATTTTTGTACTGCTCTTATTATGAATGACGGTTGGGAAATTAGTGATGACTACCCGATTAAAATTTGATTATTTATTTTAAAATACACACATTAAAATTATTAAGAAAAATTTACATTAAAAGCCAAAAGTTGCCTGACAAGTGTATTTGATACAATCAAGTCTGTATTGATTGTGTGTAAAAATTATAAAAACAACCAGACAAACTCTTGTTTTTATTTTGCAAAAATCAGTTAAAAACACTTGCATTGAAATATTTTCCGAGTAATATAATCATGTACCCTTTAAATGGGGTGATTTGTGCACATACAAAAAATAGCCGAAAAAGAGGAACTATGTCAAAAGACGTTATAGAAATCGAAGGTACCATAATAGAATCAATGCCGAATGCAATGTTTCGTGTAAAACTTGAAAATGACCACGAAATTCTTGCCCACATTTCAGGCAAAATCAGAAAGAATTTTATAAGAATTTTGCCGGGCGACAAGGTTAAGGTTGAAATGACACCGTATGACCTTACAAGAGGCCGAATTACCTTCAGACTCAAATAAATAAATGCACAGCAGACGCAATAGAGAAATCTCACGTACAAATAAAATATAAAAAGGAAAACAAAATGAAAGTAAGATCATCAGTAAAAAAAATTTGCGATAAATGCAAATGTATCAAAAGAAAAGGACGTATCGCAGTAATTTGCGAAAACCCTAAACACAAACAAAGACAAGGATAGAGGATTTTCGGCAGGCTGAGTTGCGAAACTAGAAGCAATATTCCGAAAATCACGTTACAGCCAAACCTGCGGGCACAATCAGCAGGTGGTGAGGAAGTATTTAAGCCTCATACACAAAAAAATCTAACAACAAGAAAAGGAGAAAATTAAACAATGGCAAGACTGGCAGGGGTCGATTTACCCCGTAACAAAAGAATGGAAGTAGCATTAACCTATATTTACGGTATAGGACCTACAAGAAGCAAGAAAATTCTTGCAGCAACAGGCATTTCACCTGATTTAAGAACAGATGATTTGACTGAGGAAGATATCAAAAACTTACGTAACGAACTTGCAAATTATCATATAGAAGGTGACTTGAGACGTGAAGTAACAATGCATATCAAACGTCTTCAAGAAATCGGTTCCTACAGAGGTTTAAGACACAAAAGAAAACTTCCTGTAAGAGGACAACGAACAAAAACTAACGCAAGAACACGCCGTGGCAAGAAAAACGGCGCAGTAGCTAAGAAAAAATAATTAAAAAGTAATTAAGATAAAGGATAAAGAAAATGGCAAGACCAGTAAAAACTAAGAAAAAAGAAAAGAAAAACGTATTGCAGGGTGTTGTTCATATACAATCAACCTTCAACAATACAATAGTAACTTCTACAGATACTCAAGGTAATGCTATTGCATGGGCAACAGCAGGAGCAACCGGATTTAAAGGAGCAAGAAAAGGCACTCCGTTTGCAGCACAATCAGCAGCAGAACTGGTTGCAAAAAAATCAATTGACCAGGGTATGAAAAAAGTTGAAGTTTATATCAAAGGACCGGGTTCAGGCCGTGAAACAGCAATCAGAGCAATTCAGGCAGCAGGACTCGAAATCACTTTAATCAAGGACGTAACACCAATTCCGCACAACGGATGCCGTCCTCCGAAAAAACGCAGAGTATAACGGATGCTCAGCCGGTGTTTTGTCGGTGTCGTTTTGCGAGAGCGAAACGAGCAGGACAAAACATAACGATACCGCCGTTGCGACCGGAGTGATAACGGAAGGAGCGTACAAATCTTTGATTTGACAGGCGGTTTTTTAAAACACAACATCAAAGTACAAACTGCGGGGGCTTGCTCTTAAGCCAGAAGCGCAAACCATAGATGCCCCGCAACAAACAAAAGGAGAAAAATTAAAAATGGCTAGATATACAGGACCAACAAACAAATTATTCAGAAATAAAAAAGTAAAAGACATTTCAAACAGAAAACTGACTTCATCAATGAGACAAACAGCTTCAGGACAACACGGTGCTGTCAGAAAAAAATTGTCTGAATACGCAATCCACCTTGCAGAAAAACAAAAAATCAGATTTACATATCTTTTAAGCGAAAAACAATTCGCAAAATACTATCATGAAGCAGCAAGAAGAAAAGGCGTAACAGGTACAATTCTTTTACAACTTCTGGAATCAAGACTGGATAACATATTGTACAGAGCAGGACTCGGAATTACACGTAAACAAACAAGACAAATCGTTAACCACGGTCATGTACTTGTAAACGGCAAAAAAGTTGATATTCCTTCCTATCTTGTTAAAGCAGGCGATGTAATTACTATCAAATCAAGAAGCACAGCATTCTTAAAATCAGTAATCGAAATGATTGATATGGCATGTGCTCCTGCCTGGATGACAATAGATAAAGAAGCTTTAAAAATCACTTTTGACAGAATTCCCGAAAGAGAAGAATTAGATCCGGAAATTAAAGAACAACTCGTAATCGAATACTATTCAAAATAGTGCGGATGAGCTGATGGGAACGGTCAATCTGTGGCTGTAATTAATATTTATTGTCATAAAAGACCGCAATCCCGTTAGGGAAACGGGAAAAATCCCGAAAATCAAACGGAGAAATCCACAATAGTTAATTAAAAAACTAGGAGATTAAAACATGGAATTAAAAATCAAATGCGTTAATACCACAACAAGTTCAGACGGTTCACAATACGGAAAATTCGTAATAGAACCGCTTGAAAAAGGTTTCGGAACAACAATCGGAAACTCTTTAAGACGTGTATTGCTTTCAAGTCTGGAAGGAACAGCAGTTACTTCCGCAAGAATTGAAGGTATTACACATGAATACACTGCAATTCCGGGTGTATTGGAAGATGTTATCGACGTTATGCTGAACCTTAAAGGACTTGTGGTAAAAACCGATTCTAAAGAAGCTCAGCACTTGAGAATAGATATAGATCGTCCGGGACCTGTTTTAGCAAGCGACATTCAGCTTCCCGCAGGAGTAAAAGTAGTTAATCCTGACTGGCTGATTTGTACAGTTGCAGACGGCGGCAGCTTCCACGCTGACGTAATCGTTGAAACAGGCAAAGGCTATATTGCAAACGATGTTCCGAGAGATTCAAAAGGTGTTTCCATTGACGTATTACCGATTGATGCGACATTTATGCCTATCAAACGTGTAAGCTACAATGTAGAAAACACCCGTGTCGGCGATTCAATTGATTTTGACAAATTAACGCTTGAAATCTGGTCAAACGGTTCAATTGAAGTAACAACAGCATTAAGTCAGGCATCAAATCTGTTGATTGATCACTTTATGCAAATAGCATCAATAACAGGTCAGCCGGTTATTGTTCCAACTGTAAACACTACAGAAGAAACAGAGGAAGATGCAAATGTTCCATCAATGACAATTGAAGAACTTGAACTCTCAGTAAGAGCCTACAATTGTCTTAAACGTGCAAGTATCAACTCAATGGCTGAACTTCTTAAGAAATCAGAACATGACTTGTTGAACATAAAAAACTTCGGTAAAAAATCTTCAGATGAAGTAATTGAAAGACTTCACCACTTCGGATTAGACCTTGCGCCGAATCCGGAAGTTGAAGAAGAAATCGGCTAACACCGAAACCGGTATAATTTGAAATACTAAATAAATTAATAAATAAAAGGAAAAGAACAATGAGACACATGACAAAAAAACATACGCTGGGAAAAGCAAAAGATCAAAGAGATGCTCTTTTACGCTCTTTAGCGACTGAACTTTTTGTACACGGTGAAATCAAAACAACAATGGCACGTGCAAAAGCATTAAGACCTTATGCAGAAGCTATTATCACCCTTGCAAAAAGAGGCGATCTTCACGCTATTCGCCAGGCAGCAAGACACATCTATAATAAAGAAACCGGCAAATTCATGGATTTGAAAACCGGTGAAGTATTTGAAGCACCAGTTGCAGATAAAAAATTGGCACCTCAAACAGTGTTAAGAAAATTATTTGTCGTAATAGGAAAACAATATTCTGACAGAAAAGGCGGTTATACAAGAATATTCAGACTTCCTCCCCGCCGTGGTGATGCTTCAGAAATGGCTTTAATCCAACTGGTATAAGCAAAAAATGAAATACGCTTTAAAAGTCCGCTATATCGGTAAAAACTATTACGGAAGCCAGATTCAGTTTGAAAACGGTGTTGAAATAGACAAACCGACAATACAGGGGATTTTAGAAAAAGCAATTTGCACAGTGACAGGTGAAAAAATCACCGAAACTAATAAAAGACCTGTTAAAACAGTCTTTTCCGGACGTACTGACAAAGGAGTCAATTCAAAAGGTCAGATAATTCATTTCAGATACGACAAACCAATTGTTGCTTCAAAATTTGTCTATTCATTGAATGAAATCCTGCCTTCTGATATATCCGTCAGGGACTTAGTTGAAGTTGATGAAAGATTTCATGCTCAAAAATCTGCCAAACGAAGACATTATCGTTTTGAATTCGTTAACAGACGAAATAAAGATGCCTTTGACGGAGATTTGATGAGAATTAAATATGAAATCAATCTTGAACGGATGCAGAAATCATTAAACTATTTGCTTGGTGAACATGATTTTTCAAGTTTCAAAGGTTCCGGAACGCTAAACCCGAGCACAGTCTGTTTTATCGAAAAAGCCGAGTGTAATAAACTCGACGACGACAGAGTTGTTATTGATATTATAGGAAACAGATTTCTGTACAATATGGTAAGAACTATTGTCGGCACCCTTCTTGAAATTGAAGGGCACAATCTGCCAGCAGAACACATGAAAGATGTTCTTGAGGCAAAAGACCGCACAAAAGCCGGTCAAACCGTCAGTCCTTACGGGTTGACATTATTAGAAGTACAATATTAAATCAATATATGGAGACATTAGCATGAAGACATATTCAGCAAAACCTCTTGAAGTTGAAAGAAAGTGGTATCTGATTGATGCAGAAGGCGAAATTTTAGGTCGTCTGGCGTGCAGAATCGCTGATATTTTAAGAGGCAAAAACAAACCTGAATACACACCTAATGTTGATACAGGCGATTTCGTGGTTGTAATCAACGCAGACAAAGTTCGTGTAACAGGTAAAAAAGAAACTGATAAAATTTATTATCACCACACCGGATATCCGGGCGGATTAAAAAGCGCAAGCTTTAAAGAACTTATGGAAAAAGACGGCACTTTAGCATTAGAAAAAGCAGTTAAAGGTATGCTTCCCCACAACACTCTTGGAGCACAACAGTTAACTAAATTAAAAATCTATGCAGGAAGCGAACATCCTCATGCTGCACAAAAACCGATTGTACTGGAAAAGGAGGCTAAATAATGGCAGAACAAGAAATTATGGCAACAGGCCGCAGAAAAACCTCTATAGCAGTTGTGAAATTGGTTAAAGGCAAAGGCAGAGTCTTTGTTAACGGCAAAACGTTGAAAAACTACATCGGCAACAGACCTGCAATTGAAATGTTAGTTTACAGACCTCTTGTATTAACTGACAACCAGGAAAAATACGATGTCCGTGTAAAAGCTACAGGCGGCGGTGTCGTTGCACAATGCGGCGCAATCAGACACGGTATTGCAAGAGCACTTGTCAAATCAAATGAAGAATACAGAAATGTGCTTCGTTTGGAAGGTCTTTTAACCCGTGACCCGCGTGTTAAAGAACGTAAAAAATACGGACGCAAACGTGCAAGAAAACGTTTCCAATTCTCAAAACGTTAATCGAAAAATTCAAAAAGCCGCCTTCTGGGCGGCTTTTATATTAAAACAAACTTAAGGTTCTATTGTCATTTCAAGACTTGTTTCATCAGAGCGGACTACTTCAACCTTACCTGTTGCCATATCAGTTATTGTTTGAATCTGTACATACTGTCCGCTTGAATCAGACAGATGCTCATAGGTATAGTCGATTTTTGTTTCTAATTTGTTATCTTTACCATACAGTAATGTTTGTTTTTGAGGAGTCCATTTTTAAACTTATCTTTACATTTAGTTACATTTGAAATATTACTAACACTTTAAATCTTATCATAAATCATCTGTTTATAATCTAAAACTTTAAAACCATGACGCATATAAACATCACAAGCCCTCTGATTTGACGGACAAAGTTCCAGTCTTAAGCGGGCAGACGGGATATTTTCTTTTAAAAAACGCAAGAATTCCCCACCCAATCCGCAGGAACGAAATTCTGGCAGAATAAAAAGTTCCTCAAGCCATACAACTAAACCGCCGGCTTCTTGAGAAAACGTCTTTGCAAGAAGCGCATAACCCGCTTTTTGTCCGTCCTGCTCAATTATATAGGCATCCGCATATCTATCGGATTTAATTAATTCATCAAATGTACGTGTTATAAAGCTTTCAGGTATTTGATGGTCGACTGCATCAGATGAATAAAATGATTTTGCAGCCTCTATATAAAATTCTCTGTCTTTTTCGGTAATTTTTCTGAACATAAGATGATTATAGCATAAAACAAAAGTATTTAGGAATATTCTAATAATTGGGCGATACGGACTCGCTTGAGACGTAAGCGAGGTACGAGCTGTACGTATCAGGATGCCCGAAAGGGTAGAACACGAATTGAGTGCTCATCATCGCACTCAATTGTGAGAGTCTGCAATCATTTAAACCGCCGTCACATTCGCACTAAAAATGGGCGATACGTGACTCGAACACGTGACCCTCACAACGTCAATGTGATGCGCTACCAACTGCGCTAATCGCCCATAAAGCACCTATAAAATTTTCAATTTCTTGAGCTTGCTGGTAGCTTGCGCTACCTCCCTCCTTCTTTTCGACACTTAGTCGAAAAGCGGAGTCCTTGCTATTCGCCCATATATTTAATTGTAACACAAAAACTTACGTTTTTGCGGGATGCGCTACCCCTCTCACAAACGATACTTAATCGTTTGTTCGGCAGAGTGCTAATCGCCCATAAATCATATATAAAATTTTCAATTTCTTGAGCTTGCTGGTAGCTTGCGCTACCTCCCTCCTTCTTTTCGACACTTAGTCGAAAAGCGGAGTCCTTGCTATTCGCCCATATATTTAATTGTAACACAAAAACTTACGTTTTTGCGGGATGCGCTACCCCTCTCACAAACGATACTTAATCGTTTGTTCGGCAGAGTGCTAATCGCCCATAAATCATATATAAAATTTTCAATTCTTTGAGCTTGCTGGTAGCTTGCGCTACCCCCCCTTCTTTTCGACACTCAGTCGAAAAGCGGAGTCCTTGCTATTCGCCCGTTCAGTTATTCAATTTTCAAATCACTATTTTTTGTATCTGAAGTCAGGCATAAGTTTGCCAAATCCGTTTCGCATTTTTACGAATGCATTTGCCTGCTTTTGTCGTTCACATGCCACAAAACTGTCTTTTAAATTCTTTGGAACATTTACAATTCTATCAGGAAACTTTGGATATTGAATTTCAATCTTTTTTAACCCGATTGCAGATTCAATTGTTGAAACAGGATTGTTTGATATTCCGAAAATTTTTCCCATGCTTATGCTCCTTATATTTCGTTTTCTGGCTTGCTGTTTTCTTCTTTTTGTTTTTTTGCGGCAACGGAGTATATAATGCCTCCGATGATACCCAGAATAGGAATTATAAGCAGCCATAACCAGTTTTTATTAAAAGTTGAAAAAATAGATTTCGGCTTCGGAATCTTTCCGAAATGCTCAATAGTTTTGTCGTACACGCCGGCAACTCTGTCTGCCATTACATAAGTTCCATTCATAATACCTTTATCATATTCCGCTTTCTGAAAAAATGGTATTATATCTTTATTAACAATTTCCTTTAATTCTTCCGGCTTTACTTCGCCTACCAGACCTTGATCCAGAAGCAGCTGCAATTGATGATCTTCAACTACAACAAGAAAAACTATTCCGTTTTTCATTTCGGCATCAGCAATCTGGTAAGTTTTCAAAATATTTTCATTTAAAGTGTCAATATTTTCACCTTCTAAAGATTTTACAGTAACCACAGCAATAGCCGCTTTTGTTTTTTTGTTCAAATCATGCAGGGTTCGGTTGATATCCGCTTCCATTTCCTCTGAAAGTACCTCTGCCTGATCAGCTATATATCCGTTAAACTTCAAATTATCCGCAATTGAGGCAAATACACCTGTTGAAGCTAAACTTAAAAACATTAATGCCGTAATCAGAATTTTTTTTATCATATGAATTCCTGTATTTGATACCCCTTTTTAAAAAAGGCGACACCCGGATTCGAACCGGGGGATAAGAGCTTTGCAGGCTCCTGCCTTACCACTTGGCCATGTCGCCGTCATCATTCTTTTATGATAAAAAAGACATACTTTAATGTCAAGGGATGACTTTTTATGCAAGTGAATAATTATAAATTTGGATACTTCTCAATTATATTGCAAACTGCCACTTTTATAAATAATTCTTTTCAAAAAAAAAGGACTGCTAAAATTTTAACAGTCCTTTTTAATTATATTACCATTCTCAGCTATTTAGCCGGATAGTAATCTCTTACAACACCGTTATAAGCGTCTTTGTAGATTGCTTTAATATCTTCCATCAACGGATAAGCCGGGTTTGCACCTGTACATTGATCGTCAAATGCAAGCTCAACCATTTCGTCTAACTTGGCATTGAAATCAGCTTCTTTAACACCGAAGTCTTTAATAGAATTCGGAAGATTAACAGCTTTCATTAATTTGTCGATTGCTTCAACAAGCAATTGAACTTTTTCGTCATCATTTTTTCCGCCCAATCCGAGTTCATCAGCAATTTGTGCATATTTTGATTTTGCATTCGGGAACTTGTATTGCGGGAATATACATTGTTTTTTCGGGCAATCAGTTGCGTTGTACTTAATTACCTGTCTGATTAACAATGCGTTTGCAACACCGTGAGGTACGTTAAACATTGCACCGAGTTTGTGAGCCATTGAGTGGCACAATCCTAAGAATGAGTTTGCAAATGCCATACCTGCAATTGTAGCGGCATAGTGCATTTTTTCTCTTGCAACCGGATCGTTTGCGCCTTCAGACCATGATCTTTCAAGGTATCTGAATACGAGTTTGGTTGCCTCAAGGGCATTTGAATTGGTGAAGTTTGTTGCCATTGCGGAAACATAAGCTTCAAGAGAGTGAACCAAGGCATCTATACCTGAAGCGGCTGTTAAACCTTTCGGCATACCGTCTACAAAGTTCGGGTCAATGATTGCCATGTTAGGAGTCAAAGCATAATCTGCGATTGCATATTTTACGTGAGTTTCGTCATCCGTAATAATTGCAAACGGAGTTACTTCAGAACCCGTACCTGAAGTTGTCGGGATTGCAACCATTGTTGCCTTTTTACCAAGTTCAGGAATACGGCAGATTCTTTTTCTGATATCCATAAATCTCATTGAGATATCTTCAAATACAGTATCAGGCTGTTCATACATCAACCACATAATTTTTGCGGCATCCATCGGAGAACCGCCGCCCAATGAAATGATTACATCCGGTTCGTACGGTCTTATGATATCCATTGCCTGATTAATTGTTGATAATGTCGGATCCGGTTTTACATCAAAGAAGATTTGGTGATCGATACCGATTTCATCCAACACGTTAACGATACTGTCAACGGCACCTGAGTTGAACAAGAATCTGTCAGTTACGATGAAAGCACGTTTTTTGCCTTGAAGTTCACGAAGAGCAAGGTCAACAGCACCTCTTTTAAAGTAAACTTTCGGCGGAACTTTAAACCAGAGCATATTTTCTCTCCTTTCAGCAACTGTCTTGTAGTTCAATAAGTTTTCTACTCCGATGTTTCCGGAAATTGCGTTTTTACCCCATGAGCCGCATCCTAATGAAAGTGACGGTTCAAGTTTGAAGTTGTACAAATCACCGATACCGCCTTGAGCAGAAGGTGAATTGATTAATACACGGCAAGCCGGCATTTTTTCTGCAAATTTGTCAACTCTTTCCTGATGACGGGTATCTGTATAAAGGTCTGCAGAGTGTCCTGCGCCGCCTTTTGATACAAGTTCGTAAGCCATTTCTGTTGCTTCTTCAAAGTCTTTTGCTTTATACATAGTCAAAATCGGGGAGAGTTTTTCTCTTGAGAACGGGTCTTCCCAATCAACTGACGGTCTTTCAGCAAGAAGAACTTTTGCATTTGCGGGAACTTCAAATCCTGCAAGTTCTGCAATTCTGTGAGCAGGCTGCCCTACGATATCAGGGTGAGCAGTACCTCTTTTTGGATCGATAAAAGGTAATGCAATCATTTTCTTTTCATCTGCAGCACTCAAAAGATAAGAGCCTCTATAGATAAATTCTTTTTTAACTTCTTCATAAACTTTATCTACAACGATTACTGATTGTTCTGATGCACAAATCATACCGTTGTCAAAAGTTTTTGACATTATAATTGATGAAACAGCCATTTTGATATCAGCAGTTTCGTCAATAACAGCAGCTGCGTTTCCGGGGCCTACACCCAATGCCGGATTGCCTGATGAATAAGCGGCTTTAACCATTCCCGGGCCGCCTGTTGCAAGAATACATGCAATTGATTCGTGTTTCATCAACTGATTTGACAAATCAATTGACGGAACATCAATCCATCCGATAATATCTTCCGGAGCACCTGCTTTAACAGCGGCTTCAAGAACAACTTTTGCAGCTTCGATTGTACATTTTGTTGCTCTCGGGTGAGGTGAGAAGATAATTGCGTTTCTTGTTTTCAAAGCTATTAAAGATTTAAAAATTGCAGTTGAAGTCGGGTTTGTTGTCGGAACAATACCTGCAATAACACCTAAAGGTTCTGCAACTATTTTAATACCGTTTGCTTTGTCTTCTTTAATAATTCCGCAGGTTTTTGCGTTTTTGTGTTTGTTATAGATGTATTCTGAAGCAAAATGGTTTTTAATAATTTTGTCTTCAAGAACACCCATTCCGGTTTCTTCATAAGCCATTCTTGCTAAAGGAATACGTGCTTTGTCAGCGGCTGTAGCAGCTGCTTTAAAAATTGCATCAACCTGTTCCTGGGTAAAGTTTGAATAAATTTTTTGAGCCTTTTTAACTCTTTCAATAAGCAATTCCAATTGCTCGGCATTGTCGACCAGAGTAGACTTGTTCAAAGTCTTTTCAAGGTTTTCGACAGTTTTTTTGCTTTTTGTTGTCATAATTATTTTCTCCTTAATGTAACTTGACAATTGCTATTTTTATTCCTAGATTATTTTAACAAGATAATAACAAAATTTCAATTCGTGAATTATTTCACAATTACATTATAAAATAAAGCGTCCAAAAAAGCAAGTGTATTTTTTACAATCTTTATACAATTTTAATATTTACTCTTTTCGGAGGAAAACACATAAAGCCGAATATAATATACTGTTTGTTATGAATATATTGAAAAAAATCATCTATTTTTTCCTTAAAATTCAGGAAAAACAGCTTTCAATAAGGCTGGACAAACATCTTAAAATCAGTTCGGCAAACAAAACCTCGAAAACCATTCTCTCATCTAACGTTACGGTAACATTAAACTCAGAAACGGAAAAGAATAAAGAACTTGTCCTAAACACCGTCAGCAAGATAGTTTCAGAAGTAAAAAACAACCCTTACATGCTGCTTGAATATATCAAAACCCATAATACAAAAGTTATTAAACTGGCGAATGCAGACAAAATTCTTGCTTTTATAGGGGAAGACGAAGGGCTTGTTTGCGAGATGAAAGGATTGGAAGCACTTTATATAAATATTTTAACAGATAACGGCATTTCATTTAAAAGCAAACCGATGTTTATTTTAAGAGAAGGCGAAATTGAACCTTATTATATGCTTCACCAGTTTTACAAGTGGTATGCGATGTACAGAGGATTACCGGGGTTTGACTATAAATCTCAAAAACTGTTTCGCAGATATCTGAATGCGCCTGACACAAAAGGGCTGGAAAATCTTACACTTGATGAGATGACAGGATTAAAAGAAGCTATTGACCGTGACAATGAAGCTATTGATTTTACTGTAAATTACGCCAAACTAATCGACGGAAGCAAAAACGTTCTGGACAAAATAAAGACAGAGGGCGGAGCGAACGTGTAGTGCGATTGGACGTTAAGAAGATAAGAAATCGCCTCATTTTGTCATGCTGAACTTGTTTCAGTATCCAGACAAAATCCTGAAACGGGTTCAGGATGACAGTGGAATACAAAATAGGGCGAATGTGAAGCTTAAAGATAGTTGAGCGGTTGAAAAGTTGAAGGGTTTGTTGTTGAGCCGTGCAGATTATTAGTGAACGCTGCGTGGCGGGTGGTTTTGAGGGACTTTTAGTGGCAAAAGTACCTGTTTTCTATGATAGACTCTGACTTTCGTCAGAGTGAAGGGACGGGATGCGTGGCATCCGGCTGCTTTCGTCACTCCGGCTTCAAAGCCGGAGTCTATTTCAATGTCATTGAATTTTAATGCCTCCGGCGGGTCTTGCGCAGACGGCGGTCGCTTTTACAGAAAAGCGACGCAAACTGCGACCTTTTGCTCCGTTCGCTAATCAAAGTAACCATTTCACCCGAGCAAGTGAACTCGCTTACGCTCAAACAACACTTGCTTTGTTATTGCGAAACGGAACATTGATTGCTCACTTCGCAGAGGTCGATTTTAAGGTGTGAGGCACAGTCGGCTCAATATGCCATAGCCACGTCACTCCGGCCTCCGAGCCGGAATCTAAAAACCATCCGCTAATTACGACCACCTACACGTCATTCCGGACTCTGATCCGGAATCTATTCCTTTCAATCAGCATTGATAGACCCTGAATCAAGTTCAGGGGGACTGTGGATTAACAAATATTCATGTGAATGTTAATAACAGGCACACCGAACCAAGACCAAGCGTCAGATTGATAAAATTAGACATTCTGAGGTTTTAGCCTCAGAATGTCTATGACATATTATAATGTGTATTATAATGGACAGTTTATGCTTTTGCTATTTCCTTCGATTTTTATTTTGCTGATTGCGACTCAACAGCATCTGCTTTTGAAGATTTGCCATGTGCAAAGAGATAAGTTCCGAGTCCGAGAACGGCAGCACCTATAGAGCCGTAAATTAGGGCGTATTTGCCTTGAATACTTCTTGCTGCATCTTTGATGGCTTTTCCAACACCATCTTCACAGTTAACAAATTTCTTTTCTTTTGTGTCCCATACGCTTTTAAAAAGAGCCTTTGGTGCTTTCTTATCGGCTTCGTCGGCTGTTGCTAACATAGAAATTTTTATTTCTTCAACTGTTTTACCTTTACCTTGAAGCACTTTATCAAAATACTCTTTTAAAACTCCATTCACGCCATCAATATTTTCCAACTGCTGCATCTTTTCTATATCATTACCATCCAGCCCTATACCAATTTCTTTTAAGAATCCAAGCGTTGCATCGATAGCCTCCTTAAAGCCACCTCCATTGACCTTCGTACTGCCATTTTCAAGTTTTATAGCTTCTTTAATATATTCCATTAGTTTATTAACAAATAAACCCTTCAATTCCTCCGGATTTTTGGCTCTACCAAAAAGATCCATAACTTCAGTTTCATTCTTATTATGAATAACCCAAACAGCCTTGAGCAAGTCCGACGTTTCTAATTTGTGCCCTATCTTTTTGACAAACTCATCTGTCGGAGCGCCGTCTTTCAAGAACGGTTTTGTAAGATAACCTGCTGCTACACCTGCTCCGGCTCCGGCAACTGCGCCGATACCAGTATATAAAGCGGTATTGTTATTTCCATTCACACTATCTACTGCCATTTTGTTTCCTTTAATGATTTTACCTACACAGGCATTTAAAACACAATAGTCGCAAAATATTGCTATGAGCGCAATACATCCTATCCTATCCTATCGGGCAGTATAACTGGGTTTCAGCCGTTTTGAAATTCATATTTACATTTCGTTACAATAGCAGTTTTACATCACCACATATCTGAAATCTTCTTTCCAGACTTGAAAACCTCCGTCCAAAAGCATGACTGGATATCCGTAATCTGCCATTATTAATGCCGCTTTCGCCCCCAGATGACACTGCTGATTATAACAATACACTACGTTTATTTTATCTTTGGAAAGTTTATCCAGATTGTCCTCTATATCATCTTTCGGAATAGAAATTGCACCGGGAATATGGCTTATCTCATAATCTTCTGACCGCCGCACGTCTACAAGAATAACTTCATTCTCCTCCGTTAATGTTTTAAGTTCGACCGGCCCTAATGTAAATGCAAGAATACGGGCAAAATAATTCTGCGCTTCCTCAGGAGTCATGCGCAGATTTTTAACTTTATCATTCATAACTTGATTTTCCTTTCTTTGTTCAAGAAGAAGATAAATCAAGTTATGAAAAAAGTGTATGGTTATTGGGGTAAAAATAATTTAGTAAGATGGGTAAATGTCTAATTATAATTCTTGTCTGATACTCATATCCGTCTGCAACTTAAGCTGTATAGCTCAGATGGCTTGCAACACTCGGATGAACATTCGGATCATAATTTGATCTTTTAAATTCGTTGATTGCTCTTCCTACTTTGTTTGCAAAAGCTGTTATAATATTGGGGTTTTGAACCATATCAGCTTTTTTGGAACGATTCATATCGTTTTCAAAGTTGATTTTGGCATTGGGGTTTTGTAATGCGAGAATTGCAACACTCGGGGTTATGTTATTCATGTTGCCTTCTCCGAATGATATATATTTTCTACTGTTTAAAGCGTTTTGTATTCTATCTACTTTCATTGTAATCCTCCTCTCTTGAGGTTTATTAAGTGTTTATTTAACACTTCATCCTTACATTTTCACTATAAACTATAAAAATTCATTTGTCAACCCCTATTGTGAACTTTTGTTAAATCGTCAAAACCCTTGTTATTTCTACTAGTTTGGCATAAAGTGTAAAAATCTCACTTATTTTTTAGTGTTTATTTTACACTTTTCTATAAAAATTACCCATGCTTCTATTCAATTCATTATCATGCTTGACTAACAAAAACCTTTAAAATAGGCTGTCTGTCCAATTGTTCAAATAACAAACTTTAGTTTAAATATAATTAAATCTTTTTCATACTTCCAGCTATTCTTAATTCCAACGGGAGCCAATTCAGCTCCCTTTTTTTTATTCAAGAAGCCATGTTCTGTAAAGACAGTTTCCGCTCGGGCACCAGCGGCTTTTTGTAATTACATCATCCCACGGTTGTATTATATCAGGATTTTCTACATATTTTAAATCACTGTTATTCGATGCAAATCTCATAACAAATCTGTCTTTACCCAGTTGATTTGGTCTATTAAACCCGTTTACGTCAACCAGCACAGGCCATTCGTTATTTGAATACAGGTACCAAGCCACTCCGGAATAATCTATAAACGCGTAACTCATATTCCCACACCCTAACCAGTCCGGTCCTCCATTGTATATGTATCCGGCCTGACCATCAGCACATTCCCAGCATTCAGACGCATTCCTATCAAAACAGGTCTTTACGGTGTTAAAATACTTTGACATGGTTTTAAAATTTTCGCCTATTGACGGAGTAATAGCTAACCCGTCTTCAGTATATGTAGGCGTCATATCCGATACCTCATCGTTTGCCTGCATTCTTAAAAAAGCCTGCGACATGCCGGAATATGCTTTTTTATAGGCAACTTTCCATTGTTTTTCCTGATATTTGCCGATTAACGACGGCAGTGTCATTGCGGCGACTATTCCGATTATGCCGAGTGTTATCAAGACTTCTGCCATGGTGAAGGCGGCTTTGCGGCTTTTTTCGTCACTCTTGCTATCAAAGTGGAGTCTGTTTTTATTCGCATTAATAGATTCTGAATCAAGTTCAGAATGACGGGAAGAAGATTGTGTGATTTGCCTGCTTTCGTCACTCCGGCCCCCGAGCCGGAGTCTATTATCAACATTGATAGATTCCGGATCCGGTCCGGAATGACGTTTCTGTAAACCGCAACAGGAGCCTGTTTTACGGGTTGCCCCTCCCCCTTGAATTTCAATCATAGTCTGCATTTTAGCCCCTTTCATATTTTTAAACATCCGGTAAATCACCTTTCACATCAGCTGTTTCATCGCCTTCAAGTTCAAAAACTTTGTGAAGCGCTTTCAAAGCTTTGTGAGCATCGTCTTTGTCAACCAGACAGCTTATTTTTATTTCACTAGTTGAAATCATTTTAATGTTTACACCGAGTTCTGCAAGAGTTTCAAACATGGTTGACGCAATCCCGGGACGGTCAATCATGCCGGCACCTACTATCGAAACCTTTGCGATGTTATCATTTACCTGAATATCTCCGCAATTCAAATCTTTTTTCATTTCATTTAGGGTTTTGATTGTTTTGTCCAAATCCGAACTGTCAATCGTAAATGCGATATCGTTTGTATTAGAAACTTTTCTTGCATAAGACTGGATAATCATATCAACCGAAATATTTTCTTTTGCAAGATTTCCGAACAACTTTGCAGCCTGCCCCGGAACATCCGGGACATCACATACTACAATTCTTGCCTGTGACAAATCAGCAGCAACACCTGCAACCGGTTTATAGATTTCCATTTTATCAACTCCTAATATTAAAGTACCTGAATTATCTGTTTTAAAACTGCTTCTTACACGAAGCGGAACATTAAACTGTTTTGCAGTTTCAACGCTTCGGGGATGCAGAACGTTTGCGCCCGCATGCGCCAGCTCCAGCATTTCTTCATAAGAAATTTCATTCAATCTTGTGGCTTTTGGAACAATTCTGGGGTCGGTTGTATAAACCCCTTCAACATCCGTATAAATATCGCATCTTTCCGCATTCAATGCCGCTGCAAGAGCAACTGCGGAAGTATCGGATCCGCCGCGTCCGAGTGTTGTAATTTCGCCTTCCTCTGTAACGCCCTGAAATCCGGCAACAACTACAATTTTACCTTCTTTTAAATTATTTTTGATTTTATCGGTTTTTATATCAACTATTCTTGCTTTTGAATGTACGTTTTCGGTTATAATTCCTATTTGCATGGCATTAAAACTAACCGCATCATACCCCTGCGCCTGAATTGCCATTGCAAGAAGCGCAATTGAAACACCTTCGCCTGTAGATAAAAGCATGTCCATTTCACGACCTGAAGGTGAAGGGCTTAAGTCTTTTGCCATTTTAACAAGATAATCCGTTGTGTGCCCCATTGCAGAAACTACTACAACGACATCATTTCCGTTATTTTTTTCTTTTATAACAGTTTTGGCTACATTCTTTATTTTTTCGGTATCTGCAACGGATGTTCCGCCGAATTTTTGTACAATAATCTTTCTCAATTTTATTCCTTTTTCCGGAGATTGTTTAACATTTCTGCTAATTCTGCCGATTTATCAGGGTATTTAAACGCATTTTCATCAATGGATTTAATCTTTCGTTCAAAATCCAGTGTTTCTTTTATATTATATTCACAAACGTTTTCCTTGACAAGTATGTAATTAACATAAAAAAGCATGTTTAAAATTTCGATATTTTGTGAGGTTTCTTTCAAGGCCTTTCTTAGTTTCCGGTTTGCGTCTGCAAAATTTTCCTCTGATATCAAAAATTTTGCATAATCTATATAAGTTTTTATATGTTTTGGATTTTCTTTGATAGATGTTTCAAAATACTCTTTTGCATTTGAACTGTCGCCTGAATGCAGGTATGCTTTTGCTATATAATAGTAATTAATTACGTCGGAAGGCTCAGTCTTTAATGCGGATTTGAATCTGTGAACAGCATCTTTGTAATTTCCGCAAGAACACAAAATTATTCCCTCAGCCTGAAGTGCAAGCGGGTTGTTCTCATCTGTTTTTAAGATATCTTCAATCTGTACTTTATTATTTTCAATTTCACCGTGAATAATTTTTAAAAATGCTTTGATTGTTTTTATTTCGGAAGTTTCGCCGTCTAGCGTTTCCGCTTTTTCAATTTTTTCAAAGGCTTCTTGATATTTTTCGAATTTGATAAGCGATAATGCCCATTCAACATAAAGATTTCCGATAATTAAAGATAAATCCTCTGCTTGTTGATAATTTTCAAGCGAAAGATTTTCTTCATTTTTTAAACGATAAATTTTGCCCAGGAGCAGATAACATGGAAGCATGTTTTTATTAAAGCTCAAAGCTTTTTTTGCGAAAAACATTGATGAATCGTAATCTTTTAAAATAAATTTTAATTTTGCATATTCATAAGAATTTCCTTCATTAGGCGCAACGTTTGCGAGGAATTGAAGTTTATTTTCGGCATCCTCATACATTTTAAGCTTAATTTCCATAACCGCTGCGAGAAACAATGCATTTGAATTGTAACGATTGTATTTTGATGAAAGAAGAAATTTTTCATGAGCGTCTTTATCTTTATTTTGTTTCATCAAAGACATGCCCCAGCCCAGAAAAACTTCAGAATTAGCAGGGGTAATTTTATCTGCATTTTCAAATGCATCATCAGCCTCATCAAAAAGTCCGACATTTAAAAGTGCAAATCCCAGATTTTTCCAGATTATTTTGTCATGCGGATTAAGGTTTGCGGATTTTTTGTAAGCCTTGACTGAATCATCAAATCTGAACAGTTTGTCATAAATAATTCCCTGATATTTGTAGACGAGTGCATCTTGCTGCGGCAGACTTTCTGCTTCGACAAGAATATCAAGAGCGTCTTTGTATCTGCCGTTGTCTATAAATTTCTTTGCACGGTTTACATAGGCAACAGAAGGCAGAGATTGAATTACCGAATCATTTTTATAACTGTCAATTTTTGAATTTATTGTTTGTATTTTTTCAATTATTTTTTCAAACCAATCAGACAATCCGCCACCTCTCTGAATGCACCGGACCCGCCGTCTGCTGCTGTTATTTGAATATTTTGTAATTCTTTTAAAACCACAGGCGCATGCGGTACCGTAATTTTATATTTTGCAAACTCTAAACATTCTAAATCATTTACGTCATCACCTATATACAAATATTCATCTCCTGATAACGAATATTTTTCAACGATATATTTTAATACATCTATTTTTTTTCTTATTTTTGTATGAACTTCTTTTACCTCAAATTTTCGTGCAATAATTTCAATTGCTTTATTTTCTTCTCCTGAAATTATTGCGATATCAAATCCGTTTTTCTTTAAAACAGAAAAACCCATTACATCCGAAAAATTGAGCCGTCGTGACATTTCTCCGCTATCTGATATATAAACACAGTTGTCCGTAACAACTCCGTCAAAATCCGTTATTACCATTTTTATAGTATCCGGCAGTTTCAAACCGCACATAAATCCCTGAATCCTCATTTTAAACTATTAACATCCGAGTTTATATCTGGTATAATAAATCATATCATAAAACATAATTAAAAGCTAAAGGTTAAAAAAGATTAAATGCTCTGGTATGTAATTAATGCATGTATTATTCTTGTTTTCATCGCTCTTTTTTTGATAACAAGGCAAATGAACAAAAGATGGTCAAAAATTAACGATTATCTGGGAATGGTTACAAACACGGTAAACTCAGTCCGTTACGGAAATCTTTCAACGAAAATGGACAAAATCGAACATTCTTCCTACAAAAATGTAACTGAAAGTATCAACAGGATGGTTGAAACTCTTAATGACCGTGAAAAAATGATTGTTGAATATCAGGCGGAACTTATCAGACAGAACAAATTGTTGGAAAATGTAATCAACTCGCTGTCTGATGGAATTTTAATCGTGAACGAACACGGAAATATTCTGCGTGCAACTCCAAAAATTATCGACTGGTTCGGAGTTAAAGGAAATGATATTTTAGGCAAAAATGTTCTTGATTATATTGAAATTCCGGAAAACAAAACTATTGAAAAACTTATTAACGTTGATATTTTTATAAAACATACCCCGACAAATAATTTTGTAATCAATTCAATCAAACTTTCTCTTGACGATAAAAAAAGATATGTGCTTTTGATTAAAGATGTAACAACAGAAAGGGAAATTGAAACCTTAAAAGAAGATTTTGTTGCTACATTAACACATGACCTTAAGGTACCGATTGTCGCTGAGGCCAATATCTTAAATTTTCTGATTGACGGAAAATTCGGGGAAATCAATGACAAACAAAAAGTCGCTCTTTTAAATATGAAATCCTCCAATCAGGAGCTTATCGAACTTGTTCAAATAGTTCTTGAAACTTACAAAATTAAAGAAACCGGTATTCCTTTATTAAAAGAAAACATTAAATTAAACGAATTTTTAACGGATATTGTAAATCAGGTTCAGCCGATTGCAACAAATGCCGGGCTTACGATAAATTTTACGCCGAAAAAAAATATAACGGTTTCGGCTGACACTATGCAGCTTGAACGTGTTATAAAAAATCTTATTTCAAATGCGATTTCTCACAGCAACACCCAAAAAGATATTGACATTGAAGTCGGCGAAATTCCAGGATTTGTAACTATTTCCGTAATTGATTACGGACAGGGAATTCATCAGGATGAATTGAAATTGATTTTTAACAAATATTATTCCGCTGCAAAAAAATTCCGTAAAATAGGTACAGGATTGGGGCTTTATTTGTCGCAGCAAATTGTAAAATCTCATGGCGGCGAAATTACCGTGACAAGTGAAGAAAATGTACGGACTGAATTTTGCATAAAACTTCCGGATTAAAAGTTACATAAATTTTGTTATTTTATCTATTTTTATAATTTTGACCTCCGGACGGGGAAACTTTTGGTGGCAAAAGTTTCACAAAACCAGCCGCCACGCATCCGTTCTCACTAATAATCTGCACGGCTCGGCATCAAGGCGGGTAAACTCGCTTTGCTCAGACAATACCCGCCTTTGAAGATTGCCTTGCCAGCAATTATTGTTCACTCCGCTATTGCGGCGGAGCGATAGAAATGAATAGATTCCGGATCAAGTCCGGAATGACATAAAGATGGTCGTTCCAAGCGGACAGTTTTAAGACGGCGGCTCAAATCCGGAGTGATGTACAGGTGGCTGTCGGAGGTGACAGATGCCGATTGAGCCGCCGTCGGCGCCAACTGCCACCGTCCCCTCATTCTGAGTCGCAAGGCGAAGAATCCAGCCGATTGATAATAAGCCGGACTGTTTCGCTTTCTCTCGCAATGACAAATCCAGATGAAAGGATAAAAAATCGACCTCTGCGAAGTGAGCAATCAATGTTCCGTTTTGCAGAATCAAAGCAAGTGTTGTTTGAGCGCAAGCGAGTTCACTTGCTTTAGCGAAACGGTTACTATTGATTAGCGACGTAGCATAAGGTCGAGAGCTTCTTTGCGGTACTTTCTTGTCGGTACAAGAAAGTAGCAACTTAAATCAGTATTATTCAAAATAATGCAAATAACAAAATTTATGTACAAACCGTGATTATTTTATAATATAATCGAAATATGAAAGAATTTTTTGCAGGACTTCTGGATTGGATTTATAAAAAGAAATGCTATTTTTGCAAATCTTCAAACGAATCCGTCAAAATGTGTTCAAAATGTTACAACTCTCTTGAACATCTGCCTGTCAAAATAAATCGTATTGTTCTTAAAAAATCTGTTTATTGCGCAGGTGTTTATGACAAAAACCTTCAAAAACTTATCCGTGGTCTTAAATATCACAATCAGAAAGAACTGGCTGTTTATCTTGCTAAATTTATGTATGAATACTGGCAGAAAATAAGCGATAAAAATAATTTTCAGGTTGTTCCGGTACCGGTTTATCCAAAACGGGAAAAGAAGCGAAAATACAACCATATGAATCTTGTGGCAGAAGAATTTTGTAAACTTTCAGGCTCTACCCTAAATAAAGATTTGATAAAAAGAATTAAAGACACAAAACCTCAGTATAAATTGAAAAAACATGAACGTGCGGAAAACCTTGCCGGAGCATTTCAAATTGATACTAAAAACCTTCTGCCGATGAAAATTTTGATTATTGATGATATATGTACAACCGGCTCCACTTTTGAGGAAATGATTAAGGAGTTTGAAAAACATGATATTTTTGATATAACATGTTTTGCAGCGACAACCCCGTTTGAGGAATAATGATTTTAAAAGAATTTTCAACATATATTCAAAGCCGGAAAGATGAAATTATTGACGGAAAAACAACTGCAACAAGAATTCTTTGTGATTGGATACGTTTCGTCATTACAAAAAATCCGAAAGGACATGTTGATAAAATCGTTCATACAGAAATCCTGCTTGCTGAAAACAAAGCCGGAGATTTTTTTATAACAGCAAAATCCGAAAGCGGACGAACTCTTGTTAAAGCTCTTTATAACTTTGCATTGAGCTATGAACATTATATTATGCAAAAATGGCTGACAGACAAAAATCCTGAAGATTTTAAAAAGTAACGCTTGTTTATACCTTGTTGTCGGATTTTATTTGTTCTTTAAAATCTAAAATATTTATGTATCGAAGATTTAAAACGGAGCAAATAATATGAATAATTTATTTCAGGCACAAACCTGCCAGCTAAAAAAATTGAACAATATTTTTATCGAGTTGACTGCAAAGAATTGTAATCAAAGATGCAAACATTGTTATATTGATTTCCCGCTTTCAAAAAATGTAAAAGATTTTATATCATCAGATTTGATAAAGGAAGCTCTGCAGGATACAAAAAATGAACCTGTTGAATGTATTTATCTGACCGGAGCCGAACCTATGACACATCCGGATTTTAACAGCATACTGCGACTGTGTTTAAAAAGAACTAACGTGTGCATCTGTACAAACGGCAGCTTTATAAATGAAAAAAAAGCAAGATTTTTAAAACGAGTTGAAGATGAAAGCGATTTTGAAATTATTTTTCAATTAAGCATCGATCACTATGATGAGGTTAAAAGTGACGACATAAGAGGCAGAGGAACTTATCGTCAAACACTTCATGCAATAAAAAGTCTTGTAAAATACGGATTTAATCCTATACTCAGCATAACTGATGTATATAAAGAAGGGCGGAAAAACCTTCTTGAAGGGTTTAAACCTGTTTGTGAAAAAATAGGATTTGAGGCGAATGAAAACAATTTCAAAATTAATACTATGTATTCAAAATCAAATTCAGACAATCAATTTGATGAAAAATGGCAGACTCTTGACTGTGAATACGGAAGAATATTGACTGCAAAAGGGATTTATACATGCCCCTTTCTTGCAAATGATCATAGAGGACGCTCAGGTTCGAGTTTTAAAGATTATTCCAATAAAAATATTCTTGAAACCGATTTTTGTACAACCTGTCTCAAGAATAAAAAACAAATGTTTTCAATTGATTTTAAAAGTTTTGCCTAACCTTTCTTTGCGTAAAGTTTTATTGAAAAATTAATCAAAAGCACTGATTTATTTTTTTCATATGGTGTAACTTCAACTTTTGCAATATCCAGGAAGTGTTCATGCTTGTACAAATCTCTTAAAAACGTTTCAAAAGTTTTGTAATTTGCAATCATTTCCATATCAAGCTGAGCAACATTGAACTTTTGCGGAGCACCTTTTACAAATGCATCATCCCCGGGATCATAGGTGTAATTTATTGATCTCATTTTGATTGTGTTTGCTCTTATAAGTTGGAGAATTTCAGAAAACTCACCTGCAATAATACCTTCGGCATCAAGCCCCGGCTCTTTAGATTCAAATACCTGCTTTTCAATATCTGATAAATCTTCCTGTTTTTTAACCGTAAGTTCCAAATCCTGCAATTCTTTCTGTTTTTCTGCAAGTACGAGCGTCTGTGCTGCATATTGCTCATTCATATCCATAATATTTTGGACTATCGGAACAATATTCATGTATATTACGGCAGCCGCAGCCAGAACTGCAAAAGCAAGTATCCCCACCGCAACTTTTAATTTTGATAATATTTCTTTGGTTTCTTCTGGCATATTTATTAAATCTCTCCGTTATACTTTCTAATTAATAGGTGTATCGCTTATAAGTTTGTTTTGAGGTGCTAAATTTGCTGCCTGACCTGTTGTTTTGCCTTTTTTACCTTTTGATTTTTTGTTGTTTTTAGAACCTTTTCCGCCTTTGCCTTTATCATCAGAAGAAGTTGCTGCCGGTGCGGAAACGTTTGAAATTTCAAAATCATAAGTTACAGGCAGATTTTGCATAAATTCATCAACATTATCTGATTGCATTTCTAATTTTTGAAGTTTTAAATCACTTTTAACAAGATACTCTTTTACATTCTTAAAGAACAAATAAACATCCTCAACAGTGGTTGCTCCGCCTTTTATTGAAATATTTCCGTTACCTTCGGTCAAGAAATAGGTAAGCCACAATTCAGGCGGTACGGATTCGCCGATTGCACTGTATGACATTAATTTGATACGGTTGTTTACTAGAACTTTATTAATCTCACTTTTAATATTAAATTTTCCGGCTATTTGCTGCTGTTCTTTTAACTCTGCAATCTGTTTCTCAACCTGTTTTATGTTTGCATTCAATTCATCAAGCTCAGCCTGTTTTTGCGCTTGTATTTGTGGCAGAAGCAAAAATGCAATCAAAACAGGTATAAAAATTATGGCACTTATTACAACAGAAACAACAGTTGCCATATTAGGCGTAATTTCATATACATTTTCACCTATCGGGATTTTTACGGTTTCAACCTGAATAACTGAATCGCCGCCGGTTGTCGCAAGAAAATTGAACGAAATCGGATAATCAGATGTTTTTGTAATTGCTGTACCGATAGCCTGAAGCGAAATTTTTAAAACATTATCCGGCAATACATCCAAACTTGCCGGCAAAAATTCTTTCCGTTTGAATTTATTATTTTCAATATATTCAATAGTACATTCTACATTAAGATTTTTAGCAAGCAATTCCGCACTGACAGAATCTGTATCTGAAATTACAAGCAGATAATTTGCAGGATAGCTCATTAATGTAATTTGAGCTGAAGATGAAATTACATTATAGATTTCATCCCCTTCATAAGATTTTACGGCAATAGGTTCTTCATAGTAATCTACAATTTGCTTGCCTGACATTGAAACGAGGGTATAGCCGTTGGAGTTGACCGTCATCAAATTCCATGTTACACCGTCTTTCATTTCTTCAGCCGCAAGACCGGTATAATCCAGTGCTCTTAATGTTGCGGCAAGCGACATTTCAACATCAACAAGCGCAGCCCCCATCTCTGTAAGTGCTGCACTGATATTTTCAACAACTAACTGTTGAACTGCTGAATAAAAGAGTTTTCTGTTTTCGCCGCTGTTTGTGTTTGAATCCATCCATTGAACAATCGGATCATGACGTTTAAAAACATAAGACTGCTCAACTTCTGACGTAATTGCTCCGGTAATTGCTTCATCACCCAGCATCAAGGACATTTCAATCGAGCCGAACAAAACTGTCGGAAGACAGAGTGTAATATTGCATTTGGGAGAAATTTTCAACTCCTCAAACATTTCTGCCAGAACTTTTTTAAAGTCATCTAAATTTGCAATCTCTCTTAAAGATTCGTTATAAGCAAGCGGTCTGTATGTATAATTTTTTACAGTTTTGCTTGCATCGTCTACCTGAATCAACTCAAGCCCGATACCGGGTGTAACAGATAAATATACATCCGGACGGTTGCCGGCTGTCAGACTGCTGATAAAATCCGTAAAACTGTTTGATGAACCCATAATTTATAAATTTTCTCTTCCTATGTACTTAATTCTTATTTTTATTATACAATATATTTTATGAACGTTGCAAATTTAACATAAATTTACACTAAATGGAGGACTAACCCCGAATGAAGGAGCTTGTAAACAAAATTAAGGAGCTGAAAGAACGGAAAAATGCCGTCATTCTTGCACATTGTTATCAGAATGTTGAGATTGACGACGTTGCGGATTATGTGGGGGATTCTTTATATTTAAGCCAGATGGCCGCAAAAACCGGTGCCAAAACAATTGTATTTGCGGGTGTATATTTTATGGCACAGACTGCAAAAATTTTATGTCCGGATAAAAAAGTTCTTCTTCCGAATTTAAAATCCGGATGCGAAATGGCTGATATGATAAACTTGATGCAATTAAGAGAATTTAAAAGAAAAAATCCAAACATCCCGACGGTATGTTATATAAATTCAACAGCCGAGGTAAAATCGGAATGTGACATCTGCTGCACAAGTTCAAATGCAGTCAAGATAGTCGAAAGCCTAAAAAGTCCCGAAGTTTTATTTCTGCCTGACCAAAATCTGGGCAGATGGGTTGAAAAACAACTGGGTAATGTTAAGGTCATAACCTACAGCGGTTATTGTCCTATACACCACAATATCAAACCGGAAGAAACATCAAAAGTAAAAGCGGCAAATCCGGATATAAAACTTCTGGCACACCCCGAATGCAGGGAAGAAGTTGTATCATACGCTGATTTTGTCGGAAGCACAACCGGTATTATGAATTTTGTCAAAAAGAGCTCCGATAAAAAATTTATTATTGCAACTGAAAAAGGGGTTGTTGACAGATTAAAACGGGATTATCCGGACAAAGAATTTATACTTGTAAAAGAAAATCTTATTTGTGAAAGCATGAAATTGAATTATCTTAAAGATATTTACGAATCTTTAAATAATGAAACTTTTGAAATTAAAGTTGATGATGAAATTTCTAAAAAAGCACTTAAATGTATAGACAGAATGCTTGAAGTTTCAAAATAAGGAAATAAAATGGATGATATAATTTTCGGCAAAAACGCAATAACAGAAGCTTTGATAAGCGGAAACAGAGAAATCAACAAAATCTTGATTTCCAAAAACATTCATAACGATGCAAAACTCAACAGAATAAAAGAACTTGCACAACAAAAAGGAATCGTTTTTCAATTTGTTGCGAAAGAAAAATTTCAAGCATATTCCGAATTTAACCATCAGGGAATTATTGCTCAAATTTCACCTTTAAAATATACTGATTTGGAGGAATTTCTTGAACAAAAACATGAAAACGCATCTCTGGTTATTCTTGACGGAATAGAAGACCCGCACAACTTCGGGGCAATAATCCGCTCCTGTGTATGTGCCGGTGTAAGCGGAATTATTATTCCTTCAAGACGTAACGTTCAGGTAAATTCAATTGTTGAAAAAACAAGCGCTGGTGCGATAAATCATATTCCGATTATAAAAGTAAATAGCCTTGTCAACGCAATCCAGCGTCTAAAAGAAACCGACTGGTGGATAATTGCAGCTGATGCATCCGCAAATAATAATTATTATGACATTAAATACAATGATATGAATTTTGCACTAATAATGGGCGCCGAGCATGCGGGAGTGTCAAAATCATTATTAAAAATGTCGGATTTTAAAGTAAAAATTCCAATGATGAAGGATTTCAACTCGCTTAATGTTTCAAATGCGGCGGCTGTTATAATATTTGAAAGCCTGCGGCAAAAGTTGAACACAAATAGTTAAGCAACGTAAAAAAATAGTTTTGACAAAAAATTCATATTATAATAATTTTGAAGATGGAGAGTTTCATAATCTATGAAAAAAGAAATAGAAAAACTTGGTTTGTTATCAGACGAAATTTCGGATGAAGATATTAATTTTCATGAACTTGAGCCGATGGATGAGGATGATGAAATTATTCATTCGGTTGAAGACCCGAAAGTTCAGGAGAGTCTTGCATCCGTTAATTCCGATGACAGTGTAAAAATATATTTGCAGCAAATCGGAAAAATTCCGCTCCTTTCTGCAGAGCAGGAACTTGAAGTGGCAAAAAAAATATATGAAGAACAGGATGAATTTTCAAAAAATCTTCTGGTGAATGCCAATTTGCGTCTTGTCGTAAGCATTGCAAAAAAATATATCGGTCGCGGGCTTTCGTTTCTTGATTTGATTCAGGAAGGCAACCTCGGATTGATGAAGGCTGCCGGAAGATTTGATTATACAAAAGGCTACAAATTTTCAACCTATGCGACATGGTGGATTCAACAATCAATTACACGTGCAATTGCAGACAAAGCAAGAATTATTCGTCTGCCTATTCACATGATTGAATCTTTAGGAAAAATCCGCCGTGCTACAATTGATTTGACAACCGAACTCGGACACACCCCGACAAAACAGGAAATTGCATATCGTCTCGGGGTCTCCGTTAACAAACTAACATCCATTATCAAATCAGCACAAAGTACAATAAGTATGGAAACACCTGCAAACAGCTCGGAAGATAGTTCCAAAATAGCGGACTTTATTGTTGATGATTCGACAATCACTCCTGACAGCAGGGTTTCACAGGAAAATCTTTTTGAAGATATAAGAAAAATGCTCAATCAATTGAGTCCGAAAGAGCGTGATGTTTTGATTTTACGTTACGGACTTGACAACAGCGGCACAAAAAAAACGCTTGATGAAATCGGTTCTCAATACGGAGTTTCACGTGAACGCATTCGCCAGATTGAAAATCGTGCAATTGCAAAACTTAAAAAACTCTGCAAAAACAAACATTTGACAGTCGGACTCCGCAATTATTTCGGTGAGTAGGCGGACAAAATAATTACAACTCTCTTTTTAAACAGATTTCATGTTTGACAAATTTTTAATCCGAAGGATATATTAAAAATAGTATATAAGTTATTCTCTTGTCGACAAAACTTGTACATATAAGCTCCTATACAAGAAGTGATGGTACTAAAGTAAACACATATTGGAGATCCAGACCTTCATTTTAATTTTTACAATATACGCCCGCTTACAATGCAAGCGGGCGTATATGTTTATAATTTTAAAAATTATTCTGCGTCTTTGTTAATATCCTTTACGCTTAACGCAATTCTGTGCTCTTGCGGTGTGAATTTTTTAATCAAAACTTCAACACTGTCACCAACTTTGAATCTGTTAAACGGATTTACGTTTTCTTCAGCCATTTCAGACACCGGCAATAAAGCTTCGACTCCGGGGAAAATGTTTATAAATGCGCCAAATCCGGTTACTTTATTAACGGTTCCTGTAATAACCTGTCCTTCTTCAAACTGACCTTCAATTTGCTGCCACGGATCTTCGCCCATTCTTTTTAATGAAAGCGAAATTCTTTTTAATTCATTATCAATTTTGATGATTTTAACTTCGATTGTTTCGCCAAGAGAAATTACATCTGACGGATGTTTGATTCTTGACCATGAAATTTCGGAAATCGGAAGAAGGCCGTCAATGCCGTTGATATCAACAAATGCACCGAAATCAGCAATTCTTACAACTTCACCTTTTACAACCTGACCTTCTTCAAGTGTTGAAAGTATATTGTCTACAACCTGATCACGTTGTTCAGCAACTGCTTGTCTTTGAGATAGAATCAGTTTATTTTTCTTGGGATCAGCTTCAAGAACTTTAACTTCAATTTTTGTATCGATCAAACCGTCAAACGGAGTACCGGTTCTCAATTGAGAAGAAGGAATAAATCCTTTTAAATCCGCAACATCAACCAAGACACCGCCTTTTACTATTGATGAAACTTTTGCAAGGATTGTATCGCCTTGTATTTTTGCATCATTCAACTGCGCCCAGGCTTGCGCAAATGCAAGACGTTTAAGTGATAAAAGCATTCCTTCATCATCATTTTCTTCTTTTAATACGTAAAATTCTTTTACGTCACCAACATCAACGGTTTCTGCGCCTTCTGCGGTTGAAATTTCTTTTAACGGCAAAAATGCTTCTGTTTTTGCGCCTTTAACAGATACAAGGTAACCGTCCTGTTCTTTTTTAATTACTGTTCCTTCAACAATGTCTGCAACTGCGTTGCTTTTTGAGAAGGATTCTTCCAATAATTTTTCAAATTCATCCATGTTTGTTTTTTCTAATGTTGTTGTCATTTTTTATGTGTCCTTTCGTTTGTTTAATATTTATTTAAAAACTTTCTAATCTTTTAATAACAGCTTCGATAACATTCTGCGGGGTTGATGCGCCTGCCGTGACTGAAATATTCTCTTTTTTTTCGATTAAATCTTTATAATTTTCCAGTTCCTCCGCATTTTCAATATGAATTGTTGTTGTTATATCTTTAAGAATTTCAGCAAGATGGGTTGTGTTTGCACTTTTTTTGGAACCTGCAACTATCATTAAATCACTGTTTTTTGCAAGTTCTTTGGCTTCATTCTGCCGCATGGAGGTGCTTGCACAAATTGTGTTAGCTATATGGATTTCTTTTGCTATTGATGTTAAATATTCGATTATAGAATTTAAAGTTGAAATACGCTGTGTTGTTTGAACAACAACTCCCACCCGTTTGTGAGATTTTATTTCATTTTCATATTTTTTAAGCTGTTCGACTGTTGCCGCAACTGCAACTCTGTCTGTCCAAAGACGTGCGTTTGCCGTAATTGCGACAACTTCCGGATGTTCGGATTTACCGACAATTACGACAAAATAGCCCTCTTTTGCAAGTTCAACGGCTTTTTGCTGAACTTTTTTAACATCAGGACATGTCAAATCGACGGGAATAAATCCTGCATGTTTAATTTTTTCAATAACCTCCGGACTTTCACCGTGGCTTCTTATAACACAAATTCCGCTGCCCTCTTGCGGAATTTTACCGAGCGTTTTAATCCCGAGATTTTCCAACTCATTGATAACGTCCGTGTTATGGATAAGCTCACCCAGTACACAAACATCTTTATCCGGATTTTCGGCTTTCAATTTTGTAACGGTTTCAACGGCACGTTTTACTCCGTAACAAAAACCCGCATATTTTGCTAATTTAATTTTTTTCGGCAATTTGTAATTGTCTTCTTTCTTTTGGACTTGCGGCAAAAAAACCGCTGTAACTATATTAAATTATAAAAAAAACAAATTAGCAAGTCTTCATATAACAAAAAGCTGTTTTTATAAAAACAGCTTTTTGTCACCACAAATTTTGCACCTGAGGACTTACGATTTTATATACATTGTTGATTTATGTTTTTTCAATTTTTCATATGTCGGGCTATCAATCCGTGCGGCAAATGCACCTTTTAAATCGTTCGGCACCGTAAAATTCTTGTTGTTTTCATTATCAGCTTCATCTTTATCATCTATAAAATATTTATCAAAGCTTGAATCTGCTCTCAGTTCTTTTAATTGTTGAATTACCTCATTATTTGTAGATGATTTCATTACAGTGATGATTTTATTTACAGCATCAATCGGCAAACCGGATTCCAGCATGGTTTTGCCCATACCTCTGTCAACCATACCTTTTAAAAGTGATGGTGAAAATCGTGCAATAACCGTATAAATTGTGCGCTGATGAATTCCGCTTGATACAGATGCCAGTTTCATCAGAATTTCCAATTTTTTGGCAGGCGGTGCTTCATCAAATTGTTTAGCAAAATATTCCCGTCTTTGGGCAGGCGAAAGTTCTCTTAACTGTTGGGCTGTTAATGTTCCGCCCATTATTTGATTTTCAAGCTGCCCTGATGAAACGGCATTGTTCAAAGCAATCTCGCCGACAAGCCGTGTTACCTCGGTTTTTTGAACCTCCGGCGGCATTTTTTCAAGATTTTCGACTACAGCCTGAACAGCTTTTGAATTACCGGTTTCATAAACGACATCAATAGCTTTTGATTGAACTGTCGGGTCGTAATCTTTTATATTTGCAGCTGCATGTTCCTGAACCGCACTGAATTCGGATTTCATAATTTCTTCATGCATTGCAAGCTGGTTGTCTTTGTGAGATTTGGAAATCTGATCGGACAATATATTTAACTGTTCTATTGCTTCTTCGTCATTTTCAAATAACGTTTCGATGTTATTTTTCATGGTTTTGAAGGCTTCTGTCTGATTTTCCTCAGCCATCTTATAAACAGTACCCGATTCGTTTGCTTTTTTGGTTGCTAGTTTGCTGCCCTTGGTCAGTAATTCTAAAGCTTCATTTTGAATATCCTCATTTAATTCATTAGCTCTGCTTGCAGCATCGGCAATAACTTCTTCATTAGAGTTTTCTTTTATCTGTACGGCACCTTTCATTTGATTTTCACTCTTTTCAAATGAGAATACTTTTTCTTTGTAAGCATTTTGAACTCTTACATCTTTATTGCCCGAATACTCTTCACCGAGTATAACAGCCTGATCCTCCGTTGAATTATTGATTGCGGTTGTCATCAAAGCCGTACCGCGTTCACTGTCATTTTCTTGTATATTTTGCTGGGTTTCTTGAACAGCCGCTAATAATTCCTGATCGGCACCTAATTTTTCTATATTTGTCGCATTTAATTCAGGTGCAATACCGGCATCTTCTTGTGCCATTGCCATCCGTTCTTTTTTGTTTGCAATCTGTAGTTGTACTGCATAAAAACTCTCTATCAATTTCAAATTGGCAGGGTCATTAAGCAATTCATCACCCAATTGCGCTAAAAATTCGGATTTTTGCTCGGGTGTCATATCAGCAGTTGCTTTTTTAATATATGCGCCTAAAACCATTGCTTTTTCACCAACAGTTTGAGCTGAATTAAATAATTTTCCGTATTCTGTTTTGGCAAGTGCGTCTAATCTACCGTAATCCACCTGTAGAGACTTATCTTTTACTCTCTGGCTTGCCTTTTCATGTAAAACAGCTTTTCTTTTTATATATTTGCCTAAAGATTCAAGTCTTGTTTTTTCTTCCTGATTCAAGTTTGTTTTATTTTTCAGATAATCATATTCAACCTGTACTGCTGTTTTTCCAAGCTTTTTCAAATTGGCAGAAATTTCTGAAGCTGGAAGAATATACTCCATGCCTTCGGCATCTGAATATTCGCCGATATTATTTTCAATGCATGCCTTTACAACAGCATTTGAAAGAAATGCATTTTCTTTCATGTATAACTTTTGCCCTTCGGATTTTTCTTCATCCGGCACTGACAAAATATAATCATGAATTGCATCTAAGGCATAGGTTTTCCCTTCTTGTAAATCCTTACTGAAAGTTTCAAAATCTACGCCCAGAAAATTTGCTGCCTGCAACTGATTCATTTTCAATTCAAAAAATCTGCCTATTGACTTTTCATCAAAAAGACCTTCGGCTTTAGCTTTATTTAACCCGCCAACTTCTTTATCTACCAAGTTTTTTTGCTGTTCAGGCGTAAGAGCATCCCACGCTTCTACAGATTTATGATTTTCTGCATCACCGTAGATGAATCTGTTTTTTGCCAGTTCCTGAGCGTAAATCAGCATCTTTTCTTTATTTGACAGCTCTGAATATTTTTTAGGACTGAAAACTTCCTCGGTTTGTTCTGTTAATTCTGCTGTTGCGGGATTTTGTACATCACCATTCTGACTTGTCAGACCTTTAAGGGATGTACTTTTTGTTTCAGTATTATTTTCTGATTTTGGGGCTTCCTGCACCGTAAGCTTTGTATTTATAAGCTCAAGCTGCTGTGTCTCTTTAAGCGTTTCAAATCCCGGATACTCTTCACACAATTTTTCAAATTGCTCTTTGGTTAAACCAAGTTTTTTGTATAGTTCATTATTTTCATCCGACTTTTGCGATTTGCCGACAGGAACAAAATCCTGACTCTTTGCCGCTGCGGGATTTTCTGTATGATTATTGCTCTGCAGCGTTAATTCTTGTTGATAGCCTGTGTTTTTTACATTAATATCCATGATACTCTCTCGGTTTTTAATACCTTAAACATGTAAAAACATGATTAATCCGAAGATTTCATCATGTTGATACATGTTTACAATTGTTTACATTATTCATTTATTAATCTTCGACTGTCGGAACTGCCAAACCTGTATCCGTAAAGAAATAATTTACTTCTTTATTGTACAATTTTTCATAACCGATATCGTATAAAAATTTCACAAGAGAATTGCTCTCAATATAAAAAAGTTTACTGTCGTAATCTCTCAATGCAATTATTCCGGTGCGGAATTCATAAGGGTTTTCCGTTTGACCGGCAAATGTGTGCAAAGGTGTATACGCTGCAACAATTTCTACTTCCGGATATCCCTCTTTTTCAAATGTTATACGTTCGGCATTGTTATCATTTCCATCATTTGAATATAATCTGAGTTTAAATTTACCCATTCTGTTGTCATTTATATCTTTTTCGGCTACGAGTTTACCGCAATCTGTTTCAGGGTTTGCCCCTTTTAATATATCACCATTGGGTACATTTTGATAACAACCCTCCGCACTGGGACGCAGATTTCGGATAATTGTTTTTACTTCAAAAGCATTATTGTTTCTCGGATCATCAGCCAATGAGTCAAAATAATCCAAAATTGCTTTATCATTGGTCACTGTAACATTATCATCCGCCCAAACAGCTCTCAAATTAAATTTTGAACCTTTAATGCCGTCATCGGAAATCACATTATATTTATATGTATACAGTCCTTTAATTTTATTTGTAAGAGTAGATGTATAAATTTTTCCGCCTAAATTTACTGATGCTTTATAAGAAATTTCTACAACTTCAAAATCTTTGCTGTTCGCATCGGTGCTTTTAAGGCTTATTGTTACATTACCAAGAGTTTTTGAATTGAATTTTTTCGTTTCTATTGTCACTCCGCTTGATTTATTTGTTTTCACATTTGCAGACGGTTCTGTATTATCAATATCTTTTATCAGCACATTGTTGCCGACTGCATTTTCTATAAAATCAAATACGGATTTTGTAACTTCTCTTTGCGAAGCTACTTTGGTTTTTCTAACATTTCCTTTTGCATCTTTTTTTTGCATAAATCTGTCACCGATAACAGAATAAGTCAATTTCGTTGAACCATCATCGTCTTTTTCTTTTGATATCTGTAACAAATCTATATCCTGAACAAAACTTGTTGTAGGATTCACTATGGTTTCAAGTGTTAACTTCTCTGTTGTATTCGGAATTCCGTCCGTATCATAAAAATTTATATAATTTTTTCCGGGCAGGCCTTTTACATTTGTAATCTGTACACGTTTTATAAGGGTTTTCTGCGAATCATCCTGATATAATTCGGTATTTACCGGAAAAATATCCATATTAGAGTTTGTTTTGGAATATGTATTCATAGGACTCATCGCAATTAAAGTTGCAAGAGGGACAGCCATTGCGGCTGATCTTAATGAATTGTGTCTTTTTACATCCTTTGATTTATTTCCGAATGATATATTATTATATTTGTTGTTCGTAAAATTTGCAGAAGTTACCGGTTGAATTGCCATAATCTTTACTCCATTTTAACCATTCACTACACTTAATTATTCATGTCAAAACCGCAAAAAACTTTTTTTGCTAGTTTTGGTTGCCATTTCATTCATTAATTCCCAATTTCATCTGATTATACAACGGTTTCGGGCATTTGTAAAATTGTATATACAATTTTAATATTTCGTAACACTTGCACCTGTGTTGTTTTTGTAGTAATTTTCATGATGTATAAAATGTTTTTAAAAGAAGGAGAACTCAAATGAGTGAAAGAAAATTAGTTGGAACAGGCGAAATGTTTAAAAAAGCACTCGCCGGCGGTTATGCTATCGGTGCTTACAACGTAAACAACATGGAAATTCTTCAAGGTATTGCAGAAGCTGCAGAAGAAACTCAATCACCTATTATCTTACAGGTTTCTGCAGGCGCAAGAAAATATGCAAACCAAACATATTTAATCAAACTTGTTGAAGCTGCATTGGCTACAACAACAGTACCGATTGCATTACACTTAGATCACGGTGCTGATTTTGAAATTTGTAAAGCCTGCATTGACGGCGGTTTTTCATCAGTTATGATTGACGGCTCAAGATTCCCGCTTGAAGAAAATATTAAATTAACTAAACAGGTTGTAGATTACGCTCATCCGCGCGGAGTTTCAGTTGAAGCAGAACTCGGTAAACTTGCAGGTGTTGAAGATGATGTTAAAGTTCACGCAAAAGATTCAACTTACACAGATCCGGAAGAAGCTGCAAGGTTCGTAAAAGAAACAGGATGCGATTCATTAGCAGTTGCAATCGGAACTTCTCACGGCGCATACAAATTCAAAGGTGAAGCTAAACTCGACTTTGAAAGACTCGCTGAAATCAAAAAAGCAGTAAACGCAGTTGTTGGATATGATTATCCGTTAGTTCTTCACGGTTCATCATCAGTTCCGGCTGAATTTGTTGCTAAATGTAATAAATTCGGCGGTAATCTTCCTGATGCCCAAGGTGTTCCGGAAGATATGCTTAATTATGCATCAAAACACGGCGTTGCAAAAATCAACATTGATACTGACTTGAGACTTGCAATGACTTCAACAATCAGAGAATTCTTCTGCGAACATCCGGAAAAATTTGACCCGAGAGAATATATGGGACCTGGCAGAACTGCTGTTAAAGAAATGGTTATGCACAAAATGAGAGATGTTCTGGGAACAGCAGGACACGCTAAAGATTAATTTAATCTATAAAATTTTAAACAGGCTGGCGCATATGCACCAGCCTGTTTTTATATGAAAAACGGATAATAAATTTAATTATAATTATGTTTAAAACGATAAATATTATCCGGCCAAACAGCTGTAAAAACTCGAGAAAAATAAAAGTGACCGCAAAAACGGTCACTATATATACTTCCAACTTATATTGTGATTAAAATGTATCCAGTTATTTTTTCAAAAAGTCAGGGATTTCAATGTTTGTAAATCCTGAACCCATTTGCGGCATTGAAGATCTTCTCGGCTGCGCAGCTGAAACATTGTTGTTGAATGCACCTGAGAAGAAATCTGATGCGCTTAATTGTTTAACATCCATCTTTGGCGGCTCTACAGGCTGATTTTTAAGTTCAAACCCTGTTGCAATAACCGTAACTTGAACTTCACCTTGAATATTTTCATTGATTGCAGTACCGATAATAACGGTTGCATCATCGAGAACAGCATCGTGGATGATATTAGCAGCATCTGTAACTTCATGAAGCGTCATATCCGGTCCGCCTGTAATATTAACGATTACACCGGATGCACCGTTAATTGAAGTTTCAAGAAGCTGAGAATTGATAGCGATTTCAGCAGCTTTGATAGCTCTGCCTTCGCCTTGACCGCGACCGATACCCATAAGCGCTGAACCTGAAGCCTGCATAACGTTTTTAACATCAGCGAAGTCAACGTTAATAGTTCCCGGAACCGTAATGATGTCGGAAATACCTTGAACACCGCGGAGAAGGACTTCGTCAACAATAATGAAGGATTCGGTAAGAGATACCTGACGGTCAACAACTTGAAGCAGTTTATCATTCGGAATAACAATAACAGCATCAACTGCTTCTCTCAATTTTTCAAGACCTTGAACAGCCTGATTTTGACGTTTGCGGCCTTCCCATGAGAAAGGTTTTGTAACAACTGCGATTGTCAAAATTCCCAATTCTTTTGCAATTTTGGCAACTACAGGAGCTGCACCGGTACCTGTTCCGCCGCCCATACCTGCGGTAATAAATACCATATCAGCACCGTCAAGTGCCTGTGTAATTTCCTGTTGAGCTTCTTCAGCTGCTCTTTCCCCAACTGACGGATCGCCGCCTGCACCTAAACCTGCTGTTGATTTTGCACCGAGTTGAATTTTGTTCGGTGTCTGTGCAAAATTCAAAACCTGTAAATCTGTATTCATTAACCAGAACTCAACACCTGAGAGTCCTGCCTTAATCATTCTGTTAACAGCATTACCGCCGCCGCCGCCTACACCGACAACTTTAATTTTTGTAGGGTTGACAGAAGAACTGTTAGCGGGCGTTTGATTGTTTGTTGTTTCTTCTTTCTTTGCGAAGATATCTGATACGTAATTTTCCACTTTGTTACCTCTTTTATATTAATTTAATTACATAATCCCGGATAATTAGCCCGATGTATCAATTAACGGACTCCCCAATTATATAATAACATAGTATTTTAAATAGAAAAAAAGTACAAGAATTTTACGTTAATTATGAACAAAAGTTAATAAAAAAATCGAAATTGACAGATTTGATTATATATTGGCCGGAGAAGTTCCCCAGTGAAGCTTGTCACGGAGGATTGAATAAAAATCGGAATCGTCGAGAAGAGCAAGCTTTGCCTTATATAAAGATTTTTTAATAATTATATCAGATTTACAGTCAAAGAAATTTTGCCCGTCAATTGAAACGACAAAACCGTTTTCGCAATCGCCCATGGAAACCGTAATAACTTCACTGTCCGGAATAACAAGCGGACGAGCGGTCAAAGTATGGGGACAAATGGGAACAACAACAAACGCTTCAAGATTAGGAGCAAGCACAGGACCGCCTGCAGAAAGTCCGTATGCGGTTGAGCCAGTAGGAGTTGAGATAATCAAACCGTCTGCAAGATAATCACATACTGCATTCCCGTTTATTTTTAAAGAGAGTTTGGCAGTACGACCGTGCGAATTTCCTTTAATTACAAAATCATTAAGCGCTATTTTGTCGCCGCTTTCAAGCATAAGCCTTTGTTCAACATGGAACTGTCCGGAGAGAATTTTTTCAACGGAATTTTCAAGATATTTCTGCGAAGACTGTGACAAAAACCCTAAACGTCCCAGATTAATCCCGAAAATTGCGGTATCGGATTTTGCGAAAAATCTTGCAGCCTTAAGAATTGTGCCGTCACCGCCGATAATAAATGCAAAATCAAATCCCTGACAAAGATTGTCTATATCGATTATTGCAGGGAAAATATTCCGTTCTTCAAGAATTTTAGAGAGCAAATTTTTGACGTCAACGGAATTTTGGATTTTGTTGTTATAACAAATGACGAATTTTTGAGATTTCATAAATGAAATATATCATAAAAAAGAGATAAACAAAACATTACATTTTGAACTTATAGCAAATAATAACAATTCCCGTCACTCCGGCCTCCGAGCCGGAGTCTATAATTTCGTTAAGCAGTGATTGATGTTTGAAATAAATCGACCTCTGCGAAGAGAGCAAACAATGTTCCGTTTTGCAGCATCAAAGCAAGTGTTGTTTGAGCGTTAGCGAGTTCACTTGCTCGGGTGAAACGGTTACTTTGATTAGCGAACGAAGCAAAAGGTCGAGAGCTTCTTTGCGGTACTTTCTTGTCGGTACAAGAAAGTACCATTTAATCAGCATTGATAGATTCTGACTTGCGTCAGAATGACGTTGACGGTGCCCATCGACGCCGACGGCGGCTCAGTCCGGCACCCGTCGCATCTAACTAACAACTCCTCGTCACTCCGGACTTGATCCGGAGTCTTTAGGCATAAGGAAAAGGCACCCGATTGTTTTTAATGGGTGCCTATATTGAGCAAAAAGTATTTGTTATGTCAATTAAAATACAAACTTAACAGAGCTTACACATCCACTGGGGGAAGCGCTGCCGGTACCATGGAAATTTTGATAATTACCGCCATCTAAATCACAGCCGATATCTTTACCAAAACCTGAATTTGTGCTACCACTTGGCACTGTAATACTGTATCCGCATTGTCCGGCATCATGATATATAGTACCTGATATTGTCACCGCTTGCTCAACTGACTTGTCTAATGTGACATGAGCAGAAAGGAACCAATTTGTTTCAGAGTGACCACCCTGCGGTTGGACGCGCACTGTTGCTGTTGTCGATGACGTACAGCCTGTTTGCACTGGACCAAATCCCCACTTTGCTTTCAGGCTCTTATCTGAATTCATCTTTACACTATATTTTTTATTTGTGCTTACGAGTGAATTTCCCTGATACCAGCCGGTAAACTGCGGTTTATTATTGCCCTGTATTACACAGGCATTATTCCATTCCGTAGAGGCTATGGCAGTATCTCCTTCGTTATACTCCCCTGCACCGTATAATTTTACCATCTCATCCTCATCACAACTATGTCCGCTTGTATTTGACAGTCCGTCAACACCACTGGATAAAGTTAATGTATATTTGTTTGCAGGGCTGTTTGTACAGCCTTGCGGCGTTTTTGCCATGGTTGAGTTTTCTGTCGGTTGACATAGTTTTGTTGTACTTGGTCTTACAGCATATACCGTACATGGTGTCACCTGTTCATAACATGTACCCGCAGAACCGCGCATTGCGTCAACTGTGGCATTTGGAGCCTTCTTGCCCGCATCTATACCGACTACCGCATGATAGTTTTCAATTTTACCGGTACCTAGGTTTTTGAAATCACAGGCTACTTCAAATTCTACGTATTCATCCAGCGGTTCCTGTAAATAAAACGTTGGCCGAATTGTAATTGCATGTGATACATTTGTTGCTGTTGATAGTGATACCGTTGTGTTGTTTGAGGCCGCTATACAGGTATTACCACCACCGCAGCCGCTGCAGCCGAATACAGCTTTTGAAGGGTATGAATCTTTTGCATTCAGCATTGGTATATTTATTTTATCAGGATCAAATTCTTTCCAGCTGAATGTACAGCCATTTTGTATACAGGTGTAGTCTGACACTGATCCCGTTATTGTATAATTTGCCCCTATAGGAACTGTTATATCCGTTCCAGCTCCTGATGTGTCATCAGGGGTTAGAGTTCCTGTTTTATTAAAGCCTTTATCGCTTTTTACTGTATAGTTTACTTTTGCATTTGATACACAACAGGAGCTTAAATCTGCTGATAATCTGATTATTGATTCTCTTTTTTCAGGTTCCGGCTCCGGACAACAGGATCCTTCACAATAATTCACTTTACCGGTCAGAGTATATGTATCACCCTCTTTTAA
>CALUPW010000006.1 GCA_944322785.1 Candidatus Gastranaerophilales bacterium | reverse complement strand
TTTTGCATCGCAACAAAAGAAAAGAATGTACATTATAAATAATAAATAATAAAATGATTTAAATAAATAGACTCCGGATCAAGTCCGGAGTGACGCAGAGAGGGTTGTCACATGTCGGATTGATGCGCCGTTGGCGCCAACTGCCACCGTCACGTCATTCTGACGCAAGTCAGAATCTATCAATGCTTATTAAATGGTACTTTCTTGTACCGACAAGAAAGTACCGCAAAGAAGCTCTCGACCTTTTGCTCCGTTCTCAGTATGCGTCGCTTTGCTGACAAAGCGGCTTGTGAGCAGAGAGCGCAGGACTCGGAGAAGTCCGAGTCCGAAGTCTCGTTTATTGCGAGCAAACAAGAGGCGACCACCGTCTGCGCAAGACCCGCCGGAGGCATAAAAACATTTTGGCACTTTTGGTGCCAAAAGTGCCGCAAAACCAGCCAACACGCTTCGTTCACTAATAATCTGCAAGGCTCGGCACCAAGGCGGGTAAACTCGCTTCGCTCAGACAATACCCGCCTTTGAAACTTGCCTCGCCTGCAATTATTGTTCACTCCGCTATCGTGGCGGATTGATTGAATAGAATAGACTCCGGCACGGAGGCCGGTGTGACGAATAAAAATACAAAAAATCAGAGAGGATGGGATTCGAACCCACGGTGGAATTGCTCCCACACAACCTTTCCAAGATTGCACCTTAAACCGCTCGGACACCTCTCTGTATATATTATTGAGTTTTAGTTTTTCAGGTTCAATTTATGTTCAATTTCGGGATTTTTTTGTAGTTCTTTCAGCATATCCAATGCCCAAAATCTTACACTCGGCATTACACTTGCGTATGTAGCTGATGTCATTCACTAAGGTGAATGCCCTGATTGTTCCTGAACATATTTTACAGTAATCACTTTTGAAAGTAAATAGGTAGCATAAGTGTGCCGCAAATCGTGAAATCGTAGCTTTTCTATCTGATTATCCGCCTCTAAATAATCATTACATTTTTCGACTGACGGATGAAAATAAGCATGCTCCATATTAATATAGAATTATTTATTATTATTTTGTTTTTTTTTTAATCTTTTTTATAACTGGAGTAGTAATCTATAACAGCATCTGTCATACACTGTGCATAATCCTCCATCAATTCGGGATTACTCAGTCTTTCCCTGCCTTTAGGGGATACCATAAAGGCAACTTCCCATAAAACACTCGGTTTGTTTTGATATTTTTCCATAGCTTTCAAAACCATATAATTTGAAACGTCAGTCTGTGCATACAGCTGTTCCCCATCTATTTCGAATTTATCTTCCTCTGCGATTGTTTCATTTTCTGGAATCCATCCGGAGAGTTTCTTTTCCATAATACCTGCCAGCTTTTTACTGCTGTTTTTTGCTGCGTAATAAATCTGTGTTCTGTCCTGTACCGGTGTTTCATTTGAATTTACGTGGACTGATATGAACATATCGGCTTTGTTCTGGCTCTTATGAAGCTCTGATTTTATAAGCCGTCTGTGTCCCTGTAAAAATATTACTTTTGCTCCGTTTTCGCATAATTTGTCTTTTAATATCATTGAATTGTCATAGTTTATCAGCCATTCATCTTCAAGACCGGCCCGTCCGATAGCTCCGACATCTATATTGCTTTCTGAATATCCGTGACCGGCATTTACGATAATTGTTTTTCCGCTGAGCTTCCCTGATTTTGTCGGATTGAATACTCCCCTTGTTGCAACTACTCTGCCGTTTATTTTTCGTTTTTCTTTTAACAGTTCTCGGTTTTTTAAGTTTACAACACCGCTCATATCAACAGTTTCAATTTTTGTATTGGTGGCTTTGTCTACTGTAATTTTCTTTTTATCTGATGGAATCGCAAAGTCGCTGTCGTTGTAGATAACTTTTATCTTTTGTCCTGGAGAAATTATTCCGTTTTTATCCAGATTGTTTATTTTAATCAAATCTTCAAGTTTTACACCAACACGTCTTGAAATGGCAAAAAGTGTATCTTTGGGTTTTACTGTATAAATAAATCCGGGAATTTCCAGCATTTGACCCGCTTTAATCTTGTCTGCGTCAATAATATTGTTTATATCCTTTAAAATTTCAACGGTTAAACCGAATTTTTTTGCTATTCTAAAAAGATTATCGCCTTTTTCAACTTTGTATCCGAGCTTGCGAATATTAAGCGTCTGACCTTCTGAGATATGGTTTTTATTTTTTATGTTGTTATCCGAACATAAAATATTTTCATCTATTTGATACAGTCTTGCAATTTTCCATATACTTTCACCTTTTTGAACAGTATGTTCGCCGGATACAACATAAAAGTCGCCGTCTTTTCGTATTTTTACATTTTCGTCATTTAACATTTTTTGGAATTTTGTTTGTTCTTCCTCGGCTGATTCAGATGAAGTATCAGAGTTATCATTTCTGCTGCAGCTTGTGAAAATACTTAACAATCCGGAAAAGAAATTTCCAATTGCTTTAAATACGGATTTAAAACCATCTCCGACTTTTTGCCAGAAAGTCTTTTTCGGAGTTTTTTCAACCGGTTCTTTTGTTTCGGCTGCAATTGAATATTCCGGAGTTTCAACAGTTTCTTCTTCTATATCGACAATCGGATTGGCTGTAGAAGCTTTGGTGTCCGCAATATTGTCAATTAACGGCACGTTTAACTCTGTTCCAAGAATAATACTTTCAGGATCGTTGTTTATCTTTTTAAATTCGTTATAAAACTTTTTAAATGAAACACCCTTTTTATCTTCAATATTTGCATAGGCATCTTGAGCTACAGCAAAAATTCCTTTGCCTTTATATTTATCCGTAATATTAATTTTAGCAGATTCAGCACTGATTGGTTCGGCTGAAATTTTACCGGTAGTGTAATTTTCGTATATTTTATCAAGTGCAGTTGTTGATACGCTGTTTTTTTTGTAATATTTTACGGTTTTTTTATAAAAATTTTCTATATGATTTCGGGACTCTTTAAGTTCTTTCCCCTGTAAATCTCTTGTTGCAAGCATCATTCTGTTCAAACTACGTCTGTAAAGACCTGCATTTTCCTCTTTTTCGGCATCCGTTTTTCCTGGATAAACATAATAAAGATTATTTATTACAGTTGAATAATCATTGTTTTTCAAAGCGTTCATAAGTTCTTTGTTTTTACTTATTCTTGAAAGCCCTTTATTGTAACAAAGGTCAATAAGTCCTTCTTTAACAGATTGCGGGAGATTTTCGTAGGTATTTTTACCGATTCTTCTATTTAACAGTCGCTTTACTTCCCCTGCATACTGTTCAATTGTTTCTCCGAGTTTTTTGTATGCGGCATCTTGAGTGCGTGGTTTGTCGGCAAGTTCACCAAAACCCACAGTCTTGCTATAATACGTGTCCGAATACGGCACGGTTATTGCTTCATAATAATGATAACGGTCACCCTCATAGTATTTTAACAAATCAATAAGGTGCATTTGTGCATGTTGAATTGCAGTGTTGTCATCTTTCAAAAGAGAAGGTGTATATGGTGCAATTCCCGTGTTTTTTGTAACATTATATAAAATCGCTCTGGTATTTTCACTCCAGAACTCTGTTTTTAACGGAACTTTATTTGAACCTGACAGTGATGTAAATAGAACCGGTTTAACCTTTTCTGCCGTACCAGTTTTTAAATTTTTCCCCTGTATTCCTTTACTGCTATATACTTCAGATACTGTAAGCATAGTTATCTCCAAAAATTAAATATCCCCTGTAAATATATAAAGTCCTTTCCCTATCCGGAATTGATAAAAACAAAGTTTAAATTTAACATTAGTTTACATTTGGGCAATTTGAAGCAATTTGTATTTCAAAAAACAATCCGCTGCCGGTAATTGAATTTCAGCAGCGGAATTATAAAAAAATATATATTAATCTGAATTTTATTCAGGTTGTTAATCAAGCTTCATTCCCCAGAATTCAAGTTTTTCAAGATTACTTTGCAAATACTGTATATCTCTGGATTTTGGTTCAAAATAAAAATAAGCCTGTTTTTTAGCCCGATTCATTATACAAAATTTTCTGCAGGTCTTTTTAAGAAGTTTTTCACCCTTTAAAACGGATGTTGCATCATCATCAAGAAGCTTTGTATTTCTCATTCTGTAATACGGTTGGAATTCATAAAGTTCCTGCATATTTTCATTGATTTTCATACTTTCAAGAGCATCTTGAAATCCTTTTTCGTACTGATATTCTGGATCTTTATCTGCGTAATAAAAAACAATCATTTTATCGCCTTTATATTTATTCCCGTAGTATGGCGAGTCTTTCAAATAAGTATCCAGAGCTTCCGGAATTTCCGTATATCCGTAAGGCGTTTTGTCTACATGAAAGAACATAAAATAAATAGCGATTATCAATCCGAAAAATATCACAACTGCTATTTTTTCTTTAATACCAAGCGTTAAAGCTTTTTTATCATATTTTTCTATATATTTAACCATATTTTAATTTTAGAGATTAAAACCGGTTGTGTCAACTCAAAAACAAGAAAATCATACGAAAGCTGTAGCTATAAAATATCGTCAAATAATTTTTCAAACTCCGGAAATGAAATATTTACCCATTCAAACCCGTCTATAACAACAGGCGCACTCGAAACAAGCCCCGAAACAAACAAACTCATTGCCAGCCTGTGGTCATGATAAGATTCCACACAACAGCCGCCTTTTAACGTGTTTTTTCCGTTTATAACAAATCCGTCACCGGTTTCTTTAATATCTGCACCGATTTTGGAAAGCTCCGTAACAACAGCTTTAATTCTGTCGGATTCTTTGTTGCGTAAATCAGAGGCGTCTTTTATAACAGTTTGCCCGTCTGCCTGCGTTGCAAGAACTGCAATAACAGGAAGTTCATCAATTAATCTCGGGATTATATCTTTTTCAATTGTACATGCTTTTAAATCGGAATATTTTACTCTTATATCCCCGACGATTTCACCGGAAGCTTCATGACAATCCAAAATTTGAATATCCCCGCCCATAAGCTTTACAACATCAATAATCCCGGTTCGGGTAGGATTTAAACCTACATTTTTAAGTATTATATCCGAATCCGGTACAATCAAACCTGCAACTATAAAATATGCAGCAGAGGAAATATCCCCCGGAACTGTGATAACACAAGGATTTAGTTCGGATTTTTTAATTTTAACCGTGTTGTTAAAACTTTGAATATCCGCACCCATATATTTTAAAAGGATTTCGGTATGGTTGCGGGAAAGATAAGGCTCAGTAAAACTTGTTACCCCATCTGCATTCAATCCTGCAAGAAGAATACAGGATTTGACCTGAGCTGAGGCAAGTTTTGAATGATAATCTATAGAATGAAGATTTTTACCGCAGATTTTCAAAGGAGCATGACCGTTAAGCGATAAAATATCTGCGCCCATCAATGAAAGCGGTTCAATAATACGTTTCATCGGGCGTTTTGAAAGACTTTCATCGCCGAACAATTCGGAATCAAACTTTTGTCCTGAAAGAATCCCTGCCATAAGCCGCATTGTCGTTCCGGAATTCCCGCAATCCAGAGGTACTGACGGATTTTTTAAATTCCCTGATGATTTTATAATCAAATCATTTTCCCAAAAAGCGTCCACACCCAGTGCCCTGCAAACATCCAAAGATGACACAGGATCTTTGCCATTTGAAAAATTTTTGATTATTGACCTGCCTTTAGCAAGAGAGGCAAAAATTACGGCACGATGAGAAATTGATTTGTCAGAAGGAACAACAATTGAACCTTTAAGAGGCTTTTCAGGTTTTGAAACTTTTTTTTTCATAAAAATATATTAACATGAAAATATTTATGTAATATTGAATTGAGGGGGATTTATATTCTCAAAGATTTTTCTCGTTTGAGGATGATTTTCGATTTATGATTAATTTGTAAGGTTTTGTAATGATTTTTCGGCAAATGAAATTGAAGCTGTAAAAAATAATTATGATATATCAGAACTTTATGGACTTAACAAGTGGGTCAAAGAATTAACTACTCATACTGTAAAAGAACACATGGTTTGATTATTTTCAGGAACTAAAAATCAAAATCTTGCTTAATTTACCAAGAACTTTTGTTATTTTTATTTGTATATTGCAAAAGGCTTTTTATGAATTTATTTGCTGTGAATAATGGATATTGCTAATTTTCCACTCATTGTTACGCAAAACAAGAAATTGTGTTTCGCACCCCAGAGTATGGATTTGCTCCCCGTTTTCTTTTTTAGTTGCATAAAAATCCCAGCTAAATTCTAAAAAAGCAGCTTTGTCATAAAATTTTGCCGAAACATTTTTTATCTTTAAATCTCTCTTTGAAAACAAATTTCCCATTGTACCGAGATAAAAATGTTCTTTAATTTCCTCAAAAGAATGTTCATAGCCCATCGGATGAATAAATGAAATTGAATCTTCGCTATCCCATATTTCTCTTGCTAATTCTAGATTACATTCATTAATTGATTGTACGTATTTATTTAGTAAACTATAAATTTTTTCCATATATCTATACTATCATAAAAATTATACATAATGATTTTTACAAACTTGATGAAAAATTTTCCGACCTCGTTTTAAATTTTTTGAAATTTTGCGGAACTGGACTATTCCGAAATAATCAAATTATCCGTACAACTCAAAAACAGTACGTATCTCACTGAAGTTCTGCAAATCTCAATCCATCCGTACAGTCCGGAAAAAGTCCAGTTTTCCAGTTTGATTTTTTGGGAACACTTAATTTTTCCGACCCGAAAACGCCCACACAAAGCCTACTTTACCAAAATAATCTATCTAACCGTACAAATCAACCTGGACAAAAAACTACACCCTCTATCATACAAAATTAAAAAGCGGTAGAAAAAATCTACCGCTTTTTAATTCGGGAACGACGAGGCTCGAACTCGCGACCTCATGCGTGACAGGCATGCGCTCTAACCAAACTGAGCTACGCTCCCATATTCATTTATCAGTGTCTGTCGACAGTTTTTATTATAATATGCTGATTTTTTTTTTGCAAGTGTGATTTTTATTTTTATGTAAAATTATGTAAATACAAAAATGTTTTTTATCAATTTTATTTCTTTAGCTTGGTTCCTTTATGTATGAACAGCGTGCAAAATAATTTTAATACCTCTTTTACCGGCAGGTGTTCTCATATTAAGACTGCTCAGAATGTTTGTCATTTAGTCAATGTAAACTTCCCGCATATTTCTACAACTCGATTGGAACCGCTAGTTGAACATGTCAGAAGAGAAAATGTAGATTTATACCAACGATTTTTGGATTATAATCCGGCAAAAGGCAATTTCCTAAAATTTAATAATAGTTTTGAAAAAAAAATTATAGGAATTTTTATTTGGTATAGGAATATGGTGGAAAGATTAAATTATGCCCGTTCTAATGATTACTTCATAAAAGATTTAGGTAAGTATTTTTCAGTTTTAAGTCAGTTAAGATGTTATCAGCTCGGTAACTGCTATGAAACAGCTAAAATATCCGAAATGATTATGAAAATGAACGGGTATAAAAATGCATGTGTTGCATATCTTAAATGTGATGAATCTCCTGTTGATCATGTTGTTTGTGTGTTTAATAGAGATGGAAGCAATGTTGATAAAATTATAAATAATAAAACAATAATTATTGATCCGTGGTTTGGGTGTGCTGATTTCGCAAATAATATGTTTAAAAAATATAAAAATATGCTTAGTGAATATTTTTATTTTCAACCTAATGGAAAATTTAATTTGAGGAATATTGAATCAACGCAATTGACTAAAGAAGAAAACGATTTATTAAAACAAAAATATCAGGAATTGAATTTTAAACGGTAAATCTATAATAAATATAAAAAACAGCTCTTTACGGAGCTGTTTTTTTTTTAATGCTATCTTTATTTTATCTGTTAATTATATAAAGGAGCCAATTTTTTAGATTGCTGCGGAATAACACCTTCTTCAATTGACTGGTAAACTCTATAGTCAATTACAGGGAAGCAGTTATCTATACTTTCAATTTCTTTAAGTTCAGCATCATTGATATTTCCGCTTTCAATCATGTCACAGATTTTTTCAAATCGGTCAACGTGTTCACGGAATCTGTCCGTTGCATAATCTTTAGCCTGCCATGTTGTAATCAGGAACGGCCAATCAGAACTTTGAAGCAGAAGATTTTCTCTTGCCATTTGATTTAAAGCTCTGTGAAGAAGTTTATCTTCCGGAATTTCCGGATATCTATCCGCAATTCTGTTGATACGTTTTTCGCAGGCATGGATAATCGGCCACATCCATTCAGTCAGGTGGTTGTTCCATACATAGAAGTGTCCGCCTTGACCCCATGAGCTTTCAGGAATTTGAATGGCTTCTTTGGGCGGATAAGTGTGAATATATTCACCAGCTGTCATTCTTTCAACTTCAGGAAGGTATGTTGCAAACTTTTTGATAACCTGTTTGATAAATTCAACCCCTTCAAACCACCAGTGTCCGAACAGTTCCGTATCGAATGAAACCATTACCAGACCTTCTTTACCTGTTGCATTTTTGTAATCATTAAGCATGTGGTAAATCAAAGTTGTATAGTGGTCTGAGTTTTCGTTAACTTTATTTAAAGCCAGAACAGGATCATAAAGCATTTTGTCGCCCAGATCTGTTGTTGGGGAAGTTATCCTCCAGTAATGCATACCTGATTTGTCGTCTTTTTTGTGGAATTCACGGAAAACTCCGTCCCCGGGATAGCCGTCTGCTGCTGACCAAACCTGATAACCGGCTCTGTCATTCCTTCCCATTACGGCAACCTGTGCATCCGGAAGCCAGTATGCTGAGTATGTATCGTACCCTGTTGCAGGTCGTTCAGGAAGCGGGATGTATTCAATGTTTCCGTAAACCCCGATTACACGTCTGTTCCCGATAGAATTTCCACCTTCAATAACGTGAGATTCCGTAAAGAAGTATTCAATGTCATTGTTTTGAAGTGTTACCTCAATTGCAGGGCGCCAGTGTTTTTTACCGTCCTGTCCGACATATTCGTAACCCTGTCTGTATGCACATTCAGGAAGCCAGCATCCGTCAGCTTTTTTACCGAACAATCTTTTGGTTGTATCAGAACCGACTTTGAATTGAGCGTTGAGGTTGCTGTCAGTTGCAAGCAGCGGTGAAAATCCGTGGGTTGCACCTGATGTTGTAATTTCAATACAGCCTAAATCCTGATACTTTTTAAATTGAGCAATCAAGTCCATTCCGTATTTGTTAACAAATGAGTCTCTGATGTGATTGAACCAATCGTAATAGTATTTAGCCAGATATTTCAAATGTTGAGAATGTGCGACTTTCGGATCAGGATATCTTTCCAGATCTTTTGAAACCTGAGCAATTCTTGAATCAAGATATTTTACGAAACCATGCTTCAAATGTTCGTCATTTAGCTGTTCTGCAAGTATCGGTGTAATTCCGACAGTCAACTTTGCTTTAATTCCTTCGTCATAAAGCTCGGAAATGGCATTCAGCAACGGAACGTATGTTTCTGCCATACATTCATAAAGGTTTTCTTCTCCGAAAGGCCACATGCCTGCTTTTCTGTAATAAGGAAGGTGGCTGTGTAACATAAATACGAATTGTCCTACTGACATCTTTGCCTCCATTATCTTCTTTTTAGCGAATTATTATATAACTATAATCCAACTCTATAATTTTAATATATACCACAAAAGGCTAAAAAATATAATCCTCAAGAACTAATTCTTGTGAATAATGTTACAATTTTTAATGATTATTTTTATATACTCCGTATACAATACTTAAGAATTATATTAAATTGCAAAGTTCGGCTGGTTATGATAATATAAAGATGAAAATTATTTTTAAAAGCGAAAGGAGCTAAAATGGCTAGAAAGCACACTATGATTGAAATTCAGGGGGGGGGGGGCAACCCGTAAAACAGCTCCTGTTGTGATTTAGACTTATGTCATTTTGAGGACAAGGACAATTTAAGTCCAAATACTCTTAAAAAGACATGTCTTGAAGAATTTTACGAAAAAATGATATGTCATTCCGGATCTTATCCGGAATCTATCAATGCAGATGAAAACAGACTCCGGCTCGGGGGCCGGAGTGACGAAAGCGGTAAAATAATACATTCTTCTTTCCGTCATTCTGAACTTGATTCAGAATCTCTTAATACATCAACAGACTCCGGCTCGGAGGCCGGAATGACGGGTATAGAATCAAACATCCTTCCCAGCAAAGTCTGGAGTGACGAAGGCAGCAGGACGCCATGCACTCCGTCCCGTCACTCTGACGAAAGTCAGAGTCTGACAATGCCAATTATTGGACACAAATGGCAGCAAAAACACCGAAAAGCCGCCTTCACGCTTGCCGAAGTCTTGATAACCCTCGGTATAATCGGAATAGTCGCTGCCATGACACTTTCTACCTTAATCGGCAAATATAAAGAAAAAGTCAGAATGGAACAGTTTAAAGTCGCATATTCTCTGTTACAGCAGATGGTATTAAAAGTTCAGGCGGATTGGGGATATTGTCCGGAGTGTTATTACTGGTTAAAAAATCCTTACGGCTCTGAAAAATGTGCAACATATGACAGCAACGGAGGTTGTCTTAAATGGACTTTGAGCGATGGAAGTCCGCTTCCTTCAAATTATAACGGCAACTTTGGCGACTGTGAAATATTGTTGGAGGAAATCAGTAAACAATTTCAGGTTATTCAAGTCTGTGAGGGAAATGCATATAAAAAGGGGTGTATTGCGGATTACGAAGGTATTGATACAATAAAACAGCAAAATAATGAAAATATGACCGATGAGGAGGCTTTTTCTCAGACAAGAGGCTGTAGTGCATTTAGAAAACAAAATATACAAAATAATTTGACTGCATACGTTCTAAAGAACGGTATAATTATCATACCCTATTCATCAAATGCATATCCAATATGGCTTATAGACATAAACGGCAAGCGAGGTCCAAACAAATGGGGACATGATTTATTTGTTCTGCGAATAAAAGGACTGCCAAATACAAATCTTCAACTTAGCACAGGCGGCTGTGAAGCAACAGAAAAAGGCGGAAAAACTACTGCACAAATGATAAAGGACATGTATGCACCAAAAGTTAAATAACAGGATATAAGCCGGTTGTTTTTGGATTATCTTAAAATCTTTTAATAAAAACCTTGAAATAATAATATTTTTATATTAAATATAAAATTACTCACATCCTCAAAGGTATGTTCGGAGTCATTAACCGGACAATGAGTAATAGAAAGGCAAAAGTAAAATGGCAAATATTAAATCTTCAAAGAAAAGAATTTTAGTCGCAGAAAGAAACAGATTGCGCAATGTTGCGATGAAATCTTCTATCAAAACTGCGGTTAAAAAAGTTCTTGAATTAAGCACTACAGATGACAAAGAAGCTTTAAATGCAGCTCTGTCAAAGGCTTACCAGCTTTGTGACAAAGCCGTTTCAAAAGGTGTTTTGCACAAAAATACAGCTGCAAGAAAAAAATCAAGATTAACTAAAGCCGTAAATAAAAATCAGGCAAAATAGTTATTAAAAAAATATATACGGCGTCTGCAAACAAAAATGCAGGCGCCGTTTTTTAGTCCAGATTAAATTTATGTAAAGTTATAGAAATATATTATTTATCGGTTATAATTATTGCATAATATAGTTAAAATAGGATTATTAATTATGCAGCAGCAATTAGAAAGACCCGAAAGAAAACAAATTAAAAATATAGACTTTAACTGTGACCTCGCTCAGAGTTTCGGAGTTTATAAAAATAATTCAGAATTCGAACTCCTTGATTATGTAAGTTCCGTTAATATTTCCTGCGGATTTCATGCGGGCGACCCTCTTACAATCAAAAAGGCTCTGCTTGCCGCAAAAGAAAAAAATGTTGTAGTCGGTGCTCATATAGGTTTTGATGATATTCAAGGGTTCGGCTACCGTCAGATGGATTTGGATGAAGATGAAATTGAAGCTCTTGTAATCTATCAGGTCGGTGCAATTATGTCTTTTGCCAAAAGTTTCAATATGGAAATCGAACATGTCAGACCGCACGGAGCTATGTACAAACAGGCTGCAGAAGATTTCGGGTTTGCCTGTTCAATTGCAAAAGCTGTTAAAAAATGTTCAAAATGGCTCGTTTATTACGGTGCATCCGGCGATGTAACTCAAAAAACCGGCGAATACGTAAATATTCCGATTGCAGAGGAAATTCATCTTGAAAAAACTTATAATGTAGACGGAACCGTTGATTTTACTGTTAAAGATAATTCAAGTGTCTTTGATTATGTAAACCGTCTGAAAACGCTTTTGAATTATTCTCAAGTATCAAACCGTGAAGGCGGAAAAACTTTTGTAAATGCAGATACAATCCATTTTTCAGGCAAAGTTCCGAATATACAGGAAATAGCTCAAGAAGCAAAAAAAATAATAACACCCGTTCCGGTAAATTATAAAAACGTATATCCGTCCGGATGGGTCGAATAAAACAGGGATAAAAGTGATGAAAAATTTTAAGAATAATATGAGAATACCTAAAGATGCAGCGTGGCTGGTACCAGGATTGCAGGTAAAACGCTGGTTTGCAATGATTTTTTTAGGCGCATTGATGATGACAATAGGATTTTTAATTCTTTGTGATATCAAACCGGTATTTTATACAATGCAGTTTATCAGAAAAATTGCAATGCAGATTTCAACAGAATGGCTGGCATTTGCCATTGTAATGTTCGGCGCCGGAATATTTTTTAAAGGATGGCAGAAGACAAATATTTCAATGCTGGGTTTGAGTGCTGAAAAAGGCGGCGAAAATATTCTCGAAGCCTTATACAGACGCCGTAAACTCAATAAAGGGCCGAAAATTGTCGCTGTCGGCGGCGGAACCGGTCTTTCAATGCTTTTAAAAGGTATAAAACATATTACAAATAATATAACGGCTGTTGTAACTGTGGGCGATGACGGCGGAAGCTCCGGCAGACTTCGTGAAGATATGGGAATTCTTCCCCCCGGTGATATCAGAAACTGTATTGCCGCTCTTGCCGACGATGAAGATTTGATTACAAAGCTTTTCCAGTATCGTTTTAAATCAGGCGAAGGACTTGAAGGACACAGTTTCGGAAATTTATTTTTAACAGCTCTCTGTGCAATTACCGGTGATATGGTGCGAGCGGTTAAAGAATCTTCAAACGTTCTTTCAATCAGAGGGCGTGTCTTGCCGTCTACCCTTGATGATATGAAACTTGTTGCAGAAATGGAAGACGGACGTATTGTTCACGGTGAATCAAATATTCCGGAAGCCCACGGAAGAATAAAAAGATTGTTTACAGACCCCAGACACTGCAAAGCTCTTGAAGATGTTATTCTTGCAATCAAAGACGCAGATTTGATTATTCTCGGGCCGGGAAGCCTCTATACAAGCGTGATCCCGAATCTTTTAATTGATGAAATTTCACAGGAAATTGCAAAATCTCATGCGAAAAAAATCTACGTCTGCAACATCATGACACAACCCGGTGAAACCGATAACTATACTGCATCTGACCATGTGAAAGCCCTGATGCAGCATGCAAACAGCAAAAATATAATTGATACGGTTCTTGTAAACGATTACATTCCCTCCAACCTTGCAAAAAAATATGAACTTGCGGGTTCATATCCTGTAAAACTTGATTATGAAAATTTGAAAAAACTCGGTGTTAAAATGTTTCCGAAAAAGCTGATTGAAGACAGCCGTGAAGGGCTTGTAAGACACAGTTCAAACAGAGTTGCAAGGGCTATTTATTACTGGTTTAAAAAAGAACATAAAAACGTTAAAAGTCATATTATCACGGATAAAAATACGGATAAAGATAATCAGAAAGTCGCTGTTAATGATTAAAAAAGTAACTGTAAATAATCTTCAAAATTTGAAAAATTCCGGTGAAAAATTTTCCGTTTTGACAGCATACGATTTTTCTACCGCAAAGTATATTGACGAAGCAGGAATTGATGTGATTTTGATTGGCGACAGCCTTGCAATGGTGGCTTTAGGCTATGAAACTACACATGCCGTCGGAGTTGAGGAGATGAAAATATTCACAAAAGCCGTCGCAAAAGGTGTTAAAAGAGCTTTTGTTGTAACGGATATGCCTTTTTTAAGTTATCATACGGATATTCCATCGGCGGTCAAAAATTGCGGAGAAATGATAAAACTCGGCGCAAACGGTGTTAAAATTGAAGGTTTCAGTGATTATATCGTAGAAGTTGTTAAACGACTTACCGCATCAGGCATTCCCGTAATGGCGCATTTAGGTTTTACTCCTCAATTTTTAAATACTTTAGGCGGCTATAAAATTCAAGGGAAAACGCAGGAGGCGGCGGACAAAATTCTATCAGAGGCAAAACAACTTGAAAAAGCCGGTGCATTTTCTCTTGTTCTGGAAATGGTGCCGCAGGAGAGCGCAAAATATATAACCGAAAATCTTTCAATTCCGACTATTTCATGCGGTGCCGGCAAATATTGTGATGCTCAGGTTCTGGTATCTGATGATGTTTTCGGCAAATATTCCGAATTCACACCAAAATTTGCCAGAAAATACGGGGATATGAAAGCTTTGATTTTTGACTGTGCAAAAAAATTCAATGAAGATGTCAAAAACGGCAATTTCCCGTCAGAAAATGAAATTTTTTAAAATCGTAAGGAGAAAACTATTTGATAAATGATGATTTATTCCTGACAGTTCTTTTAATCTTTCTGTTGTCGGTTGTAGCAGTTTTATCGCTAATTTCAGTCTTGATAATAAATTTTATAAAATTTTCCAAAGACAAAAAATCAAAAGTTTCACCTTATACATATGTTGTTATTGTAATTTCGTTATTAATTTTGTGTTCGGGGCTTCCATTCTGGCTTCTTGCTGCAGCATATGATGCCAATAATGAGTTAGCGGAAAAATTGCATAAATTATCCGTTAAAATTTCAGTATTCCCTTCTGTAAAATCTTTTATGACAGAAGAACTAGGAGCTTTTTATATGAGAAATTATGAAGGGAAAAAAGCAATTGATGCATTTGAAAATTCAATAAAAATCAAAGATAATAAACAGTCCTCCGCAATGCTCTGTCTGTTATATTCAGCCAATGGCGAAAGAGAAAGTGCTGTTAAAATGTGCAAAAATGCAAATGCAGTCCAGTCCGTTGCAGTTAACTATATTCTTGCGGGAGATTATAAAAAAGCGGAGGAGGTAATAAATAATACAATCAAAGACAGAGAAAGGCCTTCCTGCTGGGATTATGCAATAAGAGCTTATATCTATAGAAAACATGGAAAACGGGATTTATTTGAAAAGGATTATAAAAAAGCAGAATCTCTCTGCCCTGACAGCAAGCATTTGAAAGACCTTTATAAGAACGAAAATTACTATACGGATTTTTATAATAATTTAAAAAAAGATTATAAATTGTAAAAAATTAAAAGCATTTTGTGTTATAATCAGCACGAGAGGTGAGAGTAAAATGTTATTGCATAAAATAGCTGAAGTACGAGAAAAGGTTAAAGAATGGAAAAAACAGGGCTTGACAATCGGTCTTGTCCCGACAATGGGAGCACTTCACAAAGGCCATTTGAGCCTAATCAAAAAAAGTGTTGACAATTGTGATAAAACAGTAATTTCAGTTTTTGTAAATCCTATTCAATTTTGTCCGGGGGAAGATTTTGAAAAATATCCGAGAACTCTTGATGCTGATACAAAATTGGCTGAAAGTGCTGGTGTTGATATTGTTTTTGCACCAACTCCTGCTGAAATGTACGGGGAAGGGCATATTTTGTCAAACGATTTTTTAACTTATGTTGTTCCTCCGTTTTTTTATACGGACAAACTCTGCGGGAAATCACGTGTCGGACATTTCGACGGTGTTTGTACGGTCGTCAATAAATTGTTTAACATCGTTCAGCCGGATTATGCGTTTTTCGGCGAAAAAGACAGGCAGCAGTTAATAATTATTAAGAAAATGGTTAAGGATTTAAATATTCCGCTTGAAATTATTCCCTGCCCGATAGTACGTGAAGATGACGGGCTTGCAATGAGTTCACGGAACAAATACCTTAATCCGGAGCAGCGAAAAGAAGCCCTTGTTCTTAAAGATATTTTATTAAATATAAAAGCATGCTATAATTCAGGTATTAAAGATGTAGAGGCTTTGACGGAAACAGCTTACAAATTTCTGAAAAGCTGTCACAATCTTGAATATCTTGAATTCAGAGATAAAAACGATTTGGAATTAAAAAAGGTTGCAGATAAAGATACAATTGTATTTATTGCAGTAAAAATAGGTGAGGTCAGACTGATTGATAATATATCATTAGACAGTTAGTGAATTAAGAGGAAAAGATGCTTGCAATATTAAATTTTTTAAAGAAACTGATGAGATTGTTTATTGATATGTCCTTTATGGGACAAATAATCTTTACGGTTATAATTCTGGCGTTTTCATTATACTGGTTTATGGATCTTGTAAATTATCAATATCTGGCATTTTTAACCCCTGTTGCGGATAATATCACAGAATTTATGCATGCATATTTTGAAGAATCCTTAAACAAAGGAGCAAATAATACAGACGGGTCATTATTCCTGTTTATCATGTTTCTTGTGATTGCAATAACCCTGCTGTCACAATTAAAAACATTTTCGTCAACAATTATCAGAAAACTGTCCCGATTGATAGATAAAGTTAAAACTAAAAAAGAAGATGAATTTAATGCCCAGTTGAGAGCAGAAGCTGATCAGGCAATTCTTGCATACAGAAATGTCGTTTTGATTGTGCGTCTTGCCGCCAAAAAGCGGGTTGTTGATGACAGACGGACAGAGGAGGAAAAAGAAAAAGAAGCAAAAGATATGGCTGACAAACTCGTGTGTGATTTATATACAAGAATTAAAGAATCTCCATGCTGTAAATTTGCAAAAAACGGGGATCAGCTTGTTGTGACCCTAAAAGGATTTACACATGTTGATAAACTTTTGTATTACGTTGACAAAGCTCTTGAAGATATGAGAACGGAGTTAAGAAAAGACAACTGGATTATGAAATCTTACGGTGCAATTGATGCGTTTGACGACAAAGCTCTTTTAAAAGATGTTTACTATGATTTGCAAATTCTTTTGAAACTTAATTTGTATAATGAAATTGTTTGCTACGGCAACTTTTGTAACAGATATTATATGGAGTCTAAAAACCTGTTTGAAGCATATTTGAAAGGTGTTTACGATACTACCGAACCCGAAAACGTCTGGACTCTGGTTAAAAAATATTAAGAGGATACTTGATTTTTAAAGTAGTTTAATATAATATTATTTTACAAACCGCAGACAATTAGCCGGAATTTTCCGTCAAATGCATATAGCAGCTAATCTAGGTTACACTGGCGAAGTTCGAGTTTTTCGAATAAAGATAAGAAATGTGTGATTTTGCGGTTTGGACGCAAAATCTTTTTTGTATGAAAAGAAAAATTAAAAGGTCGATATAAATAAATAAGGAGCTGACAATGTCAACAAAACAATTTAAAGAAGAAAAAATAAATGCTCTTAAATCAAAATTGGAAAAAGCAAAAGTAGCCGTTGTAACAGAATATAAAGGCTATAGTGTGGAAGAAATTACAAACCTCAGACGTGCGCTTCAAAAAGAAGGCGGCGATTACATGGTTACCAAAAACACCCTTGCTAAAATTGCCGTAAAAGGTACCGATTTTGAAGTTCTTAACGATACATTTAAAGGTCCGATTGCACTTGCTTTCGGATATGAAGATCAGGTTAGCCCCGCCAAAGTTGTTGCAAAATTTATCAAAGACAGCAAAAAAGGCGTTATTTTAGGTGCGGCGCTTGACGGCAAATTGTTATCAGCACAAGAAACAGAAGCATTGGCAAAACTTCCTTCAAAAGAAGAACTTATTGCAAAAATACTTGGTTCAATCAATTCACCTGCATCAGGTATTGCAAATTCAATCAACGCAGTTATGGCTCAACTTACAAGAGCTATGGCAGCAGTCAGAGATCAAAAAGCTGCATAGTTGCGGCATAAATTATTAGTACACAACAAAAATAACATACAAGGAGAAAAAAATGAGTAATGTAGAATCAATTTTGGAATCAATTGAAAAATTAACTTTATTAGAAGCAGCTGAACTTGTAAAAGCTATGGAAGAAAAATTCGGCGTATCAGCAGCAGCACCGGTTGCAGTTGCAGCAGCAGCTCCGGCAGCAGCAGGCGAAGCAGCAGCTGAAGAAGCTTCAGAAGTATCAGTTATTCTTGCAGCAGCAGGCGCTAACAAAATCGCTGTATTAAAAGAAGTTCGTGCTATCACAGGACTTGGCTTGAAAGAAGCTAAAGACCTCGTTGATGGTGCTCCGAAACCTGTTAAAGAAGGCATCAAAAAAGAAGATGCTGAAGCTATCAAAAAACAACTTGAAGCTGCAGGCGCAACTGTTGAAATCAAGTAGTTTGATAATAAAACAGTACAAAAAATCCCGCAAATTTTGCGGGATTTTTTATGTTAAATAACAAAATTAAAAAGCTCTTTTATTTCCATTCCGAAAGCTTTAGCGATAGCCTCAAGGTTTTTTACCGTAATATTAGTTTCGCCTCTTTCGACCATTCCGATAAAATTTCTGTTAAGTTCAGCAAGTTCAGCCAATTTTTCTTGAGACATTTTTCGTTTCATTCTTTCAATACGGATTTTCTGCCCCAATTTTTCCGTTAAATCAGTATGACTTCCTTTTTTCATACTATTAATTCTAAACACCTATATATTGACTTTCTACCTAGTATTATGTTAATATGTAAAATATATTAGGCAATTAGTAAGCTTTCTAATTTCTTAAATCTTAAGAGTATGCCGGACAGGTCATTAAATAATTTTAAAGAATTATAAAGGGATTTCCTTATCATAGCTGAGGAAATAATTGCAGTATGAGTCATAGCATGCTGCAAATTCTTAGAGGTGAATGCTCCTTTTTTAAAAAAATAAAAAAGTCACCTCTTTTTCTTGTGCGACAGACATTCAAATGCAGACAGCAGGGCTGTTTCTGCCTCTTGACAGCCCCCCCCCCCCATGTGCTATTATTACTCTCAGAAGGTTTTATCAAATTTTAAAAAAGGAGAGTTTTATGAAAAAAGTTGTGATAGGAATAGTTGTTGTTGCTGGAGTTTTTATGCTTATTCTGTTTAATTCAAACTCAAATTCCGGAGATGATGCTGTTTCGAAACTTATAAAATGCAAAAAGTTTGAAATTACGGAAGAACAAGAGATTTTCGGACAAAAAGTCAGTACAACAAGAACCGTAAAAGGCTGGAAAAACGGTAAATGCGTATATCAGTTTGTTGCAAATACGCCTAAAATCAAGGGAATGCCGGGTGGCGGAGCAACAAAGAGAGTAACAAGCTGCAACTTAACAAAGGCTCAACTTAAAGAGATTGAAGCTAACAGTAAAGTAATATCTGAATTGCCTAAAGAGTACCAATTAGCGTCAGCAACAAAAAAGTATATATACGATGGTAAAACTTGCGAGGAATACTGGGCAAAATAGAGTATTACCGGCAGATTTTATTATATTCACATAATTTGCAGTGCAGTTTGTTTTCTTTTCCTTCAAAATCTTTTGTATCAAGAATAACTCTGCACTGTTCTTTTAGAGTTTTTTCATAAAAATCTTTTAAATCCGTCGTGAATTCAATCACTTTATTTTCGTTATTTTTCAAATCAATATAAACAAAAGAAAGCGAGTTTCTGTCCGGCAAAATCATATCCGCACAGAGAAGATAAATCATTGTTTGAAAATCTTTTTCCGGATTTTTGGGGATTGCGCCGGTTTTGTAGTCCAAAATCCAGTAAGACGCATTTGAACCCCCGGTGCCGTCACATACAATCGCATCCAGACGTCCGAAAATCCATATATCATCCAATCTTGCGGTTATCGGGTACTCCGAATGCAGACATTTTTTTGAAAAATATTCGTTATTTTTAAGTCTTTCCCAAACTATTTTTTCATCATCCGTCAAAGCTGTTTCAAGTTTTGTAATATCTGCGCCCCTGTGGTAATAATTTGCAAGTGCATGAATTTTTTTACCTTTTTCAAATAATGATGGGTTTTGAGGTACGACAATTTTTTCATTAAATTTCAGATTGTATTTGACCGGACAGTTTTCAAAAGTTTTTAACATGTTTGGTGAAAAATTCTTCATAAAACACCTGCCTTTTCCGAAATTATATTAAAAATAAGCGATGGCTGCAGTTCAACAACTTTTTCAAATGATTTTGTCTTGCGGCTTACTGTAATTTGAAGATTTCTTTTTGCACGTGTGATTGCGACATACAAAAGTCTGAGATTTTCAGCCAGAAGTTCCTGCTTTAACTGATATTCGGACTTTGCCTTGTAGTCAGGATTAAGCTGTCTAATATTTTCCATAAAATCAGATGATTTTAATTTTATCTGTTCAAAATCGAGCGGGAGATTTTTTTCTGCCATTTCAGGGAGAAAAACAAGGTCAAATTCGTCCCCTTTTGACTTGTGGAGCGTCATAATCTGAACTTTGCCTTCAAGAAATTCTTTGTTGCTTTCATCTTCTTCTGAGAAAAATTTGAAACCGGAAAGAGATGTTTTTTTAGATAATTCACCAAGACGTGTCATAATGTATTCAAAATTTGTATTTGTCATTCCGATACGTTTGATGAGTGTTGAAATAAGATAAACATTTGATTTTTCGATTTCGCTTGAAAAATAGTAAAGTCCGATTTTGATAGCAAGTTCATCTGCCGTCAAATGCGGGAATGAAAGCCAGTAGCTTAAATCCCAGTAAAATTGTTCAAGATAAATATTGTTTATATTGTCACAATTCAGTGAAATAAACGGATTTTCATACTTTCTTATTTCACAGCCCAGACGCTGTTTGTAGAATCCGCATTCCGCAAGAATTTCGTAATTATCCGCAATTATATTGTTGTCAAACGGGTTTAAAATCATTGAAAGCACCGCAAAAATAACACGGAAAATAGTTTTTTGTTCCAGACATTCGCTTCGGGTAATTGTTGTAAGTCCGCTGTTGTTTATAAAATCCATCCACTGAACAACCTGAAAGTTGTTTCGTAAAAGAATTCCGATGGTCGCTTTCGGATTTTTTTTCAAAGTATTTTTTATAACCGATAAAATATAATTTTTTTCCTCTAATGTGCTGTCAAAAATTTTTGCCGTGACAGCATTTTCTCCTTCAGGATTTTTCCCTTCAACCGGCTGCATAAAAATTTTGAAAAATGCGTTTTTCATCTCCTCATGCAAATCCGCAAAATTTATAAGGTCATTTGCAAGCGTCCAGACGTCTTTTGTGCATCTTTGCGAGCAGTTCATACTGACGTTGTTTGAATTCTGTATGAAGTTTCTGAAACCTTCAACATCTGCGTTTGAAAAAGTTGTTGTAATTGCCTGATTTATGTCGCCGCATCGAATCAGATTTTTATATTTTGCACTCAAAAGATTAATAAGTTTTTGCTGAATAGCCGATGAATCCTGTGCTTCATCCTCAATTACATAATGGCAGATTTCCTGATAATGTGCCAGAATATCCGGATTTTCCTCCAGTAATCTCACCGATGAAATCAGCATGTCATCATAATCAATTAAGTTTAGCGATTTTAATGTTGTTTGGTAATCGTTAAAAAATTCAAGAAATTTTATAACTTTTTTGTCCTGCGGCTTCTTAATTCCGGAGATATCCGAACCGGTTTTAAGGATTCCGCCGCCCATTTTGAATACGGAAATTGCTCGGTCAAAATCATCGGTTTCATTTTTTTTCAGTTTTAATTTTGCTGCGATTTCTTTAACAATCCGAGTTCTTTGTGTGTCGTCGCAGATTTCGAAATCCGCAGAAAGCCCGAGTCGTTCAAAATTTCCGTTCTCTTTCAAAATTCTTAATGCAAGTCCGTGGATTGTGCTGATGTTCGGAAGCTGAGCGGAATCTTCCCGTACGGATTTTATTCTTTCCCGAAAATTGCGGGCTGCAGATTCCATATAAGTTAAAACAAAAATATTTTCGGGAGTTGCACCGTTGTCCAGAAGTTTTAAAATGAGAGCAAGAAGAATAGTTGTTTTTCCGGCACCTGGAACCGCTGAAATTGCCATTCGTCCGGATTTGTAGTCTAAAACCGGCTGCTGGTCGGGACGGGGAATGATTTTGAATTTTTTTTGAGTTTCCGCTTCCGTCTGTTTTTCAGCTGCAACTATGATATTCTTTTCAATTCCTCCGAAGTTTTCAATTCCGTTTCCGTCAAAAAGACTTGAATATGCAAAAACTTTTTCTCCCGCACAAAGTGTCAGTTTCCGTAAAATTCTTGCGGTTTTTTCTTTCCCCAGTTCAATGTTGTCATCAATCGTGAATTCGTCTTTTGACCAGCCCCTTTGAAAAACCCATGCGTTATAAAGCGGCCCTGTATCGCTTTTAATCCAGTCGTCACTTGAAATATCAAGCCATATTTGATATTTAGTCCTGATCTGGTTGTCAATGATTTTCTGCGGTGTTCCGATTACAAGATCCCTCTCTTTAACTTCCAGAATTGAGTATGGATTTTCGGAAATTATTGAATTTTCAATTTGCGTGATAATTTCAAATTTTCTTTTTTCAAAATCACATTTAAATATATTTTCAAACTCCTGAAGCTGTTTGATAAAGAAATTAAACTTGTTTAAAACAGCAGCATCAAAATTTTTCAATTCCGCAAGTTCGTTAAAAATATCAAGCGCCTGTTTAGAAAGTTTCGCAGCGGTATTTTCATGAGCGTTAACAACTTGAATAAATTTCATGTATTTTACGGTATAATCGCTGTCAGAAAATTCATATTCAATAAGTTCTTTTGTTCTGTCAAAGGTTTCCAGAATTTCACGGCAATATTTAACAGGAATTTCAAGAAAATTCGACAAAATTATCCTTAAATCAAAAGACGAAAGCCTTTCCTTCATTCCGCAATTGAGTTTTATAATCGTCAAAACAGACAGAACAAGCGGATTTTGAATAAGTTTTTCGTTGCCGGATAAAAATAAAAGATTGGTGTGATTTTTAATATTTTCTTTTAGAGAAAATTTAAGCATGTCGTCAATAACAGGAGTTACAATCGCAATTTCGCAAGGTTTTACTTTTGCTTTTAACAGAGAATTTATCTGTTCGGAGGCCAAATCAATCATCTTTGCCCGTTTCGACGGCGATTGGAGTGAAAAGTTTGTCAGGATTTCGCCTTTTTCATCAGTCACATTTTTAAATATTGTTTCAGCGTCAAATTTCATTTTTGTGTTTGAGTCAATTGAAATTACAGGCTCGTTAAACAGTTTTTCAAATTCCCAGACAGCGGTTTTGTCTGCACTCAAATATCCGGTTCTGCTTGCACCCTTTCTGTCAAATGCAATATAAACTTCTTTCAATTGCGGTGCCAGATGTTTGATAAAGTCAAAACAAATCGGTGTGATTTCATCCCCGTCATCAACAATCAAGTATTCAATGTTTTTAAAATATTCCGTATTTTTATAAATATAATTAAAAACAAGCCCCTGCCTGAGATAATCAAAATCACGGAGTTCAAGAGTTTTTTTAAGGAGTTTTTTTAAAGCTGTTTTTGCATCATCAGCAAAACTTTCGCCCAGAACCCTCGACCTCCACTCAACTTCATCATCCGAGAGATTGTTTTGTACAATCAAAGAATACCGTCTGAAAAGCTGGTGAAGAAGTGATTTTTTTGAATTATACCCCTTAAATTGGACATCTTTTATGATATCTTTCAAAATGAACTGTGAAACTTCAAGTCCTGCAAGGTTTGGAAGAATTTCAACCCCTCTGTATGGATTGATATTTTCAAGAACTGCCCAGTTGTCGATTATAGTATTGTAAACAAGTGAAAAGAATGAATGAACTTCAAGTTTTTCAACCGCATTGATTTTAAGAAGATTAAGTGTATTTTCAACAAACTTGTTTTTAAGCTGAGAATTTTGAACAAGTACAAGAACTTTTGATGCCGGAACTTTTGCATTTAAAAGTTTTGCATATTTTTCAATAAGCATGTCAGTTTTGTCAGATGATACACTTCCTTCCAAAATCACGTTAATCAATCCTCTTTTTACAGTATTTTATCACAAAAAAAGTGTTATTTTTACCATTCAAATTAATACTATTAAACTATTGCATTTTTGAAAAAAATGTTCTAGTATAATACTTGTAAATAAAGAATTATAAAAGCATTGCAAGAAAGTGGAGGTAGAAATGCAAGAATTACAAGAACAAATCGGTCAATCAGCAGGCCAAATTTACAACTATTTGTCATCAAACAACGGCAAATCAACATTTGCTAAAATGAAAAAAGAATTAGACCTTAAAGGAAATTTTGCAGACTTAGGACTCGGCTGGTTAGCAAGAGAAGATAAAGTTGCTATTTCTAAAAAAGGTTCATCAGTAAGCATCACTTTAAAATAGTGGCTTATCCAAATGTAATTAATAAAAGACACCGTATCTACGGTGTTTTTTTATTGTAAAAAAAAACTTCTTATAAAAAGAAGTTCAGGTAGTAAGTGTGTAGTAATAGTTATAGTAAGTAAAGATTATAGATTTGTTATATATTAATTAAGTATTTTTTATATAACAAATTTCAATATTTAACTGTTTTGTTACAAAAGTTTGCAAAAAATATTCTGTTTGATTTATAATACTTTTGTTTTTTACTAAAAGCGAGGTTCATTTATGAAAATTGCAGTTTATCCCGGAAGTTTTGATCCAGTTACAAAAGGTCATATAGATATTCTTAAAAACGGTGCGGAAATATTTGATAAAGTAATTATTGCAGTTGCGAGAAATTCCGAAAAGAATGCGTTTTTAACGGTAGATGAACGGGTACAACTGATAAAGGAAAGTGTTAAGGATATTGAAAATGTAGAAGTTGACAGCTTTGACGGGTTGACGATTGAATATGCAAAAAAATGCGGAGCAAAAGTTATTCTGAGAGGACTTCGTGCGGTTTCCGATTTTGAATATGAGATGCAGCTATCTCAAGCAAACAGCGCCTTATCAAACGATATAAAAACGATATTTTTAATAACAAAACCGAAATACAATTTTATTTCATCCCGTACAATAAAGGAAATATACCTTAATAACGGTGATATATCTAAATTTGTGCCTGAAGCTGTTTACGAATTCTTGAAAAATAAAAAACTCTAAAACCGTGGTTGTGTAAAATATCTTAAAATACTTGATAATTAAAGCAAAAATAGTTTGACAATTAGTTTTTGCTTTTGTAGAATGTAATTATCAAGAAAGGGATATGTAGTAAAATGCAACAAAATGGTGTATATGACTTATTAAGACTGTTAGAAATGTCAATTGAAGAAAGTTTTCCGATTATACCGGGTCGCTTTGTTCTAGCAAAACCCAAAGAAATCGAAGCTTTGATTGATAAAATATATAGATCTTTACCTGTAGAAGTTCAGGAAGCAAGAGCGTTTTTAAGACGCCGTGATGAAATGCAGGCAGAAGCACAGCAAAAGGCTGAAAAAATCGTTGCCGATGCACAGGCTGAAGCTGACAGAAAGTTATCAGAAGCTGATTTTATAAAAGCTCTGGAACGTGAAGGTAACCGGATTAGAACACAGGTTCAGGAAGAATGTGAAGAACTGAAACGCAAAGCATTGGAAGAAGCTGATGATATTAGAGTAAGAGCAACCGAAGATGCAATGAAAACACGTGAAGGTGCAGAAATTTACGCAGAACAGGTTCTGACAAATCTGGAACGTGACCTTACTCAATTGCAGCAGGTCGTCAAAAACGGACAGGTTTATATGGAAAAATTAAGAACTGATTCCTACAGCAATTATGATGTTCCGAGTTCTTATGAGATGCGTAACAGAAATTCCGATTACGCAATTAAATAATAAAATAATTAGTTAACCCAAAAAAAAGAGCCGGCGTAAATCCGGTTCTTTTTTGTTTGCATTTGTTAACAATTGTTTGCATTTATTTATTTTTGTTTTATCATATTATCATAAGCCGATTAAATAGAATGTGATTCTTTCTCACATTCTATTTTAAAAAGGAAATAAAACGTTGAAAATTCAATAAGAAAAAGGAAATAACAATGGGAATCAAAGGAAAAAACGACAGAATGGTAGTTCTTGCCTGTGAAGATTGCAAAGAACGAAACTACACAACAACCAAAAACAAAAAAAATATCAAAGAAAGACTTGAACTGAGCAAATATTGCCCGAAATGCAAAAAACATACAAACCATAAAGAAACTAAGTAGACGGATTTTCTGCAGGGCGCAGCGAAGCGAAGCCCAAAGCATCCAATGTTCCGATTGAGCGGTGCAAATTTGATAAAGTTTGCATAGCGAAAATAAGGAACAGGACAGCAGAATAATCCGAAAGGTCAAATACCGTGAGATTCACGGTTAAGCGTCCTTAGTTCAGTCGGTAGAACGTCGGTCTCCAAAACCGGATGTCGAGGGTTCGAGTCCTTCAGGGCGCGATTTTAAAAATAAGGAATACAAACATATGATTGGAAATGAAACATCACAACCCGGAAAAACACCGGAATTCGTAAAAGGAATAACAACATACTTCAGAGGCGTAAAATCCGAATGGGGTAAAATAAGCTGGCCTGAAAAACGTCAGGTTGTTGCGGAAACCGTGTTTGTAATTATAATTGTGTTTGTATTTACGGTATCGGTTTATTTAATGGATATAATTTTTAAAGGACTGTTGGGACTCATCAAATAGTTCCGATATAAAAAATAAAAAGGTGGCTTATGGCAAAAAAAGAAAAATCAATGGAAGAACAACTGAATGAAGATTTAAAAGCGGAAGCTTTAGAGGCCGAAGCAAAAGCGCAAGCTGAAGAAGAAAAGAAAGAAGCCAAGAAAAATCAAAAGCGCTGGTACATAGTTCATACGGTTACAGGTCATGAAAACAAAGTTAAAGTCAATCTTGAAAAACGTATTGAATATATGAATATGGGCGAAAAAATCTTCCGTGTGGAAGTTCCTCAAAAAACCGTCACTCAGATGAAAGGCGGTAAAAAACAGGAACGTGAAGAAAAAATCTTCCCCGGCTATGTTTTAGTCGAAATGATTATGGATGAAGACAGCTGGTATGTAGTACGCCATACAGCCGGTGTTACAAAATTCGTCGGTTCTGCCAAAAAGCCGATTCCGGCACGTGACAGTGAAATTAAAAAGATTATTCACCGTTCAACTTCTCAATCTCAAAAGATTGAACTTGATGTTAAAGCAGGCGATAAGGTCAGAATTATATCAGGGCCGTTTGCAGACTTTGTTGCGGATATTATTGAAGTTTACCCTGATAAATCAAAACTTCGTGCAAATGTTTCAATCTTCGGACGTGAAACGCCTGTTGAACTTGAATATAAACAAATCAACAAATTATAATATACGATTGGCTGATGCGGCATAAAACCGTAAAGCCGGTCAGGAAGTACAAAAATGTGGAAGGATTTTTCAAGCGTCACTACACGCAAGAAAACCGCTAGCACCACAAAAGGAGAAAAAAATGGCAAAGAAAGTAGTAGGAAAAATCAAGCTTCAAATCGAAGCAGGTAAAGCAAATCCGTCACCTCCGGTAGGTCCGGCTTTAGGTCAGCACGGTGTAAACATCATGGATTTCTGTAAGCAGTTCAATGCAAAAACAGAATCTCAAGCAGGATACATTATTCCGGTTGTAATTGACGTTTACGAAGACAGAAGTTTTTCATTCGTTACAAAATCACCTCCGGCACCTGTTTTGATTAAAAAAGCTTTAAACCTGTCAAAAGGTTCAGCTGCTCCTAACAAGGACAAAGTAGCCGAAATTACTCAGGCACAGCTTGAAGAAATTGCAAAAATTAAAATGAATGACTTAAATGCAACAACTCTTGAAGCGGCAGTAAAAATGATTAAAGGTTCATGCCGTGCAATGGGTGTTACAGTTAAGGAAGGTTAGGATGGAAGGACTTTTGCACTAATGCAAAAATCCGTTATTACCACGAAAGGAAAATAAAATGTCAAAATTAACTAAAAAACAAAAGAAAATGCAGGAAATGCTTGAGGGTTTTGAACAACCGTCAACAGCAGTAAATGCAATTAAAAAATTACAGGAAATATCAAAAGAATTATCAAAATTCAATGAAACAGTCGAATGCCATATGAGATTGGGTATTGATGTTCGTCAGGCAGACCAGCAAATCAGATCAACGGTTGTTTTGCCGGCAGGACTCGGTAAAACAGTCAGAGTATGTGTAATTGCAAAAGGTGCAAAGGCAACTGAAGCAAAAGATGCCGGTGCAGATTATGCAGGAGCCGAAGAAATCATTGATAAAATTTCAGGCGGCTGGTTTGATTTTGATACATTAATTGCAACACCTGATTGTATGGGAATGCTCGGTAAATTAGGCCGAGTATTGGGACCTAAAGGTTTGATGCCGAACCCTAAAACAGGTACTGTTACAATGGATGTTGCAAAAGCTGTTAAAGATGCTAAAGCTGGTAAAGTTGAATTCCGTGCAGACAAACAGGGCATGATTCACTGTCCTATTGGCAAAATTCAATTTGTTGAAGCAGACCTGATTAAAAACTATGCAACTTTGGCAGATGCAGTTTTAAGAGCAAAACCGTCATCAGCAAAAGGAACATTTGTAAAATCAGTTTATCTTTCAACAACAATGGGTCCCGGAATTAAACTTGATCCTAAGAACTTTGCAGCAGAAGTGAAAGAACTTGTTTCATAACAATGGCATACAAAAGGCGCCGCATTTTATGCGGCGCCTTTTTTCATGGTATAATCGGATTAAGGAGAGGGATATGAAAAAAGGTTTGTTTATAACATTTGAAGGGGCAGACGGCTGCGGCAAAACAACGCAGATAAATCTGTTAAAGAACTATTTGGAAAATCAAGGATATCAAGTCGTTTTGACAAGAGAACCCGGGGCAAAAGGTTTGGGAGAAAAAGTCCGGGAAATTCTTTTGAATTATGAAGGCGCTGTATCAGATAGGTGTGAATCTTTTTTATTTCTTGCGGACAGGGCGCAGAATATTGATATTATTGTAAATCCTGCGGTTAATGAAGGCAAAATAGTTCTTTGTGACAGACATATTGATTCAACTGTGGCATATCAGGGCTATGGAAGAGGGCTTGACATAGACCGTATAAAAATGCTCAACAATATTGCAACAAACGGGCGCAAACCTGATTTGACAATTGTTTTTGATATAGATGTTGAAACATCAATGCAGCGGGTAGGAAAAAATAAAGACAGAATGGAAAGTGCAGGTATTGAATTTCATAATCGAGTAAGGGAGGGGTACTTAAAAATTGCAAAAGAGGAGCCTGAAAGAATTAAAGTTGTAAATTCAATCCAAACCGTTAATGATGTTTTTGAAGAGGTGAAAAAAATCGTAAATAAATATTTATGAAACTAGCAAAAAAATTTTTTAGACGCTTTTAAATGATTACAATTTTCTAAAAAGAGGTCTTAATATGTTTAACCCTGATGTTTCAGTGAATTATGGCGGATATGCATCTGTTTCTCCCAGATCAAAAAGGATTGGTGCAACGGTTCTTGGCGGACTTTTAGGGATGACCTGCTATTATCTTCCGGTAAATAAGGACTTGTTTGTCGGAACAGCATTCAGCGTTGCAAGAAAAAATGCTGAGAAAAACATAAAAGCACTTGAAATTGCAGCTGATGAAATATCAAAAAATAAACTAACAAATGAAAATAAAATATTTTTGGCACAAATAGGAGTAAGTGAAAATCTTCAAGCGATTGCTCAAAAATGCAGAGAATTAAAAGAGTCAATTACAGATAAAGATAAAGTTATTGCTCTTAAAAAAGATTATGCTGCCAATTTTAAACAATATGTAAAAGATGAAAGTCTTATGGATACGGTAACATCTAAAGCTATGAGCACGTTAAGATGGAACGGATTTAAGTGGGGAATGGCAATAGGCGGCTTGTTGGGCGCCGCATTAAGTCTGCTTGCAACAAGAGATAATTAAGAATATTATTTAGGCAGATTTTTGAAAAAGTTTTTGTCAGTTAATGCATTATATGTGCATCCAGCACCATTCATATCTGATGTTGAAGTTGAGGAACAATATTCATCATCTTGACTGTAGTAATCAGTTCCTTCAACTCCCATTGGCATAAGTTTTCCTTTTTGGTCAATCTGAAACATAAAAAGATCCTGTCCAAGCCTGTTCGGGTTTTTATTGTAACCGTTAACATCAACCGATATATAAAGAGGTCTTTCTCGTGTTTCGCTGCCTACATTTTCCATTAATATAAGGCTTCCGTCATTCAAGACAAACTGTCCGTCGTCAAATTTCCCGAGTGACATATTAGTTTCGCCGTTGTAAGTCTTGTATTTAGTCGAATTTTTTTCAGTCGAACCTGTGTTAACATAATTTGGAATACAAGCTTTTAATAATGCAGCTTCAGTAATTTCTGAACCTGTGCCGCAGTCTCTTGCTGTACGTAGATATTTTATAAGAAGCTTTTTTACGGAAGGAGTTCTCGGAAGTATTCGTTCGCCGGTTTCAGCCTGATACATATCAAGCGCCTGACTGATTACAGAGTATGACCTTTTCAAACCCGCTTCAAGCTGTTTGTTACGGCTGTTATTAATAACAGCAGGCAAAGTCATGGCGGCAACAATCCCGATTATGCCGAGTGTTAACAAAACTTCTGCAAGCGTAAAGCATGAATATTTTTTCATATTTCCCTCCAATAACTGTTATTTACGACTTCGGACAAATAGGTCACTGACTTTGGTAACAGTTTAGGGCAAAATAGGTCACATGTCAAGGCTTGAATTGTTAGGTAAAAATATTGCAAAATTCAGGCAGCAAAAAAAGCTGTCTCAGGAAAAGCTGGCTGAACTTGTGGATTTGTCTCGAGAATACATTACAAGGGTTGAGCGGGGACAAAAAAATATAAGCCTTAAAAAACTTTTTGCTATTGCGGATGCATTAGAAGTAGATTTCTGTTTGTTGACCGATTTCAAATAAATTTTTCGGGTTTTTAATTACATCAATTACTGGAAAATCCCGGAAGCTGGAAATTTGTTTTATATTATTCGGATTTTTGTAATTCTCTTTTGCCAGAATAGCTCCGACAATTGCCTCCAATTGGGACATTGGCATCATATTAACCGGAATGTCTTCAAATCCCCATTCATTTTTTAGCGCCTGCTGTAAAAATTTGCAATCTGCCGGAGAACGTTCTTTATAACAAGAATTGAGATGCAGGCTCTGGCGGGTCAGATAAAGTTCAAATCTCGTAACAGAAGCTCCTTTTTCTGTTAAGTATTTAAAATATTCAGACCCTCTTGTAGTAAATCTCTGTGTCCAGTTTTCCTGATTTGGCATGTGAGGATTTGTCGATACAAGCTGGTAAGGTTTTGAAAGTATCCGCCATTTCCCGTTAAGCATTGTCCTGTCCCACGCAAGAGATACGCATATCTCGCTGTCTTTAAGTGATGAAAAATTGTCAAAAAAGAAGATAATATCATTCATTTTGTAGAGTTTATCCACAAAAATTATATTATTAAATTCATCTAATATTGCAACGCCCGTATCAACACTTGAGGTTGCAGCAAGAGAAAGTCCGATATAATATTTCATAAATCACCTATGCCATAAGTTGTGTGATAATTAAAGGTTCATCTTCAGTTACAAGCACAGTATGTTCAAAATGAGCAGAAGGCTTTTTATCAGTTGTTGAAACCGTCCATTCATCATCTGCCACAACAACATCATCTCCGCCCAGATTTAACATCGGCTCAATTGCAATTACATAACCCTGTTTTAAAGGTGTTTGATTTCCAACGCTGTAATTGAACAAAAAAGGTTCTTCATGCATTTCATGACCGACACCGTGCCCGCCGTACTGGCGTACAATTCCGAGTTTTTCACGGTTTGCCACCCTCTCAATCGCTTTTGAAACATCATCAAGAACATTTCCTTCTCTCATTTGTTTGATGCCTTCAAAAAGAGCTTCCTCGGTTGTATTTAAAAGCCTTTGAATTTCCGGTGTGGTTTTTCCGACAGGATAAGTCCATGCGCCGTCACCTACCATGCCGCCGTAAGTTGCGCCAACATCAATTGATATAATGTCGCCTTCTTTTACCTTAACGTCTTCATGCGGAATCCCGTGTACTACCTGCTCGTTAATTGATGCGCAGATTGATGCGGGAAATCCGGCATATCCTAAAAATGTCGGAATTGCTTTGTTTTCTTTAATTATGTGGTATGCAATATCATCCAGTTCTTTTGTGCTAATACCGGGTTCTATTACTTCTTTCATCTTTTGATGAACAAGAGCAACAATGTGTCCTGCATGACGCATACGTTTGATTTCATCTCTTGATTTTCGGTGTATCATAATTTTAACTCAGCCTGCGATTTTTGATAAAATCCCGCAACAATTTAATGAACGGCTACCAAAAATCGAAAGCCCCTTTCTTTTTATTTAATTACCTCTAACAATCTTTCCCAAACTTCATCAATTGTTCCGTTTGCATTGATTGTTTTTAAGACGCCTTTGTTTTTGTAATAATCAATCAAAGGTGCTGTTTCGTTAAAATATGTATCAAAACGAGCCTGTGCAACTTCACGTGTGTCGTCTTTCCGTTGTACGAGTTCTGCTCCGTCGTTATCACAATGACCTTCTGTTTTGGGCGGCTTAAATTCAAGGTTATAAATCTCGCCGCAAACAGGGCATGAACGTCTGTTTACAATTCTTTCCACAAGGACGTTTGTGTCAATATCAAAATAAATTGCTTTAAATTCAACGTCGTTGTTGTCTTTGTTTATTTCATTATTAATAATTTCAAGTTTATCAGCCTGTTCAACGCTTCTCGGGTATCCGTCAAGAATATAACCGTTTTTGCAGTCGTATTTAGAAAGTCTGTTTTTAATTATTTTTGCAACAAGTTCTGCCGGCACAAGCTGACCTTTGTCAATGAATTTTTTAGCTTCAATTCCGGCTTCTGTTCCGTTTTTGATTTCGTTTCTTAAAAGAGAGCCTGTATCAACATGCGGAAAGTTTAAAAATTCAGCAAGTCTGTTTGTTTGCGTTCCTTTGCCGCAGGCAGGCGGACCTAAAAAAATAAGTTCTTTTTTCATATTTTACTCTTTTCTCTCTTATGTAAAATTCACAATTATTTTACAATAATAACATTCTGATTACAATAACTATATTTAAAAGCCCGCAATTTTACGGGCTTTTAAAGTTACGTATCAATATTTGTTGCATAAACGGCATTGGCTTCAATGAAATTCCGTCTCGGGTCAACCTTGTCGCCCATCAAAATGTCGAACAACTGATCGCACATCATTGCATCTTCAATATTTACCTTTAACAGGGTTCTTGTTGCAGGATCCATTGTTGTTTCCCAGAGCTGCTGCGGCATCATTTCGCCAAGCCCTTTGAACCTTTGTATCGTCAAACCTTTCTGACCTCTGTCATCAATAATTTTTTGTAACTTTTCAAACGATGTGATGTCATATTGTTCGGTATCTGTTTCAAGAATGAGTTTTTCTTCTTCTTCAATCAAATAGTCACGGATTAGCGGATAAGATGTCCGTAAACGTTTAAATTCACTGCTCTTTATTATATTCTGAGTGATTATTACATGTTCTTCTTCATTCAAATTGAGTTGAAGCGCATATTTTGAATTTTCCGGATTGTATTTGACTGAAACTTTATAATTTTCAGCTTCTGCGATATTATAATTTTTTGCGTGGTCTTGAAGATAATTGTTCAGATAATCCGTAATTTCGTTCATTTTGTCCTGAGAATCAAAATCTTCGGGCTGAATATTAGCACGTACAAGACCTCTTAACACAACAGCCGGAAACATGTTCAGAATAGGATTGTTGTATGAATTGTAGAAAGTTGACATGTTTTTAATAAGTTCTAACAACTCATCTCCTGTCTTGACCTTTGATTTTGTTTTATCAGAAAGGCTGAGATTTTTGATACCCCGTTCTTTAAGCATTTTGTCAAGCGCATGTTCATTAAACAGATACTCTGAGGTTTTGCCGGTTGTAATCTTATAAAGAGGCGGCTGGGCAATATAGACATATCCGTTGTCGATTAGGGGTTTTGCGTAACGGAAGAAGAAGGTTAAAAGAAGCGTTCTGATGTGTGCGCCGTCGACATCCGCATCTGTCATGATAATGATTTTGTGATAACGGAGTTTTTCAAGATCAACTTCTTCTTCATTTTTGCTTATATTAATGCCGAAAGCCTGCACCATAGACTGGATTTCGTTGTTTCCGTAAATTTTATCCAAACGTGCCTTTTCAACGTTTAAAATTTTACCCCGCAGAGGCAAGATTGCCTGAAACATTCTGTTTCTGCCCTGTTTTGCCGACCCGCCTGCGGAATCTCCCTCAACGATATAGATTTCGCATTTTTCGGGTTCTCTGTTTGAACAGTCGGCAAGTTTTCCCGGAAGAGTGGAATTTTCAAGAACGGTTTTGCGTCTTGTAAGTTCTCTCGCTTTACGTGCGGCTTCACGTGCACGCTGCGCTTGAAGTGTTTTTTCCAAAATCATTTTTGCGATTTTCGGGTTAAATTCAAGCCATTCCTGAAGCTTATCTCTTACAGCATCCTGAACTGCACCCATTGCTTCTTGAGAGCCGAGTTTTTCTTTTGTCTGTCCTTCAAACTCCGGATTGGGAAGTTTGACGGAAACAATTGCAGTCAGCCCTTCTCGGACGTCTTCACCTGAAAGATTCTGGTCGGAATCTTTTAAAATATTATTTTTTCTCGCATAATCATTCAATACCCTAGTAATTGAGTTGCGGAAACCTGTAAGGTGCGTTCCGCCGGAATGAGTGTTGATGTTGTTTGCAAATGATAAAACGCTTTCGTTGTATGCATCCGTATATTGCATTGCAACTTCAACCTGCATGTTATCAACTACTTTATCTATATAAATCGGTTTATCATGAAGAACAGTTTTGTTTTTATTCAAAAATTCAACGTAGCTTCCGATACCGCCTACGTAGTGAAATGTTTCTGTTTCATCAGTGTGTGCATTGGTGAAAATGATTTTTAAACCTTTATTCAAAAATGCCATTTCACGAAGTCTTGTTGCAATTACATCACAGTCTATTTCCGTTGTTTCCGTAAAAATTTCAGGGTCAGGCCAGAAGGTTGTTTTTGTTCCGGTTTTATCTGTCGCCTCGCCTTTTTCAACAGGAGTTAAAGGTTCCCCTCTCATATATTCCTGACGCCATACATATCCCTGACGGGATACTTCGACTTTATATTTTTCAGAAAGCGCATTTACAACAGATGCGCCAACGCCGTGAAGTCCGCCGGAAACTTTATATCCTCCGTCGCCGAATTTTCCGCCTGCGTGGAGAACCGTGTGAACGATTTCAAGAGCGGATTTGCCGGTTTCCGGTTTGATATCAACAGGAATGCCCCGTCCGTTATCTTCGACAGTTACGCTGTTGTCTTTGTTAACTGTTACATGAATGTCGGTACAAAAACCTGCAAGAGATTCGTCAATTGAGTTGTCAACGATTTCATATATGCAGTGGTGGAGTCCTCGTTGAGAAGTTGAACCGATATACATACCGGGCCGCATTCTGACGGCTTCCAGACCTTCCAAAACTCTGATGTTGCTTGCATCATAGCTTGCACTTGTTTTGGTTTCAATAGCCTCATCATTATCCGGCAGGTCGACAACTTCAACTTTTTCTGCCTGAGCAGCTGCGGAAGTCTGTTCCGTTACTTCTTGAATTCCATCTGACATATATAATTTCTCCCCTTAATTCGTCTAATATCCTTGACAGTATTGTAACATAAACATATCAAAATTACAAAATTATTTATCTTTTGTAACTTTAAGAACGGATTAGCACGACTGTCGGATTTGTTTTAAATAATTTCAGTTTTAACTGTATGTGTCAAAAAATACAGGAGAAGTTTTATGTATAAAAATCTTATGAAATCGTTAAAGAAAATTATTGAAGACAACAGAACAGACAAAATTACTATTTTTACAGGGCATTTAAAAATTGACGGGCGTGTTTTTATTCCGGAAGGCAAATGTGAAGAATGCCATGATGATTTTTTGCCTTTGGAAAATGCACTTGTCTGCCGTCTTGAAGATTACTGCACATGTGATGAAGATGACTGTGAATGCAGTGATTACGTCTGTTTTCGTTATGACTGGCTTAATGTAAATATCCATGATATTACGGCATTTAGTATTATTCAAGATTAAATTGTATTAAAAAAGACGGTTTTTAAAACCGTCTTTTAAGTATATTTTAAGAGTTTTGATTATTTTACCGCTTCTGACAGTGCATTAACAACATCAACATCCCATTTTATTCCTGCTTCATCCCGCATAATTTCAAGTGCTTTTTCAGCGGGCATGGCTTTTCTGTAGGGTCTGTCCGATGTCATTGCTGAATACGCATCAGCTACTGCAATAATTCTTGAACCGAAGGGGATTGACTGCCCTTTTAATCCTTCCGGAGTACCTGAGCCGTCAACACGTTCTTTTTGATAGGTAATATACGGTACAACTTCTGATAAAAAGTTGATGTTCATCAAAAGATTTACGCCGACATTTGCATGGTTTTGAATTTTTTGAAAATCTTCATCCGACAGCTTGCCGTTTGTCGCAAAAATGCTTTCCGGCAGCGTAATTTTTCCGATATTCTGCAAAAGCCCTGCATAGTATATCAAATCTGTTGTTTTTTCGTTCAAACCTAGCTGTTTGCAAATTTTTCTTGCAAGTTCCGCTGTGTTTTTGGAATGAGAAACCTTGTAGCCGCCTTTGGTGTCTACTGCATTTGCAAGGTTCTGTACAAATACCTGCTGATAATCGCACAAATCACCGATTAATGCGGTCAATTCCGCTCTCATATGCTGTAAATCCGTAATTTCAGTATTTTCGTTATTCAAAAGTCTGTAGGTTTCATCAATCTGGCTTTGGAGTGTGATTGATGTTGCAAAAAGGTTTGCAATACTTTCAACAAGTTCGATAAATTCATCCTGCAATGCGCTGTTTTTAAGTTCAATTACACCAATATTTTGAGAGGCACTGTGGATTGAAATCGTAATTGAAAATTCATCTTTTTGTGTTTCTTTTGAAAGATAAGTTTTTGCAACTACGCTTTCACTGTCAACATTAAGCCCCGGAACCTGATGTTCTGCAGAAGTTCCGGCAAGCACAAGCTGCATTTCACAATTTGAAATCCCTTTTGCATATTCTTTTGCAAGATAAATATTACAGATTTCAGTGTCTGTCATTTGCGCAATTGACTTTGCAATTGAGGTGATTATCGCATAATCCTTTTCCGTTTCAAAGTTTAAAACGCAAAGAGTATTGCTTAAAGAATAAATTGAAATCAATTCTCTTAACTGGTTTTTCAAACCTTCTTTTTTGTCTTTTTGAGTGTGTTCGCCGATTTTGTGCGCCAGCTCCTCTGATATCAAATGCTCTGACAAAAAATCTCCCAGATTAAGTGCAAAAATCTCTTCCAACGGATCGTTGTCAATTAAAAATTCTGACTGACTGAAAAGTGAAACACCGGTTTTGTTTTCGTCTTTTTTCATTAAACTCATGCCTTCTACTAACTACCTTTTGTATAATTAACGGAATAAATCAGAAAAACTTTAATAAATTTTACAAAAGTTCATACTTTAGTATGGGAAATTTGCAACTTTTGTATAACATAAATAAAGAAATTTGAATTTGTAAAGAAATGTAAAACGAAATTGAGAATGCTTTAATCCGCTTATAACAGTGATTCAGGGTTCTTTTGCACAGGTAACCCCAGTTTGGATGTAAAGTTATATGCCTTATCTGCCGATAAGTATTGTGGAAAGGAATGTGCACATGGGACTTTCGGCATCACAGGCAAGATTATTAAGTATAACCTCAAGACTGTCAGATAACGAACTTCGTTCTCAGACGATTACGACTGCCAAAATGCATCTTGCAAACCGTACAACAGAAGCTAGTGCAGCATATATGGATGCTTTAAGTTCCACAAATCTTTTGTTTACAACATACGACGGTGAAGGTAACAAAGTTACGGAAAAATTAACTGGAACTTCATTAAGCCAGTACGGCCCTTTAAAAAATCAATACGGGCTTATAAACAACAGCAACCAGATTCTTGTAAGTGAACTTGATGCAACAAATTACGAGAACAGCGCAAATATGGAAGAATTTTTGGATAAATACGGGGTTTTGACACCTGAAGGCGAAGGGGAGTTTGTACAGGTTGTTAACCCGAATTATGAGGTTGTTTGGGGTGAGTATGAAACCGCTTATGATGATTGGAAAGCAAAAGAACCTAATAAGTATGATGAAATTTACATAATTCCCGGAACGTCAGCTGCCGATTCAATTTATCAACAATTTATTTCTACAGGTGGCTGTTTAGGGGGTGCTGTTGGCGGAAAATGTTGTTATATGCACGTTTTATCAGATGCAATCGGTCCTGGTACTCATAAAACAAGCGACGGACATGTCTATGAAGTACGTTCAGACATTGGCTGGTCATGGAACAGTGCATTACACTCAAGAGAAATTTGGGATCCTATTACAGAAGCTTTAAAAGAACATTACTGTTCAGGTGATGTTATTGAAGGCGGTACGGAAACGGTTGAAGCGCCTTATGGAACCGTTACGGTAGGCGGTCCTCCGTCTGATCCTGAAATGACTGTTTATCAAAGAATTGTAGATTTGTTGTGGGAAGTCCATGAGGAATATGATGGCAGTTCAACGGGCGGACCGGCACAGCCAGAAAGTTTACAGAAATTTTTCTATTTGATTGAGCATGACCTTGCGCAGTTTAAAGAAACCGAAGATAAATATGATGAAGAAGCCTATAAAGAAGATTATGAAGAATGGCTTGCTCAGGAGCCTCCTGTACCGGATGAACCATATTATATAGAAGAAGAAGTTCGAAAAATTGTCGACAAAGACAAAGGTCAGTGGTACATCAATCTCTGGCACAGAATGAACGGAGAAAGTGATGTTAAAGCCGGCACTGTTGATGAAGAAGGTAATGTTGTCGGAGGCGGCAAGACGGAAAGCGGACTTCCGATGTATAAAGTTTTAGAAGACGGTTTAATGAACAATTCAGAATGGCTTCAGGATGCTTTAAATAACGGTACAATAACTCTGGAGCGGGTGGATTTTACGGATCCGACAGAAGAAGGCACCGGACTTGCCGATTGTACATGGACATCAATTATATGGACAAGCGCAGTTGATATAACAGAGGAAGAAAACGAAGCAGCGGTTGCAGCGGCAGAAGTTAAGTACGAACAGGCGCTCCGTGATATTGAGGCAAAAGACAAACAGTATGACAATCAGTTAAAAATACTTGATACCGAGCATAATGCACTGCAAACAGAATACGACAGTGTGAAAGGCGTTATAGAAAAGACTATCGAACGCAATTTGAAACTTTATTCATAGATTATTAATCAGGCGCCCGCATAGCGGGCGCCTGACAAACAAAAATGCGCAGCCTGTGGCTGCGCATTTTGATTAATTATAAAATTTTTAATATCCTATCGCCCAGTTAAAAGCTGCAGCTGTATCGTTTTTCTTGTCAACAGGCAGAGCAGGCGCAACTGCCGGAACTTCAATTACTTTTGCCGCTTTTTGGAGAAGATTGTATTCGCCCATTTTGTCATCAACATTGTTAAAAGATTTCAAACGGTCAAGCTGGTTTTGCAGTTCGGCATTTTCTTCGTTGAGTGTTGTTATCTGCCTGCGCAGTTTATTCAAAGTAACTTCATTGGTCATGGCAAAATAATAGCTGACAAATGCTGTTAGTATAAGCATTGTCAATAATCCGGATAAGGTTTTATTGATTCTTCTGATTGCCATTTCTTTTACCAGATTGTTCTTGTCGTAATAAAAAGGACCTTCTATTACCGGAGCCTGCGTAATCGGATTTTCAACGTACTCCGTTTCCGTATAAGAATAACTGTAGTCGTATTGTACTCTTGCCGTATTCAACTTTGTTTTCCCCAACTATCCGTCTAAAAAGTGAAAAATCTTTTTCGTTAAACTAATTAATACATCTTGCGATTCTTAATTTTGCACTTCTTGAAGGCGGATTTTCCTTTATCTCCTCATCACTTGCAATTATCGGTTTTTTGTTAACCAGCTCCAGTTTTGGCGGAGGGCACTTGCAAATCATTTGATTGGGTTCGCAGTGGCATTTTTGCGAGTGATACCTGAATAAGTTTTTCACTAACCTGTCTTCCAGAGAATGAAAACTTATTACACTTATTATAGCACCAATGTCCAATAAATCCAACACATCATTCAGAGTATTTTTTACATTTGTTAACTCTTGATTAACTTCAATTCTGATTGCCTGAAACACACGTGTGGCCGGATGAATTGATGATTTTATGCGGGGTGTTGCATTAACGATTAAATCCGCCAGTTCAGTTGTTGTTTCAATGTTTTTTGCTTTTCTTTGCTCAATAATTTTTTTTGCAATTCTTTTTGAAAATCTTTCCTCCCCGTATTCGGAAAAAATTCTTACAAGATCATTTTCAGAATACCCGTTTACAACGTCATATGCGGAAAAGTCCGCATTCTGATTAAAACGCATATCAAGAGGAGCTTCTTTTGAAAATGAAAACCCCCGTTCTGCCTTATTAAACTGGTGATAGCTTGCCCCTAAATCAAACAAGACACCGCCGGTGATTTTTTTAATCCCCAAATTTGCAAGTGTCTGTTTGATGTCAACGTAGGAGTTATTGACTATTGTTAAATTTTTGTAATCTTTTAAACGTTCGGAAGCTGTTTCGATTGCATCTTTGTCTACATCAAATGCAATCAATTTTCCGTCAGGCTGAATTCTTTGCAGAATAAGTTCGCTGTGACCGCCTCCGCCCAATGTACAATCAACATAAATTTTGCCGTTTGTACATTCAAGCGCATCAACCGCTTCATTCTTCATTACCGTATAGTGTTTAAATTCCATACGATTATTTTATCATGCGGGTATTAATAAATAAAGCCGTCCAAACCGTACAAATCAATAACTTCTAAAAATTTATCGTTAGTGTAATATAAAATTTTGTTTTCGTCGTCCGGATCAATAACCTGTATTATGCTGTGCTTTTGATCTTCTTTGTTGTGAAATAACGATTCAACCAGCATTAAAAATGTAAGGTTTTTTTGAATTTCTTCCTGAGTAAAGAAATTAAATACTTCTGCCTCTTTTTCTTCTTCAAATACTCTCTTCGCCAATGCCATTTTCTACTCCTTTTTGTCTGGGGACTTACTCTCTCAAAAAGTCCGCTCTCTGTGCAACCATTAAGTTATTATATGTTTCCTTATACGGATATCCCGTAAAAAACTTTAATTTTTTACGGGATATCGTTACATTTATTTACAAAATATTACGGCTGTAGTTTTTATTTGATTGCCGCTTTAATTCGTTTAAGAACCTTATCTTTACCGAGGATTGCAAGAATTGCCGTCATATCAGCCCCTCTTGTTCTTCCGGTTACGGCTGCTCTTATTGCCCACATGGTTACTTTCGGCTTAATCCCTTTTTCTTTAAATTCGCCTCGGAAAGCTTCCAGTTTTTCATGAAGGTTTTCTTCAGTCCAATCCCAGTCAGGAGCCTGTTTTTCAAATTCTTTCAGAACATCCTGTGAAATTTCGGTGTCAAGAACATCTGTTTGAACTTCCGGTTCAATTTCAACTGTTTCACCGAAGAAATAAGGTACGGCATCTGTAATATCAGATAAAAGCGTTAACGGTTCACGTGTTACTTCAACCATTCTTGTATATTCGGCGTCAGTAAGTTCATTAAGGTTATATTTTGTCAAATACGGTTTCAATCTTTCTTTCAGTTCATCAATCGGAAGCATTTTGATATAATGGCTGTTCATCCAGTTGAGTTTGTCGTATTCAAAGATTGAGTTTGAGGATGAAATTTCGCCTATTCTAAAGTCTTTTGCGATTTCATCAACGGTTTTGATTTCCTGACCGTCAGAGGGCGACCAGCCTAAAAGTGCGACAAAGTTAATCAAGGCATCGGTCAAATAACCTTTTTCGACAAATTCAGAAACTGCCGTTGCGCCGTGGCGTTTTGAAAGTTTGCTTCTGTCCGGAGCAAGAATCATGCCGAGATGCCCGAATCTCGGAACTTTTGCGCCGAGAGCTTCGAAGATAAGAATTTGTTTAAATGTATTTGAAATATGGTCTTCGCCTCTTATTACATGCGAAATTTTCATTAACATATCATCAATTACAACAGCAAAGTTGTAGGTTGGTGTTCCGTTTGATTTAAGGATTACGAAATCTCCAAGAAGATCTGTGTCCATGTGGAGTTCGCCTTTTACAAGGTCGTCAAATTTCAGGATAGATGAATCATGAAAAGCTTTTTGAGCCTTTTGAATGTTGAATCTTATTGCGGGTTTTCGCCCTTCGGCTCTAAGTTTAGCTTTTTGTTCATCAGTCAGATTTTCGCATTTTTTTGAATAAACATAAGCCTGTTTATTTTTTGTTGCTTCTTCTTTTTCCGCCTCAAGTTCCTCCGGCGTGCAGAAGCATTCGTATGCAAAGCCTTTGTCAATTAATTCCTGAACGTATTTAGGATAGATATCAAATCTTTCTGATTGAGTGTAAGGACCGTAAGGACCTCCGACATCCGGCCCTTCATCCCAGTTTAATCCCAGTGCTTTAAGGCTGTCAAAAATATTGTCGATATAAGCCTGACTTGTACGTTCTGCATCTGTATCTTCAATTCTTAAAACAAATTTGCCGTTATTTTTCTTTGCGAATAAATAGTTAAACAAAGCTGTTCTTGCCGTTCCGATGTGTAAATTTCCGCTCGGAGAAGGCGCTATTCTGACTCTTACTTCTTCCATTTTTTTAAATCCTTCCTGTGTCATTCAAATCAGTTAAAGAGGTTTGGAATGACTTAATTTTTATATATTTTGCACCTTTTATCCTAGCATGCGCAAATTTTAAATTCAAGCTCTACAATAGGCGGGAAATATAAAAATTAATCAAGGATATACATAGGCGAACAGCCCCATCCTGTGCCGTTAAGGCAGTCGTCTTCGTAGTTGTCCTGATTTAATATCACCTGATATTGTCCGCCTTCGCATCCGTTTACGGTAGTAGTGTATGGTGCCGTATCAAAAAAGTTTGGTGAGGTAGAACCTCTTGGAATGAGAAAATAAAAAATATCCCGTCCGACAGTATTCGGTTTTTTTGCGCCGTTTACATCAACAAATACATATCTGGAACAGTTAAAATTTATCCATGCACCGTCAGGAAGATAAAATGTCATATAACTATAACCAATATTTGACTGCATCGGTAATTTTCGTGCATTGTACCATTTTTCATCTTCATGCCATTTAAACCTTGTATCAAGATGATCTTCAAACCGATTGTCCGTCATTCTAAAAATTTCATCGCATTTAAGACCGGAGTATTCAGCTTTTAGTTTGGTGCCAATTTTGCACACATAATTTACCATATCCCGCCATTCATCAAACTTTATTTCCTCGCCGTCGTCCATATAAACCATTTGAAATGCCTGAGAAATTATTGAAAACTGTTTTTTGAACATTGTGCGGAATTGTTTGTCCTGTGCGTTGTTTATAACAGTGGGCAGTGTCATAGCTGCGACTATCCCGATAATTCCGAGTGTAATCAACACTTCTGCCATTGTAAATGCTATCTTTTTCATGCGTACCTCCGAAAATATATTACATTATTGCACTTATAAAATCAAGTGTAAATTACATTTAATTTAGTGGTGTGAATAATAGTGTGTATTTCGCTGTTTGAAATATTGTTATGATTACGGACAAAGGGAGAATAATTATATGTTTAAGATTGAAAAACCTGAGATGATAAATAAAACTTTTCGTCTTCCTGCAGAATTGGTGGAGCGCCTCCAAACAGTTGCGCAAAATCAGGGCGTTTCGTTAAACAATCTCGTAAAACAGTGCTGTGAATATGCACTTAACAATCTTGAATCGGATGAAAAATAGTTTTTTAGAATTTTTGTTGACCGGAACGTGCATAAAATAGTAAAATAATTATATGAAAAGGATTTTTTTTCTTATTGCGGTTATTTTACTTTTTAATGCGCCTGTGATTGCTGATGACGTAAAACCTGCAGCAGATGTTGAACTGCCGAATATTTTTATCTGGGCGCTTCCTGATGATGAGCCGGACGAAACACAGGAGGAAAATGTTAAAAAATCCAAAAAAGATAAAGACAATAAAACAGAAGATGAGCAGTCCTATGAAGTTTTGACAACGGAAGAAGAACCAATTGTACTTAATGCAACGACCTTAAAAGGTTATGCGGAATTTGTTGAAGGGGCGGAAGATGTTTTGTATATGGAAGATCCTACAAAATTTGAACTTAACATCAAAGCCCCCGAAAAGATAGCTACGGAAGCTCTTGTCGATAAAAATAAAGTTCTTTCACCGGGGCAGAATCTTTATTCGCTTTCAAAGTTTAAAGGGGAGGAATATTATATTTCCCCAAGAACACGAAATTTTACACAGCAGGACGGCAAATGGTCGTTCGGAACAACGTTTAACAGTGAAATATCAACATCACAGCTTGAAAATGCAACGAGTCTTTTTACAAAATACGACAGCAAATATTTTTCATTAAGTTCAAAGTATAAAAAGAACAGTATGACAACAACACAAATTCAAACAGACAATTTCAGCGTAACGCCGGAATGGAAGATTAACAACATGTTTTCACTTCGTGAGGAATTGTCCACCGATATGACCCGCAACAGACGTTCAAGTGAACTGATTTTTTCGGTCAACCCTCTCGGAAAAAAAGATATTGACCGTATGCGTTTTGATATAGGCGCAAAACGCACGTATGATATAAATACCGGAAATACGTGGTCACAGCTAAATTTTACAACGAATTTTAAATTGTAAATTTCTTAATACATAATTGTTAAACGGCAATATTTCGTTTATAATATTTAACTATAAGTGAGGTATGTGTGACGGCAGAAGATGACAGAAATATTAATAGTGAAGTCAGCGGCAATAATCCGGAAGTTTCCGGAAAAACCGTTCGTGCCGCAAAAAGCCGCCGCAAAGATAAAGTTAAAAAAGGGTTTTATTATTCGTTTTTAACCCTTGTGCTGGTGTTTTGTATTCTTCAGGTCGGATTCGGCGCAATCCTTAATATTTCTAAAACAATTTCATATAAGTCGAAAATTAACACGCTTGAAAAAGTTAGGGATGAGGCCGAAGCTCGAAATCAGGATTTGAAAGATGATATAAAACAGTTTTCAAAGACGACATCTCTTGAAGGAATTGCTCGAAACAATCTTAAAATGGCAGGAGAAGATGAAGTACTTGTTATTATAAACGAACCTAAAAAAGAAACCGAAAAAGATAAGAAGAAAAAGTGAACTTGAGGGAATATGCAGGATAGTGAAGTTTTGGATTATATAAAGCAGGCTTTTGAACTTAAATCGCAGGGCTGTTACAAGCAGGCTATTGAAATGCTTTATAAAACACTGGAAACCGAAATTGATAATATAGAAATTTTGTATCAGCTGGGGGATTTGTATTTTCAGCTTCACAATTATGTTAGGGCGGAAAAATATCTTGAAAAAGTTCTTTTAAAAGACAAATCCCATCTTGATTCCTACAAGCTTTTGCGGGAAATTTACCTTCGTGAAAATAAAATAAATGATGCAAAAACAATCGCCGAAAAAATATATATGCTTGACGGAACCTCAAAAAGTCTTGCAGAGTTGATAAAAATTCTTGCAATGGAAAAAGATTATGATGAAATAGAAAAATATATTCAGTCCAAACCCGTTGACGATAAGGTTTTGGTTGAATATTCAAAAGCACTTTATCAAAAAGGAGATTTTGACAGAGCGCTGGAAGTTCTATCAGGCCTTAAAGAAGAGTCAGATGACGCCGAAATTTTGAAAGGAAAAATTTATTTTGATAAAAACGAGTTTGAAAAATCTTATGAAATCTTTCACAAACTCGAACGGATAACGGAAAGTGACGAAGTCTTAAATTATCTTGGATTGTTTGCGCTGGATGAGGAAAAATTTACGGATGCAATAAAATACTTTTCAAAAGCATCCTCTATGTCAAAAAACAATTCTTTATATTTTTACAACCTTGCAAATGCATACTTCTTGAACGGCTGGCATGAAGAAGCTGCAGGCGCCTATAAAAAAGCAATCGGACTATCGCCGGACAACACGGATTACAGATACTCGCTTGCCTATCTTTATTTCAAACAAAAAGATTTTGACAGGGCAAAAAATGAGGTTCAATTTATTCTTGAATTAAATCCGGAGCATTACAGAACAAAAGTTCTTGAAGCTCTGCTAAAATTTGAGGATAAAGATTTTCTCGGCGCAAAGATTTTGCTGGAAGAAAATCTTAAAAAACATCCCGATGACTGTTTTATCAAATCTGCGCTTGCAAAAGTCTATGGCGAATTATCAGTTTTTGATAAAGCCGAAAAACTGCTTTCGGAATTGACTCTTGAATATCCCGAAAATATTTCATACAAATGCGACTTTGCCGGCATATTTATTATGGAAAAAAAGTTCGATGAAGCTCTCGATATAGTCGAAAAAATATCAGCGGAAAATGAAAATATCCTTGAGGCTTATGTCCTGGGCGCAGAAGCCGCATATTTAAAAGGAGATTTTGAAAAATCAAAACAATTTGCACAAAATGCACTTTCTCTTGATATAAATTGTTCGGAGGCTTACTATTATCTTTCAATGGTGCGGAATAAAGAAAATGATTTTGAGGAAGCTGTTGAATGCATGAAACGTGCAATATTCTATGATATAAATAACCCGAAATATTATGCGGCAATGAGCGGATTATACAGAGATGCAGACGATGTAAAGGCGGCTTTTGAATATATAAAAGAAGCCGAAAGTCTTGCGCCTGAATGTGAAGAATATAAAAGTTTATATAAAGAACTGGCGATGCTTAACAGAAAGTAATAAAAGTTAAATTTGTCTTTAAAAAATTTGTCGTTAAAATAAGATAAAGATATACTGTTAAGTATGTAGTAATTCAAAGGAGAGAAGCGGACGTGAAAGATTTTAAAAGTATAATAAAATTAACTATTGCAACGGCTGTAGTAACCATTACCCTGCCTGCATATTCCTTTGGCAAAAAAGAGCCTGTTATAATTCCGGAAAATTATCCCGAAAAATATAATGCGGAATATGTTGAACGTATCAAACCTCTTTATAAAGATGTTAGTGAAGATCATATTTTTCACGTTGCTCTTGATATGCTGAAAGATACAAACGGCGAGTTTTCAAGACGGGCAATCCTCGGCAACAATCTTTCACAAAAACCTGTAAGAGTTATGTTTAAAGATTTAAGTACAATAAGACCTGATTATGCGGATTTTGACGCTCTCGGCTGGAAAAAAGGCGGTCGGCTTTATATTTTTATAAATCCGAAACATAAAGATGCACCTCCCGGTGCAATAGCTGCTCTTTTGTCACATGAAGCTTTACATCAGGACGAATACAATTCAATAGCAGAAGAAACTTACGCATGGACAATGGAGGCATCAGTGTGGTGCGAAATTCTTGATGTTTATCCGGAAAGTGATGAAACCCTTCATCCTCTTGTAAATCGGGAGAATACATTAAAAAAACTGTTTGAAAAAGGCAACTATTCAAACAAATATATAAAAAAGACGGTAAGGTCAAATGAGGGTTACAAAGGGCTTCCGGCAACATCACCGGGTTTTGAAGATTTGTAAAATTTATAATATCTTATATGACTAATTATAAAGTATATTGATTAAAAAATCGTCTTGATGTTAAATTATCGTATGAAGAGAAATCAGGTAATATTATTTATATTGACGGTTATTTGTCTGTTTGCATTGAACAAATTTGTGATGAATGTGAACAGCAATCTGACGGTTCCGGATACCAGCGAACTTATAAATCATGAGCACGTTTCAAGCCAGAAACTTTTTGATAATGTGTGGCTGACCGTTAAAAATAATTATTATGACCCTTCAATGAATCATCAGTCATGGTCAAGATGGAAAGAGCACTATCACGGTAAAATTAAAACAGATGCGGATGCAAAAGTAGCCATTGACACAATGCTTGCAAGCCTTGATGATCCGTATTCCAGATATATGGATAAATCCGAATATAATGACCAGAATACCTCAATAAATTCAAAAATTACGGGAATCGGTGTAAATATAGCATCCATATCTGGAAAAGTTCATATAATAAACGTTATGGACGGAACACCGGCTCAGGCTGCCAATCTTCAGGCAGGCGATGTAATTCTTGATATTGACGGTAAAGAAGTTAACGGGCTTCCGCTGTCGGAGGTTGCCAATCTTGTAAGAGGTACTGAAAACACTTTTGTGCAATTGACTATCCTGCGCAACAAAGACAAGTTCATAAAAAAAGTAATGCGCAAAGAAATAAAAATAAAAACAGTAAAAAGTTCGGTTGACAAAAATATCGGGTATATCCAGATTTCAAGTTTTCTTGGAACCTCAACGCCTAATGAATTCATGGATGCTGTCGAAAAAACAAAAGATACCCAGGGCCTTATTCTCGACTTGCGCGGAAATACCGGCGGGCTGTTGCCGAATGCAATCTTTATCGCAAACCTGTTTATCCCTGACGGAAATCTTGTAAGCATAGTAGGACGTGACAATTATCGTTACGATATCTACGCACAGGATACAAAGTTTGAAATAGACAAACCCATGATTGTTCTTGTTGACGGCGCAAGTGCAAGTGCAAGTGAAATTCTGTCAGGAGCGCTAAAAGATTACAAAAAAGCCAAACTTTTAGGTACTAGAACTTTCGGAAAAGGCATGGTTCAAAAAATAATGCCCCTGCCAAATGAAACCGGCTTAAATTTGACAATTGCAAAATATTTAACCCCTTCAGGCTCAGATATTAATAAAAAAGGCATTTCGCCCGACATTGAGGTTAATTTGACACTGAATGACATCAAAAATAAAAAGGATGTTCAGCTTGAAACAGCAAAAGAAATTCTTACACAAATGATAAAACAGGAATCTACAACAGCCCTCGGTAATTAATCATAGAGTTTTAACATTTGTATTGGCTGTTATCTGTCTTTAAAAATATTTCGTTTATCATAATCCTTTTTATCTATTACAAGCCCGCATTTTGAGCAGGCAAAAGTTTCACCGGTGCTGTCAATTGGCATAAAAATATGTTCGCAGTTTTCACTTTCATCCTCAAACGTTTCAAAAGTTTCATTGAGCGGATCAATTGCCTTTTCTTTTTCAAATTTGTCAATCAAATCCTCAACACGGTCTTTTTGAAAATATTTTACAAGAAGTTCAATAAAATACATATTTTACAGCTTAAATCTTCCGGGTAGAAGTTCGTTAATATTGCGGATTTCTAACCTGCCGCCTTTTTCCGTAATAACATCAATACCTTCATCCCTGCAAAATTCCGAAATAACCTGACGGCATGCCCCGCACGGCAGACAATCATCCCTGTTCGGTGAATAAATAGCAATCGCAAAGATTTCTTTTTCTCCGTTTGCAATTGCATTTCCTATTGCATTTCTTTCCGCACAGATTGTCAGTCCGAAACTTGAATTTTCAAAATTGCAGCCGTAATAATAATTCCCGCTGTTCCCGAGAACACATGCCCCGACGGGGAATTTTGAATAAGGTGAATAAGAATTTTTCGACGCCTCTTTTGCTTTTTCCATCAAAAATTGATAATCCATGCCGGTTCTCCTGTTTAATTATTATTTTAAATTATAAGGATTTAAAAATAATCGGTTAGTTGAATGAGAAAATCTGTGTTACAATAATAAGTATGAAAATAATTTTAAAATTGATATTTATTTCTCTATTGTTTTTTCCGTTAAAAGCCTATGCTGTTACATTTAATGTTCTGGTGCTTCCGGCAGATATTTTGAACGTATGTAACAACTATTACTGCCATGAAGAAGCCTCAAATATTTTTGCGGAAGATGTTATTGAAAATTTCAACGCAAGCCACGGGATTACATCCCCTACGCTTGTTACAGTAAGACAAAAATTGAATGCTGATGCATCATTAAAGGCTCTAACCTCAAATACTCTAAGAAAATATAACAGAGCAAATAATATTGATATGGAATCCGTAAAAAGTATATCAGATGCGTTTTCTGCAAAATCCGTACTGTTAATTTCCAGTTCTGCAATGACAAAAAAAAGCAATCTCCGCAGGAGTGTATGGGAAGTTCTCAATCTTTCATCCGATTTTGGCATTGTTTACCCTTATGAACTGGAAACAAATGCAGTGTTGATTGATACCGTAAACGGGCTTGTTATGTGGAGCGGAAACTACAGTAAAAAACTCGGGAATAACAACAATGAGTTTAAGGCAAAGTCGCCGTCGGAAGCCGCTTTAAAACTTGAACAGCTCGATTTGTACAGCAAAGCAATAGTTGCAAGAAGTATTGCACAAAACGTTACATTAAGATTTTTCCCGAAAACATCTAATCCGGTAGTTTCTCCAAAAAATACGGGTGTTGCGGCACCGAGTAAATTTTTCAGAATGAACCCGCCCACACTTGATACTCTCCGTTCAAAAGATATTAAAGGAACGAACGAAAGTGATTTCGGTGAAATTATTTACGGTCTTTGATTCTTTTCAAAATCTTGCTGAGGTCTGAATTCAGGATTTAATTTCTGCGGAATATTCTGCATTTGAGGATTGTTGTTTTGATTGTTAGGCAGAGTCATTTGATTAGCAGGTGCGGTGGTTTTTTCCTGTACTCCGTCCCCTGTTGATTTTTGCAAATCATTTTTCATTTCAATCTGACTCGGCGTTGTTGCAGCAACTTCTTCAAGTTCATTCATTCTTGTCTTTGCGTCAAAAAATGCAAGCATTGCAACAACCATTATTGAAAAAATTATAAAAAAACGTTTCATAAGACTTCTCCTTAAATTTTAGAGCGGAATTAAGAAATTCGAGTGCTGTGATATTCATAACCCGAGATTATTATAACTGCATGGTTGCATATTTAAATCAGCCTGTGGCGTTAGTCTTTTGCGGCGGAAATTACAACTTGCATAAACGATTTTCTGATGATAAAATGTAGTAGTTTATTGAAGGTAATTAAGAGGATAAATTTATGGCAAGATTAATCAGACCGACATGGGCAATCAGATGTGTGCAATCAGGCTGCAAAACTCTATTTGAAGTAGCCCAGCTTGAAAAAGGAAAACAGCAGGAAGTTGTTTGTCCGAATTGCGGTGAACATTATGTTTATCCGATTCTGGACGGTCAAGAAGACGAAAAATAATGCTTTTTAACGGAACAGACAAACGTTATAATCAATATAGTGCATATTTAAAGAATAAATTCGGTGTCAAGGTTTATAAAATAACTCTTGATGCCGGTTTTTCATGTCCGAATCGTGACGGAACCATTTCAACGGGCGGATGTATATTTTGTGATGAAGGCGGAAGTTTTTCACAGGCGCACTCAAATCTTTTATCAATCAGTGAACAGATTCAAGAAGGTATAAAAACATTAAGTACACGATTTAAAGCCGAGAAATTCATGTCATATTTTCAGGCCTATTCCAATACCTACAAACCGGTTAAAGAACTTGAAAAAATATATAATTCCTCTCTTTGCGATGAAAGAATTGTCGGACTTTCGATCGGAACCCGTCCTGATTGTGTTGACGATGAAAAATTAAATTTGATTGCAAATTACAAAGATGATTATGAAATATGGATTGAATACGGGCTTCAATCAATCCATGACAAGACTCTTAAACGGATAAATCGAGGGCATGATTTTGACTGCTTTTTAAAAGCTTACGAAAGAACAAAAGAAAAAGGTATAAATGTTTGTGTACATGTGATTTTCGGGCTTTGGGAAAGTCATGACGAAATTATGCAGACGGCGAAAAAACTTGCGGAATTAAAAGTTGACGGTGTAAAAATTCATATGCTATGCGCTCTTGAAAATACAAGGCTTGCTGATATGTATAGAGCAGGCGAAATTGAATTTATGGATGAAGATGAATATATAAAAACAGTATGTGATTTTCTTGAATATCTGCCGCCGTCAACGACAATCCACAGGCTTGCGGGTAACGGCTTAAAAGAAACATTGATAGCTCCTTTATGGCTCGGCAAAAAAATGGATGCACTGAATAAAATTGACAGAACTTTTATTGAACGGGGAACCTGGCAGGGTTGCAAAAATTCATAATATCTTTACAAAAATCAAAATATATGAGATAATATTTTCGTGTAAAGTGTTTGTAAATTTTTATTAATATATTTTAAACAAAACGGCAAAAAAGATTTTTTACATCCATTAGACTATTTGACAAGTCTGTATGAGAAATGGAGAAAATATGTTAACAATTCATTCCGGTATCAATCAAAATTTCAGACCCGCTTTCGGGCAAAGACGTCCAGACCGTGAAGACTCCGGCTATATGTCGGAAACAGAACGGTTGAAACAACAGTATGAGGATGATGAAGACCGTGCGCTGTGGGAAAATCAAAAACAAAATTTTGATGAAATGATTGCCCGAAATGAGGCTAAGGTTCCAAAACCTATAAAAACGACAATGAGGGTCGGCTCAATTTTTGCTGCAGGCGTGCTGGGCGGTATGGCAACAGGATGGAGTGCAAAATATATTATGGCTGCATTCCGTGATATGTACAAATCCAATGTCGTACAAAAGTTCACCGGAAAGTTTAAGGATAATATTTCAACGCCGGTTAAAAAAGGTTTCGGCAAACTGAAAACGTTTGTTTCAACAAAATGGGCAGCAATAAAAGAAACTAAAACCTACCAAAACAATAAAACAAAATTAAATAAAAAAATTGCAAATTTAAAAGATTCAAGTTTTGCAAAATCATTAAATAAATTAGGTAAGAAAGTTTCCGAAAACAAATATGTTCAAAAAGTTACCGGCGGAATTGATGCCGTATTCAGTTTTATTGCGGACGGAATTGTAAAAGCTTACAACAAAATTGCAGGAATTAATTATAAAAAAGCAGCAATAGGAACACTGAGCGTTGCAGGCGGTATTTCCTCAGGCGCAGTTGAAGCTATGGACGGCGTTAAAAAGACTTCTGAAGGAGAAGAATAATGAAAGTTGCTCCTGTATCATTTTCCGGAAGCGGATTAGATACAAAAAAAGATATTGAAGAAAAGAAGAAAAAAGTCGGCGAGGCAGCCGTCGGCGGCGGAGCAATTGCGGCTGCCGGAAGCAAAGCCGGTTTTAGAAACTTCAGTACTGCCAAAAAAGCCGGTTATCTTTCTCAAGAAGTTATGGATAACATAAAACTTGCAAGAAAACCTGTAGCGGAAACAAAATCACTCTTCAGCCGTTTCGGCAGAATGGCAAAAGAATTCACCGAAGCAATTACGGGCTGGGCACAAAAAGCACCTGTTATCAGTAAAATTGTTAAATCAAAACCGTTTATAGGTGTTGCATCATTTTTCGGGTTCGGGCTTGCCGTTTTGACTCTTTTAACAGGGTTTACAAATATTGTAAAAACTTCAACAATTGCCTATAATGACCACATTCACAACTCAAAATTCATTAAATCTCTTGAAGAGGATGAAAATTAAGTTTTTCTGATTTTTTTGATAAACTGGTTTTATGAAAGATTTCATCTTAAAAGAAATTGTAACAAACGATGTAGAAAAAGAGCTTGAAAAAATAGGGTTCGACAAATCCTATAAATCCGTCGCATCAAATAAATTCAGATATAAAAACATAAAAATCTATGACCTTTCAGCAGCTCAGGCAAATATATTAAAACAGACCGCTCTTTCCTGCGGTGCTGACTGTGCAACCCACAGGGAAACAATAACCGCTAAAACAGAAAAAACGGATTGCATTCTGGGCGGAAGTTTTTCGGAACTCTTAACGATTGCCAGGAAGCTTGAAAAACAGCCTTTCGGATTAAAAATGCTGGCAGGTGAAATTGAAAAATTTTTAAAAGAAAAGCCGTTTACAAAGCCAAAAATTGTCGGAATTTTAAATCTTACACCGGATTCCTTTTCTGACGGCGGCGAATTCTTGGACTATGATAAAGCCAAAGAACATTTTGAATATATGGTAAATTCCGGAGCCGATATAATTGATATAGGTGCCGAATCAACAAAACCTTATTCTACACCGGTTTCAGCAGGTGCTCAGATTGACAGGATTTTGCCATTATTAGATTTTGCAAAAGAAAACGGGTTTTGTATTCCGATAAGTATTGATACAAGATCATCAGAAGTTGCAAAGGTTTGTATTGAAAACGGCGCCGCAATTATTAATGACGTTTCAGGATTTGAATATGATAAAAATATGTCGGATGTGATTGCCGGAAAAGATGTAAAAATCATTCTTCAGCATTCAAAAGGCACCCCGCAAAATATGCAGGACAACCCTAAATATGAAAGTTTGATTGACGAAATTTATCTGAAATTGAAAGAAAAAATTGATTTTGCCCTCTTAAAAGGCATAAAAAAAGAGAATATTATTGTAGACCCCGGAATAGGATTCGGCAAAACACGGGAAGATAATTTTGAAATAATAAAACGAATTGAGGAGTTTTACGGACTGGGTTGCGAAGTTATGCTGGGGCTTTCCCGCAAATCACTATTAAATCTCGGTGATTATGACAACGATATAAAGGATATTTTTACTGTTGCATTGAACACACTTGCAATTGAAAAGAAAGTGGATTATATTAGAGTGCATAATGTGCCTTTGCATAAAAGGCTGCTTGAGGTAATGGAAAAATATTAAAGGAGCTTAATGTATGGAAACTATTGATATGACTGGATTACAGGGGGGGGGGGGCAACCCGTAAAGCAGCTCCTGACAGAGATTTAACCTTATGTCATTCCGGACTTGATCCGGAATCTATCAGTGCTGATAGAAACAGCCTCCGGCTCGGAGGCCGGAGTGACGTGATAAGTGTCGAATCTTCCTCTCAGGCAGGTTTTAAATCACGTCATTCTGAGCTTGACTCAGAATCTATCATTTTGATAAAAACAATCCTGAAAGATTCCTGTTCGAGAGTCGCAATGACGTATAAAAATTTGAACAAACACTGCCATTTGAGTAGAAGTGCTAAGATAATAAGCAAAGCTGGCTTTACGCTTGCAGAAGTTTTGATGACACTCGGCATAATCGGTATAGTTGCTGCTATGACACTGCCTTCCTTAATCGGGAATTATCAAAAACATGTAACAGTTAATAAACTTAAAAAGGTTTATACAGTATTAAGTCAACTTGTAATCAAAGCTCAAGAAGATAACGGCCCTGCGTATTTCCCGACTTCTGACGAAATTGATCCGGACGTGATGATAAATTTCTTTGACAGTTACTGGAAACCATATTTTCATTCTCCAACGGTTTTAAGTGAAGGTACATTCCCTTTTGAGCCTTCCAATGATCAAAAATATCCTCGCTATATGTATAGGAATAATACATATCAGGGCATAGCAATTTATACAATTTACCGGGCAGGTCGGGTCTTTTTTATAACAAATGACGGAACTGCGTATTTTCTCTTAATGGTAAGGTGGATTCCTGTATATGATGACGATGGTAATAAGGTTTCAGATATTTATAAATATAGTGTAGCTCAAACTGTTTATGCGGATATTAACGGAGTAAAGCCCCCAAATGTAATAGGCAAAGATGTTTTTATGTTTACAGTGGATTTTGACAAAAATATAGTAAGAGCAAACGGATATGACCAAACAAATGATGAAATAAATACCAATTGCAGCCACAGCGGTACCGGAGCATATTGTGCGGCAAAAATAATGCAGGACGGCTGGACAATTGCGGACGATTATCCGTGGTAGAATTTCAAAATTGAAATTCATCTTTTACATGTCATAATTAAGTTATGCAAGACTCTATAAAAATAAAAGGGGCAAAAGAACATAACTTAAAAGACGTTTCTCTGGAAATTCCAAAAAACGAACTTATCGTCTTTACTGGAGTTTCAGGTTCCGGCAAAAGTTCTCTTGCGTTCGATACAATTTTTGCAGAAGGTCAAAGACGGTATATTGAAAGCCTTTCAACTTACGCCCGCCAGTTTCTCGGGCAGATGGACAAACCCGATGTTGAATATATCGACGGGCTTTCTCCTGCGATTTCAATTGATCAGAAATCCACAAGCAACAATCCACGTTCAACGGTCGGAACCGTCACTGAAATTTACGATTATCTGCGGCTTTTGTATGCCCGTGCCGGAACACCGTATTGTCCGAATTGCGGGGAGGAAATTAAGCCCCAGACAATTGATGAAATCGTAAACAGCATTTTAAAACTCTCTCAAGGAACAAAAATTCAAATTCTTGCACCTGTTGTAAGAGGTAAAAAAGGCGAATTTCAGTCAACTTTTGAAGAACTCCGTCAGGAAGGTTTTGTAAGGGTAAAAGTTGACGGTGAAATTTATAATCTTGATGAAGATGAAATTGAACTTGCAAAAACTAAAAAACACGATATTTCGGTTGTCATAGATCGTATTGTCGTAAAACCTGAAGCTCAGTCAAGAATTGCAGACAGTGTCGGAATTGCGCTTCAAAAAGCCGACGGAATTGCAATTGTCGATGTTGTCGGCGATAAGGAAATAATATACAGTGAAAAACTGGCATGTCCCAAGTGTAATTTGAGTTTTGAAGAACTTGCTCCGAGAATTTTTTCATTCAACAACCCCTACGGAGCCTGTGAAAGATGTTCCGGAATAGGTGTTGATTATACGATTTCGCCAGATTTAGTAGTTCCGGACAGAACAAAATCAATTAACGGGGGAGCTATTTATCCGTGGGACAAGTCTTCAACAACATTTTATAAAGATATGCTGGAATCCGTGACTTCATACTACGGCATCAATCAGGATATTCCTTTTGAAGATTTGCCTGTGGAACATCAAAATATTATACTTTACGGGGCAAATGACATAATAAAAATGAGGATAAAAGGGTTCACCTCAAAGCGTTACGAAACACGTTATCACAGCTATCCCGGGGTAATTCCGTATTTGATGAAAAAATATCATGAATCAGATGCAGATTACTGGCGGGAAGAAATTGAAAAATATATGGTGATGACTCCCTGTACGGCATGTCATGGTGCCCGCTTGAAACCTTTTCCGCTTGCGGTAAAAATAAAAGGCAAAAATATTTATGAATTTACTTTGATGCCGATTGATGAAGAATACGACTTCATATCGGATTTGTATTTGGAGTTGAGTGAATACCATATTCAAATTGCAAAACAAATACTGGATGAAATCCGTGCAAGACTTAAATTTTTAAAAGACGTGGGATTAAGTTATCTGAACCTTGCCCGTATGGCTGGAACTTTATCCGGCGGCGAAGCTCAGCGTATAAGGCTTGCGACACAAATCGGAAGCGGTCTGTCAGGAGTTTTGTATGTACTTGATGAGCCGTCAATCGGGCTTCATCAGCGTGATAATGACAGACTTATCAAAACCCTGATAAAACTTCGTAATTTAGGAAACACTCTAATTGTTGTCGAACATGATGAAGAAACAATCAGAAATGCGGATTATATTGTAGATATCGGTCCCCGTGCCGGAGTTCTCGGCGGTGAAATTATAGCCTCAGGCTCAATTCAGGATATTATTGACGCTCCAAAATCAATTACCGGAAAATATTTGAGCGGTGAAAAATTCATACCCGTGCCCGAAAAAGTTCGTAAAGGCAACGGAAAGTTTTTGTCCGTTAAAAATGCGCATTTGAACAATCTTAAAAATATAGATGTTGAAATCCCGCTCGGGAAAATAGTTGTTCTGACAGGTGTTTCAGGTTCCGGCAAATCAACCTTGATGCAGGATTTAATTTATCAGTATGCTCTTCACAAACTCCGCAAAGATAAACCAAAACCGCAGGGTGTTGATGAAATTACAGGATTTGAAAATATCGATAAAATTATTGCCATAGACCAGTCCCCGATAGGCAGAACTCCAAGGTCAAATCCGGCAACATATACTGATTTGTTTACGCACATAAGAGATTTGTATGCCAAAACTAATGAAGCAAAATTGCGCGGATACAAAGCCGGACGGTTCAGTTTTAACGTAAAAGGCGGACGCTGTGAAGCATGTAAAGGTGACGGTGTTAATAAAATCGAGATGAACTTTCTCTCGGATGTTTATGTAAAATGTCCGGTCTGCAAAGGCAAACGATACAACCGTGAAACTCTGGAGGTTAAATACAAAGGCAAAACTATTGCAGATGTTCTTGATATGAGTGTAAAAGAAGCGCTTGCATTTTTTGAAAACGTTCCGAATATCAAGCATAAACTTCAAACCTTAAATGATGTCGGACTTGATTATATAAAACTGGGTCAAAGTGCAACAACACTTTCAGGCGGCGAGGCGCAAAGAATTAAACTGGCATCCGAACTCAACAAACGGGCAACTGGAAAAACTTTATATCTTATGGATGAGCCGTCAGTCGGACTTCACTGGGCTGATTTGGACAAACTTATCAAAATAATTCAAGCGTTAGCGGATCAAGGAAATACTATTTTGATTATTGAGCACAATCTTGATTTAATTAAGGTTGCCGACTATATAATTGATTTGGGGCCGGAAGGCGGAATCGGCGGCGGACAGGTCGTGGCAACAGGTACACCAAAACAGGTTTCAAAAATTAAAAATTCTTATACAGGGCAGTATTTGAAGCCGTTCTTTTCTTGACAGAGCCGGTTAATAATGGTTTAATTGTTGTATAAGAGAGGGGTATGTAAGGTTAATGAATTATATTCATGATATAATATATTATTTTTTCAGAGGGCGCAAATCAATTGTATCTCTTGTATTTTTGGCAATTTTTGGAATTATATATATGTTCCTGCCTTATAAAACAGTCAAATGTGTAAACGGACTCTGCAGAGTCACAACAGGCAAAAAAGTAGTATCAACCTTTTCTGCAGATAACATTGAATCATGTACCATAAATTCCCGCCGCTGCGGCTCAAGCAAACGAGAGCGCAGAAGATATTGCTATTATCCGGAGATTTCTTTAAAAGACGGACAAAGAATCCGTATTCCGGGTGCTATTCAATCACCGAGCCAGTCGGAAATGCAAAATTTTTGCAACGGTTTAAAGACTAATAGTAATTTTATTTACAAGAAAAAATAAAGGAAATTTATATGAAAAAAGCAGTAATATTATTGGCATTTTTATTTGCGGCAATTATGCCTGCCAGTGCGGAAACTATAAAAGTTGAAGCTCTTTCGGATTTTACAACCGAAAATCCGCCGGAAACTCTAACCGTAAAAGCTGTTACAGATTTAAATCTCGATGATGAACTGTTGATATTGGAAGGTAATATATTAAAAGGTGATATAGTTGATGTTTCAAGTCCCAAAAGGCTCAAACGGGATGCAACATTTTCATTCATTCTTACCGAATATACAGATAACTATGGGATTGTACATAAAGTAGAACGAATAGACAACAAAATTGTAAAAGGTAAATTTACAACAAGATTTGATTACAAAGGTGTTGCCAAATCGGCAGCATTAAGTGTAGGCAATCACTTTGTCAAAGGTCTTTCGATGGGATATGCGGCAGTTGAAGGCGCTGTTAAAAATGAAAAAGGCAGCAGACTTAAATCAGGTGCGGTTTCACTTTATGAAAGCACACCGCTTTCTTATGTAGAAAAAGGCCAGGACATTGTAATTGACAAAAATCAGGTATTTATTCTTAATTTCAAACTGAAAAACAAAGATGATGATGAGAATGATGAGAATGATGAGGCTTTGCCTGTAGAGGAAAATACTTATAAAGGTTCAGAAAAAATTCTCAGTATGGCGGAAGAACAGGAAACAAATGAAAATACAACGGGCGATAATGACAATCTGCAAGAGCAAGCTCCCTCTCAAATTGAGGAGGTTCCGGATGTTCCGTCAAATACGACAGAAGAACAGTCTAAAGTGACAGAAGATAGCGGCAATGTTGAATATGAGGAACATGACGGATTTCATCTTCGCCGCCGCACAAAAAAATATCCTCCGGAAATGGAAAATCAGCCTGTTCCGGATACAGCCGAGCCGATGTCTGTACCGGATCCTGTAAATAATCAGCCGCTGGCACCTCTGGATTTGCCGGAAACATATTAAATATTTCCAAATTTAAAAAGTGTCTTTATGCCTGAACGGCAAAAGACACTTTTTAAAAAGCTATGTTTTTTAAACTTCGGCAACCGGAGTTTTGATTTTCCCTTCGCCTTCAAAAATTATTTCTTTTTCAATTTTTTCATCACAAAAGACCAGTTTTGTTTTGTTCTTGCCGCAATCAGAAAACTTTGAAATTTCTTTTATTTTTAATTCCATCACAATCCCTTTCTACGTATATATATTATGATAACAGGTTTTAAAATCGTTTTCAAGTCCGTAAAAAGATTTATCATGAAAAAATGCCGGTTATTTTAACCGGCATTTTTAAGTTTTATGTTTTTTGATTAGCCTTTAACCTGACTCATAACTTCTTCGGCAAAATTGTCCTGACGTTTTTCAAGCCCTTCACCGAGTACGTATCTTGTAAACGCTTTGATTGTAAGTTTTCCTTCAATCAATTGTTCAATAGTAACATCCGGGTTTTTAACAAAAGGCTGTTCAAGAAGAACTTTTGCAGCAAGAAGTTTGTTAACTCTGCCTTCAACAATTTTTGCTCTGATGTTTTCAGGTTTCTTTTGCAAATCTTCTTTACCCATTTCAATTTCTGTTTCATGGTCAATAACAGATTGCGGAATTTCTTTTCTTGATAAGAATTCCGGTGCATTTGATGCGATATGAAGACATAAATCGTTCATTAATTCGGCATCTTCTTTATCTGTTACCAGTAAAACACCGATTTTGCCGTTGTGAATATAGGTTGCTACATTCCCTTCGTAACGGACAAATCTTCTGAAGGTAATCTTTTCACCTATAGATGCGATTTTTTCTTTAATAACTTCTTCAATTGTTTTTCCGCATTTGGGGCATGTTGATGCAACAAATGTTTCAACATCTTTAGGATTAGATTCTGCTACTGCTTTTGCAAGGCAGTTTGCAAGTTCTTGAAATTCTTCGTTTTTCGCAACAAAGTCTGTTTCACAGTTAACTTCAACCATAGCACCTGCGCCGTCAACAATAGCTGATGCAACACGTCCTTCTGCTGCAATTCTTCCCATTTTTTTGTCAGCTGAAGCCATACCTTTTTGACGGAGCACGTCCATAGCTTTTTCCATATCGCCGTCTGTTTCAACAAGAGCTTTTTTGGCATCCATCATGCCTGCACCTGTTTTGTCACGGAGTTCTTTTACCATTTGTGCTGTGATATTCATATTTCTCTCCTATATTTTTAAAACAGCAGTCCTCCGGAATATTGCCCTGAAGGACTGCATGTCCTGTGTTTTATTTTACTTCTTCAACTTCTTCTGCTTTTTCGGTTTCCTCAACACCTACTCCTGCATCTTCAGCTTTAATTTCTTCGATTTTTTGAGTTGTGTTGGCTTTGTTTTCTTTTAATTGTTTGCCTTCAAGAACTGCGTCTGCAAGTTTTGAGGTAATCAATTTAATTGAACGGATAGCATCATCGTTTCCGGGGATAATGTAATCAATATTTGAAGGATCTGCATTTGTATCGGCAAGGCAGATTACCGGAATACCGAGTTTGTTAGCTTCAAGAATTGCGATTTCATCTTTTTTCTGGTCGATTACAAAAATCAAATCCGGCAATCCTCTCATTTCTTTGATTCCGCCTAAAGTTTTGCTTAATTTTGAAAGCTGGCGGTTCAATTGAGCGATTTCTTTTTTGGGTAATTTTTCAGCGTGTCCGCTGTTTAAGAAATCTTCCAGTTCTCTTAATTTGCTGACACGGCCTCTGATTGTTTCAAAGTTAGTAAGCATTCCGCCGAGCCATCTTCTGTTAATATAGTATGCGCCTGAACGTTGTGCTTCTTCTGCTACAACTTCGGCAGCCTGTTTTTTTGTACCTACAAAGAGAATGTTTTTGTTGCGTGCTGCAAATTCTCTTACAACTTCATAAGCTTTATCAAGCAAATCTGAAGTTTTGCGAAGGTCAAATACATAAATTCCGTTTCTTGCACCGTAAATATACGGTTTCATTTTAGGGTTCCATCTTTGTGTTTGGTGGCCGAAATGTACGCCGGCTTCCAAAAGTTCAATCATAGATGCTACTGGCATCGTTTTTCTCCTTTTTTTTTACTTAGTACTACGGGAAATACTGTCCCATTCGCAGGGGGGTCGGAATATGTCCGGCATTTCAGCCTTCCCGTTCCGCCCTTTTGAACTAGGGCAAAACCTATCGGACTAGTATAACCAATAATATAATAGTACAAAAATCTTATTTAGCAAACTCAAAAAATATTAAAAACGTAAAATTGTTAAAAAATGTGAAGAGTGTTTTTATATTAAGGTTCCCTTTTAAAAAAATCATAAAAAAATCGGACCTCCCCTGAAGTCAGTCCGGTATTTCATTTCTGAAACAAAAAGGATTTACATTAATTTAAGTCTTTTGCTACTGCCGGATTTGCAGTATTTTTCCCCTCTCTCTTCTATATTAATACTCAATTCCCTGTCTTGCCATTACACCCATATCAAAGTAATGTTTGATAGGTTTCATTTCCGTAACAAGGTGAGCCATTGCCTTTAATTCCGGATGCGCATAGCGTCCGGTCAAAACTATTTCCAGATTTTCCGGTTTGTTCATTAAAGCTTCTTTAACTTCGGAAACTTTAATCATATTCATTGCTGTACAAATATTGATTTCATCCAGTATGATAAGCTGATATTCGCCGGATTGAATTGCTTTTTTGGCAAATTCCCATCCTTTTTTGGCTTCTTTAAAGTCGTCCATGCAAACGTTGTGAGAATAGCATACTCTGTCCATTCCAAACTGTACAACGTCAAGATTCGGAAGGAATTTTGAGGATGAAACGATTTCACCGTATGAAGTTGCGCTGTCGCCCTTTGTAAACTGTATAATAAGAACTTTCCAGCCGTGACCGAGCGCTCGAAGTGCAAGACCTAATGATGCCGTAGTTTTGCCTTTTCCGTCTCCCGTGTAAATTTGAATATAACCATGTTCTAACACTTCTCTACTACCTCCGAATAAAAACTATAATGCTTATCCATATTTTAAACGATATTTTAATAAACCATAATCGTTCCATGGATTTATAAGACTAAAGGAGAGGATGTATTTTTATCAATCCCCGCCTCCCAAGATGTAATCCAATGATAGAACAAATTAAAAAAAAAGAAACAGGTTAGGGTCATTCCATGCCAATCTTTTTACAATTAATTTTTACCAGAATCCAGAGAATGAGATTTAGAGAAGGTTTGGCAAATAAAAATTAGCAGACGAAAAATTTACATAATTTTTGTAAAGTTACGGTAACAATCTATTGCAAATTCCAGAAGAACTCATGCTGCGGCATTTTGGGGATTTTATGCAATATTAAGCAACTTTAATAATTGATAATAATTATTAAAACTTTCGGGTACATAGATTAACACTGCATAAAACAGAGATATTAAGGGTATAAAATGGATATACGGATGTTTCACACTATTGTAAACAATTGTTACAAAATAATTAACAGAAAGGCAATTTATCAGCGATTATATACTTTATATATATAAGAAGTATATAAAAGAGAGAATTTTATGAGTATTAACGTAGCAACAAAATTTAAACCGGGACTTAAGACCGCTCTCCCACAGGGCAGTCTGAAATCCGTTCCGAAATTTAATGCAGAAAAAACAGTTGCTGCATCTTCATCCGGCTCATCAAATTCAACCTCATCCGTAGCAGAAAAATCAGCAACTGCAAAAAATGCTTTTGCAGCTTTGCAAAACACAACACGTCAAAATGCATTTGTAAGCGGCACAAGATTTGTTAATCCCGGTGATTATACGATGCATAATGTTACACCTGAGTTGACAGCAAGTATCGCAACAGGTTTTGCACCTACCCCCCGCAGCGTATCTCGTGACATTAACAGAATGAATAAAGAGTTGCAAAGATACGTAAATGCAATGAACATGAATAACAGAAACCGCAGCAACGGCATGGATGCAATGTCTACAATGGGCATGTTAAATCAGTTAGGCAGTCTTGCGGGAGATGTTACAAAAGCTGTTGCATCTACAAAAGCTTCAAATTCTTCACCGGTTGCCGGAAACCGAAATGTAAATACAGCCTCAGGTACAAAACTCGGCGGTGAAGTCGTAAATGTTCTTGGCGATTTGTCATCCGCAAAATCATCAAAAGAAATTGAAACAGGGCTTGCAACAGTAAACAGCCAGATAGATTCAAAAACAAAATTGAAAGATGGTTATGAAACACAAATTACAAGTGATTCGCAAGCTAAAACAGAAGCCGAAGGACAACTCGGTGAAATTAAAACTAAAATAGAAAACACTAAAACAACAATGAGAGGAATTGATTCTCAAATTGATCGTCTTAATGGACAGCTTGCAATGGCTGGTAATGATGGTAATGCTGCTGAAATCAGAGCTCAACTCGAACAATTGAAGCAGCAAAAAGCTGATTGTGAAAAACAACTTGCTGATCTTCAAAAACAACAACAAGACACAGAAACTCAAATTACAAACCTTGACAAGTCAATCAAAACAAACACAGCAAGCAAAGAAAAAGTTGAAGGTGAAATTTCAAGTTTGAATTCAGCTAAAAACGAATACGCCGCAAAACAAACAAAATATGAAAATTCAGAAAGAAAAGATTTGCGAGATATGAACGGCAAATTGACAAAACTGGTTCAAAACCTGAGCAAAGAAACAGATGAAACTAAAAAGCAACAAATGATTGAAGAATATAAAAATATAGCTTCAACATACAATGCAATGGTTGACAATACAACGATAACCGGATTCCAGAGAGTTGCTGACGAACCGGTTATGGCTGACGGCGCTAAAATGATGGCATCATTAGGTGTTTAAGGTTGAGTTTTAAAAACTTTACATAAGACTTTACTTTTAATTTTATGTAATTTATAATGATTTAGGAGAAAAGAACGGGCACCCCCGTTCTTTTTCTATCATCAGGGTAGTTTTTACGTAAGGAAGTGCCATGAAACAGGATATTAACAGACACGAAATTCTTGAAAAAATCAATCCGTTAATAGAAAATACAGCTATGCGTTTCGGGTATATCCCGCTTGAGGTGGATTTTTCAAAAGAAAATCACAGATGGTACCTGCGGATATATCTTTATTCAAATGAAAAGGATGTGACTCTTGATGATTGCGAAAAGGTTACACGGAGCCTTTCGGATTTTCTGGATGAACTTATTCCGGTAAAATATTATCTGGAAGTTTCCTCCCCCGGATTGGAGCGTAAATTCAAATCCGATAAAGAATTTATAATCTTCAAAGGACGTAACGTAAGTATAAAACTTAAAACCCCGCTTGAAGGGGAAGAAGAAAAAGTTTTTAAAGGCGAAATACTTGATTTTGATGAAAATGATGGGTTGAAGTTTTTTAGATTTGAAGATGCCAGAGAACTTCAAATACCGAGAAGCAACATTCAATCCGCAAAACTTTATATAGATTAAAAGACAATTTAATATAATGTCCTTCAGGACAGAAAGGTATATAAAAATGATTAAAATAGGATCAGCACTTTTTGAAGCATGTGAAGAATTGGAACGTGAAAGAGGAATATCAAAAGAAGTTTTGATAGCTTCCCTGTGCGATGCAATGGTTGCAGCTTACAAAAAGCATATGAAAATCAAAGAATCTGCAAATGTCGAAGCTATATTGGATGAACAATCAGGTGAAATCGGTGTATTTAGAACAAAAGTAGTTGTAAACGAAGTTGAAGATCCTGATGAACAAATTTCACTTGCTCAGGCAAAAGAAATTGATGAAGACGTTGAAGTTGATGACGAAGTTAAAATAGAAGTTACTCCGGAGCAATTCGGACGTATAGCCGCTCAGGCAGCCAAACAGGTGATTACCCAAAGAATACGAGAAGCTGAAAGAAATCTTGTTTTGCAAGAATTTATGGATAAAAAAGGAACTCTTGTTACAGGTATTATACAACGTGTGGAAAACCGTAACGTAATCGTAAATATCGGCAAAACAGATGCGATTATGCCGCAAAAAGAACAAATTCCCGGAGAATATTACAAACCCGGCAACCGTATCAGAGTATTTGTTTTAAATGTAAAAGAAACAACAAGACTTCCGCAGGTAATAGTTTCTCATGCGCATGCGGAAATTGTCCGAGAACTTTTTGAACTTGAAGTTCCGGAAATTGAGGACGGAATTGTCGAAATTAAATCAATTTCCCGTGAAGCCGGCTATAGAACAAAAATTGCAGTCTGGTCAAATGATCCGGAAGTTGATTCTGTCGGTGCCTGTATCGGACCCCGTGGAAGCCGTATTCAAACAATCGTTTCAGAACTTAAAAACGAAAAAATTGATATTGTAAGATATTCTGAAGACCCTGTTGAATATATCGTAAACGCACTTTCACCTGCAAGAGTTGTGTCGGTTGATATCTTAGCCGATGATGAATACGCTCATGATGCAATGGTTGTTGTACCGGATGACCAATTAAGTCTTGCAATCGGCCGTGAAGGTCAAAATGTACGACTTGCTCACAAGCTTACAGGCTGGAAAATAGATATCAAGAGTGTATCTCAAATGGAAAAGGCTGAGGCACAAAATATTCAAAATTATCAGGATGAACCTCAAGAAGATGAAATTGAGGAAGAAGATGATGAACTGAAACAGGAAATTGAGGAAGAAATGAATCAACAGGCTTATGATGAAGAAGATATTCAGACGGATGAGCCGGTTGAGGAACCTTCAGAAGATGAAGAAGTTTAGAATCACGATTTAAATACACCAAAAAGAGTTCTTGAAAAAGAACTCTTTTTTGATATGCAAAAAATTATATTTACGGTTTTTCTTGGATATTACAAATCTAAGGAGTAATTATGAATAAAACAATTAATTTTACATCAAGCTATCGTTTTCCGATGACCCAGCCCGGAGTTACAAGATTTAAGCGGGAGTCGCTTGAGCCGGAGCTGATTAAACATTTAGATAAAATAACAGACTTTCGTATTCCCAACACAGGCAAAGGTAACGGTAGAATTTCCGTAAAAGAAATTTATGACGGGTTTATTGAAGGTATTTTAAAGAAATTCGGTTTTAAAAGATATCAAAAATTGCCCCTGCATGATGTTTCAATTGAGGATGTAGATATTGCCGTAAAAAGTTTAAATAAAACGGGCGATTACATTCAAAAGGGAATGCAAAAAGCCCCGATGAGAAAAAATAAGTTCAGACAAAACCGAAAATAATTTGCCTATAGAGTCCACACCTTGACAAAAAAAATTGAGCAAATATTATTATACTATGGCTTAAAATACCAAATTAGTAAGTAGTATAAGTAGTAAAAAGGAGATTAATCTCATGGCAAGAGAAAAGTATGAACGTACCAAACCGCACGTTAACATTGGTACCATCGGTCACGTAGACCACGGTAAAACAACGTTAACCGCTGCGATTACAGCAGTTTTGGCTGCTGCCGGACAAGCTGCATTGAAAAAATTTGATGAAATCGATGCTGCTCCCGAAGAAAAAGCAAGAGGTATTACAATTTCTACAGCTCACGTAGAATACGAAACACAAGCAAGACACTATGCTCACGTTGACTGCCCGGGCCACGCTGACTATGTTAAAAACATGATTACAGGTGCTGCTCAAATGGATGGTGCAATTCTTGTTGTTGCTGCAACAGACGGTGCTATGCCTCAAACTCGTGAACACATCCTTCTTGCTCGCCAAGTTGGTGTTCCGAACCTTGTTGTATTCTTGAACAAATGTGATATGGTTGATGACCCTGAATTGTTGGAACTTGTTGAAATGGAAGTTCGTGAACTTCTTTCTTCATACGAATTCGACGGCGACAACATTCCGTTCATCCACGGTTCAGCTTTGAAAGCTCTTGAAGCTGCTCAAGCTAATCCTTCTATCGCTCGTGGTCAAGACAAATGGGTTGATAAAATCTGGGAATTGATGGATGCAATCGATTCATACTTCCCGACACCTGTTCGTGATTTGGACAAACCGTTCTTGATGCCTGTTGAAGACGTATTCTCAATCACAGGTCGTGGTACTGTTGCTACAGGCCGTGTAGAACGTGGTGTTGTAAAAGTTGGTGATGAAGTTGAAATCGTTGGTTTAGGCGAAACTAAGAAAACAACTGTTACAGGTGTTGAAATGTTCAGAAAATCTCTTGACCAAGGTCAAGCTGGTGACAATATCGGTGCTTTGCTCCGTGGTGTTGATAAAACTGAAATTCAACGCGGTCAAGTTCTTGCTAAACCGGGAACAATTCATCCGCACACTAAATTCACAGCTAACGTTTACGTTCTGACAAAAGAAGAAGGCGGACGTCACACTCCTTTCTTCCCTGGATACAGACCTCAATTCTACATCAGAACAACTGACGTAACCGGTTCAATCCAATTTGACGGACAAATGGTAATGCCCGGTGACAACGTTGTTATGACTGTTGAACTTATCGCTCCGGTAGCTATTGAAGAAGGTATGAGATTCGCTATTCGTGAAGGCGGACGTACAGTTGGTGCTGGTGTTGTTGACAAAATTATTGAATAATTTTTGATACAATACAAATATTTAAAAAAGAGTTTGCTTTATAAAAGTGAACTCTTTTTTTGTAACATTGTAGCAATAAAGCAAAATATAGCAGGAGACAAAAATGAAAGCAAATTTAGTTACAACTACATCATTCAGCGGCAAATTTTCCCCGAATACACTTTCCAAATTTCGGGAAAATTTATCTGCAAAACAGTTTAAGCAGGTTGAAAAATTCCGTGCCGGCAAAAGATATACAAACATTGACATCGTAACAATCCAAAACGGACCGGTAAGATTGCCAAACGGTGTTGTAATTATGCCCAAAACGACCTATGCCGAATTCTCAAATTCCAAATCTCAATCTGGAACAAAAAGCCGGATTAAACTGGCGGATTCCGCTCTGCCGTTTAATATGGATACATTTAAACTAATAACAGATGATCTTGTTGCACGTGGCGAGGCCTTGTTAAAGAAATTTAAATAGTAATCACAAAAGTCCTGCAACTTTGCAGGACTTTTTCAAATCTTTTGTAAATTCAAAAATGTTTTTTTTAAATTTTTTGGAAGACTTATGGCTTCCTATTTTGATTGAATTTGAAGCTCATCATATTTTCCGTATTCTTGAGATTTTTTTAAATATTTTGTTAATGATTTTGCAACCATTTGTGAGCGTTTTTGGTTTTCTTCATCTAACAAGTTGAAGTATTCATCAAGTGATGACATCATAAATTCTTTTTCCAAGTTTTCCATATTTTCCCCCTGATTCCGTGTTTAATTTTTCCCTGTAATTTTTTGTTAACCGAGCAGATTGTCTAAGATTTCTGCATTTTTTTCCGCTCTTCTTGTGTTACGCACCTGATTACGATACATATATGTTCTGAGTGCTTCCCTAATCAATTCTGATCTTGTGCGGTTTTCATTTAGAGCCAGATTGTCAATCTCGTCTAAAAATCTTTCCGGCATTGAAATAAGTACTCTTGCCATAAATTACTCCTTTAATTTTCCCATCTGATAACTGTTTTGCAACTCTTATATATATAAAGGATATTCTTTTGAAAAAATTGCCTGAAAAACATGTAAAACAGGAAAATTTTGTAATATATCTTAATATAATGTACCGCTTATTTTAATATTATATACCTAAAATCTGCGAACATAATAGTTTGTATCATTTTTTAACAGTTCTTTAATTTTTAATAAATCACTGTCTTTAAAGTCTGTAGTTAAAATTTTGGCAGTTTTTTCACGTATTGTATATTCATTAATTGATTTTGTTATATTTAAGATTTTTTTTATTTCGGAAATATCCGATACCTCCGCAAAATGATAAATCGTTTCAAGATACCAGTACAGTTTAAAAACCTCTTTGTTAACTTTATATTTGCCCTCTTGAAAATCAAAGTCTTTTATAATATTTGCAAGATTATATGTGCGTTTTAAGAGTTCAGGACAGAAAACATCGTAAAAATTTTTGTCGGTTTTGAGGTTTGTAATGGCGGATATTATATTTCTGCAGATATTCCCGTTTATATCTATTATTGCATCCAGAAATACGGAAAATTTTTTATCTGCGCAGAAGAAATTTCGCATTTTGCTATTTTTCATAAATTCTGCGATTTTTAACGAAACAGCTTCCCGAACTTTGCCATCCTGACCTGTCAGGTTGTCAAGCAGAATTATGGCTTCTTTTTCATTATTCAGTGTGTCAAGTTTTAGTGCAGCAAGCTGTTTTTGAACAATATTACCGTTTTTCAGCATATCAATAAGTTCATTGTGATTTTGGTTATTCCGCAACAATTCATAGGCTGTATTAAAATTTTCATCAAGAGTTTGATAATACCCGTTTGTTGTCACTTTTGTATTTTCTCCGTTTCTAAATCACAATTCAAATGCTGACAATACCAGCTTTGTATAAATAATATAACATAAAGTACAATGAAATTTGCCAGTTGAGTAGTTTTAATGTATTATATAGTTAATGAACCCCAGCGGTTAGGAGAATTTTTATGAACGATATTATCAAATTTTTCAAAGAAATTTTTATGTTAAAGCCAGAGGATAGCATTAAGGTAGGTTTAACCCAGTTTAAAACCGTTACTCCGATTGAAAAGGCTGTTAAAAAACAGGTTCAGCCTGCAAAAGCCGAAGTTAAACTTTCGGATTTAATGAGAAGAAGCTATTAAATTACAAAAATATAAATTATAAAATTAACTTTGGCAAAATCAAAAGTATTTTAATACTCAATCCCTTTTCTTGCCGCAATTCCGGTATCCCAGTAATGTTTTACCGGTTTTATCTCGGAAACCAGATGTGCAATTTCAATAATTTTTGGATTTGCATTCCGTCCGGTCAAAACAATCTCCATTTCATCGGGTTTGTTTTTTAAAACCTCAATCATTTCATCAAGGTCAATCAATCCCAAATCAATTGCTATGTTTGCTTCATCAAGAATAACGAGGTTGTATTCATCGTTTTTAATAACCTTTTTGGCGAGTTCCCAACCTTTTTTAATTTCCGCTTCATCATCGGCGTTTTTATTTTGCTCATAAACAATTCTGTCCAAACCCGCCTGAACAATTGTTAGATTTTTTGCAATTTCAGGAGAAAGATTGCGGAAAGAATTAAGTTCACCGTAATCGTTTCCGCCTTTTGTGAACATAATAATTAAAACTTTCCAGCATCTGCCGAGCGCTCGCATTGCAAGACCGAGAGAAGCTGTTGTCTTTCCTTTGCCGTTTCCCGTATAAACCTGAATATAGCCGTGCTTTGCCCAATCAGGATTTATTAAGTTGTTTTCGCAAAAATCTGTCATTTCTATAAAATTTATTATATATTAAAAATATGGATAATAAAACCGACTTAAGGATATGGGCTAAAAGTATCAGAAAAACGCTTGACCTTGCGTCAGTAAGCAGTGTAATTGCCGGCAAAATCAGAAAACACGAATTTTATAAAAACGCCCGTAATGTGATGATTTTTTATCCGGCAAAATATGAAATTAATCTATTATCACTTCTTGATGATGATAAAAATTTTTTTCTGCCAAAAACAGATGAGGATAATCTGCTTGTTTGCCCGTTTAAAAAGAATGATAAGTTGGTTGTTTCAAGATTTAAAATAAAAGAGCCCTGTACAACACCGGTTGCTTCTAAAATTTTGGATCTTGTAATAGTCCCTGCGCTTGCAGTGGACAAAAGCGGCTTCCGGCTTGGATATGGCGGCGGTTTTTATGACAGATTTTTAAAGGATTGCTCAGCACGAACAATTGTTCCTGTTGTACATCAACTATTGCTTAACAAACTTCCGGCCGAAAAATTTGATGTGCCTGTCGATTGTATTGTTACGGATATCTAAATCAGACATTAAAGGGTTGTTAAGTTTTCTTAAAAAGCCAAAAAGCCCGCAAAAATTTTGCGGACTCTTTGAAAGAGTTATTGGTCAGTTATTATGGGGGTTGGGAGTTAAATCTATGCTACATACTCAGGTTTCCAACTTTGTGCTGCTTGTTTTTCACTTTGAACAGTGCTTTCAAATTCAGCTTCAAGCATTCTTAACTGAGTTTCAAGTCTTGCTTTTTCCTGTTGAATTTCTTTTTCCTGTTGATTTAACAATTTTTGTTCATGTTTTTGATATTTTTGCAGCTCTTGTTGATACAGATTGTTAAATATATATTGCTGATACATAGCGGCAGCATTTGGATCCTGCGTTTGTGACATCGCCTGCATTTGTTGAATTTGCATATTGATTTGAGGTGACATCATCTGCATATTCATTTGTGCTCCTCTTAACGCTCCGTTATGTGAATACATCATAAATGCCATTGTACGGTTAAACATTGAGGCAGGAACGTTCAGCATATCATTCATTGACAAAGTTCCGTCACCGATGTTTGCGGCATATTGCTGCAATTCATTCAGCTTTCTGGTCAACGCCATAATGCGATAATTTAATTCGCTTTTCTGACGTATAATCTCATATTTCCGATATGCGAAAACCAAGAGAGACATACTAAACTCCTACCTGAATTTGTTTGTAACTAACCTTTGTAACCTTTTAACCTTTACAAATATATAAAAACATGCAACTCCGCAGAATTGCATGTTTTGGGTTGTTTTGTAAAGTTTTGTTACGAATTGCCTTTTTCAATAACTTTGTCAATCAGTCCGTATTCTTTTGCCTCGTATGCGGAAAGGAAGTGATCACGTTCGCAGTCTTCTTTAACTTTTTCATAAGGCTGTCCTGAATTTTCGGCAATTATGCTGATTAACATTTCCTTCATTCTTAGAATTTCTTTTGCTTCAATTTCAATATCGGTTGCCTGACCTTTTGCGCCGCCTAGAGGCTGGTGAATCATTATTCTGGAATTTGGAAGAGCCATTCTTTTGCCTTTGGCGCCGGAACATAGTAAAAATGCTCCCATTGAAGCTGCATCACCCAGACAGATTGTGCAAACGTCGGATTTGATGAGGTTCATTGTGTCATAAATCGCCATTCCTGCAGTAATTACACCGCCCGGGCTGTTTATATAAAGCATAATGTCTTTTTCGTTGTTTTCGCTGTCCAGAAGTAAAAGCTGTGCAACAACTGAATTTGCAACTTCATCATCAATTTCAGAACCGAGGAAAATAATTCTTTCCCTTAATAATCTTGAAAATATATCAAATGATCTTTCACCTCTTGAGGATGCCTCAATTACAGTCGGGACATAGCCCATAATTCTCATATAAGTTTCTTTATCCATTTTTCTCTCCTAATTTAATATAATTATTATATTATAAAAAATTTTCTTAAACAATCTCCAGTATGATTTCTCTTTTCATAAATTAAAAAATATAGTATAATAAAATAGTAGAAATTATAAAAATTAAGGGGCTTAAAAGTATGGAAACTATTGATATGACTGTATTTCAGGGGGGGGGGGGCAACCCGTAAAACAGGCTCCTGCTGCGATTTAGACTTATGTCATTTTGAGGACAAGGACAATTCAAGTCCAAAGCCTCTTAAAAAGACATGTCTTAATTCTTTTGACGAAAAAATAGAGTGTCACCCTGAACTTGATTCAGGGTCTATTATGATAGGAAAAGATTCTGGCTCGGAGGCCGGAATCACGGGTATAGAGTCTAACATCCTTCACCGCAAAGTCCGGAGAGCCGAAGACCGCCGGATGCCACGCACCCCATTCCGTCACTCTGACGGAAGTCAGAGTCTGTCAATGCCAATTAATTCAATCTCGCACTTTTGGCGGCAAAAGCGATGCAAGGCCGCATTTACATTGGCAGAAGTTTTGATAACACTCGGCATAATCGGAATAATAGCCGCCATGACACTGCCGTCACTGATAAACAAAGCTGAAAAAATGATATTAAAAAATCAGTTTAAAAAGACGTATTCAACACTGACGCAGGCACTGTTAAAATCCGAAGTAGATATTGGTTTCACTCCGCAATGTTATTATCCTATTAATGATGCATCTTCGGCTTCCGGTCTTACCGGTAAGGGGTATAGCAATCAGGATTGCGCTGTATTCAGAGAAATTTTGCTTAAAAATTTAAATGTAAGCCAAACTTGTAAGGGCAATGCATATCCTAAAGGTTGTATTCCAAAGTATAAGGGTTTTGAAGATATTGCAATGGAAAAGAATCCGGATTTAAGTAAAGAAGAGGCTCTGGAACAAGTTCATAGTCAGCCGGGGTTTCAGCAGCAGACAATGTTGTATGAGGGTACTGCTTATGTTTTATCGGATGGCGTTATAATCATAGCATATTCGTTTCCAATGATTTTTGCCGTTGATGTAAACGGGAACAAGGGTCCAAATAAATGGGGATATGATTTATTTAGTTTCTTTTCGGGTGGTACAGGTAAGTCCAATATAATACTTATTGGATCACCATATTCAGTGGAAAAAGGCGGTCTGACAACAAAAGAAATGATAAAAAGTTTGTACGATGATAAAAAATAAGATCGGATAGACTGGGTGTTCTTTGTATGGGGTTACACAAGAGGTGCCGCCTGCGGCGGCGCCTCTTGTCATCCAAATTATTAAAAAATGTAACGAAATACCCAAAGCCTGAAAACAGCATACTAAAAATGTTTTTATATAATTAAGAGAAGTAAAATAAGAGGACGAGAGCGATGGCAATATCAAATATTCAAGAAACATTGTTGATGTATACCAAACAAAAATCAATGATTAATGAAAAATTGTCAAATGTAATGTTTAACATGATGAATGCATCAAGAGAGAGTGCTGAATTACAGGCTAAATACAATGATCAGCAGCAATATTATTACTATGAATATTATGAAGATTCGCCGGATGAATATGAAGCGGTTATGGAAATTCTTGAAAAAGAACATGAATATGAGCTTCAAAACTTAAACAACTGGGAAGAACAGCTGGAACTTGACAAAAACAATTATGAGACACGGTTGAATGAGATAACGACATTTGAAAGTTCCTGGACGAAACTTCTGCAAACAAACGTCAAAAACGATTTCACATACGGCGGAACTGCAAAATAGAAATTATAAAATCAAGCGGGCTTTTAAAGTCCGCTTGTTTGTTATATTATCCACGTATGTTAAAAAGCGGTGAAAAATTAGGTGTATTTATAGTTCCGACCGGAGTCGGAGCCGGTATCGGCGGGTTTGCCGGTGATGCAAGCTGTTATGCACGAAAATTTTCCGAAAAGTCCAAACTTATAGTAAATCCGAATGTGGTAAATGCAGGTGTTTTTTCAGGAATTAATGAAAACATGCTGTATGTGGAAGGGTATATTCTGGATGAATTTTTCAAAGGAAATCTTGAGTTGCAGCCTTCACAGAATAATAGAATCGGCGTGATTTTTGACCGTGCAATACCGCAGGAGGTTTTGAATATTCATTTAAACACAATCGGTGCTGTAAAAACAGTTTACGGAGTTGATGTAACAGGGTATGAAATTACGGATGAAGATGTCGGAATAGAGTTTTTTATAAATGAAAGCGGAATTTCAACTGGGGCTGTAAAAAATGAAAATACACTGTACAGAGCAGCGGAAAAACTTTTGAAAAAAGGCGCCGAAGCTCTTGCAATTGTTTGCCTTTTTGAAGATCCGGAAGATGATAACGAAGATTATATGAACGGCGGCGGGGTTGACCCTGTCGGGGGAGTTGAAGGTATAATTTCACATTGTATTTCACGAAAATTCAAAGTCCCATGTGCTCATTCTCCTGCATTTGCTGATTTTTCCATATCAACAGCACTTGTTAATCCGAAAGCGGCATCTGAATATATTACGCCGACTTTTCTTCCGTGCGTTCTTCTTGGACTCAATAATGCGCCGAAAATTGTGAATTCTGGCGGTATTTCCATACAGAATGTTGATTATCTTGTGATGCCTTACAATGCCCTGGGTTCAACGCCTGTCTTTGAGGCTGTAAAGCGGGATATAAAAGTTTTCGCAATAAAAGAAAATGCAACAATGCTTGATGTAACGGCTAAAAAGTTGTTTTTGTCCGACAATATTATTGAAGTTGCAACTTATGATGATTGTTTGGAGTTGTTTTGATTTTTAAATAACTCAAAAACGTTTTCTAGATTGATTTTTAATACTGAGGCAATTTTTAAAAAATTATACAAAGAAATACTTTTTTCGCCCCTTTCAATAAAACCGATATAGGAAGGGCTGCAATCGGCAAGTTCGGCGAGTTTTTCCTGTGAAATTTTTAATCTCATTCGAGAAATTTTTATTGTAAATCCGAGTTCTTTTAGAAATTCTTCTTTTTGCATTTAAATATTTTATTATATTGACAAATAAGTATCCACTTATTATAGTAGTTTTATAGCTACAATAGTAGTTAAATGTAGACTATAATCATGGAGAAATTATATGAAAATACGGGCTTTTACATTGGCTGAAGTTCTGATTACGCTGGGTATAATCGGAATTGTTGCTGCTATGACTTTTCCTATATTAATGACAAAATACAATTACAAAATAACTGAAACCCGTCTAAAAAAATTCTACACCTCAATAAATCAGGCTGTTCTGTTGGCAAAAGCAAAATACGGTGATAAAAAATACTGGTATCAAGATTTGAAAGGTGCTCAAATCGACAGTGACGGAAAGCCTGTTGAAGGTTCAAGTGAAGCGGAAAAGTGGTTTAAAATGTATTTGGGTTCAAATATGAATGTCCTTCATTACAGTATTGATAACAGAGGATGTTTAATTGTATATTTTGTGGATGGCAGCGCTCTGCAGCAGAAAAATCAAAAAACTACACGTGACTGGATTTTTTATCCGTCAAAAGCTGATAAATGTATTGAAAAATATAATTATAATATAAGAGGGTATGGAGTTTGTATGTTTCCGTTTAATTTTCTTCCTGTAGCCAATGCTGATTATCAAGAAATTTGGAAATATCATTTGAATAGAGGATTTGAACCATGGAAATACAAATGGGACGGGACACAAGAATCGCTGTATGAAGGTTGTAAACGTAATGGCGGAAATGCTGATGATCCTCCTTCACCATATTTTTGTACTGCTTTAATCCAAAGCAACGGCTGGACTATTCCGAAAGATTATCCTAAAAAAAATCAGTTATTAAAAATCCACAAGCTCAGGCATCTCATTTATTTGATAAAACATTGACGCCGCTTTTTTAAAATTCTCCGGAGATTTGCTTACATAGAATTTTTCGAAACTATTCCCGCCTGTGGTGTTTAAAAGCCCTTTTGTCTTTAAATCCTGTTTTATAATTTTTGCAAATTCTATTGAGGGATTTATAAATGACTCTCTTTCTGCAAATTGGGTGAGAATATCTAAAAGATACGGATAATGTGTGCAGCCTAAAATGATTTTTTCCGGATTGTATTTTTTCATTTCATCCATTTTTTCCATCACGGCATTTATTGCATCATTCGTTTGCTCCTCACCGTTTTCAACTATTTTCACCCACCCGGGACATGCTATTTCAAAAACCTCCATATCCGGATTGTATCGTTGAATTTCTGTTTTGTAGCAGTGAGTGTTTATGGTTGCATGGGTTGCGAAAACTCCGATTTTTTTTAGCGGAAGTTTTGCAATCTCTTTTGCAACAGATTGAATTATCGGATAAATTTCAAAATCGTAATTGTTCTTTAATTTTTCATAAACTACGGCTGATGTTGTATTACAAGCCATTATAACAGCTTTAGAGTTTTGTTTTTCTAAAAATTTAAAAATTCTGTCCGCAAACTCCAGAAGCTGAGTTTCAGTTTTTTCGCCGTAAGGCATGTTTTTTGTGTCGCCAAAATATATATAATTTTCATCCGGTAACAGCTTTTTTACCTGTTCAAAAACCGTTACGCCTCCGACGCCGGAGTCGAAAAATCCTATCGGGGAATTATTTAATCTGGTCAAAATAGTTTTCCACTCCTTCTACTATAGCTTTTGCCGTTGCTTTTTTTCTGGCAGAACCGTTAAGTTCCGCTCTTTCTTTGTCGTTTGATATAAATCCGATTTCCATCAATATTGCAGGGTCGGTTGTGTGGTTTATTACATAGAATTTGGATTTAAACAAGCCTCTGTTTTTGGTGTCAATTGCACTGGCAAGTGATGCATGAAGCGTTTGAGCAAGCATTAAGCTCTCCTGATGGTAATAGTGAGTTTCAACACCGCTTGCTTCTGTTCCTGTGCTTGAGTTTACGTGAATACTTACAAAAATATCCGGTTCAAAGTTTTCGCTTATTGCAACTCTGTCCTGAAGCGATACATATTCATCTCCGTCACGGGTCATCTGTACAATATAACCTTTTTTAACAAGCATATCCCGCACCTGTTTTGCAACATCAAGTGTTATATCTTTTTCATTAATATCATTTCTGATTGCCCCGTAATCACTTCCTCCGTGTCCGGCGTCGATTACAACTTTTCTAATACCTTTTCCCTGAGGTTTGGGCTGAGTCGGCGGCGGCGGAACTGAGGGTTCTGTTACGGCAGTTTGTTTTTTGGGCGCTTTTACAATAATCTTTAAAGCTTTCCCGTCTGCGCCAAGAAAGGTATTTACAAGACTGTTCTGTTCAAGCGGAATAGTTAGTTTCAGTCCGATTTTAGGTATCAGACTGATTTGTGCGTTTGCAAATGCGGTGTCTTTAAATGCGGCAAGAAAATCATTTTCGTTATAGCTTTGCACATTATAAAGAAACATTGTGAGTTCTTCGTTTGTTCTGTTAATACCGTGAACAACAGGCGCCGTAAATGCCAGTGTCATTGAGCTTGTCTGGTCGTCAATCTTTTCGGTTGAATAGGATATCATATTTGATATGTTTGAAAAAAGATTGTAGTTTCCGAGTTTGTCAGAATTGGCAATCAACAAGGACTGGTTGTCGCTTGATATTACAGGAATATATTTATTTACATCGTTTGTAGTTATGACAATTCTGGCTTTGTTCACCGAAAACTGCCCTATTTTTACAGAATCGTAATCACCGATTTTGTATTCAGTGTTCCGTATATCGCCTTTTACAAGAGTATTCGGAATATCATAAACAATCCTCAATGGATTTGTTAAAATCATCGGTTTTTCAATTGTTATTGAACCAAAACCGTTTAGCAAGACCGCATTTTGTTTCGGGGTAATACTGTCAATATAGTATTTTGTGTTAAGTTTTAAATCTTTTTTGGAGGTGTGCTGGGTGTTGAAAGCTTCTTGAATCTGGCTAACGACTTCATCATGCGGAGTTTCCGGCGTTGTCATTGTCAAGTATTCGTAAAAGTCGCTGGCTGAGGCATGATCATCCCTGTAGATATTTTGGAAATAATCGTTTTGGCAGGTATTTATATCTTTAAATTTTATAATTATATTATTTTTAATTCTGTAAAAATGAACGTTGTTTAAGTCAAAGTCGTCATCAAAGTACATAACGACCCGAACCACATCCGGATTTGTCGAAAACTGGCTCACAATTACCTGTTTAAGCCCGTTTGCAGTAAAAGACCAATCCTGCTTTGGAGTGGTCAGAACAGCCGAATTTATATCAAAATAGGCTCTTGTCGGGTTTTCCATTTTAACTACTTTTATGCTTTTTAAGACAGGTTCCTCAATTGTGTCCGGAACAGTCAAAAGTATAAAAGAATTTGATGTGTCGTAATTAAAAGATGTTACTTTGTACACATCCTCGGCTGACACCATTTGAGTAAATGTACAAATAAACAGAAAAAATAATATAAAAATTTTGAAAATTATTTTCATAAACTAATATCTCACACAAATATTATAATAAGAATTTATGAAAGATTCAAAATTGTTACATTAAATTACACGGTGAAATTCGGATAAAAATGTTAACATATACCGATTCTGATAGCTTTGCAAGCTGCATGGGTGCGGTTTTTGGCATGTAATTTTTTTATAATCGCACTGACATGGGCTTTAACAGTATGAATGCTTACATAAATTTTTTGAGCGATTTCCCTGTTGTCATAACCTTCGGACATGTAACCCAAAATCATTACTTCTCTTTCGGTAAGTTCATATTTTTTGATGGCTTCAAAATTAGTGTTCATAGACCGTGCCTTTCGTAATCATAGAATTAAGTTAAGCATGCTCAACTTGTTATTTTCTATTATGGTACAGAATTGAAAATAAAAAAAGCAAGTTTATTAATAATAAATCCTTTTTTAAAATAAATTTACGAAAAATTTTTTGAGTGTAAATTAGGGCTTGAAAATAAAAATTTATTTGATAATATTTTACTGTACCTTTTTGGTTGAAATGCGTGTGTAGCTCAGTTGGATAGAGTGTTTGGCTACGAACCAAAAGGTCGGGGGTTCGAATCCCTCCACGCGTAAATTAAAAAAGACTCCGAAGAAGGAGTCTTTTTTAATGTTTACAATTGTTAACAAATAAAAGAAAAAGTCTTAATGTTTCGTAATAAATGTAATGTTTATTGTAGTTTAATATTCGGTTTGTTATTTGTATTAAACCAGACATTTCAATCGTGTACGGTTAAAATGATTTTACCCCTTAAAGTGGCTTTGTGTTTAGGTTTCAACCAGTCGGAAGTGTCCAAAAATAATCAAACCAAATTACTTGAAAAGTCCGTTTAGTGTCCGTTAAAGTCTAACCCTTTGACTTTTACCTGTAATCCCTGTGTGGCGGAACTTTAGGCTGTATTTGAATTTGTACGAATGGTTTGGTTATTTTCGGCAAGGACATTTGAAATTTTAGCCGGAAAATTTTTCTTAAGGTCGAAAAATTTTCATCAAGTTTGAGAAAAGTAACAAAAGAAGTCGCTTGATTCAAAAAGGCGAAAACGGGCGAAAACAGACTTTTTGCAGACTTTATATCTATAAATATTATTGTTGGGCAGGTATACCCAACCTACAGACTATTTTGGTGTATAACAAAGGATAATTATTTTTTATTTTTAGCCAAATATTTAGCCGCAAGACGATTTGCATAGGACATGATGAATTGCATGTAGTCTTCCTTTAAAAGTTCTCTATTTTCTTTTAATAGTTCCGGTTTTCTTATTGTAAAAGAATCTTTAAAAATCTGGAGATTAAAATCTTTATCAGGATTTTGTAATTTTTTTACTAACTCCGGATTAATTTTCCCTTGAAAAGCTGCCGGATTTGATAATGAGCAGTTGTTTGTAATTCTCATAAGATACTTCCTTTCCTTTTTATTTTACGTCAATCTTAAAAACTGTGAAATATATAATTTGTCTGTAAATCATATTTTGTTACGATTTTTTAACAATAAAACGTAAGTTGGGTTGAAAACCCAACTTACTACAAAATTTGCCTAAAATAATCAAACCATCTGTAACAAGAAATCAAACCATGTGTTCTTTTACATAATCAATTACTTGATGTCCTTTAAACTGGCATTTACTTCTTTCTCACTGTTTCTGATGGCAGAAAATCTTTTTATCCAACTTTGTACATTTTTAATCGGATTTTTAGAATACTCGCCGGACAGTTTTGCAATTTCATCAGCAGTTCTTTTGAATGCGTCAGGCATACTACTATATGTTTCGGAATTGTATTTAAATTCATTTCCTTTATATGTTGCTACTTTTTTTACGAGTTTTCTTTGTGCTGTGGCTAATTTTACTGCTGTAATAATTGACATTATATTTCTCCTTTATATTATTGAGTTACTTGTATTGTAAAATGTCTGAATATGTAAATTTGCTAAAAAAGATGTATATATGAAATTTTGTTAAGCAGGGAGAGTTGTGGAGAAAAGCTGGATTGCTTCGCCTGTGCAGGCTCGCAATGACAAATTTATTCTATTTTTGGGTATAACAAAGGATAATTATTTTTTATTTTTAGACAAATATTCAGCCGCAAGACGATCTGCATAGGACTTGATGTATTGCATGTAGTCTTCCATTATATCTTTTTTTGTTACTTCTTTTAAAAGTTCTCTATCTTCTTTTAATAGTTCCGTTTTTCTTTTTGTAAAGGAATCTTTAAGAATCTGGAGATTAAAATCTCTGTCTGGATTTTGTAATTTTTTTACTAACTCCGGATTAATTTTCCCTTGAAAAGCTGCCGGATTTGATAATGAGCAGTTGTTTGTAATTCTCATAAGATACTTCCTTTCCTTTTTATTTTACGTCAATCTTAAAAACTGTGAAATATATAATTTGTCTGTAAATCATATTTTGTTACGATTTTTTAACAATAAAACGTAAGTTGGGTTGAAAACCCAACTTACTACAAAATTTGCCTAAAATAATCAAACCATCTGTAACAAGAAATCAAACCATCTGTTCTTTTACATTATCCTGATAAAAATGTTTATCGAGTATATTTGTTAAATTATTTATGCAATGATAAAAACACTCTAAGAAATATGTGTAAAATATTGTAAATAAAACCGCAAATTTTAATATTTACTCCTGTTCAATAAATAAATTAGTTTTGAGAAAGAGGTTCTTGCTGAATGATAACGACAAAATATGTGCAAAACAGAAACTTTTGTGCCGATAATAAGACTGTAAATAAAGACGGTGAATATCGTGACCCATTAATGCGGTGGCCGCTTCGTGGTGCTGCATTTACAAACGAAGTGGGTGAGGCACTGAGGCCTATAATCGGCGGATATGCAACTTTGAGCTGGGTTCCTGCTCTAATGTATATAGGAGCGGATGTATATGATAAATATAAAAACAATAATACCGAATACAGTCCGAACTCAAAGAGATGTCTAAAACAGGCAATTTTTCAGGGGATGGCAAGTATATTTCTCCCTCTGGTTGCCGTAAAAGCCGGACAAAAAGTGTTTTCTCAGTTCGGAAAATTAACAGAAGATAAAATAACTCTTAATTCAAAAGAGCAGGTTTCCAGAATTGCGGAAGAATTTATTGCTAACGGCAAAATGCACGCCTTTGACGGAAAAGACGATGAATGCGTCAACGATTTTATTGATAGAGTTTCGAATAATATGGATTTCAAGCAAAGACAAAAATCTTTCAGAATTTTCCATACAGACAAAAAAGAAAATCTTGCCAAGTATGCAGAAAGCACAATTAAAGATTTAATTAAATTGCGAAAAGACCTTCTCCATCCGACTTCTAAAGTCCAAGCCCGTGAATGGTACTCTGTTTATGTTAAGTTCCTAAAAAATGGACAGACCGAAAATGTTGCTATAAAAAGTGTTTTAAGTAAATTCCAAAAAAGTAAAATGATGAAAGGTAAATTTATTAAAACAATCGGCGGATTTGTAGCGCTGGGGCTGGCAATAAAACCTATAGACAATTTTGTTGAAAATGTTCTTATCGGTAAATATGTAGGACCGGGAATTGACAATTTTAAAAAATAAGAGTTGTCGTTGAAGTTTTAATAATCGGAAATATTTTAGATCCGTAGAAATTAATGAAATATTGAAAAACAGGAACAGCTTGCCAAATATAAGTTCGCATAAATGATGTAACCTAATATGCCTTATTATAATGTCGAATTTTGTGCTGTTCCTGAATGATAGTTGTTCAATAGATAATTTTTATTATTTACAATATCCTACCCAGTATATTTTACCTTCATATTCATAGCTCATACGAGCGCAAAGTTTTCCGCTGAGTTTTTTCCCGTTAAGTTCCATTTTGACCGGCGGGCACTGCGGCGTTCTTTTTGCAACAACCTGCGGGCTGGTTACGGATGTTACCCCCTTTTGCATCATTTCATTAAAATACGGCTGCATAGCGGCATTATCACGTTTTTCAGCAGCTTTAAGAATTGACATTGCAAGTTTATCAAGCTGGGCTTTTGTTGCTTTGCCGGATGAACTTCCGGTTGTTGTTTGTGCTGCGATTACATTATTCGTTGTAACAATAGAACAAATCAATCCTAAAGTTATCACCGTAGTTATTAAAATTTTATTTTTCATACAAACTCCTTTCATTGTAGTTATTATATCAGATTGAGAAGATTTGTAAAGGTTAAAATAATGTTAAAAAAATTTCGGGGTATCAAGATTATAAAAATCTAAAATTTCAAAATACTTTAAATTTTTTTTGAATAGTGCTAAAATAGATTTGGAAATATCTGCGGATGTAATTCAGTGGTAGAATGCAACCTTCCCAAGGTTGACGTCGCGGGTTCGAGTCCCGTCGTCCGCTAATAAAAATTCCCGTTACAAAACGGGAATTTTTATTATTCATGTTGAATAAGAAGTTTTTGAATTTTAAAGTTATAAGATTTATTGATTTTAAAATATTTACGGATAAATTACATGACAATAACCCGTTGCTGTTATATTTCTATACCATGTCCAGTTGTCCTGAGTTCCGTTCATAAAATATTCGCCTGTTTGAATATTTATTTTAACTGTTCGTTTATGATGTCTTCCTGACCATTCCCACAGCGGATCGTATAATCTTAATGTCTTTTTATCGCTTTGTAGTCCTGCACGATCAACTTTTTTTAATCTGTCCGCTTTGTGAGGTTTGTAAATCCTGTGCATTGTATTGGAATACAAATGTCCGTCCCGCATAACAAAATAGTCATTAAATTCATTAAATGCCTTAATACTTCCGTCTATTTTTTCCCCGTAACATTCAATAATTGCACCATCAGGCAGAGGATAGGAAAAGGGTTCACCTTTTGTCAGAACCGTCAAATCTTTTTTCGCAAGAACTTCATCAGGACAGTTTAAATCAGTTTTTGCCTGAACTGTATTTGAAATTAATAAAACACTGAATGCAACTAAAAACCATTTTTTCATACGACCCGCTTTCTTTTATTTACTCCGGACTTATTATAGCACATAAATAATATATTATGGAGTAATTTCCGATTAACATTAAGATATTTAAATTCAAAATATATTAAAAATGTGAGGTTTTGCAAACCTCATTTACTCAGAAACGTGAGAAGTCTGCTCTTTAATAGTATCAATGACATTAAGCGGATTATTTATGTTTAGAAAATCAGAATGGTTTGTACAAAATTTTTCAACAAGAACAGCTTTGATATTATCTTCACAGCCCAAAAATTGAAAAAGTTGAAAATTATCATACAATCTGTTGCCGTTTTTATCTTTCAGATTTGCGGCCTCTTTTATAATCCTTAAATCATCTTCCGTTTTAATTGCGCAGGCAAAATCGTCCGACCAGATTTTTGATACGGCAAGTTCCTTTAAAAGATTGTCAATATCATTTTCAAACATAATAAAAACCTTTCTACATTTTTATATACGGTCTTGTTTTAGAAATTCTTAAGGTAAAAAGGTTTTATTGTTACGTTTGTTAATGTTTAGACAAGTCCTTCTTTTAAAGCCTTAACTGCAGCCTGTGTTCTGTCATCAACAACAAGTTTTTGAATTATGTTGCATACATGTGCTTTTGCAGTGTGTTCGCTTATTGTCAAAATTTGAGCGATTTCGTTATTAGATTTGCCGTCAACAACAAGTTTTAACACTTCATATTCACGCTGGGTCAGGTTTGCATGCTGTTCTTTAAACATTGCTCTTGACATTTGTCTGGGCGGAATGACTCCGCAATTTTTCTCCCTCAATATCGGTACAGCCTGCGGATCAAGCCACATTGCGCCGTCTTTTACTGTTTTTATAATCATTTTTAAGATTTCAGTATTTATATCTTTCATGACATAAGCGCAGGCGCCGGCATGAAGAGCATCCGTAACCTCGCTTTCCGAAAGATGTGACGTTAAAATGATGATTTTTGCCTTTGAGTCAATCTCCAATATTTTTTTTGTCGCCTCAATCCCGCTCATATCAGGCAGTCCTATATCCATCAAGGTTATATCGGGATGGATTGTCTTATATTTTTCGATGGCTTCTTTTCCTGACTGGGCTTCTGATACAATATCAAGTTCTTTATGTTCCTCAAAAAGTGATTTTAATCCTACCCGCATAAGTTTCTGGTCTTCTACAAGCAGAATTCTTATAATTGAATCAGTCATATCTCCTCCAATTTTAATTATTACAGGCATTATTATTTAAAAACCTTTGGTCAGCTTTTAAATCAGCCGCATAAAAATTTTGAGTGTTTATATTGAGAGCAGATGATTTTTAAATAAAATTTGATGTCATATCAGCCGTAAAATTATAATTCTTAATAAAAAATTTATTTTTATCAGGTAGAAAAAAAATCAGGTTTAAGTTAAAATATTATCGACAGATTAACAGGGATATAGTTATGAAATATTCTAAATATTCGGCAATAATAATCGGAAGCGGTATTGCAGGTTTGTATGCCGCATTAAAAATAGAGCAGCAAACCCGGCTTTCGGATGGAATTCTTTTGATTACTAAATCAAAACTCGGTGAAAGCAATTCCAGATATGCACAGGGTGGAATGGTCGGAGTTTTGAAAGAAAACAAGTCCGATTCCACAGCTTCGCATATAAGCGATACAATAAAAGCAGGAGCCGGATTAAGTGAATTAAATACAGTAAAATTTATCTCTGAAAATTCCGATAAAGTTATAAAAGACTTGCTTAATTTCGGTGTTGAGTTTGATAGAGATAATAATAATCAATTTACCTTTACATTAGAAGCCGCACACAGTGTACGGCGAGTTCTTCATTCAGGCGGTGATGCAACAGGCAGAATGATTGAAGAAGCGCTTGCAAAAAAAGTTTATGAAAATCAAAACATTGATATTTATGAAGAAACTGTTGCGGTTGAACTTCTTGTAAATATGGCAAACGAATGCAAAGGCGTTATTGTATTTAATGATATTACCAAGGAATATGAGGTAATTTATTCATCTGCAATAATTCTTGCAACAGGCGGAATAGGACAATTATTCAAATATACAACCAATCCGATCGGTGCAACAGGGGACGGTATGGCGCTTGCGTTTAATGCAGGAGCAATGATGCAGGATATGGAATTTGTTCAGTTTCACCCGACAGCACTTGCAATTGACGGGGATGAAAACAGATTTTTGATATCTGAAGCCGTGCGTGGGGAAGGTGCAAAACTCGTGGATTCTGACGGTATTGAATTTATGTACAAATATCATGAAAAGAAAGAACTTGCTCCTCGAGATATTGTAACCCGGGCAAATTATACGGAAATGCTTAACCACAGTGTGGATAATGTTTATCTGAACGCAGCATGTATTGACAAAAACAAACTTGCCGAAAGATTTCCGAACATCTCAAAGAAATGTCTTGAAAACGGGATTGATATATCAAAAGATTTTATTCCTGTTGCACCGGCCGCACACTATATGATGGGCGGGATAAAGACTGATATAGAAGGTGAAACTTCAATCAGCGGACTTTATGCGATAGGTGAAACAGCTTCAACCGGACTCCACGGAGGAAACCGTCTTGCAAGTAATTCACTTTTGGAGTGTGTTGTTTGTGCGTTTGAGGTTGCAAATTATCTGAAAACGTTAGAACTTAAGCCGCCAAAACAAATAGATGAATCTATCAAAAATATAATCGAAAAATATTCAGATGAAATATATCTGGAAGAAATTGACGTTTCCGGGATGAAGAAAAAACTTCAAAATATAATGTGGAACGGTGCGGGTATTTTCAGAAATGAAGAAAATCTTAAAAACTCTTTAAAAGATGTGGAGCAGCTTCGTCTTAATTTTCACAGAAGCGACAAATGTATTTCTAAATCCGAATATGAATTCAGAAATATGCTGACTGTTGCGGAAATGGTTATAATTTCAGCTTTAAAACGTAAAGAATCAAGAGGCGCTCATTATAGAACTGATTACCTCCAAACGGATGAAGTCGGACATCACAGCTTTTTGACAAGAACATCAATGGCTGATATTAAAAAATCTATGAACATTGAATGTTCAAATGAGTCTGTAATTTATCGAATAAATAATAATTAAGAAGGAGAATAATGTGTTAAATAAATTTTTAATGGAAGATCATGTAAGATCTGCCTTAATAGAAGATATCGGCTATGGTGACATTACAACCGAAAATCTTGCGGATGAAAATGATAAACTGAAAGGCTTTTTAAATACACGTGAAGACGGTGTTTTGTGCGGTGTGGAAGTTTTTAAAACCGTTTATAAAATGCTGTCATGTGATATAAAAATAGATTTTCATTTTAAAGACGGTGACATTATAAAAAAAGGCGACTGCCTTGCGGATTTAAAAGGGCCTGCAAAAGAGCTTTTGATGGGTGAAAGGTTATCGCTCAACTATATTCAGAGAATGAGCGGGATTGCAACAGAAACAAAAAAATATCAGGATGCAATTTTCCCCTATCATGCCAAAATTGTTGATACAAGAAAAACAACACCAAATTTCAGAATGTTTGAAAAATATGCGGTTAAAACAGGAGGCGGAGCACTTCACAGATTTAATTTGTCGGATTGTGCGATGATAAAAGACAATCATATTCGTCTTGCAGGTTCGATAACAAATGCAGTCGAAAAATTACGCAAAAATATTTCACATGCACACAAAATTGAAGTTGAATGCGATACATTAGAACAGGTAAAAGAAGCTGTGAAATGCAAAGCCGATATTATCATGCTTGATAACATGGGCGTTAGTGATATGAAACAGGCGGTAGAATTAATCAATAACGCAGCCATCGTTGAAGCCAGCGGCAACGTGAAACTTTCAACAGTAAATGAAATTGCCTCAACAGGTGTTGATATAATATCTTCAAGTGCAATCGTTGCAAAAGCGCCGGCGCTTGATATTGCATTAGATATGTAAAGTATATATAAAGTGTAAGTTTAACACCAATTGTAAAGCTGGTTAATTTAAAAAAAATTAATCAGTCAGGCAATTTGAGTAAATTTTATAAAAACACTCAAAAATAATTGTAAACTTTTTTAAAACAGGTGGCAAAAAAAGTTTTTCTTTGATTTAATATAATTGTACAAGACTTTACTCAAAAAAATTGGTGGAACATGAAAATTAATTTACTCAATTACAACAGTCCCTATTATTCGGGGATAACTGAGGTCACAAAAGACCCGCAGGCTTTCAAGGAGCGAAATTATGCGGAAATGTGTGACAAAAAAAATACAAGAGGATATAATGTGAATTTTAGCGGCAGTCCGGTGCAAAAAACGAGTGAGACTGCCGCTAAAGTTTTAAATAAAACTTTAGGCGAAAAAATCCTCTCAAATAAATATTTCGGTAAACTTTTGGATTATGCGGAAGCCAATCCGATTCCATGTAATGCATTCTTTTCACTGGTGCTTGCAGGTATGCTGAGACCGGCAACGATTATGGCTTTGCCGGATAAAGACGGAAAAAATAAAAAAGACAAACTTAATGCAGCAGCCCACGCTATTTCATCAGGTGTAATCGGATTTGCGTTTTCATCTGTTATTATGAAACCATTTGATGATGCAATGAAAAAAATTCAGAAAAGTCCGTCACAATTTTTAGGCAAAGGTGCCGAAAAATATCTTGGAGATTTGAAAGCAAAAGGACTTACAAAAACTCCAATGTATAGAAATGTTGAAAAATTAATGAAAATGGGACCGGATATTATAATAGGTATTCCGAGATCAATAATTACAATCGCATTAATTCCTCCGATATTAAAATATGTTTTCGGAATTGATCCGAAAAAAGAAACAAAAAAATCAGAAAAAGTTTCAGTTGCAGAAAATGAGAACAATACGAAAATGGCAAATTCAGTTTTAGCAAGCAAAGCCTTTAATGAAATTAAAGGAGGTGTTAAATAATGCAGGTAAATTTTAATACACAACAATATAATCAAAACTATTTTAATTTAAAAAATAATTCAAACCAGCAATCACCTTCATTTAGGGGTAATATTGCTAAAGAAGTAGCAGATGCAAGCGATGCGCTGGCAGAAGCCGCAATGTCAAGATCCAGATTTATGGAGCCGTTAACAAAAGCCTATGATAACGTTACCGATTGGATTGCAAAAAATGTATTCGGTAAGCTGATGGCGACAAAAACTGTTGCGAAATTTGCAGAAAAGAACAAAGAAAGCAATTTTGTTATAAATCACATAGTAACAGCCGGTGCAGCAGTCGGAACCGGTATGTATATTTATAAAACCTTAAAACTTCCTGAAGATAAAATGGACAGTGATAGAAAAAAAGTTCTTGCCTTAAACCATTTTCTTACCTTTGCCGTTTCAACAGCCGGTGCATATCTTGTTGACGGTTTGTTGAATAAAAAATGGAATGCCGTAACACAAAAATATGCGGAACTTTATTTGAATAAGCCTGATATCGCTAAAATAATAGAGAAAGAAAATGCTCGATTGGTAAAAGAAGGCAAAAATAAAATTGATTTGATAGATTATGTTGCAGACTATTGTAATGACCCGAAACTGGTAAGAAGAATAAAAGGTATGGGTGTTGGAAAAACTCTGTTAATCGCAACCATGATTTACAGATACCTTGTACCGGTTGCTGTCACACCGATAGCAAACAAATTAGGCGATAAATTCCTTGCACATAAAAAAGAGCAGGAAGCAAAATTGCAAAAAGCTTAATTTTTAAGAAAACTGTTTAACGACATGGTGTTTGGATTTTGTAATCCTGCACCATGTTTTTTACGAATAAGAACGAATAAAAATATTATAGAAATTGTTAACAGCTTGAAAAAAAAACGTTTTTATAGTATTTTTCTATCATACAAGGGGGTAACTTAAGGGAGTCAAAATATGACCGAGGACGGCAAATTAAATTTAGAGGCAATCGCCGAAAAATATAATTTGTTAGATGCTTCAGATGAGGAAGCCTTACTTTCACGTATATCAGAGCTGGACAAGACGTTTTCCGACGAAGAACTCGTGCAGATATATAATTATATATTAACAAATTCCAAATCCGCCGGAATTTTGATGAATGTAATCGCTCTTGCAGACCGTCATCGAAACCATTCGACGTTATCAGTTCTTGTTGATATTTTGCTGCTAAAAAATACGGAAAATCTCGATGCAAAAGAGAAAGAAAATTATATAAATGTTAGGGTAATGTGCGCAAAAGCGATTGCAAATTATCGTGACACATCAGCTGTTACACCTCTTTTATATTGTTTAAATAATAAAGATGAAAATTACAAAGTAAGATTTGCCTGTGCGGATGCACTCGGCAAAATCGGCGACAAATATGCGGTAGCGCCATTGATTGATGTTGTAAAAGATGAGAACGAAAAATCTGTTTATCTTCGGGAGTCTGCAGCCTCAGCTCTCGGTATGCTGGGAGATATCAGAGCCGTTGATCCTCTTGTAAGTATTCTGGAAACAAAACAGGGAATTATTGATAAGTTCACATTTCTAAAAGAACGGGTTATAGAAGCGCTTGGAAAACTGCGCTTAAGCGACAACGAAAGAGTTTTTAATGCACTCAAAATGACTCTGATGGATGATTCTCCGCAAATTAGAATAAATGCAATTGAGGCAATTATGGAAAGCGACCATCCTGAAGCTTTTGAAACAATAAAAGGTTGTCTTCTGGATGATGATGACGAAGTTAAAAAGAATGCACTCGTAGCTTTGTATAATCTTCAAGGTCGTTCAATATTAGATGAAGTAATTCGAGAGCCGTTTTATTCGGATGTTCTGAAAGTAGAAGCAGTTTCATTGATTGATGAATATGAAACCGATGCAGATGAGGAATTCGCAAAAAAATTCAAAGAGGAACTGGATGGTTAAATCAATAGTTTTACTTTCAGGCGGTCTGGATTCTCTGGTCAGCCTGGGACTTTCAAAAGAAAAATATAATGTAGAGCTTGCTCTGACATTTGATTACGGACAAAAATCCGTAAATGAGGAAATTTCATCATCTGCTAAGATTTGTGATTATTATAATCTCAAACATAAAGTTATCAAATTGGATTTTTTAAAAAACATTACTCATACTTCCCTTTGTTCGGAAAAAGAAATTCCCACAGGCACTCAGCTTTCAAATTTGAACGAAAGTGCAAAAAACGTCTGGGTGCCGAACCGTAACGGCTTGTTTTTGAATATTGCAGGCAGTTTTGCCGACAGCGAAGATTATGATTTTTTAATAATCGGAGCAAATAAAGAGGAGGCACAAACTTTTCCGGACAATACAAAAGAATTTATCGAATGCATAAACAAAGAATTTGAATATTCAACCTTAAAACACCCAAAAGTTCTTGCTCCCTTGATAAATTATGACAAGAATGATATAGTAAAACAGGCATTAAACAACAATATTCCGCTTGAATATGTTTACAGCTGTTATCAGGGCGGGGAAAGACACTGCGAAGTATGTGAATCTTGTATGAGATTAAAAAATGCTTTGTTGTATAATAAAGATACAAAATATATAAACAAACTGTTTGACAGGTAATGAAATATAAACTTATAGAAAACGAAATTAAATACGAAGGCTGGCAATTGTCACCGCACTGGATATATAAAAATTTTAAAATACAGGGCGATGCAATTGTTGCGTTTACGGGCGAATGCGAAGTCAAACTTTCCGAAATGGTTGATATTGAAGATGTAATCAATAACGAACCCATTTACAGCAAAGAAATGCTGAGTTTTATAACGGAACAGTTTAATGTTGATTTAACAGAAGGTGTTTTTCGCCAGCGGCTTTTGATTTGTATAATAAAAGAAGCTCTTGAAAAAAGAGGAATAAAAGTTATAAGAAACGGGGATGATTTGTTTGTTGAGGGTAAAAAGTTAACCGTTTCAATAGCAACAAAATCCTTGACTTCAATCTTAATTCATACTGGTATCAACATAGATTCCGAAGGCGCTCCGGTAAAAGCATGCGGACTTAAAAATGATTTAGGAATATCGGATATAAAAGAATTCGCTAACGAAATAATGGAAAATTATTCAAATGAACTTGAAGATATTATATTTGCAAGTACAAAAGTAAGAGGAGTATAAAAATGGATGAACCTAAACAAATAGTGAATCCTGAACATATAACTTATCGTGAATATAAAAAAAGGCTGACCAAAAGACCGTTTCAGAGTTTAATACTTTTTGTTTCGGCATTTTTTATACTTTTGCTGGCATTTTTAGGAATGGCAAAAGTAATGTCGCCGGATGTAGATATTGCAATCGGGGATGAGCCTGAAATTACATACGAAGAAGAAGGCATAATCAGAGGAAATGTTGACAACAGACTAAAACAAATTCAAGAAGAAGATAACAGTGTTGGCGGGGAAGACTCCGTATTTTCACCAGAGTTGGATGAAAAAGTAAAAATTCCCGAAAAACGTCCTCAGGCAGAACCGCTTCAAGAACAGGAAGAAACCCCGATAATTCTGGAAAAACCCGAACAAAATACAATGCCAGTTAAAGAAGAACCGATTGAACAGCAGAAAGAACAGACTAAAGTACCGGCACCTCAGGTACAGGAACAGCCGCAGCCTTCAGCACAACAGGTTCCGCAGGCACCGGTACCCGCTCAGTCAACAAAAGTTTATAAAGTTTATGTCGGAAGTTATTCATCGGCAGAACAGGCAGAAGTTGCAAAAGGTATAATTTCGGAAGCCAATATCGGTGTAAGTGCATTTGTTAAAAACCTTAACGGCTCATATACACTGCAAGCTGGTTCATACAGCAGTGCAGATAAAGCTCAAGCCGCAGCAAATGAACTTCTTCGCAATAATTTCCCTGCACGGGTAGTTGCCGAATAATTTTTGCAGTTAAATAATTTTTCTTTGTGATAAAATATTGCTGTAATAGAACTTCCGGTTTGTATCGCCGGATTTAGAAATAAGAAAAACAAAAGTCGATATATAAGGAGAATTTATGGAAAGCTTAAGAGACAAGTATGAAGTCGTAATAGGTTTGGAAGTTCATGCTCAATTGAAAACCAAATCAAAAATATTCGCCCCCGACGGAACAGAGTTCGGTAAAGAACCGAATTCCGAAACAAGTCCAATTACCTTAGGAATGCCGGGAGTTTTGCCGGTATTGAACCGTGAAGTTGTTAATATGGGAATTCTTACAGGGCTTGCTCTTAATTGCGAAATTCCGAAGCGTTGCAAATTTGACAGAAAACAGTATTTTTATCCGGATCTTCCGAAAGGATATCAAATTTCTCAATACGATGAACCGATTTGCGTAAACGGATATATTGATATAAAAGGCAAAAGAATCGGTATAACACGTGCGCATCTTGAGGAAGACGCAGGAAAACTCGTTCACGCAGGTGCAGCAGGTCTTGCCGGTTCAAGCTATTCTCTTGTTGACCTCAACCGTGCAGGCACCCCGCTTCTTGAAATTGTATCGGAACCTGATATGAGAAGTTCTGATGAAGCAAGAATGTATATGGAAGAATTGCGAAATATTGTCCGTTATATCGGCGTTTGTGACGGTAATTTGGAAGAAGGCTCCATGAGATGTGACGCAAACATTTCAATCATGCCGAAAGGTTCAAAAAAATTCGGTACCCGTGCTGAAATTAAAAACGTAAATAGTTTTTCAGCGTTACAGCGGGCAATTGAATACGAAATTGACAGACAAATAGAAATAGTTGAAGAGGGCGGTGAAGTTGTTCAAGAAACAAGATTGTGGGACGACAATGCCCGTGAAACAAAATCAATGAGAGGAAAAGAAGATGCTCATGATTACAGATACTTCCCGGAGCCTGATTTGATGCCGCTTGAAATTTCCCGAGAATGGGTTCAGGAGATTAAAGACAAAATGCCGGAACTCCCCGAAGCTAAACGCCAGAGATATATGGGACTCGGATTGAGTGAATATGACGCTTCTGTTATTGTTGAACAAATGGGACTTGCATTGTTCTTTGACGAAGTTCTTAAACTAGGCGCAACTCCAAAAATTGCTGTAAACTTTATTATGGGCGAAATTGCCGCATATTTAAAAGAAGACCATATTGAAATTACGGATACAAAACTTACACCTGAAAATCTTGTTGAATTAATAGGATTGATTGAAAAGAATACAATTTCAAACAACATCGGAAAACAAATTATTGTTGATATGATGAAAACAGGTGAAAAGGCATCATCAATTGTTGAAAAACGAGGCTTAAGCCAGATTACGGATGAAAATGCTATAAAAGAAGTTGTTAAAAAAGTAGTTGACGCAAATCCGCAGCAGGTTGAAGCTTACAAGGGCGGCAAAACACAGCTTCTCGGATTTTTTGTCGGTCAGGTTATGAAAGAAACAAAAGGCCGTGCAAATCCAAAGGCTGTTAATGATTTGTTAAAAGAAATTCTCGGTTAAACTCTTATGGTGCAGAATGTTTTTTAAAGAAGAAAACGAAAAAAAATCAAGCATGGAAGAAGAAATTTTTGAGCAGGCAATAGTGCTTGAAAATCTTCTATCTGCTCATGTTGGTGCTGATAATTCAATACAGTTTGAAATACCTTCAGATATTCGCAAAGTCGTTCTGGTTGCGAGCGGTTCATCATATCACTGCGCAAGATATGCTGCAGATTTGTTCGGCAATATTGCGGATATGGAAGCCGGCGCAATCTATTCAAGCGAGTTCCTCCTAAAATCTGTTGTTCCGCACGGGAATGATTTTCTTTATGTATTTATAACCCAGTCCGGGGAAACTTCGGATACAAACAAGGCGCTTAACAAAGCTAAAGAATACGGGATGAAAACTCTCTGTATCACAAACAAAAAAGAGTCAACAATCTGGCAGGCTGCAGATTACAAAATAGACTGTCTTGCGGGTGAGGAAAAAAGTATTGCAGCAACCAAATCTTTAACAACTCAGATGCTCTGTTCAACTCTGCTTGTTCTTAAATATGCGCAAACTAAAGGTATTGATATAAACCCGTATCTGGAACAGCTAAAATTATTATCAAAATTTGTGAATGAAACATACTCACTGCATGAGCAGATTAAAGAAGTTGCAAAATCCTTATCGGAATTTAAAAATCTGGTTGTTACAGCAGACGGAATTTCTTATGCAATTGCCAAAGAAGCTTCCCTAAAAATTAAGGAAACCTCATATATAAATGTTTATTCAAGCATTCTTGGCGAGTTCATGCACGGGCATGTTGCTGTTTTAAATAACAAAATGGCGCAAATTCACATTTCTGTTGACGATTTAAGTTATACGGCAATAAAAAACTTAAACAAAATTCAGGAAGATTATGACCCTGTACTTTGTTTAATCGGGAATTCAAATGAAAAAGTAAATGCTGACTTTCATATAAATATTGACTGTGAAAGCGTTATTGTGAAATTTTTCTGTCTGGTTGTAATTATCCAGCTTCTGGCACTTGAAATTGCCAAAAAACTTAAACGAAATGTCGACAAACCCCACGGGCTTAATAAAGTTGTAAAATAACTATAATTTTCCCAGACTTTTTAAAAATTTGTACGTCATAACAGTTGCTTCTTTGTCATTGTGAAGTTTAGCTATTATGGCATCAAGAATTCCGTCGTAATCATTAATTTCATTGAATTGAAAAAGTTCGGCGATTTCTACCCCCAAAACTTTGCTCAGTTTAACGAGATTTTCAGGTTTTGGAAATGAAAGTCCGTTTTCAATTCTTGAGTAGTTTTCAGGTTGAATTTCAATTTTTTCAGCCATTTTTTCCTGTGTAAATCCTTTAGTTGTACGTATTTCACGTAATTTTATCCCAAATTTTTTCTTGATATCCATAATAAAATTTAACCCTTATATTTTTTATATTAAAAGGATGTATCAGGTCATAAAATTGATGTATTGCATTAAGTAACATGATGTGCTACGATATGAAAGTGTTAAAAACTTGATATATTAAAGGATGAAATATGAAAAAAGCTTTTACAATGGCAGAAGTCTTAATTACACTTGGCATAATCGGAATAGTTGCCGCAATGACGTTTCCGCAGCTGATAAAGAATTATCAGGCAAAAGTTTATGAAACAGCATTTAAAAAGGCTTATTCAAATCTTTCAAAAGCATATCTTATGACACAGCAGGAACTTGGTGTTACAAATCTTCGCAAGGCTTATGCAACATATGATGAGGTTAATAAAGTTTACCCTCAGTCAAAAGTATTGAGGGATACTTTTTATAAAAATCTCGGGGTTGTAAATATTGCAGAAAATTATATTGTTACAAATTATAATAAATCAGTAACTTTTTATACAGGAAATTCAAAAGACAGCAATGATGATTATGAATATACCGGAGCTCCACGTCCGCTTAGAATTCTTCCGGATGGTTCAAGTGTCGGTGTTGTGATTAATTCATCACAAATCTTTTTTGATGTTGATACAAACGGACCTTATCAAAAACCCAACAGATATGGATTTGATATATTTACCTTTGCAGTTCTTGATGATCAGGATGTTATAAAACCGTTACAAATGTCAAAACTTTATACCGAAGAGGAGCTGGAGGATGCAAAATGGCCGACTGTTGCCGGCTCTCCGTGTTCTGTAAAGTCAAATCAACAGGCAAACGGTGTTGGCTGTTCTTATTATGCGATGAACGACATAAATCCCGATGACAACAAAAGCGGATACTGGAAAAATCTTCCGAAATAATCATGTGGAAGTTTTAAATATATAAAAAAGATTCTTCCTTTGGTGTATGCGGGAAGAATCTTTTTGTTTTGCAATTAACTTTTAAATAAAATTAAAACTGATTTAAAAATCTTTCGTCGTTATTAAAGAAAAGTCTTATATCATCAATTGCATATTTGAGCATTGCAAGTCTTTCAACACCCATTCCGAACGCAAAGCCTGAATAAATATCAGGATCAATTCCGACATTCCTTAAAACATTCGGATCAACCATTCCGGATCCCAGAATTTCCAGCCAGCCGGTTCCGGAACAGGTACGGCAGCCTTTACCTTCGCACATAATACATTGAACGTCAACTTCTGCAGAAGGCTCTGTGAACGGGAAAAAGCTGTTTCTGAATCTTGTCGGACGGCTTGCGCCAAAGTAAATTCTGATAAATTCATTCAAAACACCTTTTAAATCACCGAAGGTTATGTCTTTGTCAACATAAAGCCCTTCAATCTGATGGAAAAAGTTGTTTTTGCGAGCATTAACATTTTCGTTTCTGTAAACTCTTCCCGGTGCAATAATTCTTATCGGCGGATTTTTTCCTTCCATTGCATGAATTTGCGCACCTGATGTCTGGCTTCGCAAAATTACATTCGACGCATGTTTTACGTAGAACGTATCCTGCATGTCACGTGCAGGGTGGTCTTTCGGCACATTCAGCGCATCAAAGTTATAATATTCGGTTTCAACTTCCGGTGATTTGTCGTTTGATACAACCGAAAATCCCAGACTCTGGAAAATTGAAACAATTTCGTTGGTCGTTGTGGTTAGAGGGTGCGCCTTGCCCATTCTGTCAAATTTCCCCGGTAAAGTTATGTCAATTCTTTCTTTCAAAAGTTTTGCATCAAGTTCTTTTTTGTAAAATTCATCATATTTTGATTTGATTGATGCCTCGAGTTTCTGCGTAATTTCGTTTGCAAGCGAACCGACAATTCGTTTGTCTGTGTCTGAGAGATTTTTTAAATTCTTTTTAATCTCGTTAAATTCACCTTTGCGGCTCAAATATTTTGCCTTAATTTCATCCAAATCATTTATTGAAGCTGATTTTTCAATTTCAGCAGATGCATCGCTATAAATTTTTTCCAGTTGTTCTTTCATTTCCGCCTCTTATTGTACAATTTCATTATGTTTCTTTTCATAACCTATCGTGGTCATTTCATTGTGTCCGGGAAAAACTTCCGTACTGTCATCAAGTTTGTATAAAATATTTTTAATACTGTTTTCAAGCTTTGAAAAATTTCCGCCGGGCAAATCCGTACGTCCGACATAATTTTTAAATAAAGTGTCGCCCGAAAAAAGTTTCCCGTCAATATAATAACACATTCCGCCCTCAGTGTGACCGGGAGTTTCAAAAATTTTAATCGGGATGTCACCGATTTTCAGTTCTGTATTTCCGTCTATAAATTCATCATACTCGGGATTTTTGTCAACGAAAATCCCGAAAGTTCTAAGGATTGTTTTGGTCATTTCAACCTGAGATTTATCTTTTTCGTTTATCAAAACCTTTGCACCAAGTTTTTCTTTCATATCATTTACGCCCATCACATGGTCAAAATGTCCGTGGGTAAGCAGAATGTATTTTACATTTAACCCGAGAGTTTTGACATCGTTAAGAAGCTTTTCAACTGTTTCGGAACAGTCAATCAAAACGGCTTCTTTTGTTTTTTCATCCGCAACAAGATAATTATTTGCCTCAATAGGGCCTGCAATATATTGTTTTATAATCATTTAAACTCTCACAATGTCAAATATTTTTTTACAAATAGAAAATACTTTTTCCGCTGTATCAAGACTCAGCATATTCGGTCCGTCACACAGACCTTTATCGGGGTCGGGGTGAACTTCAAAGAATAGAGCATTTGCGCCTGCGGCCATTGCTGCTTTTGCTAACGTCGGTACAAATCTTCTGTCGCCGCCGGAACATGTTCCCTGCGCTCCCGGAAGCTGTACGCTGTGGGTTGCATCAAACACAACCGGATATCCGAAATTTTGCATAATCGGGATTGCACGATAGTCAACAACAAGATTGTTATATCCGAAAGATACGCCCCTATCAGTTAGAAGAATATTTTTATTACCCGAATCTTCTACTTTTTTTACAAGCTGTCCCATTTGTTCCGGTGCTAAAAATTGACCCTTTTTTATGTTAACGATTTTGCCGGTTTTAGCCGCAGCAACAAGAAGGTCTGTTTGTCTGCACAAAAATGCCGGAATTTGTATTACATCCGCAACTTCAGCTGCAATTGCCGCCTGCTCGGGAAGATGAATGTCCGTTACAATCGGAACATTGTATTTTGATTTTATTTCGGAAAGCATTTCAAGTCCTTTTTCAATCCCCGGACCTCTGTATGAATTTATTGAGGAACGGTTGGCTTTGTCAAAAGAGGATTTAAAAATAAAATTTATACCGAGTTTTTGAGTAATTTCTTTAAGTCCTTTAGCTGTAACATCAAGGATTTCTCTGCTTTCAGCGACACAAGGCCCTGCCATAATTGTTAATTTGTCTGAGCCTATTTCGAAGTTTCCGAGTTTAATTTTTGCTATATTTTCCATATCAAAATTATAATTAAAACCCTTGAAAATTACAAGCATCGGAACTATAATGTAGCGTTTGCTTTTAAGTAAAGACAACAAAGATAATCTTCAAATGCAGATTTTTGCCACCTGCCGGCCAGCTCTTGCAAGTGTGTACCGTGGCTCACCGTCTACTTCTCTAAAAACAATACTTAGTTGTTTTGTTCAGTAGAGTGCCAGGCTAAATTCTTGTTTACATATATTATCGCATGACTTTTGGGGGTAATTATTCTGACTATAAATCTATTTATAAGGGTTAGATATTATAGACCATTTGTGATAAAAAATAGTGTCAGGGACAATAAAATCCAAATAGCACCAAGAATTTTCATGAAAATTTTATCAGCCCTGTTGCCAACTTTCAAAAGAGTTTGAGAGCCGCTTGTATGTTTATTTAAAATATCAATTATCTCAGTACTAAGTAATGGAATATTATCAATTATTGCAGAGTTTTTTTTGACTACTCTGAAATGCTCTAAATAAATAGAGTTAAAACCGCTATGAATACTTCTGTAATGCTCATTATGCAAGATTTTTTGAGGTTTAGTATATTCAATTCGTTCAATATCTTGGAATGGAATAATACGAGTATATTGCGGTGTTTTAAAAGTCATTTTTTGATTTTCTTCGTCTAGGATTATAGTCTTGTGGTTGATTTTAGCAAAGGAAGAATTCGTAGGAGATTTTCCTAGAGCAATTGCTGTCACTAAAAATAGTATGCCCAAAAACAAAGCATTTTGATTGGAATTAAAGCAAAACCCCAGTCCAGCAGATATCAGCGGTGGTAATATAAACCATCTTAAAAAACAATTTATAGTATTTGATGTTTTATAAACTCTTTGCATTTAGTTATTCTAGTATACATTTATAAATAAAGCAATATTTGGTTTGTGAAAAAGTAATAGGAGTGTTTTTTATAATTCATTGTTATTTGCTGAAACTTGTGATAGAATTTGCTTATTAAGGAGAGGTTATGGAAAACAAAATTGTCAAACTGAATAATGATATTGAATTTTTTTATAAAAGAAATCTTGATACTCCGAGATCAGCTGTTTGTTTAAACTTTGCGATCAAGGATTACGGCATGGCACCCGGGGTATATTCTTTGATGGCGCGGCTTCTTTTTCAGGGAACAAAAACTCGAACCGCGGCACAGATTGCGGAAGAATTTGACAGTTCCGGAATTGATTTTGTAGTAGAAATGAAGATGGATTATTTGAGATTCCGTTTTTTGTGCCTTAATGAAGATTTTGAACGTGCACTTGAACTTGTTTCGGATTTGGTAAAAAATTCCACATTTGAAGAGTTTGAAAAAGAAAAGGCTAAACTAAACGGGGAATTGATCGCCGAATTAGATTCGCCGAGACAAAAAGTTTTGGATAGTTTTTCAAAGAATATTTTTGAAGAACACAGTTACGGATATTCAAATACGACAATTCTTGAAAATCTTTCCGGAGTTACAAAGGAACAGGTGATTGACTCATATAACGAACTTTTCAATAACAGCAAAAAAATAATAACTTTTGTTGGGGATATTGATTTTGACAAAGTTGAAAAAGTGCTGGATAAAAATTGGGCTGATATTCCGGAAGGAGTTGAGGCAACGGAAAAAGCATTGCCTGCACCGCTATTAGAAAATAAAGAAGTAACAATAACAAAACCTGACGCGAATCAGGCTCATATAATAAAGGGCTGGCGCACAGAAACAGTTGACAGCGCTGATTATCCGGCATTGTTATTGTTAAACATTATTCTGGGCGCAAGCGGGCTTTCGTCAAGACTATTTTTAGAACTCCGTGACAAAAAGGGACTTGCCTATGTTGTCAGAAGTTCTTATGAAGCATTCCGGCTGGGCGCCGCATTTTCGATTTATATAGCAACAGAACCTAAAAACATTGAGATATCGCTTAAAGGTTTTGAGGAAGAAATTGAAAAAATAAAAAATATACCTGTGTCTGATGAAGAATTGGGAAATGCCAAAAACAATCTTTTGGGCAAATGGGCTTTTGCATACGAAACAAATTCTCAGCAGGCCTGCAGTTACGCTCAATACGGAATTCTTGGACTCGGGTTTGATTTTTATGAAAAAATTAAAGAACAAATTATGCATGTTACACCCGAACAGATTAAATATTGTGCTCAAAAATATTTTAACGGCAATTATGTATTGTCTGTTCTTAAGCCTTAAAATTTACAGTCAGGTAATGAAATCTTTTATTATTTAAAGAATAATTTTTACGGTGCCGGTTATATTTAAAGGTCGGGTAAAGTGAAATTGTTCTGTTTATTACTGCTTATATTCGGTTTACAGATTTCATACGCCGTTGTTGCTGCAGAAGCTGATATAAATACTATTTTCGTAAGCACCGCAGTTAATAACAGAGCGGTACTGATAAAAAAGATGCTTGAGGACTCACTGCCTCCTGAAACTCCGGTCATTTATACACTTGTGCCTAGGGGGCTTGTTGTCAGTATTGAGGAGGATGTATTTTTTCAAGGGAACAGTATAAAACTTAGACAGTCAAGTGTGGTTACCTTAAACGCAATAATAGATGTGCTTAATACAATCGGCAACAACTGTACAATTGAAAGCCATACGGAAGGACACGACAATCCGCAGGGTGATTTCCATTCCAACTGGGAAATTTCAATGGCAAGAGCAAATTCAATAACTGATTATCTGGTCTATTGCGGCAAAATTTCGCCTGACAGAGTTTTTGCACTGGGGTTTGGAGATATGATGCCGTTTAAAGATAATGTTTCTTCCTCACATTCGGGGTTTGACAGGCGGGTTGATTTTGTTATTTTTGATTATGAAGAAAGCCGTTAAATTATGCGATTATGCTTTTGTGAAGACGGGAAGATCTTTCATCGCTCAAAATATTTTTCAGTTTCATAATAGATTGTGCATGAAGCTGGCAAACACGTGATTCCGACATATTTAAAGCGTTGCCGATTTCTTTTAATGTCATGTTTTCCTGATAATAAAGAACCATTATTACACGTTCACGCTCAGGAAGCCGCTGGAGAGCTTTTTCAAGCTGCTGTTTTACGTTTTTCTCCTCCATCTGCTCCTGAGGATTAAGCTTGTTTGTGTCCTGAATTGTGTCAATGATTTCCATGCTGTCATCGCTTGTACCTTTTTTCTCATAAATGGAAGTCATTGTTGTATCTTCCGCCATAAGCTGGTTAACTTTATCAGGATCCATTTCAAGAAAATTCGCAACTTCTGTTGTGGTAGGCATTCGGCCGAGTTCCTGTTTCAAGTGTTCCTGAGCGTTTTTGATGTCTTTAATTTTTTTTCTGACGCTCCTTGGAAGAAAATCCTGTGCTCTTATTCTGTCCAAAATTGCACCACGAATTCTGATAAGTGCATAAGTTTCAAATCTTGTATTCTTTTGCGGCGAGTATCTTTCAATTGCGTTGATTAAACCTTCAACCCCGTAACCTGCAATATCTTCAATCGAAATAGTTGCGGGAAGTGTTACTTTTACACGTCCGACAACGTATCTTATCAAATAAATGTATTGAACAATTAATGTGTCACGAACATCTTTTCGGGTTTTGTCTTTAAAATATTCCCCCCAAAGTTCAGTTAATTCCTCTTCCGAAAGTCTTTTTATGTTGTTGTAAGATGTGAAATCAAAACTTTGATCCATTAATCCGCCTGAATTGTTAAAATATGTTACATTATTATTCTATACAATCCCGCAAATCTAACATCATTTAAAAGGTTGATAAATAAATGAAAAATTAAAGCTCATATACGACGCCTGTATTAAAGAGTAAAAATTGTTTTATATAAAATCATGTGAATTAAACAAAAATTTCAAATTTGTGATATAATATTTATGTCTAATGGTAGCAAGGCTTTTGATAGTTAATTGTAAATAATTGTTAAGTATAATGATACAATATAGCAAATAAAAGTCTTCAGAATTTTTATAAAAGATATATTAGAAGTGTGTATTAAAAAGGAAGGACACAAAATATGGTAGATGCAGTAAACAACAACAGAGATGCCGTATATACAGGCATAGGTGCAGGTGCAGGTTTGTTAGCCGGCGGAGCATACGGCGGATATTTTTCAAAACCGTTATTAAAAGGTGATGCTCCATCAGATGCTTTTGTAAGAACTTATTATGACAATGATGTAAAAGATCAGATTGCAAAAGCCGGTGCGGATGCAAAGAAAAAATTTGCTACCCTAATTGGTGAAGCAAATGAAGCTCAAGCTTTGAAAGATAAAATCACAGCAGAAAATGCAGGAAAATTCGGCATTGAGTTTGAAGATGACAAATTTGAAGATGCTAAAAAGGCATTTTTTGGTGAGGAAACAGATGCAGCGAAATTAAAAGAAAAAATGGAAAAAGCTTATGTGGATAAAGCTGCTTCAAAAGCATCCCAAAGCAAAAACGGTAAAGAATTAACAAAATTGAAAAATGCGTTTGAAAAATTAGGTGAAAATCCTGATGAAAATGCGGTAAAAGATTTTGTTAAAAAGCATGCCGACATCCTTGGAGAAAAAGCAGACGGCACATCCACAATTACAACTAAAGATGCTTTACAATCTAAAGTTGATGATGTTATTGCACCTTTAGCTAAAGCAAAAGGAAAAATCTTAGAACACTTTGATACAAATGACGGTATGAAAAAATTAGCTGAGGGTGCTTCTGATGATGCAAAAACTGTTTATAACGCAGTTAAAAAAGCCGCAAAAGAAACAAGATTGTGGGCCGGTGCTAAATGGGCTGTTGCAACAGGTGCTGTTTTAGGACTTGCTTCATATATTGGTTCTAAAATGACTGCTCCGAAAGCTCCGGAAGAAGCTCCGAAAGAAAACGCATAAAACCATATTGTTTATATAAAATAAAAAAATCCTGTCTGTAATAAGGCAGGATTTTTTGTATCAGAACTAAATCCGGAGTAAGAAAGTTTGCTATCCTATCCTTAAACTCAAAAAGAAACCCCTGTTCATTTTTGAACAGAGGTTTTAATATTGATATTTATATTTTAATCTTTTTTAACTTCTTCAGTTTCCTCAGGTGCCTCGACTGTTTGAATAATATCAAGTTTTGTAATTCTTGCCCCGTCAACTTCTTTTACTATGAACGTAAGATTTTCAAAAGTTGTGGTGTCGTTTACCTCGGCAATTTTTCCGAGAAGTTTTACAACAAATCCCGCAACCGTATCAACATCTTCATCATCAAGCTTGTCTTTATTTATTCCGAAGAATTCAGCCATTTCATCCAGTCTGACCATTCCGTTTGCCACAAAATGATTAGGTTCTACTTCAACAATATCGCATATTTCTTCTTCTTCATCAAATTCATCCTGAACTTCTCCGAAGATTTCTTCCAGAACATCTTCCAGCGTAATCAGTCCTGATGTTCCGCCGAATTCATCAATTACAATAGCCATCTGGCTTTTTCTTTTTTTGAATTCCAGAACGAGATTATCCATAGTGATTGTTTCCGGTACAAGCATTACATCACGTTGAAGTTTTGCAATCGGACAAACTTCATCTTTTATGGAAAGTGAAAATAAGTCTTTTACGTGGATTAATCCTGTGATATGGTCGATATCTTCGTCATAAACTGGATATCTTGTGTACTGGCTTTCGGCCGCAAGTTTGTTTAATTCATCCAGAGAAGTGTCAATAGAGATGCAAACCATATCAGTTCTCGGTACCATTACCTGTTTTGCGGTAAGGTCAGAAAATTTAAATACATTATGTAAGATATCTTTTTCCGTTTCATTAAGCACGCCGCCGTTATAGCTTGCATTAACAAGCATATCAAGTTCTTCTGTTGAGTGAACAAGAGATGCATTGTGTTTGTGCGGAACATGAAAAAGATTTAAAACCCAGTTGCCGAAACCGTTCAAAAGCCAGATGAACGGTGTAAACACAAAAGATATTGCCTGCATCGGACGGGCAATTACAAGTGACGTTTGTTCAGGATATTCAAGTGCAATTGATTTCGGGATAAGTTCGCCGATTACAACGTGTAAAAATGTAATCAGTGCAAATGAAATTGAAACTGATGCTGTATGAGTGGCAATGTTTTGACTTATGCCAGGCAAAAATGCAAACAAAGGTTCAATTATTTTTGCAAGAGTTCCTTCGCCGACCCAACCTAGACCGATACTTGAGATTGTAACGCCAAGCTGGACAGCAGCAATAAATTTGTCTAAATCTTTAATTGCTTCGAGGGCAATTTTAGCATTAAAATTCCCTTCGTTTACAAGTTGTTCAATTCTTGTTTTACGAACCTTAACCATTGCAAATTCGGATGCTACGAAGAATCCGTTTGAAAAAAGCAATAATCCGATTACTATTAAATTAAATATTATGCTGCCCGACTCATCCATTATGTTATTTTACCTCAACATCTCTCTTGTAACTATGACAATTATAATATATTATTAAAAAATTGCAATAACAACTTTTTACTTCTCCGCAGCCGGCTTAAGCTCCGTGTAAATCATAGGTGAAAATCCCGGAGTTGTAACAATGTCAATGACTTTGTAATTGTTCGGTTCGGCAAGAAGCGACGGTGTTGAAATATGATAAATTCCGTTTTGCATAGTTTCTTTGTTAACATGAAAATGTCCGGAAACTATAGCAATTACGTTATTATGCTGTTCAAGCATTTCAAGATATTTTTCCGGTTTGTAAACTTTGTGAGTTTTTTTATCCTTCGGCGGCAAAAGCGGAAAATGCTGTAAAATTACCACCGGAGATTTTTTGTATTTGCTAAGCTGTTTGTCAACCCATTCGATTGTACTGTCTTTATAATACCCTATAGACCCCGGAATTACTTCTTTTGCGCCGTCCACAACAAGAAATACAAATCCGTTCTTTTTTATTACATAATTGTTATCTTTTGGTTTGTAAAAAAAATGGTTGTCTTTAACTATTTTTATATAGTTAGCTTTTGAAAGTCCTCCGTGCTTGTAAACATCGTGATCTCCAAAAGCAAGATAATACGGAACATTAAGTTTATTAACTTCCCTTACAAATGCAATTAAGTCTTCCTCTCTCGGTCTGTTGATGTTATCACCCGTAAAAATTACAAAAGCAACATCTTTTTCTTTATTAATCTTTTCAACGGCTTTTTCAAGAACTTCTTTTGAATAATCATTGTTCAATGCATAATGAGCATCCGCAACCTGTATAAATTTTATATCTTTTGCAAAAGTTCCGTTCCCGCTCAAAATCAGCGTCAAAAATATAAATAAATTAATAAAAAATCTTTTCATTCTTATAAATTTACCCCTTAAAATTTTATATTCAAATTATATCATAAATAATTTTGTATGTTAAAATTTGAATATAACGAAAGGAATAAAATATTATAATGCGTCTGGACAAATTTTTAAAAGTTTCAAGATTGATAAAAAGACGGACAGTTGCCAACGAAGTTTCTGAGACCGGGCGGGTGCTGGTTAACGGAATTACGGCAAAGCCCGCAAAACAGCTTAAAATAGGAGATACAATTACAATTGAATACGCAAACCGTAAAGTTTCTGTAAGAGTTCTAAAAATCCCGGAAAACAATGTGAGTGTGCAAGAAGCACCAACTTTATATGAATTTCTCTAACCCCCCCTTGCGGCGAGATGAGAAATAGGTTATAATAGAAACAAGAGCAAAATGAGATAAGATTAAGGAGCAAGAGGT
>CALUPW010000005.1 GCA_944322785.1 Candidatus Gastranaerophilales bacterium | reverse complement strand
AAAAAAATATGCCGCAACTCGGAATTGAACCAAGGACACAGGGATTTTCAGTCCCTTGCTCTACCAACTGAGCTATTGCGGCATATTTTTATGAAATTTTCACTACCATCCACATTATGAGGAATTTACATCGGCTCACCAGCCACGCTTTTAATTGTATCCGCTGAAAACTTTAAGTCAAGAACTTTTTCTTATTAACCTATTGCGGGGCAAAATATAACGTAACGTTACGCCCTTCAAGCATAGGCTTCTTTTCAACAGCAAGCGGCTGGTCTTTCAAATCTTCAATAAATCTGTTTGCCAGGTCAAATGCAAGGTTTGAATGCTGCATTTCACGCCCTCTCATCATTATCACCACTTTTACTTTGTTGCCTTGCGCTATAAATTTTTGAATGCTTTTTATTCTCACCTGATAATCATGAGTATCTATTTTATATCTTATCTTAACTTCTTTAATTTCTACTGTATGCTGCTTTTTCTTGGCTTCTTTAGCCTTTTTTTCCTGCTCGTATTTATATTTGCCGTAATTTAAAATCTTTGCAACCGGAGGAACCTGATTGGGGCTTATCAGAACTAAATCCAAATCGGCATCATAAGCCATTTTTAAAGCCTTTGATGTTTCTATAACTCCGTGATTAACTCCGTTTTCATCTATCAATCTGACTTCACGAGCACGTATTCTCTCGTTCATTATTGTCTGATCTTTATCCTTGTATCTGCTGTCGTTTGCTATTGTTGTGTCTCCTTTATTACTTCATCAAGCTAATAATACCACAACCATAGATTTTTTGCACGTTTTAAGCTCTAAAAAATTATATTACAAAATGTAACAAAATCCTTAAAACCTGAAATTACTGACTATACAAGGGTTTTACGGCACTTTAATCAATCAGATACGCAACGATTTATTAAAGGTTTCCATAGGATATGCCGATAGATATACTGTTAAGATTTCTAGCAATTATAGGAGTATTGATTATGAGAAGAAAATCAAAAACAAGCATGATGGCACTAAAACAAAATATGTCACTTGCACCGATTGAGGGGGTAAAATTGGATGAATCCTTAACTTTTTCGATGGAAATTCCATTACAAATGCTATTTGACCAGTTTACAACATTTATTTCAAAAACAGATTTTAAAGACATTGCATGATAAAAAGCCTCTTTTAAAGAGGCTTTTTTATTGAATAAAACGAGTATTTTAAATTATTTGAAGTTACGAAATATTAAATTGTATTGCCGGATAGATACCTGCAGATGTACATATCATCATGGTTGTATTAAAATTTTTTCATAAGATGAGGGTATGTATCTGATGAAAAGAACACTTGTTACATTATTGAGTATTCTGGCATTAAGTCAGCCTGTTTATGCAGACTTTAAAGAGCATTACGACCTTGCGCAGCAATATCTTGCAAATTACCAGTATTCAAGCGCAATAACCGAATTTAAAAACGCTTTAAAGATTAATTATCTGGACAACTCGGCAAGAATCGGGCTTGTAAATTCCTATCTTGCAAGAGGAACCTACCATGCAAACACGGAAAAAGACTATAATAAAGCCGCAGATGACTATAGAAGCGCATTATTTTATCTTTCAATGTACCCGAATGCAAACAGTGTAAAAAATTCATCGCATGCAATTATGCAGGTTAACGGCAACCTTGACAAATGTATTGAACTCACCAAATTCGATACAAGCCCGAAATCCCGTTTTGAAAAAGCAAAACAACTGCGTGCCGCTGGTGAATTTGCCGCCGCAGCGTATGAATTTAACCAGTCACTAGGTGATAAAACAAATATAAAAGAGAGCTTTAAACAAATAGGCGACATTATGAAACTTTTCGGAAATGATCCAAAAAGTGCCGAATATTACAGAAAAGCAGTTGCCGTTGCTCCCGATGATATTCCTTTAAGGTTGTCTTATGCAAAAGTTCTTGATAATCTTGGCAGTGAAAATCTTGCGGTTGAAGAATATAATTATATATTGACAAAAAGCACTGATAACAAAGAAGTTTTGTATGCACTGGAAAGGATTTACAAGAAAAAACTTGATGCAAACCCGAATGATGCCGATACCATTGCTAATTTAGGAGCAATTTTGCAGAAACAGGGAAAATTTGATGATGCACTTTCATATTATCAAAAAGCTGAATCCATTGACCCGTCAAATGTAAATACAAGACTTAATGTCGGTACACTTTACCAGCAAAAGGGAGATTACAAAACCGCAATTGTAGCCTATGACAGCGTTTTAATACTTTATCCGGACAATGTTCAGGCAAATTTATATAAAGCACAATCTCTTGCGGCACTGGGTGAAACAAAATCCGCTCAAACTTTCTTTAAAAAAGTTTTAAGTATTGAACCTGACAACGAAATTGCACAAAATGAACTTTTTGATACGGCCCGTAAAACAATGACAACAACACAGTTTGTGGATTATGTTAAAAAGAACGCAAACGGCGCCGATGTTACAGATATGCTCTACAACTACGCACTTGATTTGCACAAACAAAACAAACTTGAAGATGCAATTTCCGTATATTCGGAAATTACCAAAAATTCTGATAACCCTGAAATATTTGTAAACCTTGCCATAGCGCAGGGACAGATGAAAAATTATGATGAAGCACTTAACACCTTAAACAATGCAAAAACAAAATTTCCGACTAGCACTCAAGTTGACGATGCAATAAAAAATATTAAAAATGAAACAATTGCGGCAACCTTTGATAAAGCAGCGGAATATTTTAATAATAAAGATTATCAAAATGCAATAAACGAATACGGGAAAATTCAGCCGCCTACATCCGATTCAATGCTTGGAATTGCCTCTGCCTACCAAAACCTTGGGGATAACGGAAAAGCAATTGAATACTATCAAAAGGCATTTCAGCTAAAACCGGATGACTCTGATATTGCATATTATATAGGCGTTTTGTATGGAGAGGAAGAAAATTATGCGGCTGCTGAGGAATTTTTGAAAAAATCCGTAGAATTAAACAAAAACAATCAAAAAGCCGCAGAATATTTAAAATCCATAGTAGAACAAAATAATGCAAACAGCCTTAATGAGGCAATTGCACTCTATGACGGCGAAAAATACGATGAAAGCCTTAAATTGTTAAACAAACTTTTAATAGCTGAACCGATGAATGCCTATGCGTATTATTACAGAGGCATGATATATGATGCAAAAAATAATCAGGCTGAAGCTGTAAACAATTTTAAAAACGTTTTAAAATACAATAACAGTGAAGATCTTATTATCGTAAATTATTTGATTGCGGCAGATTTAGATACATTAGGCAAATACAAAGAAGCCTATCCTTACTACAAAAAATACGCCGACTCAAACGCCCCTGATGACGAATACAAAAAATATGCAGCCGCACGACTGGAAGAATTGAAACAATATGCACAATAGTGTGAAAAATTTAATAAAAAGCAGTGTTTCTCTTGCTCCAATGGCAGGGATTACGGACTATGTTTTAAGAAGTCTTGTGAGAAGATATTCCCCGGACGTACTTTTAACAACGGAAATGATTAGTTCGGAATACCTTGCGCAAACGTTAAACGGACGTTCCGGAACCGAAATTTTTAAACGTGACGAAAACCACAGTCCGATTTCATATCAAATAAGCGGTCATAAACCGGAAATGATGAAAAAAGCTGCTGAATTTTTAACAAATTATGCAGATATGATTGACATTAATATGGGATGCCCTGTAAACAAAGTCGTAAAAGGTCAGGACGGATGCGCATTGATGCGGAATCCTGAACTTGCGGCAGAACTTGTAAAAGCCGTAAAATCAGGCACTGATAAACCGGTAAGTGTAAAATTTCGTCTGGGATATACCTTCGACGAGATGAATTTTGTTGAATTCGGTACAAAAATGCAGGAAGCAGGCGCTGATTTTATAACAATTCACGGCCGGACACGCTCTCAAATGTATTCAGGTAAAGCAGATTGGAGAAAAATAAGCGACTTAAAATCAGCAGTTGATATCCCGATTTTTGCAAACGGAGATATAGCTTCAATTGAAGATGCGATTGTCTGTCTTGAACAGTCAAAAGCTGACGGAATTGCGATAGGAAGAGGTGCTCTGGGTGACGCTACACTATTGGGAAGAATTTCACATTTTTTAAAAACAGGTGAAAAGACAGACGCTCCTGACATTGAAATGCGTGCAGAAATGTTAAAAACACATCTTGATGAAGAAATTAAACTGAGGGGTGAAAATGTCGGAATAAAATTTATGCGGAAATTTTACCCTTATTACCTCGCTGGTTTTAAAAACGCAAAACAATTACGAACAAAACTCGTTCTTGAAGAAAATTATGATAATATTATAAAATATCTTGATGAATTAAGATTTGTAAATACAAAATAAAAAAATAGCAATTAAAAACATTTACCTGTATTAATGATAACAGCAAAGGAGAATAATATATGGCAATCGGTTTAAATATAACGGAAAAAACAGCAGGAATGTTATTTAAACAGACTGTACCGTTCAATTCACCGGAAATCAGCGGACTTAGAATGCTTAATACAAAATACTACAAAACAACCCCGCATAATCCAAGAATTGAAACCAATCAGATTATAGGGAAAAATGGTAATCCGGTAGAATTTTCAATAAAAAAATTTGATAACGGCTCCAAGTTTGAAATTTATAAACTTCCCGATGAAATAATAAAAGTTTTTAAAAACAGATTCGGAGAAATAAAAGCATTTAAAAGCTCAATTAAACAACATAACGACAACCCGCTAAAGACTTATGAAAATGCAAAAATATCAATACGCTCACAAGTTTGCAACTTTTTAGGCTGAAATTCTTATAAAAAATATTATAAAAACCTCGTCCGGCAAACTAAAGACGAGGTTTTTATTTAAAAATCCGGTTACATTCTTTCCGGCGCTGTCACAGCGAGGATATCAAGTGCATTCTTTAATACCTGTTTAACAGAAAGCACAAGCGCAAGACGTGATTTCATAAGCTCTCTGTCATCCGATATCACACGATTAGCGTTATAGAAGGAATGAAATTCAGATGCCAGCTCCTGCACATATCTGCAAATCGTATATACCTGACGGGTTTCTGCAGACATCTTAATCATTGATTTAAACTCTTCAAGCTTTAAAACAAGTTTTCTTGCAGTATCAAGTGTCGGCAGCAGATATTCTTTTTTATAGTTATTTTTAAGTTCTGCCAATTCAGCCTCAGCTAAAGGCGCCGGAACAGATTTTCCGGTTTCCGTGTCGACTTTATTTTCAACAGCATTCCGTAAAATAGAACAAGCTCTTGCATGAGCGTATTGAACATAAAATACGGGATTTTCATCACTTTTGGTTTTTGCAAGTTCAATGTCAAAATCAAGAGTTGTGTCAATATTTCGCATAGACATCCAGAACCTTGTTGCATCAACTCCGACTTCTTCAATCAAATCATCAAGTGTAACCATGTTTTTACGCTTGCCCATACGGACTTCGTTTCCGTTAATAACAAGGTTTACAAGCTGTCCCAGAAGAATTTCAAGTTTATCCGGATTGTAGCCGAGTGCCTCAATTGATGCTCTTACACGGGCAACATAACCATGGTGATCGGCCCCCCAGATATTAATCATTCTGTCAAAACCACGTTCCAGCTTGTCAATATGATAGGCAATATCTGCAGTCAAATAAGTATTTGAACCGTCAGCCTTTTTAATAACCCTATCCTGATCATCTCCGTAATCTGATGAACGGAACCAGTCGGCACCGTCTTTTTTATATATTTTTCCGCTTTCTTTTAATTTATTTACGCATTCATCTACTTTTCCTGATTTATGAAGCGTAAGCTCAGAATAAAAATTATCAAAATGCACACGGAAATGCTCAAGAAGCTCTTTTTGAAGTTTTTCCATCTCATTTTTTGCAAAATCCGATAACGTTTTGACGTCAATTTTTGTAACGTCATTGTGCACACTTTGCAGAATATTATTTTGTTCTTTGACAAATTTTTTAGCAACAGGAATTAGATAATCTCCGGGATAATAATTTTTACGTTCAACTTCATCTGACGGGAAATCTATATCTTCACCGAGTTCCTGTCTTATTCTGATAGCAAGCGAATTGCCGAGTTTTTGGATTTGGCTTCCTGCATCATTTATATAAAACTCCTGATAAACATCATGTCCGTAGAATTTTAAAAGATTTGCAAGCACCGAACCCATTGCCGCCCACCTTCCGTGGCCGATATGAAACGGTCCTGTAGGGTTTGCCGAAACATATTCAAGAATTATATTCTCTTTTTTAATATTTTCCGGACGTCCATAATTTTCACGCTTTTTAAAAATTTCGTCAATTGAATTAATTAAAAGATTTTTTCCAGCTTTAAAATTTATAAACCCGCCGATTACAGAATACTCATTATCATCCTTATCAATTTCAGAAACAATTGCATTAGCTATCGCAGGTGGAGCAATTTTAGCGGAACGAGCAAGAGATGAAACATTCACTGCAAAATCACCAAAATCAGGATTTTTTGGTCTTTCAACAACCAGCGTTTCTCTTTTGTATTCACTCATCTGTCCGAGTTTGTTGTCTTGAACAGCTTTTAAAACAGCATCTTCTACCTTATCCAGAAAATAATCTTTTATCATTTTTTTCTCCTGTAAAAATTCTTATAGAAAAATTATACAATAAAAGTTTAAATTTATGTATTTCTCGAAAAAGTAATGTCTATATAAATTTGTAACAATTTGTTATAAATACACAATATTACTTAAGTTTTAAAAAAATACTCCGTAATTATATAAAGGAGTATTAACCATGTCTTTTGACAATATACAGAATTACTTAAAAAATCAAAATATAAGCTGGGACACCCTGAACCAAACGTTAAAAGAAAAAAATGCGGACAGGGAAACTATTGCCAAAGCCCTGTCAATATTCCAAATCCTTGACAAAAATAATGACAAACAAATAAGTAAAGAAGAATGGGCAAACGCCTATCAAATTTTAAATTCTCTTGACAAAGACCAGAACGGAACAATAAGCAGCAATGAACTGTCATCATCAAAAAACAGTAATGTTTTTAAACAACAAGGAGCTGATGCGACAAATACCTTCCTTAACGCTATGTCCGCTCAGGCTGATAATGTTGAGGAAACAGCTCAAAAATCCGCTAAATCAGCTTCTGCTGGAACTGACTCCAATTTGGAACACGATGAAAACGGAAATTTAATAACATATCCTAAAGAAGGCGAAACGTTTAAAAAGACTGCTGAAAGACTAGGTTTCAAAGAAGGAACGCCGGAATATGAAGAATTCGTAAATGCAAACAAAACTTCCGCTCAAAGGAACTGGTTTAAAGTAGGTGATAAAGTAAAAATTCCACCCTCAATTCAAGATAAAGTAAATCAGGAAGGGCTGTTAGATGAAACCGCAGGAAAAGCGGAAGTTCAAAAATACAACGAACTTTACGGACAAAAACCGGCTGCTGCAAGTTCCTCATCCTCCGGTAGTTCAGGTACGGAAAACGTCAGAGGCGCAGGCTCCTCATCCTCTAAAGATACTGTTAAAGAAAGCTACCCGCAAGCCGTACAAAATCGTATTAATGAACTTCAAAAAAGCGGAGATACCTATGAAGTTACAAAAGACTCTCAAGGCTGTTACTCAATAAAAATTACAGCCGGCAGGAATATGAGCGAAAATAAAATCGGTGAAATCGAAATAAAATACGATTCCGCCGGCAATCTTTTGACTCAAACTCAAAAATACAATAATGGTCGCATTACGGAAACATCATATACAAACGGTTCACAGACAAAAGAAAAAGCATCACCTGCACCTGAGAAGTTTCAAAAAATAGCAGCTGATATACAAGCAGAAAGCGGCGGAAACGCTAGAGTTGAGTATAACGAAACTACAGGACACTATGAAATAATTCAAACAAATCTTAATTATAAAGATGTAAAAGAAATCAGAACCGTTTTGTCTGACAAATCATGGCAGGAAGAAATGACTTCAGGCGAAGCTTTTCAAAAAGGCCTGCAGGATGCATGGGATGCATTCAGCATCCGTAATCTTGTAAGCAACCCCGGAAAAGCAATCAATGCCGGCTTACGCAATCGGAACTCCAGCGCCACAAAAGAAGACTATTATCTGACTCAAACAACAACCTATAATGATGGCAGAGTAATTGAAGGAACTTATAAAGAAGGTAAGCTTAAGAAAAATACCGTATTAAAAACCGCAATGGCAGAAAAGCCGGAGGTTAAAACAGAACCTGAAAAACCACTTAAAGTTGCCGCAGATATTTCTTTTAAAATGCCGGAAGATGCTCCAGAGAATGCTAAAAAATTTGCTTCTGCACTTGTCAACGACAAAGAAATTCTTATGCGCCAACTTGGAATAGATAATGATACATATAACACGCTTGCCCAAACTGCAATAGGAATTGCCGGAAAAGAAACTAATTTCGGCGAACAAACAGGACGCCAAACAGTGAAAGACATTTTAAGAGGTGCGGACAGTTTAAATATTGATAAAGCTCTTAAGAATATGATTATGCCTGTTTCAAGTATGACTGAAGATGTACTGCAAGCTACCGGTACGGTTGAAGAACAAAAACGAGATTGGTCATACGGAATGACCCAGCTAAAATATACCATGCATATAAAAGATCCTGCAATAAAGCGTGATATGGAAGCTCTGGGAATAACAAACGAAAAACAACTGCTTGATCCGGAAGTTTCAGCTAAAGCAACAATGGTTCTTCTTGCACATTTAAACAAACGCCTGGACACCGCAAAATATCAACAGGGCATGGAAACAGCTCAGGATACAATTGTACAATACAACGGTTGGGAGATAAACGAAGAAGGTATTGCCGAAAAAACAGGCAATACCGAAGCATGGGCTAACAACATTACCCGTCAGGATGCACTTTGTGCTCTATGGAACGGCGGCGAAGCCGCATCGCTTTTAAACGGAACTTACAAACCTCAGGGCTGGGAATATTCAAGAAAAGTCCGTGAAATAACTCAAGAATATAAACTTGTTGAAAATGCAGATTCTCGTAAAGAAGCCGAAGCTAAAGCCGAAAGTACACGCACTTTCGACGATATGAAAAACAACGGAGAGATGGGCGGAGTTGTTTTTCTGCCTGCAATGTACACGGATAAGGCAAAACATCTTAATACTCCTGCTGAAATTAAACAGCTCAATCAGTCTTTATCCGCTAAAGGTATTGACTCAAATCTCAGACAGCAGCTTGTTTCCGCTCTGCAAAACGGAGAATTGAGCTTTGACTTCGGACTTAGTAAAGATGAAATTGAATCTTTGACTAATTCGGATATAAAACTTTTACTAATGCACCTGAAGGAACTTAAAAGCAAAGTAAACTCAAATCGGCAAATTAATACCTCTGATGGAATTAACAGTAATGAAGCAAGCATTTTACGAAATAATTATGCAAAAGCAGTCGGACATGCCGAAGATAAATTCAGAAAAGCATATTTGAACAATCATAGTGCCGTATATAATGCGTCAGCTTCTAACAAAGAAGTTCTTCGTGAAACGAATCTTAACGGAACCAACAGCGGATATGTAAATGAGTACGGAGAACGCCGCGGATTTAAACATGAAAAACCACAGTCCGTAAGTGAATTTACAACAAGAGGACGAATATCCGAAGAAGCAAGTATTCTTGCAAATGCAGGATATAATGTTGCAATGAAAAATCCAAACAATATAACAAGCGGCTATTGTCTTACCGGTGTCAAGGAGGCAATGAGCAACGCCGGAATTGATGTAAGCGAAATGGCTGAATACGGAAGTCAGCCCAAATATGTTAAAAACTGGTTTGAAGCACATCCGGAAATGTTTACACCCGTAAAATACGTGGAAACCGGAGCAGGAATAGCAAGAGAAATTAATACCTCCGACTTATCAAGTCTTCCGGCCGGATATATTGTTATATGGACACCCGGCGAGGGTTATGAAAATGAAGAAGGTCATATTGCCATAACAAACGGTAACGGTCAGGGTTATGCCGATGCAACAGACAACCTTCAATGGGCAAACTACCATGATAACCGTTCAGATTCCGGAAAAGGAGAACACGGCTCATTTGTTGTTTATAAACTTTCAGACAACTGGGAAGTCGATAAATTGACCGGAAAAATCAGATTAAAATCATAGAAATAAATATACATTCATCACCAAAAATTATATTCGTACTATAATAATATTATGATGAATGTTTCAAACGTAATCGAAAGATTAAGAGAAATAATGGAAGATGAAACAACCGAGCAGTTGAAAGAAGAACTGGCGGGATTTCACAGTGCGGATCTGGCGGATATTTTTCAGGAACTAAAGCCGGAAGAAAGACTTAAATGTTTTGAGCTTCTTGATATTGACAAAGCTGCTGAACTTATGGAATATATTTCCCCGCAAATGCAGGTTGAACTTTTAGGCGAAATTGATCAGGAAGTTGCATCAAAGATTTTGACAAGATTGCCGCATGACGCAGCAGCTGACGTTCTGGGAGATATGGAGGAGGATGAAACCGAAACATATCTTGACAAACTGCCGCACAAATTTTCCGAAGAAGTAAGAGAACTTTTGACATATAACGAAGACACTGCAGGCGGTATTATGAACCCTGTTGTGTTAACTGTTAATTCGGATATGAGCGTTCAGGATGTCTTAAATTATATAAGAATTAAAGCTGAACGGGATAATCTTGAACTTTATTATATTTACGTTGTAGACAAACAAAATCACCTTCTGGGTGTTGTTTCTCTACGCAAACTATTAACTTCTCCCGTTACAAAAAAAGTTGAAGATATCATGATTTCAGATATCGTAAAACTACATGTTGACGATTACAGCGACTATATCACCGATGAATTTATGAAATACCAGTATAACGCTCTGCCTGTAGTTGATTTGTATAACAGACTTAAAGGGATGATAACATGGGACGACGTTCATGATTTGTTTGAAGAAGAAACAACCGAGGAAATTTATCAGTCTTCAGGTATTTCAACAGAAATCGTTGATGAAGACGAAATTCTGTCAGGGAATATTTTGAATGCAATACGAGCAAGAACCCCGTGGCTTTTTATAACATTACTGGGTGAATTTATAGCTGTTAATGTTGCCCACCACTTTGACCATACAATTGCTGCAATACCGATTGTTGCAATATTTATGCCGCTTCTGGCAGGCCTCGGCGGAAATATCGGGACACAAAGCATCACTCTTATGGTACGGGGGCTTTCTACAGGACAGGTGACATTAAGTTCAGCATTCCACCATATATTGCGTGAAATGCTAATAGGTCTTGTTATAGGCAGTATTTTCGGAATACTTGTTACTATGGTAACCTGGGGATGGCAGCACAACATAGAACTGGGAATTGTTGTGGGTATCGCAATGACCATTAACATGACCATGGCAACAATTATCGGCACATTTACACCGTTTGCATTAAAATCTCTGAATGTTGATCCCGCAGTTGCATCAGGCCCCGTAATTGCAACAACCATTGATGTTGTGGGGCTTGTTGTTTATTTTTCGCTTGTATCAACATTCTTACTAAAAGTTATATAACAAAATCATTAAATTACTGTATATGCAAATTGTAAATATATAATATTATATTAAGTATAACGTGAAACACAAGGATATATTATGAAAACCGATACACCCAAAGGACCAAGAAGAAGTCAAATTAATCAAGATGAAAATTATATACGTCAGGCAAAATTAAGAAGAAAAGAAAGTTCAAAATTTTTACGCACAGTAATGGTTTTAACAATAATCATAATAGGCGCAGCTTTAAGCTTTTTTGTTCTTGCAGACAATCAAGAATTTCTTGAAAAAAATCTCGGAAAAGACAACCCCGTTACAAAATTGTTCGTAAATCTTTCAAAAGACAACGATACAAAACATAAAGCGGATTTTTCATTTCCATTCGGCGCAAAACGAAGAAACATTCTTCTTTTAGGTGTTGACTCAAACGGTGAGGGCACTGATCCGTGGGAAGGTACAAGAACTGATACTATAATATTAATGAACATAGACCCGAGAACAAAATCACTTAATGCCATCTCAATTCCGCGTGACAGTAAAGTTTATCTGCCTGACGACCACGGCATACAAAAGATAAATGCAGCACATGCAATCGGCGGTATCGGAATGACAATAAAAACCATTGAAGACACTCTTGGTGTTAAAATTGACAGATATATAATGGTTCATGACCGTGCAGTTCAAGAAATTGTTGATGCTATAGGCGGTGTTGATATTTATGTTGAAAAAAACATGCACTATAACGACTACTCCGGAAAGTTATTTATCAATCTTACCAGAGGTCCTAATCATCTTAACGGGAAACAGGTTATAGGTTATTTAAGATTCAGACATGACGCTATGGGCGATATCGGAAGAACTCAGCGTCAGCAATGGTTCTTACGCGGGATGATGGAAGCTCTTAAAAAACCGGAAACAATTACAAAACTTCCTGAAATTATTAACGTTGCAAACAAATACATAAAAACAAACATGTCATTTTACGAACTTTCACAATATGCAGGTCTTGCAAAACACCTTGATATGGACAAAATAGAAATCGCAATGCTTCCAGGCGCACCGAATAAAAAAGGTTATATAAGCTACTGGATTCTGGATCCCGAAAAAACGCAGGAAGTAGTTGACAGACTGATTTACAGAGAAAAAGTCAATCCGCAGGATATAGCTCCTCAAATGAAGGCAGGAATTATGTACTCGGAAGGGAATGCCGATGAAGCAGCCCTTGTAAAAGAACAATTGACAAATTTGGGAATAAGCGTAACCTGCACAGGCCATGTAAACAAAACACATACACAATTTGTCGCACATTCAAAACAGGTAACAAACGACTACTTTAACTGGTTAAAAAAGAAAACCCCTTCAATTATTGGATATCAGTTTGTTTATGATCCGACAAACAATTATTGCAGCGGAACGGATTTTACTGTAGTAATTGCAGGAAAATAAATTAGACAATTAATGAAAAATATGCTACTATATAAAACAACAACGTATAAGAAGAGAGGTTAAAAATGAACAACGTTGTAAGCGGAAAACAATTTGCTGACACATTAGGAGGTGCAGGAATGTCAACAGGATTAATAAGCCTTATTGTAATAGGTGTTATTTTACTTATTATTATTTGTATTTACAACTCGCTTGTAACAAAAAGAAACAAAGTTAAAGAAGCTTTTGCGAGTATTGATGTACAACTGAAAAAACGTTACGACTTAATCCCGAACATTTTAACAATTGCAAACAAATTCATGGAACACGAAAGAGGTTTGCTGGAAAACATTACGGCATTAAGAGCTCAGGCACTTAAACTTGATTCAAGCCTTGGAAGCATTGAAGGGAAATTAAAACTTGACGGTGAAATTCAACGTCAAATGGGTCAATTGATGGTTAATATGGAAAATTATCCTCAAATCAAAGCTGACCAGACAATGATACAGTCTATGCAGACATACAACGAAGTTGAGGAACATATTGCAGCAGCCAGAAGATTTTATAACGCAGCTGTCCTTGATCTTAACAATGCAGTAGAACTTTTCCCGAGTTCTGTAATTGCTTCAATGTTTAACTTTAAACAAATGCCGTTCTTTAAGGTCGAAGATGAAAAAGAACGTCAGGCTGTTAATGCTAAAGAATTCTTTAAATAAAAAATCTAAAAAAATAAAAGAGCGGACTTGATTATAAGCCGCTCTTTTATTATGATAAAAATAACGCAAAATGTGCTTGTAGCTCAGTTGGATAGAGCGTTTCCCTCCGAAGGAAAAGGCCGTGGGTTCGACTCCCGTCAAGCACATTTTTATGTTAAAATAAACTTGGTTGACAGCCGGTTGAAAAACCAAAAGTCGGGGAGACTCCTGACTTTTTAAAAGGCCTCGTAGCTCAGCAGGATAGAGCAGTGGTTTCCTAAACCAAAGATCATGCGTTCGAATCGCATCGGGGCCGAATTTTTTAATTTATATTTTAAAGCTTGAAATACTGTTGTATATTTATATTTATATTTGGTGCGTTATCTACAACGGCTGTATAAGTAGACCTATATTATCAAAGTGCTTGATTTTGTTTTTATTGGTTCATTTCAGCAAGATAAACATGCACCGCAAAAAAATTCGTTTCAGGTTTTATTGTAAGTACATGAAAATTAATAATTTAAAAAATCATTTACACAATTATATATCTTTTAATAAAACAAACAAATATTATCACATTGGAAATTCTTGCTTAGATAAAATTCCAGATCAAATTAATTCAGCGACAATAAAAAACATACCACTGCCTTTAAAATTATTACTTCGTTATTTTTCACCTACCCGTATAAAAGAAATGGCACAAATAAATTTATATGCTGCAAACAAAGTTAAATCCTACTTTGACAATTTATACGGAACAAATAACTATACATTAATTGCAGTCGGACGTTCAGTTGCATCTATTGCTGAAGTTTCCAAAGCGCTGGGAGCAGATGTTAAAATCATTCCACTATCAGGTTTAAGAAACGGGTTACCAAAAAATATTCCAAATACAGATATTTATAAAAAATATTTAGACAGCATTGGTATAAATAAAAACAATTTTGCTGGCAAAAAAAAGCCTATCCTTATAGATTATACTTATTCCGGAAACTCTTTGGAAGCTGCACAATCTTTTTTGGAACACAATCACTTAACTTTTAATAAAGAAAAACTTACCTGCTTTTCTATTAACAATTTATTAAAAGATGAGTTTTTTAATAATGGGTGGGATTTATTATTTAGTTTAAATAGATTTAAATTATACTCAATGGTAGGAAAATTAAATATTGATAACCTGAAAAATGTCTTTACCCAGGCAAATGCCAATACCGCAGAAGAATACAAATCACGCGCAGCTAGATACATAAGAAAGTTATTTTTATTTCATGTTTTTGATAAATTAAGTTCTAATAAATTTGAATACGTAAAACCAGATAAAGAATTGGATATGCTAAATAAGCATTATTTATCACAAAAAGCAATGAAGGTACAAATAGAATTATTTATAAAAAGTCAGAATAGGTACTTAGAACAGTAAAATAAGTAGTTATTAAAAATATCTTTTGTAAGTTATTCGGTATGAGGTATTATCAAGACCGTTTTCAAATTTTATATTTTTAAATTTTTCTGCAGGCTCAGATGCATATCTGACTTCTAACAACAACTTATCTTTTGTTGAAACTGAGTATCTCGTTTGGAATATTGCGCTTAAACCGAGATTAGCTTCACCGGCCTTAAAATCACGTCCTGCATAAATTGCAGGATTTACAGAAAAATCAAATTTGCCGGCTTTCCAATTTACCTTAACAGGTGAAAGTTCAACCATTGCTTTTTTAACCCGTTTGGAAAATATCATAACCGAGCGTGCCCAGATGCTAAAATTTGAATATTTATTCCATTTCGCATCGTTTGTAAGCATCCCGATAAAATCGCCTTTTTTGTGAGGATTTAGAGCTGCTCCAAGAAATATATCAAATTGATTATTTTTACTGTTAAACGGGAAATTTAACCCTCTGAACAAAGCCATTTCTTTATTCAGAGTACTTGTAACACCAACTTCCGGCACTATTTTGGAAACAAATTGCTTAAGACTTTGCGCTTTTGTAACGGAAGATAGCGGAGAAACTCCGATTAAACCTGCCAGAAATACCTGTTTTAACCCGATTGTCATTAAATATTTTCCTTTTATACAAAACTAAAAACATGTAAATGAGTTTTTTGCGGGAAATATTTAAGACTAAATTGATAAAACAGCGGCTTTTTGCGGTTTACGACCGCAGGATTTGTCCTCATCACAAAAACCGAGACGTTCACATTTAGGAACAAGATAAGGTTTTAACCATGGTTCTTCTTTAACAAGCTCCTCACACATCTTTTTCACAAGTGTTCTTATTTCATACTGTGCTCTTGTACAAAGTCTTAAATTTGCCAGATGAATCATTTCACGAAGATTTAAACTTGCAACAAGAGAACTTGCAGCAGCATTTGGCAAAACAAATCTCGCATCTTCCGCCGGAATTCCTGCTTCTACAAACTCCTGATATTGTTCGGAAATTTTGCCCATAAAATTGATGAATTTTTCTTTCATTTCCTGATTTTTTTCAATTGTGGGCGGAATAATATAATCAAACTGACCTTTTTCTTTTACATACCGCTGAGATTTTTGTGAGAATGACATATGTCTGTGACGCACAAGCTGATGTGTACATGCTCTTGATACATTTGAAATTGCAAAACTTACCTGTATGTGTTCAATTGTTGAATAATGCCCCGATGATATTACACGTTCGATTAGTTTTAACATTTTTTCGGTATCATCCGTGCTGTTATAAATATTTATCGGATAATCTGCGCTGTAACAGGTACGGCAGGCTGTGTAAACTGTTTTTAACATATTTTCCGGTTTGGAAATTAAATTTACTACCGGTTCATTATTTTCTTGCATAAAATTCCTCCCACTAATCTTTACAAAATAATACCACACCTTAATAGAGGTGCGGTATTATTTAATATTTTTGTTACAAAATCAAACTTATGATTTTTTGCCGTAACGTTTGTTGAATCTTTCAACACGACCCTCTGAGTCAAGAATTTTTTGTTGACCTGTATAGAACGGATGGCAGTGGTTGCAAATTTCAACCGTAATATTGTCAACAACTGAACCGGTTTCAATTTCGTTACCGCATACACATTTGATAGTTGTTTTTTTATAATCGGGATGAATTCCTTCTTTCATTTTTAACCTCTTTCTTTTTTCAAGATTCCAAACTTGATAATTAAATTTCGACTATACCAATATTATACAACAAAATAAAAATAAGCAAGTATTTTTTAATAATTGTTTACCCGCAACGCATTAAAAGACAAATTCATGCAAATATATGAGAAAAAGAAATAATGATTATATAAAAGGTTGATGTTATTTTCATAAATATTTGAAATAATACAAATACACACAAAGGTTGGATACACATTTTATAGGTAAATTAAATTTATGAATCTGCATGAACAATGTTTGTTGAGATATCTTCAAAATCCTGATGAATTATCATATTCTACCGAAATATTAAAATTAAATAATTTTATACTGGAAAAACAGTTTATAGTAAAAAATTTTGTTGCCAAAACTTCCGGCATCAATTATACTGAAAATGTGAAATAACATTAATTTCAGTTTAATTAGGGAAGCAGGTTATGTTAAAAAAAATATTATATTCAATCTGGCTGGTAATATTTGTCATTGCGGTATTTTTCAGTCTTAAAAGCGCAAATTTCAATACATTCATTGATATGATTGAAAACAGAACTTTTGACTTACGCCAGAATATAATGATAAATGCAAAAACAAAAACGCCGGACAAAGATATTGTAATTGTTGCAATTGATGAAGCAACTTATGAATATATACTTGACCATTACGGAGAATGGCCGCTTCCGAGAGATGTATATGTAAAACTTATAGATTATCTTGAAACTCAAAATCCGAAAATCATTGCATTTGATCTTATGTTTGTAAAATCACTTAAAAGCACAAATAATGCGGATGACTCTCTTGTGAATTCAATGAAAAAGTATAAAAATGTTTATACGGCAATGAATCTTGATAATCAATCAGAAGATTTACGAAAACCGCCGGTTTTACCGGAAAAACTCGCAGTAAAAGTTACAAATTATTCTGATATAAATTTTGAGGATTTAACCTTTACCAATTGCCGCTCAATTCTTGAAGGAATTTTAAATGCAACGGAAAATGTCGGGATGATTAACGTATCCCGTGCTGATGACGGAATTCTACGCAAAATGCCGCTATTTGTAAAATATCAGGACAAATATTATTCTCAATTAGGATTAAAGGTTGCAATTGATGCCATAAACTCAACTGAAAAAAACAAAATAGATAAACATAATTTTGTAATTGACAGCAATTCAAATCTGCTTCTTGCAGACAGAAGAATTTATCTTGATAAAGACGGCAGCGCAATCTTAAACTGGTACGGAAATAATACTGCCTACACACATATTCCGATGTACAAACTTATAAAGGTAATAAACGGAGAAGCCCAAAACAGCGGATATGACTTTAAAAATAAAATAATTTATTTTGGCACCACAGCCTCTGCTCTTTTTGACATAAAAACCACTCCGACAGGACGAACCGTACCTGGCGTTGAAGTTCAGGCTAATTTTGTAAACAACATTATTGATGACAACTTTATAACAAAAGCCGACAAAGCAATTACTATATTTTCCGGCATAATACTGGCTCTTTTGATAGGATTTTGTGTAATGCGCATAGGTTCAGCATTTACGGCATCATTTGCCTCAGTTTCAATTTATCTTTTATATATAATCGCATCCTATTATTTAATGAAATATTGTAACCTGTGGATTGAAGTTATTTACCCGCTGATTTTGTCGCTTCTGGCATTTATTTCGGCATTTATCGTAAAATACATTATAAAATCCCGTGACTTTGAACAGCAGTATATACTTGCTACAACCGACGGACTTACAGATTTGTATAACCACAGGTATTTTCAGGAACAGATGAAAATGGCTGTTGAAAACGGAAAACGTTACGAAAAAGAATTTTCATTGATAATTCTGGATATAGATTTCTTTAAAAAATTCAATGATACATTCGGGCATCAGGCAGGAGATGCCGTTTTGCGTCAGGTTGCCCACACCTTAAAGAAAAATGTGCGTGCAACAGATATCGTATGCAGATACGGCGGGGAAGAAATGAGTATTATACTTCCCAACACAGGAAAAGATGAAGCTTATACAACCGCTCAAAAAATTTGCGAACGGGTTGCAAATAATAAAATAAAATTGACTGGCGATAAAGAAAGTCATGTTACCATAAGTCTAGGTGTAGCAACTTTCCCGCACGACGGAGAAAATGCATCTGATATTATTGATTGCGCAGACAAAAGACTTTATAATGCAAAAAATAACGGACGCAATCAGGTCGGTAAATAAAAAAAAGAGCCTCACAAAAAGGCTCTTTTATCATTTTAATTATTACCTGAACGGCTATATAACCGGAACATCAACAGGTTCAACAAGAATTACATTTAAAACTTCCCCTGTATTCAAATCAACATGTTCGCCTTTACGAATCATATCCGCAATCGCATCGTAAACAAAATATCCCGTACTTCCTATAGCACCGCCTATTGCGCAAACCGGAACCGTAATTATTCTTAAATATCCGCCTGCCGTATCCTCAAATGTTTCATTTCCCCAGTTTACAGCAGCTTTTGTAATATTTCCGCTTTTCCTCATAGTTTTTCGGAATGCTTCACCGTATCCCCGTCCGTTTACAATACCGCCGTCTACCGTTAAATCTTCACGACCGGTCAAAGATAACGTCAATGGCAATTGTCTTCCGTTCGGTGTTACAACATGGTCAAAGTCGAGATACAAAATTGCCCCCTTTGACATCCTCTTTGGTTCCTCTATCTTGCTTACAGTTCCTCTTACAAGAGAACCGGAAGGCAAAATCACATCATCTCCGACAGACTGATCATTGATGAGAATTGCAGAAAACTGTCCCCCTGCCCGTCCTGAAACGGAAGTTACAGGGCCGAGAAGCTCCAGTGAAAATTTTGTTCCCGCCGGAATTCTTTTGGTTTTTGCGTTAGCATTAAAGGGGCCTGCAAACACGGCAGATGCAAATAAAAATAATGATAATATTACTGATAAAAACTTAAGTTTCATAATAAACTCTCCTTATTTAAATGTATTTTAAACTTTTTGTCAAAAAATTGCAATAGTAAAGGCTGTTGAATTAATGTAAACAAGTTGAAACCAAATATAAAAATTGTTAATATCTAATTATGTCAAAAGCAGAAAGAATAGACGATCTTCAACAAATTTTACGGGACGACAACAACAACTATCAGGCAAGGCGGGAACTTGCAATACTTTTGCTTGATACGGGTTATGCCGATGAAGCCCTTGCACATCTGTTATTTCTTTCAAAAACATTTCCGGAAGACAGTGAAATCTTTTATAATCTCGGTATTGCATACGAAAAATTAAAGAAAAAAGATGATGCAAAAAACGCATACCTTAAAGCAATAGAAATTTCACCAGCCGAAATTGATGCCATATACAATCTTGGACTTGTACTTACTGATTTAAAAGAATATGATAATGCAATAGAATGTTTTAACAGAGTAATTGAAACCGACAAAAACGATTCCAATTCATACTTTAATCTTGGAATTTGTTATCTTAAAAAAGGGGATCTGGTTGATGCGGTCACTAATTTCCAAAATACAATTGATTTGAATGATGAAGATATTTATGCGCATTTTTATATAGGAAATATTTTTAAGGAGATGGGCGACATACAAACTGCATACGAAAAATTCAATAAAGTTCTTGAACTTTCGCCAGCCTACAGCTGGGCATATTACAATCTGGCGGTTATTGACTGGGAATGCGGAAATACGGATGATGCACTTTCAAAACTTGAAAAAACTATTGAATTAAACCCGAAAGATACGGATGCCTATATTGTTTATGCAAAAATTCTTTCATCCGAACATAAATATGAACAAGCAGAAGCCATAATTAATACGGCTATCGAAAAATGCGGCCGAAACGGAAATCTATTTTATATAATGGCGCAAATTCAAAAACAGATGAATAATCGTGATGAAAGCCTTAAATATTTTAACCTTGCGCTTGAAAACAGTACAACACTAAATACAAATATCAAGTTTGTAAACAAAGAAATTAGATCCCTCGGTTAATCCTTCTTTTTCATGCTAAAATATGGTTATTGAAAAAGATTAAATGAGGATTTATATATTATGAAAATGTCAAAATTATTTGTACAAACTTTAAGAGAATTCCCTTCAGATGCCGAAGTTGTTTCTCATAAAATGCTTGGCCGCGCAGGTTATATAAAAAAACTTGCCCCCGGAGTTTATACATATATGCCCCTTATGTGGAGAGTATTAAAAAAAGTTGAAAATATTGTAAGGCAAGAAATGGACAGAGCCGGCGCTCAGGAACTTTTGATGCCTTTTGTTCAACCTAAAGAACTCTGGGAAGAATCCGGAAGATGGGAGGTTTACGGAAAAGAACTTATGCGTCTAAAAGACCGACATGACCGTGATATGTGTCTTGGCCCGACACATGAAGAAATTATTACATCTGTTGCACGTGACGCTTTAAAATCTTACAAGCAGCTGCCAGTAAATCTTTATCAAATCCAGTCAAAATTTCGTGATGAAATCCGCCCCCGCTACGGACTGTTAAGAGGTCGTGAATTTATCATGAAAGACGCCTACAGCTTTGATGTTGATGAGGAAGGACTTGATAAAGAATATCAAAATATGGCACGTGCATACAAAAGAATTTTTGAAAGATGCGGACTTGAAACCAAAATGGTTCAATCAGATTCCGGCGCAATAGGCGGGAGTGTATCTCATGAATTTATGGTAATCACAGACACAGACGCAGGTGAAAATGATGTTTTTTACTGCAACAACTGCGATTATTCGGCAAATTCCAACCACGCAATTTCAAAACTACCATCTGCGGTTGTTGATGGCAAAGATTACTTCAAGGCAAAAGAAATACTTGATACACCAAATACTCATTCAATTGAAGAATTGAGCGAATTTTTGAAAATTCCTTCAACCTTAATTTTAAAAACGCTTGTATATATTATTGACAAAAAGCCTGTACTTGCGCTTATAAGAGCGGACAAATCAGTTGAGGAAACCAAATTAATGAATGCAGCAGGCGGAATTGAAATAAGAATTGCAACAGCAGGCGAAATTGAAGAATTGATGAACGCAAAAGGTTTTACTGCAGAACCCGGCTTTATCGGTCCGAAGGGAATGGACGAAATAAAAATTGTTGCAGACGAAACCGTTTTTGATATGAAAAATTTTGTAGTCGGAGTAAATCAGACTGACAAGCACCTTGTAGGCGCCAATCTTGAGGATGTGCTGCCAGAAGATATAATAAAAGCCGATATCCGTCTTGTAGAAGCCGGAGAACTCTGTCCGGATTGCGGAAAACCGCTTTTTGTAACAAAGGGAATTGAAGTCGGCAACATTTTTAAACTCGGCACAAAATATTCCAAACCCATGAATGCAGTCTACACTGACGTTAACGGCAAAACTCATCCTTATATAATGGGATGTTACGGTATTGGTATTTCAAGAACGGCGGCAGCAGCAGTCGAAGCCCATCATGATGAACACGGTATCAAATGGCCGCTTGCAATAGCGCCATATCATGCTGTTATTGTGCCTGTCAATATTCAGGATGAAACTCAGATGAAGATTGCAAATGCACTTTATGAAGTTTTGAAAAACGCAGGAGTTGAAGTCGTTCTTGATGACCGGGATGAAAGAGCCGGCGTCAAATTTAAAGATACTGATTTAATCGGTTTCCCGTATAGAATTACTGTTGGAAAAACTATCAGTGAAGGTCTTGTTGAATGTAAAATTCGTGCAACGGATGAAGTTATAAAACTTACACCTGATGAAGCAAAACAAACAATTATTGACGCAGTTATTTCACTTGAAAATGCGTAATAAGCTGATAGGAAATATCTAAAAAATCTTTGCTTTTGCAAATGTAAGAGCAAAGATTTTTTATAATTTATCAAATATTATGCGGCTTTATGAACTTTAAACGCAAAATATTTAAACATAACATAGGTAACAACTGAAACCGCAAATATTGCAAGAAATTGCGCCATATAAACATTTAAATGTAAAAATTTCACAAAAGCCTCTAAAATCAAAACATTTAATATATAACTCACAAGCCATGTTGTACAGCATTTAATATATTCTTTTATCCAGTTTCCCTTCGTACAGAACACAAAAAGCTTCTGATTTGCAAACGAAAAAAGTGATGAAATTATCCACTGTAATGCAGCACAAATCTGATAATATCTGTCACCGATAAAATAAACTGAAATTGCAAATATAACGTATGAAATTGCAGCATTAACACCGCCGATTATCAAAAAACGAATTTTATCGGGGATACTACACCAGCAGCTATATAATTTTAATAGTTTTGCCATCAATCAATAAGCCTTGTTAATAACCGAATTGTGCGCCGAATATTCGATTGCATCATTAAGTTTTTCGAGTTTAAATTTTTCGCCGAATCTTTTTTCAAGCGCAAGTGAAATCAAATAATCCGCTAAATGAGGATTTTTAGGCAGTAAAGAACCGTGAAGATATGTTCCAAAAACATTTTTATACCGTGCTCCTTCCGTATTATCTTTGCCGTTATTTCCGTTGCCTGTTGAAACAACAGCAAGCGGTTTTGTATCATTTTGAAGATAGGTAAGCCCTGAATGATTTTCAAATCCGACAAGAGTATCCGGAGTTAGAAAATCAGTGTGAGCCGTTACATTCCCGATAAATCTTTTTTTACCGGCAACAGTATATGCATCCAGAAGGCCGACACCTGAAAGTTTTTCACCGTCAAACGGCTGATAATAATGTCCGAGAAGCTGATATCCTCCGCAAATTCCAAGAAATACTGCATTTTTATCTCTTTGTTCCTGCAAAAAATCCTTTTGCAAATACATTGCCTTAGAAACATCAATTTGCTCTTTATCCTGACCGCCTCCGATAAAATACAAATCACATTCAGGAATTTTATCACCTAAATCAATTTCAACATAATTAACACCAATTCCCCGCCACTCACAGCGCTTTTTAAGAGTGATAATATTTCCCATATCGCCGTACAAATTAAGCTGTTTGGGGTAAAGATGCCCTATTGAAATTTTTAAATCCGTATTATCCATAACATTGATTATATCATAAACTTCATTCATGTTATAATTCGGATATGAGCGGAAATTATTTAATAGATACACATACTCATATCAATATGATTGAAAAGCTTTCTCTTGATGAGATTTTAGAGAATGCCGGAAAAAACAATGTTAAAAAACTTATTGTTCCAGCATCAAACGCCGCCGACATTGATGAAGTTTTTGAACTTTCGCAAAAATATGACAATGTTTATTGTTATCTTGGAATTCACCCCTCGGAGGCTAAAGATTGGAATGATACTATTGAGGAAAAAATAAGAACACTTGCAAAATCACCCAAAGTTGTCGGAATCGGAGAAATAGGATTGGATTATTACTGGGACAAAAGTTTTGTCGAATTACAAAAAGAGATTTTTATCAAACAAATTAAACTTGCAAACGAACTAAACCTGCCGGTAAATGTCCATGACAGAGAAGCCCATAAAGATACCTTTGATATCTTAAAGGAGCATAACAAAAATTCAACTGTCATTATGCACTGTTTTTCGGGAAGTCCGGAGTTTGCCGCAGAATGTATTAAAGAAGGCTGGTACATCGCAATCGGAGGAGTTGTAACCTTTAAAAACGCAAAAAAAATGAAAGAGGTTGCCGGAACTATTCCGCTTGAAAGACTACTTCTTGAAACAGATTCCCCGTATTTAACGCCTGTACCGTACAGGGGAGATGAAAATCAGCCGGCTTACGTAAAATTTGTGGCGGAGGAAATCGCAAAAATAAAAGAAATTTCATATAATGAAGTTGTATCGGCTACAACACAAAATGCAGAAAGAATTTTTGTTATCTAAACATTTCATTTAAAACTTTATACGCAAGTTTTAAATTTTCATAATCCAAATTGTCCAGAATCGTTTTAATATCACGCCGCAAATATTCTTCAGTTTCCATATAAGGGAAATTAAAAAGCTCTTTTAATTCAACGCCCAGTACACTAGCAATCCGCCCCAGAGTTTCAACGGATGGCGAATTTATCCCGTTTTCAATCCTGCTTATATGTCTTGGCGCAACACCAATTGCTTCGGCAAAACGTTCCTGCGTATAGCCGATTTTATGTCTCAGGATTTTTATTCTTTGTCCGAGAGCCTCTTTTACATTCATAATTATCTCCTTTAATTAGAATATGTGTTATTAAATCAAAAATTAATGTGATAAATTGTCTCATGGACTCTTGACATTCTACGAAATATATCTCATAATATAAATTGTCTATTTTAATTAAATAAATAGACTAATTATATCAAGGAGAGGTTATGAAAAAAGCTTTTACAATGGCGGAAGTTCTTATTACACTCGGTATCATCGGAATTGTTGCTGCAATGACTTTGCCGACACTGATTAAAAATCATCAGAGAAAAGAAACCGAAGCACGATTAAAAAAAGCATATTCAACAATAAGTCAAGCTTTTATGGCTGCGCAGGCAAAGCATGGCGAAGTAAAAGATTGGCCGGAATGGGATAATGCAGAATATATTCTTGAATATTATATTAAACCGGAACTTAAAGGAGCAAAAGTTTTTCCGTCAAGCAGCGAAACAGCATCAAATCTTATGTGCTTCGAAGGCGAATTTGTAGGGAGCTATATTAACGGCAACAAAGACAGCACTCAATACGGCTGGATGGATAATGTTTATATTTCATCACCTTTTCTTAAAAATGATACAGCGTCTATAAAACTAATGGATGGCACCTGTATCGGACTAAATTCAAATAAGGATAAAAACTTCCCTAAACAACTTTTTATTGATACAAACGGAAGTTACAGAAGACCTAATAAAGCTGGGTATGATTTATTTTTCTTTACAGTTGAAGGCAACATGATACTTCCTTGGGGGCATGATTTACCTGTTGAAACGCTTACTGATGTTTCTACTCAAAACAGTTGCAATCAAAAAGCCAAATTTGGCGGCAGAAGCTGTGCCGCCAAAATTATGGGTGACGGCTGGACAATAAAATACTGGTAAAAAATTATTGCCCGTGATATTTTATTTTTATGAATAAGGAACGTCTGGATAAATATTTGACTGATTTAGGATATTTTGAAACCAAAAGTAAAGCGGCCGCTGCAATTCTTGCAGGTCATGTAAAAATTAACGATGAATATATTACAAAAGCCGGTTTTCAAATAAATCCGTCAAAAGAATATGACATAACAGTAAAATCCATGCCGTTTGTTTCAAGAGGCGGATTTAAGCTTAAAAAGGCACTTGAAACTTTTGATGTTAAGGTTGAAAATCGTATCTGCTTTGATGCAGGAGCTTCCACCGGCGGTTTTACGGATTGTCTTTTGCAGAACGGTGCAAAATTTGTTTATGCGGCTGATGTCGGCTACGGACAAATCGACTGGAAAATCCGCTCCGACAATAGGGTAAAAGTTATTGAACGGACAAATTTAAAAATCTGCGAATTTTCGGATATTTATAAAGTGGGAGAACCGGTTGCTGATTTGCTTGTAAGCGACCTGTCATTCATTTCTCTTACAAAAGTTTTAGAGAATTTGAAAAAACTTTTAAATCCCGATTTTCATGAGATGATTTTGCTGATTAAACCGCAGTTTGAAGCAGGAAAAGAAAATGTCGAAAAAGGCGGAGTTGTACGGAATAAAAAAGTTCATCAGGATGTTATTTTAAACGTTATTGACTTTGCAAAGTCAATTGACTACAAAATCAAAGACCTTACATATTCCTCAATCAAAGGCCCGTCAGGAAATATCGAGTATTTATTGTGGATTACAACCGGTGATATTGAAACACAGTTTGATACAAAACAAATTGAACAAATCGTCGCAGATGCTTTTCAAAATCTGAATTAGCCGCCTTTTGGAATATTTTGAAGGTGTTCATTAGTATTTATATCAATATATTTATACATATTTAATACAATACCCGGTGCAAAAAAGTAATTGTTATTTGCGGGTGTTATTTTTAACATTGAGCGGTACTTGTCAATTTCGACAACACTTGCAAGAAACTCTTTGCCTACAGCCGAAAACAAAATATAACCCGTCTTTGATTGAATTTCTTTTATTTCAAAACGATTTGCATTAACAGCAGCAATCGTCAAATAAAAAAGCCTTTCACTGTTCATCGGAAAAGTTTTTGTACAAGCTTCAAAAGAAACATTTTGCGGAGTGACAAGAGTGCTTAAACTTACCGACGCATCATCTGCAAACGCAGGCAGCATAATCATCAATGCCGCAAAAATTAACAAAACTTTTATTTTTATTCTTTCCATGAAGCACCTGCACTTATATCAATTACCAGCGGAACCTCAAACGGCTGCCCGAGTCCCATTGCCTCCAAAACTAGAGATTCAACCTTTTCAAGTTCATCTTTTTTAACTTCAAGAACAAGTTCGTCATGCACTTGAAGAATCATTTTTGTGTCAAGATTATTTTCCTTCAATTTCTTATTTAAGTCAATCATTGCAATCTTAATCAAATCGGCTGCCGTTCCCTGCATAGGGTGGTTAATTGCGGCACGTTTGGCAAAATCTCTAATCTGAACGTTTGAGCTGTTTAATTCATCTTCCAGATGGCGTTTGCGCCCGTAAATTGATTCGACATACCCTTTCTTTTCAGCAGATTTTACAATACTTGTCATGTATTTTTTAACGCCGGGATAGGTTTTAAAATACTTGTTAATAAAATCTTCAGCTTCCTCCCAGGTAATTCCGAGAGCTTTTGCAAGCCCATATTTGCTTTGCCCGTAAATAATCCCGAAATTCACAGCTTTTGAACGGTAACGCATCTCTTTTGTAACCTGCTCAATCGGTACATCAAAAACTTTTGAAGCCGTTAGCGTATGAATGTCTACACCTGATTTGAAAGCTTCAATCAGATGTTTGTCTTTTGAAATATGAGCAAGAAGACGTAATTCAATCTGTGAATAATCCGCCGACAAAATCAGATAATTTTCTCGGTCTTTAGGAACAAAAGCGTTGCGGATTTTGTTTCCTTCCTCCGTTCTTATCGGAATGTTTTGTAAATTCGGATTTGAAGATGAGAGTCTGCCGGTTGCAGTAATCGTTTGATTAAATGTCGTATGAATACGGCAATCAACAGGATTTATCAATTCAGGCAGTGCTTCTGTATATGTAGAACGAAGTTTTGTATATTTTCTGTATTGCAGAATTAAATCCGCAATTTTATAATCAGGCGCAAGTTCTTCCAGAATTTCTGCACTTGTTGAATATTTTTTACTTTTTCTTTTCTTTTTTGGTGTAATTTTTAATTTGTCAAAAAGGATTTCCCCGACCTGTCTTGGCGAATTAAGATTAAAGCCTTCTCCTGCAAGCAGAAATATCCGCCGCTCCAAACGTTTTACTGAAGCTTCCATTGATTCGGACAACTCATTAAGATATTTCACATCTATTGAAACTCCCGTAAATTCCATATCTGCAAGCACAAGCGACAATGGAATTTCTATAGTATATAAGAGTTCTTTCTCTTTTTTATCAAGTTTTTTATACCAGAAGCCTGTCAAATCAATGATTGTTGCAACAACATCGACCGCATAATTTAAAACACCTTCAGCTGCGGCCTCCATAATGCCTATTTTCCTTTTTTTTCTTGCTTCAAACGGACTGTAATCCCACATAATATGATTTATCCGCTCAATTGCCTGAACGTCAAGCGCATGATTTCTTGCAGGTTCATTCACATAACTTGCAAGCATAACATCAAAAACAATTCCGGACAAATTGATTCCAAGCCCTCTAAACATGTTATATTCAGTTTTTGTATCAAATGTCAGTTTTTTATAACTTTCATCTTCTATCAGAAATTTAACATTTTTTAAAACAACATCCGTATTCAGATTCGTTTCTGTGCCGAATGGAATATAAAAAGTTTTTGTTTTACCTTCAATATCGGATTTTATATTCAAATCACTGTCATATTCTAAACCCGGATTAATCGCAAATGCCAAACCTCTAAGCTTAACTTCAACCGGACTTTTTGCCTCTCCAATAGCCTTTATTGCAAATATTTTATATTTCTTAAGTTCTTGTATCATATTATTTAAGGCAGTAATATCCGTTATTTCATTTCTCTCATATTTTAGCTCAAATTTATCAATCTCGGATTTTACAGCCTCACTAAATAAGCCGAGCTGCTGCTGCGCACCCTGCGGTGCTATCTTATACGGCTGCGGAGTATTTTCCTGAACCGATTTATCAAAAACTGATAATATTCCGTTTATGTTACGCAAAAAACTGTAAAATTGCATTTTAGTCAAAAATTCTGTGACTGCTTTTACATCAGGGAGTTCAATATTTGTTAGAGAAAAATCAAAATCAATATCAAGATCCCGCACAATTGTCGCCAGATATTTACTCAATTTTGCAATTTCTATTCCATTACAAATTCTGCAGCGTACTGCATTTTCTGGAATATTTTCACAATCGTCAAGAATATTTTCAAGATTTTTATATTTGTCAAGAAGTTTTTGCGCTGTTTTTTCACCGATACCTTTAATTCCCGGAATACAATCTGATGTGTCCCCGCGCAGAGCTTTATAATCAACTACCTGATCCGGATAAACTCCGAGTTTTTCATATATCTTACCCCAATCGTATTCGGCAAGTTCACCCTTTGAGGGCAGAATAACTTTTACACAGCCATCTTTATCTACAAGTTGAAACGCATCCTGATCACCCGTCAATATCAAAACTTTATGCCCTAGCTCGCAAGCCTTTTTAGAAATAGTGCCGATTACATCATCCGCCTCAAAACCTTCTTTTGTATAAATAGGAATATTAAAGGCTTTTAAGCCTTCATATATCAAAGCCATCTGAACTTTCATAGGATCAGGCATGGACGATCTATTAGATTTATATTCGGGGTACCTGTCTACCCGGAAAGTGTGATGACTTACATCAAATGCAACTGCAATAGCATCCGGATTCAAATTTTTATTTTTTAATAAATCAAAAATAGATTTGAAAAAACCGTAAACAGCCCAGCTCGGTGTACCATCGGTTGTTTTCATATTTGTTCTTTCAAGTGCATAATATTGACGAAAAGCTAAAGCATGACCATCTATTAAAATTAGCGTCTTTTCATTTCCCATACACATACCCCCGGCAATCAAACTAAACTTTTATGTATATATTATGCACTTATTTCAACGTCATCATCGTCGCCTGCTTTTGTCGGCAACTTTATCAATTCTGCTTTATTTCTGTTTTTAACCATATCAGCAGTTATTACAAATTTATCAATATTAGCTTTTGTCGGAACATCATACATTACATCCAGCATTAATTCCTCGACAATTGATCTTAATGCACGGGCACCTGTATTTCTTTTCAATGCCTCTTGAGCTATTAAATCCACTGCTTCAGGTTCAAATTCCAACTCAACGCCATCCATTTCCATAAGACATTTGTACTGTTTTAAAACAGCATTTTTAGGTTCAGTCAGAATATTTTTAAGAGCTTTTTCATTTAATTGATCCAAAACTGCATATATCGGAACACGACCTATAAATTCCGGAATTAATCCGAATTTAACTAAATCATCCGGCTGCAGTTTCTTTAACAATTTTACGGCATTTGCATCTTTGTCGGCCTTAGAAAGCGGAGCATTTGCGCCAAAACCAATAGTTGATCCGTCATTTGTTCTTCTTTCAATAATTTTTTCAAGCCCGACAAATGCACCGCCAACTATAAACAAAATATTGCTTGTATCAATTTCAATAAACTCCTGATGAGGATGTTTGCGTCCGCCTTGTGGAGGAACATGAGCGACTGTACCTTCTATCATTTTCAAAAGTGCCTGTTGAACACCTTCACCTGAAACATCACGGGTTATTGAAGTATTTTCGGATTTTCTTGAAATTTTATCAATTTCGTCAATATAAATAATGCCACGTTCCGCTTTTGAACTGTCAAAATCAGCATTTTGATACAATCTTAACAGAATATTTTCAACATCATCACCAACATAACCGGCTTCAGTTAAAGTTGTTGCATCAGCAACAGCAAACGGAACATCAAGCATTTTTGCCAAAGTTTGCGCCAGCAGAGTTTTACCGCTTCCTGTCGGTCCGACAAGAAGAATGTTTGATTTTTGTATTTCTACATTATCCTTCAAATCTGCTGTCTTGTTATGTTTTAAACGCTTGTAGTGGTTGTAAACAGCAACAGCAAGAACTTTTTTTGCATCATCCTGCCCTATTATATACTGGTCAAGATAAGCTTTTATTTCATGCGGTTTCGGAATAGGTTTTTCTTCTTTTTCCGTAACTTCTGCGGATTCTTTGTCTTTACCTTCAAAAAATTCTTCATCCAGAATTTCGTTACAAAGCTCTACACATTCATCACAAATGTAAACCTCAGGACCCGCAATTAATTTTTTAACCTGATCCTGTGATTTTCCGCAAAATGAACATTTTAATCTGCTGTCATCATGTTTAGGCATTTTATCTCCTTTATTAGCCTTTTACACCGTCACGTGTAACTACCTTATCAATCATACCATACTCTAACGCTTCTGCCGGAGTCATGATATAATCTCTATCGGTATCTTTTTCAATTTTCTTTAATGATTGCCCAGTATTATTTGCAAGAATTTCATTTAAGGTCTTTTTAATTCTTACAATTTCAGCGGCTTGAATTTCAATATCGGTTGCCTGACCTTGAGCACCGCCCAAAGGCTGGTGAATAAGAACTCTTGAATGCGGAAGCGCCATTCTTTTGCCTTTTGCACCTGCTGCAAGAAGGAATGCACCCATAGAAGCAGCCTGCCCCAGACAAATTGTTGAAACATCCGCACGGATATGCTGCATTGTATCATAAATCGCAAGTCCTGCGGTAACACTTCCTCCGGGGCTGTTAATATATAACATAATATCTTTTTCCGGATTTTCACTGTCAAGCAATAACAACTGCGCAACAATTAAATTTGCAACCATGTCATCAATCGGAGTACCTAGAAAGATTATACGTTCTCTTAACAGTCTTGAAAAAATATCAAAAGAACGTTCTCCTCTGCTTGATTGTTCAATTACCACAGGTACAAAGCTCATGATTTATTTCCTTTCTTATTTCATTATAATATTTTAACTATTTTGTTTCTACTTTTTCTTTTTTAGGTTCTATAAACTTAACAGAGTTTTTTTCCATTAAAAAATCTCTAACCTTATCGTTAAGCGCCTGTTGTGAAAGAGATGCAAAAACCTCCGGATTTTTACCAAGCTGTTTCATCAAATCAGCCTGACTCATCCCGTAAGCAGCCTCAAGTTGTGCAAATTTCTTTTGCAAATCCTGAGGTTCAAGTTTAATATTTTCAGTTTTTGCAATTTTGTCTATTACAAGCGAATTTTTAATTCTAACTTTTGCATCTTCTTTGATTGTATCGGTAAGGCTTGCTGCACCTTGAGTCTTTTCAAGCGATTCCCAGCTTAAGCCTTGCGCTTGAAGTCTTTGTTTGTAGTCATTCGTCAAAGATTCAGCTTCACGATCAATCATTGACTGCGGAATTTCAACTGAAGCCGCATCGATAACTTTTGCAAATACTGCATTTTCAGAATTTACTCTGTTTGTATTTTCCTTTTGGTTGTCAAGATATTTTTGAATATCAGCTTTCAAATCATCAACCGTTTTAAAAGGTCCTACTTTTTGAGCGAATTCGTCATTAAGTTCCGGAACTTTTCTTTCCTTGATTTCATTCAGTTTAATTTTAAACACAGCAGGCTGCCCTTTTAATTTTTCATCATGATATTCTTCAGGAAATGTAACATTGATATCAAATTCATCGCCTATATTTTTACCTGCAATTTGCTCGGCAAACCCCGGAATAAAATTGGAATGAGCAAGATCCAGTGGATAATTTTTAGCATCTCCTCCCTGTATTTTTTCGCCGTTTACAGTACCTTCAAAATCAATTACAGCAATATCTGTATCTTTTGCTGGTCTATCCACAACAAGCTCCTGAGTTGCATATTGATTAAGAATATTCTGCATAGCTTTGTCAAAAGCATCATCTGCAACTTTTGCACTTTCAACCTCAACTTCTAAATCTTTATATTCGCCAAGGACAACTTCAGGACGAGTTTCGACTTTAACTTCAGCAGTCAAGTCCTGTCCAACAGTAAAATCGAATTTTGTTATATAAGGCTGTGTAATCACATCCAGATTATTTTCTTTAACGGCTTCCGCAATTGCTTTTGGCATAATTGCATCCATTGCTTCATGTTTAATTCTTTCGGTACCGACCTGGCGTTCTACTACAGCTCGAGGTGCTTTTCCTCGCCTGAAACCGTCAACATTAACATACTGAGCTATTCTTTTTACAGCTTCATCATAAGCTCTTGCTGCATCTTTTGCAGGAATTGTAATATCTAATTTATAGACATTTTCATTTTCTTTTTCTACTGTAAATTTCATAATTTTCCCTTTTACTGATTTTAATATTATCTCTTATTGAATTATATAGCAAAAAAGTTTTTGTGCAAGTCCACCATTAATATGATATATTAAAGATTTCAACCGACTTGCCAATATATATTTTGTGTGATATTTTTATCTGTATGGTAAGACTTATTAACAAGGACAATGCCAAGTACGTTGCGGCAGTCTTAAACGGGATATTAAAAACTCAGGAGATATTTACTCAGATTAAAAGCATCGGTCATCCGGATATAGGTCCCTGTCTTTATGCTTTGTGGCATGGAAACCAATTTTGCGTTTACGGAATTCCAAACAGGGACAAATTAAATATTTTGATAAGCACCTCAATTGACGGTGATATTATCACACATTGCGTCGGCAACCTCGGATTAAAAACAATACGGGGTTCAACAGCAAGAAAAGGTGCTGTCAGCGGAACCATGCAAATTCTTGAACGGATAAAGGAAGGAGAATCCGCAGCCATTATGGTTGACGGGCCAAAAGGTCCGGCACGAAAAGTAAAAGGCGGAATTATAAAAATCGCCAGAATGGCAAATGTTCCGATAGTTCCCGTACACTGGTATTCTCCCCAGATAAACTTTTTAAAAATACCAAGCTGGGACAGCCTAAGAACTCCGTTTTTCTTTACGAGAATAATAAATATTTACGGAACACCAATTTACATTCCCAAAGATATTGACAGCGAACAGGAATTGATGTATCGGGAAAAAATAAAACAATCATTGTTAAATTTGGAAGCGAAGGCTCCCGAAATCTATAAAGAGGTAAAAAAAGAAATACCATGGACATTAAATCTGAACTTAAATTATCAGCGCTTCAATTAAATTCCGTTACAGGAAATGTGCAGGCAAATATTGAAAAAGTAAAAAAACTCGTCACTGAAAATCTTGAGCGGGATACGGACATTCTGATGCTACCGGAGGTTTGGACTGTCGGCTGGGCATGTGATGAATTTGCAAAAAGTGCACAAAATTTAAAAGAAAGCTCAGTTATATCATTTTTATCAGAACTCGCAAAAAAATACCATATGTATATTATCGGAGGAAGTTTCATAAGAAAATCTGATGACGGTAAACTTTATAACAGCTGTCCTGTCTTTGACAGAGAAGGTAAACTTATCGCAATATACGACAAGAATCATCTGTATTCATACTGCGGATGTACGGAAGGAAGTGTCATTACCCCCGGCTCAAGCGGAATTATAGTGGATATAGACGGAATCAAAACAGGACTTTCAATATGCTATGACATAAGATTTCCTGAACTTTACAGGGCTTACCGGCAAAACGGGGTGCAACTGTTTGTCAATGCAGCCGCCTGGGGAGTAGGGAAACCTGTTCCATGGGAGATTTTGCCGAAAGCAAGAGCAATTGAAAATCAGGCGTATATGATTGCACTTACACAGTGCGGGCCAATAGATCTGGCTAACTGGAATATAGGACATTCGAGAGTAATTGACTATATGGGCGAAACAATAACCGAAATTAAAGCGCAAAAAGAAGGGTTTATGGTATGCACGCTCATATTTGATGAAATGGAAAAATATAGAAACGAATGCACGATTTTAAACGATATTAAAGAAAAATACGAGGTTAAAATTTATGAAAAAATTTCTGACAACATTGCTGATAATGCTTGCGGGCTTGGCAGCTAATTCTGCGCCCTCTGACATCGACAGTGCAATATCAGATTCAGAAATTCATAAAGATGCAATTTCCGTTTCGGTTAAGGATGTTACAAGCGGCAAAACCTTGTATGAACTTCATGCAAGAAAACCTATGCCGCCCGCTTCTACTCAAAAAGTCGTCACGGCAACCGTAGCAACTGATACTTTAGGTAATGATTATGAATTTACGACATCACTTTACAAGACAACAAATAATGAACTTCAGCTGAAATTGAGCGGAGATCCGAATTTGTCAAAAGGTGATTTGTCAACACTTATGAAAGCCGCTAAAGCTAAAAACATAACAACACCAAAAGCATTTTTTATAGATGATTTTGTAATGGATAGCGTTGAATGGGGTGAAGGCTGGCAATGGGATGACGATCTTAACCCATTGATGCAAAAGTTCAGCTCGTACAACCTTGACAAAAATCTTTTGACTATAACAATTGATCCTTCTAAAAATGAAGGTGCGCCGGGGGAAATTAAATTAAATACATTTTATCCGGTAACTTTTATGAATTTAACATTGACCGGAAATAAAAATAATATTGAAATATCAAGAAACAATCATATTTCACCCGATGTAATTACAATAAGCGGTGTAATCAACAGCAGAGTTTCCTACAAAATTCCGGTAAATTCACCCAAAAGATACTTTACAATAAAACTTGAAGAAGCAATAAGTTCTGCAAAAATCGAATATTATGATTCGTTTGTACAGCGAAAAACACCTTTAAATAATATTTATCTGGTTGATGAAATTAAACATCCGATTGAGCCTGTATTAATTGATATTTACCAGAACAGCAGCAATATATCCGCAGAAACATTGTTTAAAACTGCCGGCGGCAAGTTTGTAAACAACACAGGAGCCTTAAAAAATGCGTTATTAATGTTTTATGATTATTGCAAAAAATACGGACTTAAGCCTGACGATATAAAAATCGTTGACGGTAGCGGTGTTTCTAAAAACAATCTTATGACAGCGGATTTTATGACCGAATTTTTGATTTTTCAAACAAAACGAGATGATTTCGAAAAATATATGAACATATTTCCGACAGCAGGTGAAGGCACATTAAAAAACAGAATGCTTTATTTTAAGGATATAATTTATGCAAAAACCGGAACTTTAACAGATATCAGCGCAATATGCGGATATATAAAAACACGTAACGGGAATTTAATTGCATTTGATATAATGATTAACGACCCAAAATCAAGTTCTTCTGCCAAAAAGACGACAGAAGAACAAATAATACGAGCAATCTACAGTAAGTATTGATTAGAAAGGATTATGCAGCACGCATTTTATTTAAGGAATAAACTCCGGCAATAACGCCGGCTATTCCTGCCAGAATTCCGCCCATAAGAGAGGAATATGTTCTTGCTTTAGGGATATATTTTTTAATTTTGCCGTAATCTTTTACAAGGGATTCGCTACTTGACAATGACGCAAGTTTTTCATACATGATATTTGCACGCTCTGAAATCGCACGACGAACTTTGTCCCATTGAGCACTGATTGCACGACCTTTATCAGGCAAGTTTAAAATAGCTTCTTCTCTTGCAGCTTTAAAGGCTGTATATGCATTTTTATAAAGATTAAGCGGATGTTCAAGTATTAGTTGTGCATCTGCATACTGCCTGCTTGCAGCCTTTAAATCCAGGTGAGCTTTAATATCATTTGGTCTTTTAGCCAGTTCTTTCTGAGCATATATCAGCTTATTTTTAAGTTCCTTAATCTCGACGTCACCTGCAGCCTTTAAATAATTCTTTTTGGCGTGTTCCAAATCTTTTACAAACTTATCTTCGACAGTTACATTGTTGACCATTTCATGCCAGAGTTTTGCATTGGGAACAATTTCATTTTTCAAAATAACATCCCCTGAATCACGATAAGTTTGTGCAGCCTCTCTCAAATTTGACAATGATTGTTTTTCTCCATCCGTTGCATTTTTCATTACGGTTGATGAAAAATGTCTGTTAAAGGAATCTTCGTTCTGCATTAAAAGACGTTCCAGTGAATATTTATGCGGAGCCAAAACATATCCTGCACCCAGACCCAGAACAGCAGAACCGCAACCGACAGCAGTTGGAGATATAGCAATAGAATTTTCACCCATACCGACACTCCTATATCCTGTTAACGTAAATAATGTAAATCACTAAAAGACTCAGACACATTATTACTCATAAATAAAATTTTTGTACCTTTTTGTGATAAAATTTTTACAACTTGTTACAATTGGGAAAAGAGAGAATGTTGTGATATATTTAATAATTGAGAGGTAAATTTATGGAACCTTTGGTAAGTATAATTACACCGACATTAAATATAGTAGAAAACAATCACGCTGATGAATTTAATCTTCTGGTTTCACTGCTTGAGCTGCAAACTTACCCTAGGATTGAGCATATAATTATTGACGGGGCATCAACAGATGAAACCGTTGAACTGCTAAAAGATTACAAAAACAAAGGATATTTAAACTTTTACACGGAAAAAGACACCGGCAAGTTTCATGCTATGAATAAAGGTGTTATGCGGGCAAAAGGTAAATATGTTGCTTTTGCAAGCTGCGATGATTTTTTCCATGATATAACCGCAATATATGATGCGATTAACACAATTGAAGCCCAGAATTCCGATTTTCTGTTTTCACCGGCCTATTGCAGACATCCGGAAAATTATACATTTCTGTTTGTGCCTGCAATGTATAATGCATTTCAGGTTATGCCATGTGCACTTCAGGGTATGATTTTTAAGAAATCCGTGCTGGAGGAGGAAAAATATTTTGATGAAAAATTTAAACTTATGGCTGATTTTGATTTAATCATGCGTCTTCTTATCAAAAAACGCAAAGGCATATATTTTGATACGAATTATACAACCTACAAACTCGGCGACCATACCTATAACAACGAAGAACAGTGCATAAATGAAACAAAACTCATTTATCGAAAAAACTTCCGAAATATGTACCCGCTGGATAATGAAGATACACTTGATGCAATGGCAAGATTTTCTGAATTTCCGCAGCCTTTGCTTGAAAAACTTTCTGAATGCTTTGTTCCTGAAGATAAGGAACTGTTTTTAGAACGCTGTGAACAGCTTCATGGTATAAGGCTTGAAAATTATCAGAATGCTCCAAAATAAACGACCATCTATTAACCGAAAGTTTTAAATGTAGATTCAGTATTCTTTTCAATAACTTTTTCTACAGAATCCATTTCTGTTTGGATTGCGTTTTGCTCTGTATCAAGCTGTTTAAGTCTTAACTCAAGATTTTTATCCTGTGCCTGAACAATTTCAATTTTTGCATTTATATCTTGAATTGCCTGATCATAAAGGTATTTTTCATGCTCATATTCATTCATTGCATCATTATATGCATCCTGATCGGTTACGGTATTTGTTGTAAGTGCATATTCTGTAAAAGTACCTGTTCCGTCATTGTTCGGAATATGAATTGCAATAAAACGACCTGAGGAATCCCGTTCGACCCTGCAGCCTTCAATTGCTTTAATTTCTTCAACTTTTGTATCGCTGCCGATTGTATAGCAATTGATATTATTTAAAATATTCCCGTTTTCATCAACTTGATTTGCATTACTGTCGATTTCCGTTTTCTTATAGAAATAAGGTTTTTGTTCGCCGGTTGTTGAATCTGTTACATATCTTACATACCACTGATCCGCAGGAACCCCGTATTTAGCTTCCAATTGTTGCGCCCATGCCTGTTCTTCTCTTATTTGCGCATCGACCTGTTCAGGTGTCATACTTTCAAGAACAGGATCACCGAAAGCTCCTGAATAGTTGGTAATACTGCTTACCTGACCTTCTGTCAGATATTGCTTGGTTGTAACGTCTTCGTATCCCTCTTTACTGTAAGTTCCGTCTTCATTCTTTTGAACAAGAGTAACTGCAGTTTCAGGATCTGTTTTTGTGCCGTCCCAGAGGGAAATAATCAAATCATCTTCAGTTACATCAGCCAGATCTGTTCTGTTGCCTTCATCGTCCTGTGTATAGAATCCGCCTGTTGCATCATCTTTGTAGACCATTTGAGCGGATGAAAAATCATCCGTAAACAGATAGTATTCAAAATTAGCTATGTCTTCTGATGTACAAGGAACCATACCTTTAACAGATTCTGTTTTTTCAATGTAGTAGCCTTGAGGATCATTTTTTACCTGATAATCCTTACCGCCTAATGTAATTGAATTGCCGACAGTAAGTTCGCCGTCAACATGACCTAATTGTCTTAGAGGGGTAGCTCCGACAAAATACTGTCCGCCCTGAACATTAATAACACTGGTGGATGCAGCAACCGGGACATAGTCATCCTGCCATTTTGAAAGATAACTTAACGTATAAGTTCCGTCGGTTTGTGCGATTAAGGATGTGATTTCATTTGTTAATGCACCATCTTCAAATGTGTAAACTGTTTTGGTATAACTGTCAACGGAAGGCGGTACCGGAACAGCCATACCTAACAGGTCATTATAATAGTTTGCAGACTGATTAGACAATGCCGTTCTTTGTTGGTGAATCTGTTGACCTTCGAACTCAACATTAGTCTTTCGGGCTGTCAAACCTAAAAATCTAGCTTGTGACGCTGCCATTCCCATGACTGTCTGTTTTCCTTTCCGTTAGTTCCACTACATGGAAATACGGCAGGCTGACAGGCAAACTTTAACAAACAGAGTCGTTTGTTACAAAATTGTTACAATTCAAAGAAAGTTAAAATTGATTTAAAAGACAAAATGCTATTATATAAGATTTCAATTATGCATAAGTCCACCATTTCCAGTCGGGTTCCGGAACTCCGTCATAAGCAGCATTAATATGGGAAATAATTGTATCTTTTTCTGAAGGACCATCAACGGCTGTTGTCATCTGCCCCGGGCCATCATATTCATCAGCACCTATACTGTCTGCATAGTCAGCATCAGTCTGATACGCAAGATATTCATCCCACATTGTATTACATAAATAATAAAATCTTTGCAAGTTTTCATCGGAAAAATGAAAATAAAAATTTTCATCTGCTATATATTCACCTCGGCTATTTGCCTCATAAATTAATCTATTTATATTTTCCGAATAATATTCGTATTCTTCATCTGTAAGAGCTCCTCTTTCATACATTCTATCCAAGAAGTCTTGATCTATATTCATATATTCACTTGTAGACCAAATATTTGAATATGATGCAGCAGTAGCATGTGTAAGTTCATGTACTAATGTATCTATAAATTCAAATAAATCACCATATGCATAAGTATTAAGATCTAGAGTTAATCCAAGATCCCCATCTTTTGCAGTCACACCTTCTCTATCTGATTCAGCAACTGGAATTTTGACAACTATTCCATTATATTCCATAAGATAACAATTGTAAGCATATGCACCTAATGTTGTGTATTTTTCATAATCTGGATTACGATCTGGGGTGTTTAAATCAGCAATTGCTATGTTGCCGACATGGATTTCGTTATACAAATCTTCTTGCGCTAGCAATCTATCAAGAGCTTTGAGTTGTTCGGTTAATCCTGCAGCTTCAAGATAATCCCGGGTCATTTCTATAGCATACTCCAGCTTACCTTGAAGATCCAAGCTGTCAAACTCATCTTGCAATTGTTGAGCATAAGTTGCAACTTTAGCTTTGTACGCACTAGAAGATGAGCCAAGTTGTTCACCGACTAATTCCTTAATTTCATCAACTGTCAGATAATCATCATCGTTTTTATTCAAAACGTCCCAAATTCGGTTTAAAGATCCAAAAAAGTCGAAATTTGAATCTTCCCAGTCATCATTCTGCGTGAATTGAATTAATTGTTCCCGTGTCAGCCCTTTAGTTTTTGAGATTGTCGGATCCTGTTCATGCATCCAGTCAAACATTGTTTCGACATCATCAAATTCATCAATAAATGAGGGTTTAGGCTCATCATCTTCTTCCGGCACATACGGATCGTCAGGATCCACATCTGGTTCTTCCGGATCTGTTGGGTCAGTTGACGGGTCATCCGGATCAACATCTGGATCGTCAGGATCAGTGTCTTTAAAATGCAAATCGTATATAATTTGTTTTATATTGGCAATTCGTGATGGAGAAAAATCTTCAATAGTAATTGCCAACCGACCATTAACTGGTCCATTTGTTTGATAAAACGGATTTTCAATTATGTCTTCTGTAGGATTGTAATTAATATTACTTACCTTAATACCTGTCCCTATTGAATCCGGTTTTTTAATTTTTTCAAAAGTTTCAATAGATAAATCACTTGTTTTTGTTGCTGCATTTGTTTTTGCAGCCTCGTCCGCAATTGAATAAATCGTCGCCTCTGTATTTTTAGCAAGTAATTCCTCCACTACACTTGTCACCTGAGTGTTTGAAGCTGCTTCAGCCGAAACAGACTGTACAACTTCCGCTGCAACATTCTGCGTCTGCTTTCTTGCTATTATCTGTAAAAATTGCTGACTTTCGATTTGCATACAAATATCCTTATCCACGTTGGATGTCGACATTTGTAATTTAAATCTTTAACATTTCAAAAAAAAATTTACAAAAATTTACCGACTTTCTTTTGTTACAAGTTGGTCATAAACTTGCAAAATAATAATCCGCTGTAATATAATTTTGATATAGCGTAATAATTTTTAGGAATTGAAGGATTTAGAATGAGCCAGCAAAAAATAGCGGTAATCGGTTGTGGAATGTGGGGACGAAATATTGTCCGCAATTTTTACAACCTGAATGTTTTGGATACTGTCTGTGACATTGATGAAGAAAATTTGAAAAAAGTAACAGAACAATATCCCGGTGTGAAAATCACAAGAGATTTTAACGAAATTTTGAATAACAAAGAAATTACGGCAGTTGCGGTTGTTACCCCGAGCCACACCCACTACAAACTTGTAAAAGCAATGCTTGAAGCGGGTAAAAATGTTTATGTGGAAAAACCTATTTCAACGGTTGCGCAGGAAGCCAGAGATTTATCCGAACTGGCTCATGCAAAAGGTCTTGTTCTTATGGTGGGACATTTACTTTTGTATCATCCGGCTGTAAACAGACTTAAAATGCTTGTTGAAGAAGGTGCTTTAGGTGAAATCGTTTATGCACAAAGTGACAGACTTAATGTCAATTATCACAAAAACGACAGAAGCGTTATGTGGGATTTGGCACCCCATGATGTGTCTATGATAAGCTATGTTACAGGTAAAATGCCTGTCCGTGTAATTTCGGCAACCGGATGTTCGTCCGACAGGAACGAAATTATGGATATTACGCATGTCGGAATAGAATTTGAAGACGGTGTAATCGGGCATATTTCAGACAGCTGGATAACTCCGAAAAAGCACGTAACCCTTCTTGTCAGAGGTACAAAAGCTACGGCTATTCTTGATGATACGGTTCCGGATCACAAACTTGTAGTCTATGACAACTTTGAACAAAATGCAAAAAACATTACAACGCCTGACGTTTTGGAAATTGAACCGCTGAAACTTGAATGCCAGCACTTTATAAGCTGTTGTGAAACAGGCAAAAAAGCACGTTCTGACGGCGATAACGGTTTTATGGTAACACAGATATTAGAAGAAGCTGAAAAAATTATGCTCGGCGAAAAAGTTAAAAAACTCGACGAGGTTAATTTTGCGCTTTCTAGAATGAAAAAGTAAAAGGACATATTATGGCAAATTTTATTTCACTATTAAGAATATTTATCGCTTTTTTTGCAATTTTGTTTTTATTTATACCGACCACGTGGGCCGGTGTAAGTGCAATTGTTTTAACTATTATTGCATTTGCAATGGATGGGCTGGACGGATATATTGCAAGAAAATTTAACGAAACATCGGATTTGGGTTCTGTTCTTGACATTATGGGCGACAGAATTGTTGAAATGTCATACTGGATTGCATTTTCAACACTCGGATGGTTATGGGTAATATTCCCGCTTATATGCGTTACAAGAGCGTTTGTAACAGACAGCATAAGAAGTGTTGCGCTGGCACAGGGATACACGGCTTTCGGCGAAAAATCAATGCAATCAAGTAAAATCGGCAACTTTATATGCGCCTCAAAATTTATGAGAATTTCTTATGCAGTTGCAAAAGTCTTAGCATTTATCACAATAATAGCCGGTCATATTCCCGGATATGAATTGTATCCGGCAACGGAAGTTCTTCAAAAAACAGGCTTGTGGCTGGCTTCAATTGCTATTATATTCTGTGTGGTAAGAGCATTACCGGTTGTTGCAGAAAGCAAAAAATTATTCGAGAAAGCTAATGGCTAAACTTAACATAGTTTTATATGAACCTGAAATTCCGCAAAACACAGGAAACATCGCAAGACTTTGCGCATGTACCGGAGCTTCTCTTTACCTTGTCGGAAAACTCGGGTTTTCGCTTTCCAGCAAATACACAAAACGAGCCGGACTGGACTACTGGGACAGTGTTGATTTGCACAAAGTTGAGTCAATGGAGCAGTTGTTTAGTGAAAATAGAAATGCTACATTTTATTATCTGACAACAAAAACTACACGCAAATACACGGATGTAGAATTTAAAGAGGGCGATTTTATAGTATTCGGACCGGAAACAAGAGGGTTGCCTGACATTTATGTAAAAGATAAAAATGCGCTTACAATTCCTATGAAAGAAGGACAAAGAAGTTTAAATCTTTCAAATTCGGTTGCAATAGTAGCTTATGAGGTTATACGACAAAATGGATTATGAACTGCCTTTACGTAATGAAAACTCAAATAAAGGGACTTTCGGTAGGGTATTAAACATTGCAGGGTCTGATTATATGCCGGGAGCAGCATATCTGTCAAGTATTTCGGCTCTTACTGCCGGCTGCGGGTATGTTTTTCTTGCAAGTGAAGAACGTGTGATTGATGCGGTTGCAGCACAAACTCAAAATGTTGTTTTTGCGCCTTTAACTGATATTGAAAAACTTTTAAAGACAGCTGATGTCCTTTTAATCGGATGCGGACTTTCAACTTCTAAAAAAGCTGAAAATATTTTTAAAGATACATTAAAAAATGTTCCGGATATTCCTGTAATAATTGACGCTGACGGGTTAAATATTCTGGCAAAACTGGAAAAACCTGTTTTGCCACAAAGGCTTATTTTAACCCCTCATATTAAAGAAGCCTCTCGGCTTTTGGCTATTGATACGGATAGAATATCCGCTAATATGGAATTTTTTGCAAAAGAAATTTCACAAAAATATAACTGCGTAACAGTTCTAAAATCAAGTGAAACGGTTGTATCATCAAAGGATTTGACTATTTATCATAACAAAAAGACCAACAGTGCACTTGCTAAGGCCGGAAGCGGGGATGTACTGTCTGGAATAATTGCAGGTCTTGCCGCTCAGGGATTAGATGAATTTAATGCCGCAAAAACAGGTGTTCACCTCCATAGCCTTGCAGGCGAATACGCAAAAAATGACCTGACTGAATTTGCCGTTATGGCAAATGATCAAATCAGGTACATTTCTTCTGCTTATAAAAAATTATTAAATTAACTATGCTATAAAGTTAATGCTGTTTTCCGGAATAATTTCTTCTGCTGCTTTTTCTTTAGGCAAAGAAAGAGGTGCTTTTGAACTGATATATGAATCAAGTCTTTCTTGCATTGAAGAAGTTTTATCAGCAAGTTTCATTTCTTTTTGCAATTTTGCAGCTAATTTTTGATTTTCTGAACCTGCAAGATTCATGCTTGCTTTAACGAATGTTTTAACATCACTACCTGAAATTTTTGGAATCATCTTTTTCTCCTTTTGAATTTTAAATTAATTTTGGGGTAACAAATATATTTTTCTTTCAGTTATATTAATTAATAACTCAAAAAAATAAAAATTGCTACCCGAATACATTTTCCTTTACAAATATTAATCTAATCCAAAAAGATAATTTAACAATTAGCCACCTTACCTAAAACAGTACGCTTTCTTGCTCCTGTACAATCGGGAAGATTGTTCGTTATATTGTAATAGGTGCAGTAGCCCAAAAGCGCAAAGGCCATGACTTCTTTGAAATTATTTGAAATTCCGTAGGCTTCATGCGTTTTTAAATCTACATGTTTTGGAAGATAGTGACGCAGATATTTCATCAGCGCATGATTGTAAGCCCCTCCGCCGCCGATAACAACTTCATTAATATCAACAGACGGGTAAACAAATCTTTCATACGCTTGAGCAATTGATTTTGCGGTTAATGCTGTTAAAGTTGCAACAACATCTTTCGGCTCTTTCGGTGCAAACCTTAAAGCGTTTTCAATATATTCTGATGAAAAATATTCACGTCCCGTTGTTTTTGGCGGATTTTTAAAATAGTATTCATCCTGCAAGAGGCATTCGAGCCAGCTTTCGGATATCATGCCGGAATTTGCAATTTCACCGTTTTCATCGTAAGGCTTATTAAAATATTTTTTCACTGCATAATCAATCAGAACATTTCCCGGCCCCGTATCAAATCCGAATGTTGCATGCTCTTTTGATACAACCGTTACATTGGAAATACCGCCGATATTTTGTACACAAAAATTTTTCTTTAATGGTTTAAACCATTTTTCATCTGCAAAACAAACTAAAGGCGCTCCATCACCACCGTTTGCAATATCTGCTTCCCTAAAGTTTGATATCGTTAAACATCCGGTTTCTTGTGCAATTACGGAACTTTCGCCAATCTGCAAAGTGCTTTTTAAAGATATTCCGTCCAACTTTTCGTCAAAAGGAAAATGATATATAGTCTGCCCGTGACTGGAGATAAAATCCGGTTTGCCATGCTCGGATATTATAACATTACATGCCTGCGCAAAACATTTGCCGACTGCAAAGTTCATCTGACAGATATCTTTTACTGTTGCATCTCCGCTAAACAACTGAAACAATTTAGCCTGAATATGCTCAGGATACTTATAATTTATTCCGTGAACAAGTCTGCAGCTTAAATCAGGATTTACAATACAAAGTCCGGCATCTATACTGTCGCATGATGTTCCGGACATTAATGCTATAATTTTTTTTGACTCCAGTTCCTGCATAATTACATTCTACAAAATTGTATTACGACAAGCAACTTATCTTTTACACTGTTACAAAAAATGTAACAAACTAAACCCCAAATTTCCTCTTTAATATCTTTTTAACTTTTAATAAAAATCTTTTCAAAACATGCTTTACAAACTTTTTCTACAACCGTCCCGTTAAAAAACAATATCCCTAATCTTTTTCTTTTTGCTTAACACCTCAATAGGACTTATTTTGCCATCACCTCTTTTTCTACAACTGCCCTTTAATCTAACCTCTTGCTTATTTGAAGCATCCTCCGTATACCATTCCGGTAGCTGAACTATTAATTTTTCAAATTTCGGACTTTATCCTGTCCACATCTAATAATGTAACTTTAAGTTAAAAGCTTGACAAGTAAAAAAAAATTAATTAAATTTTACAATTGACCATGCTCCTTGAATACGTAAGAAAAAATTCAAGTTCTTAAATCTTAATGAAGAAAATTTAATGAAATTACGTAAATTTTTGACAAAATTTTAATTGACAAAATAAAATTACAGAAGAGTTTTTTTATAGTATAATCATGCTGTTGGATAGAATAGTTTGAATTGGAAAAGATTTATAAACAAATAGATTATTTGGGAACAATGGATGAAAGAATTTATTAAAAATAACAAAATTACGTATAATCTTATGTCTTTTACGGCATTCAAAACTTTGTTGATATTTTCACTTCTTCTTGAAGCACCGAGATCGTACAAAGATATAGAAGAATATTTTGCAAACCATGATTTTATACGTGAAAAAATTTCAATAGACACAATCCGTGTATATATTAATTCACTAAAACGGGCTGGGTGCATAATTACTAAAACCAAACGGAATGAAGGCAGCAAATTTGTCCTTGTTTCACATCCGTTTGAACTGACAATAAACCCCGAACAAATAAAAGCCCTGTCAAAAATATACAAAACAATCGCAAAAACAGTAGATATTCATGATTTAATTCTTCTTGAAAAATTTTTAAGAAAAATATCCGATAACATGCAAAATGAAGATTTTGCAAAAAATTTAAACAAGATTTCACTTTTATCAGGCATGGATATCAATCTTCTTGAAAATTTGTTTGATTGTTGTGCAAAGAAAAACCAGATTGTAATAACCTACAATTCGCCGAGATCAGGATATACCGACATGGAACTTATCTGCGACAAACTGGGATTTGAAAACGGAAAGCTTTATATTTACGGAACAAGCATAGATTTCAGTCAGTCAACATATCTTACGGTAAGCAGAATTGTAAATATAAAAGAAATCAAGCTGCATAAAACTCAAAATCTTGATATTGACGAAATTGTTGTAAAATATGAATTAAGAGCGGATGTTCAGGAATTACAGCTGAAAGATTACGAAAAGCTCATTTCCGTAAATAATAACAAGTTATTAATTGAGGCAAAATCCTCAAACAAATTTCTTCTAAAACAACGGATTTTGTCTTTCGGAAGTCAATGTACGGTTTTGGAACCTGAAGATTTCCGGCATGAATTAATAACAACATTGAAAAAAATGAGGGCGGAATATTAGTATGAAACAATTAAGCGAAAAATATAATGAAGCCTGCATAAAAATATTTGAAATGCTCAAACTGTTATCTCACGGTTCGGCTCGTTATGAAAATATAATTGAACTTTTTAATACGGAAGACAACGAACCGAATCCGGCAGCTCCTGTTATTCTTAACAAATACTTGAACACTTTAAAAATATTCGGAATTAACATAACAAAAGTTAAAAACATATATCATCTTCAAAACTCGTTTTTTTCAATGAACCTTGATATAAATGATATAAAAATACTTAAATTGTTAAAAAGTTCCGGAAATATTTTAACTACCAAAAAACAGAAAGAACAATTTGAAAGTTTTATAAAGGATATTGAAATGCGTCTTACGAGTATCTCAAAAGAGATGCTTGAAAACACACCGGAGGAAAACAATCTTCTTAAAAGCGACTATTTTATAAAATACCGTGATTTAATTTCTAAATGTGAATCCTACTGTAATGACAACCAGAAACTTGAAGTAAGTTTTATACATGACAACAAAGAATATAAAGTAATATGCAACCCGCGTGAAATAACCTATTTAAACCAGAAAGCTTACTTATCCGTATTTAATCATTTAAGCCGGCAGATATTTAATGTTCCGGTTGATTCAATAATTGAAATAAAACAGATGCCGCTTGTTTCATCAGGAGAGGAAATTTCGGTAACCGTAGTTTACAAAATACGCAACAATCTGGCAAAAGCTTACCGTCTTAAGGAATGGGAATCAACGGACGGAAAGTTTGATGAAAACGGCTGGCTGACAATAATAAACAATAACGAAGATCTTGACGTTTTGATAAAACGGCTTATGAGATATGATTATAATTGCAAGGTTGTATCTCCCAAAAAATTCAAAGAACGCATGCAGGCAGCAATTGACGATACTTTAAAGAATTACGAATAATAAAAATTTACAAAGAGTTTAATTTAAATTCTGGATGTAATATTCTAAAATTATGAGCACACAACAACCATACGTACCGCTGCATTTGCACAGCGAATATTCATTACTGGACGGGGCGATAAGAATAAAAGACCTGATAGATTTTGCAAAAGAAACAGGCATGCCTGCCGTAGCCCTGACTGATCACGGCGTAATGTACGGGGATATGGAACTTTATACAACAGCCAAGGAAAACGGTATAAAACCAATTTTAGGCTGCGAATTTTACGTACATGACGGAGATATTGAAGAAAAAAATAAACTTCACAACCCGTGTTACCACCTTGTGTTACTTGCAAAAAACAAAGCCGGATATCAAAACCTTATTAAACTCACATCTATTGCATGGTGTAAAGGCCGCTATGTACATCCTCGTATTAATTTTGAATTAATTAAGGAACATTCCGAAGGTTTAATCTGTCTTTCGGCATGTTTAGGCGGCGAAGTTCTTCAGATGCTCTTGAAAGGGGATTATGATACTGCAAAAGCGTGTGCAAAAAAATACAAAGATTTGTTTGGCGAAGATTATTACATTGAACTCCAAGACCATGGCATTGACGAGCAAAAACGCACAAATCCGGAGCTTATCAAACTTGCAAAAGAACTTGATATAAAAATGGTCATAACAAACGACTCTCACTATTTGAGAAAAGAAGACGCCGACATGCACGATACCCTTCTTTGCATGCAGACAAACAGCGACAAAGATGATCCGAACAGATTTCACTTTCCCGGCAACGAATTTTATGTAAAAACGGCAGAACAACTCAGAGATGCGTTCAAATGGATGGATTCTGAAACTTTTAATCAGTGTATAAAAAATACAGTTGATATTGCAGACAAATGTCATCTGATACTTGAACTCGGCAAAAGCCCGCTTCCTGATTATAAAGTACCGCAGGGCTATACAATTGAATCTTATCTTGAACACCTTGTTTATGACGGCTTAAAAAAACGTTACGGAGAAATAACAAAAGATTTAAAAGAACGTACTGATTACGAACTTGGTGTAATCAATCAAATGGGATTTGCCGCATACTTTTTAATTACATGGGATTTCATACATTATGCAAAGACCCATGGAATTCCGGTCGGCCCGGGGAGAGGTTCGGCAGCCGGCTCTGTTGTTGCATATTCTCTTGAAATCACAGACCTTGACCCGATTAAACATAAACTGTTGTTTGAAAGATTTTTAAATCCGGAACGTTTCACCATGCCTGATATTGATATTGACTTCTGCATTGAACGGCGGGGCGAGGTAATTGATTATGTAACAAAAAAATACGGCGAAGATAAAGTGTGCCAGATTATTACATTTGGTACGTATGCGGCAAAAGCCGCACTAAAAGGAATCTGCCGGATTTTAAAAGTTCCGTTTTCGGAAAGCAACAAGCTTGCCGGACTTATTGAACCGGCAATAGAAATTGCACAGGCAACAAACCCGAAAGCAAAAACTTTAAAAGATGCAATGCAGTATGACGGTTCAGAACTGAAAACGCTTTACGATAAAGATGAACAGCTGCCATCAGGCGATCCGATGGATGGAAAAACCGTCGGGGTAAAAAAGATTGTAGACCTTGCAATCGGTATTGAAGGGATTAAAAACAACACCGGCACACATGCTGCGGGCGTAATCATTGCACCTGAACCTCTTGATCACATACTTCCTGTTCAGCCTTCAAAAGACGGAATAGTTCAAACAGGTTATCCGCCGCATGACGTTACGGAAGTCCTGAGCCTTTTAAAAATGGACTTTCTGGGGCTTCGAAACCTCACAACCATATACAAAACCGTTGATTTAATTAAAGAACAGCAGGGAATTGAGGTTGATATAAACAACATCCCGCTTGATGACAAACCGGTTTATGACATGCTTATGACCGGCGACACAGACGGAGTTTTTCAGCTTGAATCACAGGGCATGAAAAATCTTGTAAAAAGATTAAAACCTGACGTTTTTGAAGATTTAGGCGCTCTTGTTGCGCTTTTCAGACCCGGCCCGCTGGATTCCGGCATGGTTACGGACTTTGTTGAACGTAAACACGGACGTCAGGAAATCAAGTATGCCCACCCGCTGCTGGAGCCGGTGTTGAAAGATACATACGGCACAATTGTATATCAGGAACAGATTATGCAGGTGTTTCAGGTTCTGGCGGATTATACACTCGGACAAGCCGACATGGTTCGCCGTATGATGGGTAAGAAAAAAGTCGATGAAATGGAAAAACAGAAAGATAAATTCATCGAACGTTCAGCCCAGCACGGCATGTCCTCAAAAGATGCAGAAGCTTTGTTTAATCAGATTCTTGCATTTGCGTCATACTGTTTTAACCGGTCGCACTCGGCAGCTTACGCTTTTGTTGCATACCAGACCGCATATTTAAAATGTCATTATCCTGTTGAATATCTTTCGGCACTTCTTTCAAGTGTTTCGGGAGATCAGGAAAAAACGCAGCTTTACATTGAAGAAGCCCTTAAAAAAGGAATAAAAGTTCTTCCGCCAGACATCAACCACTCAATGTCAACCTTCACGCCTGACGCCGGCAATATTCGCTTTGGACTTGCTTCAATAAAGCAGGTTGGAGAAGGCGTTATTGAAGAAATTATCAAAGAACGGAAAGAGAACGGGCCATTCAAATCAATTTATGATTATATTAAACGATTGGATTCAAAATGCAGCAACAAAAAGACTCTTGAAGGACTTATTAAAGCAGGCGCATTTGCAAACATTGAAAAAAGCCGCAAACAATTGATGGAAAATATTGATTATATTACATCAACTGCCTCTAAAGAGGCAAAAGCAAAAGAAAGCGGACAGGGAAGCCTGTTTGATCTTCTCGGCGACACTGCTGAAGTTGAGGAAGCTAAATTTAAACTTGCCGGAAGTGACGAGGAATATGACCAGCGGCAGCTTCAAATTTTTGAAAAAGAATTTCTGGGATTTTATGTTACGAGCCACCCGCTTTCAACAATCCGTGACAAATTGCCTTTTTTGATGACCCACAAAATTTCAGAAATTCCGGAACAACCAAATGACAAAGTCGTAACAATCTGCGGTTTGATAACGGCTACAAAACAAATTCCGACCAAAAAAGACCCGACAAAATTCCTCAAATTTGTGTCTGTGGAAGATTTAACAGGAAGAGTGGAAGTTATAGCCTTTAATAAGCAAGTTCAGGATTACGGAAGCTATCTTGAAACAGAGCAACGAGTAATAATATCGGGCAAAGTGAGCAGACGCAGCGATGATGAGCCGCCAGTGCTTTTGATTGACACGGTTAAGCCTGTCGACAATTCAAATATATTTACAATTCAGCTTAATGATGACTTTAAGTTTGAAGAACTGGTATATTTAAAAAATCTTTTATGTGAACACTCAGGTTCTGATCCTTTGATGATAAAAATGAAAGACGAAATAGGCGACGTTAAAATTTTGACAGCTTCCATGTTCTGGGTAAATTCAAGCAATTCGCTTGTAGATTTGTTGAAACAGAAATTTCATGACCGTCTGGACGTAAACATCCGTTCTCTTGACTCTCAGGATGAAAAAGAGGAAGCTGCAGCATAAATTTTTGACTTTGCAACAAAAAATACTTGCAAAAAAAAAATTAGCATGTATTATAAAAAAGTAACCCGATGCGGGGGTAATTCAGTGGTAGAATGCTTCCTTGCCAAGGAAGATGTCGCGAGTTCGAGCCTCGTCTCCCGCTAATTAAAAAGACTCACTAAGGTGAGTCTTTTTAATTTAAAGGAAAAACAATGAATTTTTATTTTTTAGACAAATTTAATAAATATTTATTTGATAGAATTCCTATACTTGTTGTTTTATTTTTGTTTATTAACATTCTTGCTAATATTCCTTCTCTAGATTTGCTATCTGATATTTTATCTCATTTTAAAATACAATATTTTTACATCAGTATTATATTTTTAATAGTGACAGTTTATCTTACATTTTTTAAAAGAATATTTATTATTTATGCAACTGTAGCTGTTATAACCGCCGTATTTAATATATTTGCTATGGTTCATTACTTTATCCCTCAAGAAACAATTAAGAAAAAATCTGAATTGACAATTGCTTTATCCAATGTCCTTACGTCGAATACTAATTATCATGGGCTCTTGGATGAAATAAATAAACATAATCCAGACATTATCGTTTTGCAGGAAACTGATGATATCTGGCTAAATAATATAAAGAATTTAAAGGAAAATTACCCTTATAACATAGAAAAATACCGATTTGATAATTTTGGAGTTGCACTTTATTCAAGAATTCCACTAACCGGAGCTACTATAGAAAAATGGACAAATCTCGAAGTCCCTGTTATTAAAGTCAGTTTCAAGTTTAACAATCAGGAAATTATTTTATACGGAATTCATACACTGCCGCCAACAAGCATAGAATATTTAAATATTAGAAACGAAATGCTTGAAAATATTGCTCATCTTGCAAATAAATTTTCTAATCGTAATTTAATTATAGTTGGAGATTTAAATACAACACAATATTCATATGCTTTTAAAAAATACATTACAAACTCAAAATTGATTGATACCCAGACTGCAAACAAAATTTTTAGAGGGACATGGAACACAAGACATTTCGGATTTATGAGAATTGCTCTTGATCATGTACTTATTTCTCAAAATTTACAATGTTCACAATTTAAAATCGGAAATAATATCGGAAGCGACCATTTTCCGATTTTTGTTAAAATAACTACCAAACAATAAAAAGTATTCAAAATTAACAGCAAAATATTTTTTTCAGGGATTTTATATAAACAAAAAAGGCGGTAATTAATGAAAATTCAAAACAACAACCCAAACCAGTCATTCGGACAATTATATGTAAATTCACATGAAGCCGTAAAACTGCTAAGAAAAGCGGACAGGGCTATAAAAGCTTCAAATGCGAATTTTGTTAATACAAATATTCCTAAAGGTCACAAAAGACCGCTCTGGTCCGTTCTGTCAGAACACATTACGCAGAGGCAAAGAAATAACCCTAACAATATAATTATTGAAATCGCAAGCAAAGCAAAACAGCTTCTTTTTGTTAAAACAGTTGATGAAAAGGGATTTTTAGTCAGCAAGTATGAAGTAAATCCAATGCCTCAATATGGCACCCACAATGATTTATTTCCGACAGATGACCTGTACAGAAGATACTATCACAGTCTTGACACAAAACTATACGGGCGTTCAAACCTTTATGACATTCTTGACAGAGCTGAATATGAAGTTGACATGCTTCATCAAAAACAACTGGAAGAAATGCCAGAAATTCAAATCAGTATCAGAACCCTGCCTAAAGAAAATAAAAAAGAACGCAAAGCTGGTGTAATATTAAATCCGAAACGACTTGAAAAAGCAAAAAGAAAAATTCATGACCATCTTCAAAAACCTTTTGAAAATGTAAAAGAACTGATTGAACTAAAACAAAAACTGCTTAAATTCGAAGCTGAACAAAAAACAAATCTTCGCAAAAAAGCCAAAAGCCTGAATAAAAACGGACATAAACAAAAAATTTCAGCTTCAAATTCAGCTGAGTCATAAAAAAGTCCGGCATTCTTACAATAATGCGTATAATAAGTTTAATAATTAATATGTTTTGCTTTATACAGTAAAATATTTCATACTGTTGGCATGAATTTTATCGTGATAAAAGATGAGATTAAAAAGCAGTATTATGTATTAAGAACACCCTATCTGCCGGAATTCTATTCAATAATCCGACGCAAAGAAAGTCGCAGATATAAACTTAAAGTGTTTGAAAACAGTTACGCACAGAGAATTTTGAAAATTTTTTATATCAAATATCTTCTTTCTCAAAAATACCGGTACAGACGCTATGTGCTTAATGAATTTTTGAGTGAAGAAGAATGATTACCATTTTTTAAAAATAAAAAATACGGCAAGAATTATAAAAAAGAACCCTACAAGATAATTCCATCTGAATTCTTCTTTCAAATACAAAACGGAAAATACACTGAATACCACAAGAGTAATCACTTCCTGAATAGTTTTTAACTGAGCAGCGGAGAAAAACTCATGCCCGATTCTGTTTGCCGGCACCTGAAAACAGTATTCAAAAAATGCAATTCCCCAGCTTACAAGAATAACAAGCAGTATGGGAGCCGATTTGAACTTTAAATGTCCGTACCATGCAAATGTCATAAATATATTTGAAATTGTCAAAAGTAAAATCGGTGTAAATTGTTTAAGCATAAAAAAATCCATCAAAATTTCACGAGATAATTATAGCTCAAATAAAAACTCTTGACAGTAATTTTTTTTCTTAATAAAATAACACATGTACCCGCCGACTTGGCTCAATGGTAGAGCAACGGTTTTGTAAACCGTAGGTTGTAGGTTCGATTCCTATAGTCGGCATTTTTTCTGAAAATTGAAAAATAGAACTTGTGTGGCAAGGACTCTGCGTAGTCAACTGAGTGTTGACGGAGTGGAGGCGGGTAGCAAAACTCCCTTGGTACATTCGTTCAAAAAAACTTTTTAAAATTTGAGCCTTTGTGGCGCAGGGGTAGCGCACTCCCTTGGTAAGGGAGAGGCCACGGGTTCAAATCCCGTCAAAGGCAATTTTAAAACTGAATAAGGGTAGGTGGCCGAGTGGCTAAAGGCGACAGACTGTAAATCTGTTCCCGCGAGGGTACGGTGGTTCGAATCCACCCCTGCCCAGATAAAAGACTTCCGTTTTGGAAGTCTTTTTTGTAAGTCCTTATGTTATATAGCACATCAGTAATCTGTAAAAAAATTGAGCGGATAAATATAAATTTTATCCGCCCTTAAAAAATATATATTTCGGTTATTTTAAGCTTACTCAAACCTGAACCCGTCAGCTTTCATACGGGTTATAACTTCTTCCAATTTTTCATCGCTGCAAACAAACGAAAGCCTGAAAAATCCTTCACCGTATTTTCCAAAAGCATTTCCCGGAACAACCACGACTCCTGATTTTTCTAAAAGTTCTTCACAAAAATCAACTGCATTGTTATACCTTGGCGGAACCGGAAGCCAGAGATAAAAAGTTGTATGAGGAACTTTTGTTTCATCAATCGGCCAGCCGAGTTCTTTTAAGCCTTTTACAACAATTTCCTGTTTATGCTTAAAGCCTTTGTTCATTTTTGCTATATAATCATCGCCTTCTTTTGAATTTAAAACAGACGCTGCAGCCTTTTGAAGCGGTTTATAAATTCCGTTGTCAATTGTTGATTTAACTTTGCCAAATCTTTGAACAATTGACGAATTTCCGCAAATCCATCCAAGGCGCCATCCTGTCATTGCGTAGGGTTTTGAAAATGAGAAAAATTCAACTGCAATATCCTTTGCACCATTGAGTTCAAAAATACTGAAAGGCTTTTCATCTTCACTTCCGTAATACAAATCCGAATATGCTGCATCCGAAATCAATAGAATTTCATGTTGTTTACAAAATTCGATTACAGATTGCAGATACTCTTTAGTTGCCGTAACCCCGAGCGGATTGTTCGGATAGTTTACAATTAAAGCCTTGATTTTAGAGGGTTTGTAACCATCTTTAACAAGCTTACTTAACACCTGTTCCATATCCGGCATATAATTATTTTCGGACAACAGCGGTACCGAATATGCATGCCCGCCTGAGCATTTGATAAATTCAAAATATGATGCATATCCCGGATCCGGAACAAGAATTATATCTTTCTCTTTTTCATCATGTTTCGGATTTATCAAGGCTCGCATCATGTTTGCAATCCCTTCCTTTGAACCGATAAGTGAAAAGATTTCCGTATTCGGATCCATTTCAACTCCAAATCGGTTTTTCATTCTTTGTGCAACCGCTTTTCTAAAGTACTCTTCACCTTTTGGAACGGAATATGTATGAATACCGTCCTCATCAAGGCATTCTTTAAGCTTATTTATTACAAATTCCGGAGGTGCCGCTGTCGGCGCACCCATTGATAATGAAATCGGTGCTCTGTTTCGGGCAGTTAATTCCGGAGTAAGTTTTGTCTGTTTTTCTTTGATTTTAAACATTATATATGTGTCTAATGTCATTACATGTTCATTAAACAATTTTTCTTCCAGTGTAACCGTATTCATTCACATATCCTCCATCTTACAAATGAAGTTTAACACACACAGACTTGCGGTGCAATGTTTCAATAATTTATCGGTATTTAATTTTCCAGCCGTCTGCTGCAATCTTTGCGGCACAGCAAAATTCGCTTGGTACTGTACTATTCTTGTCATAATTTTTAACAATATATAATATAACTTTTGTAGTATTATATATTGTTAAATACCATATTTTATTTTCTATTATTTATAATATGAATGATGAACAAATGTTGTTAATATTTGATTAATTATGCAATCATTTTCATCGGACCTTCCAGAGATGCTGTTACAAATTGTTTTGTGTAAGGCGTATCCTGTTTCAGCATCTCCTCAGGGGTTCCTTCAAAAACTATTTTTCCGTCATAAAGCATAATTACTCTGTCAGCTGTCCGTGTAATTGTCGACATCTGGTGGGTAACAACAATAGAAGCCGCTTTTGTTTCTTCTTTAAGTCTTACTATATAATCCTCAATAAGAGTAGACGATATCGGGTCAAGTCCGGATGTCGGCTCATCATAAAGAATTGATTTCGGCTCCGTAACAATCGCACGGGCAAAACTCACTCTTTTTTGCATACCGCCGGAAAGTTCAGAGGGGAATTTGGTTTCTATTCCCTTTAATCCTACAAGTTCAAGCTTCTGACGGACAATTTCTTTTAAATCTTTTTCGTTATATCTTTTACGCAAATCTTTTCGTTCTCTCAGAGCAAATGATATATTATCCGCAACATTCAATGAATCAAAGAGAGCTGAATATTGAAATACCATTGCAATATCGCCTTCCGACGTTATAATTTCACCGCTGTCAGGCTCTAACAGTCCGCAGATAAGTTTTAAAACTGTACTTTTTCCAGAGCCGCTAAAACCGACAACCGCAAGAGTTTCACTGTCATTAACTTTAAATGATATATCATTGATTACTTTATGTTCATCAAATGTTTTTACCAGATTTTTAACTTCAATACTCATAATGTTTTCCTTATAGTTTAAAAGAAAAATATAATTGCAAAAATCATATCCCACACAACTATTGCAACAAAAGACCAGACAACCGCTTTTGTAGTTGCAAGTCCGACGCCCTTGGCGCCGCCAGAGGCGTAATATCCGCAAACACAGCTGATAAGAGCGATTGTTCCGCCAAAAACTACTGACTTTAAAAGACTTACACCCAAATCTTTCATATATACACCGAGCCATGCGGAATCAAAGTATGCACGGAATCCCAAATCTGTTGTCATTGCGGTTGTCAAAGCACCTGCCAGAACCCCAACTACCGATGCTATTATCACAATAATAGGCATCATAAGAATTCCTGCAAGAATTCTCGGCACAAAAAGATATTCAACAGGATTAACCTTTAAAACTTTTACAGCATCAATCTGCTCTGTTACACGCATTGTAGCAAGTTCAGATGCGTATGAAGAACCTATCATTGAAATAATTGCAAAACCTGACATAATAGAGCCGACTTCTCTTACAATCAGCATAGTCATCAAAAGACCTACAAAATGTCCGCCGCCCTGTTTTACCATCTCATTTGCAACCTGTGAAGCAACAATTATTGATGTCATACCGACAATTGACAACGTTATCGGAAGTGAACTTATACCGAATCTGTCACACTGTTCAACAAGTTCTTTTTTATCAATGTTTGCAGTCAATAAAGCTTTTATAAACTGCAGACCTTTAACAGTAATTTTTCCGAGGGTATCTAAAAAATCTTCACAAAGCTCAAAAATGCCTGAAAAAATTTTGTATGTCGCTGATTGTTTAAGATATTTTTGAAAGGCTCCCATTGTTTCATTATAGCGAAAAATACAATATTAAGTCAATTCGTAAAACTTTTATTTTACAGTCATTTATGCTATTATTGTCCTATGATAGAGTTGTTGATTTTATATGTTTTGACCAAACGGGAATTCACAATGTATGCAATTCACAAATGCATTGAAAGTGAGTTTGCTCCATATACTTCCCCCAGTTTCGGGGCTTTAAAACCTGCTCTCAGACGGCTGGAGGCAAACGGGTCGATTACCTCCCGAAAAATGATGTCCGAAGGAGGCAAACTTTCCGTTTTTTACTCAATTACCCGAGACGGTAAAAATATGCTTTGTTCACTCTTACTTGAAAACTTAAGTGATAATCCGCTTCAGTTTCTTTCAAACGCCAGAGTTAAACTTTCCTGCGCCGAATATTTGAATTCTGAACAAAGAAGTATGATGTTTCTTGATTTAAAAACTCTTGCCTTAACATTCAAAAATTCAGCGGAAAATATCGCAAATGACGAATATACAAAACTTTCGTTTTATCAAAAAATAATGCTTGATAATGCAATTTGTGAATACAGCAATTTGATAAACGTTATAGAAGGATTTGAAAAAGATAATGCCCGCAATAGTTAACAAAGTTTTAAAAGATTCAATAGCAGAAGAACTTGAAATTGCGCCGCAGGATGAAATTATGTCGATTGACGGCGTTAAAATGCTTGACATGATTGATTACAACTATCTTTGCAAGTCTGAATTAATCACATTAGAGATAAAAAAAAGAAACGGCGAAATTGAAGAAATTGAAATTGAAAAAGATTTTGATGAGGATTTAGGTATTGTTTTTGAAAGTGCTGTTTTTGACCGTGTAAAACCTTGTTTAAACAAATGTATATTCTGTTTTGTTGACCAGCAGCCGAAAGGGTTAAGAGAAACTTTATATATAAAAGATGATGATTACCGGCTGTCTTACTTACAGGGGACCTATATCACTCTCACAAACCTGTCGGCCAAAGACAAAGAGCGCATAAAAAAAATGCATTTGGGACCTTTTTATATATCAGTTCATACAACAAATCCCGATTTGCGTATAAAAATGCTGAGAAATCCTAATGCCGGCAAGATTATGGAAAATCTAACATGGTTTCGCAAAAACAAAATTCCTTTCCATGCCCAGATTGTTCTATGTCCAGGATATAATGACGGGAAAGAACTTGAACGGACTCTGAATGACCTTGCATCATTAAAGAATACGGTTTTATCAACAGCAATCGTGCCTGTAGGAGTTACAAAATTCAGAGAAGGAAATCTGGTTCAGGTTGATAAAGAAATTGCGCAGGAAACAGTAAGAATTGCCTCAAAATACAAACGGGTGTGTCTTTCTGATGAATTTTTTCTGCTTGCAGGCGAAAAAATTCCGCCGGCAAAATATTACGGCTCATTTTCGCAGCTTGAAGACGGTGTCGGAACCTTAAGACTGCTTCTTGATGATTACAAAACACTTAAACTGCCGTCAAAAATAACTAAAAAAACAAAATTTATATTTGCCTGTTCATACGCTGCCTTATCCGCCGTTGACTTTATTGCAAAGGATTTGTGCAAAAAAGTTAAAAATCTTGAAATTGAAGTTGTTCCGGTTAAATCAAACTACTGGGGGCAAAACATTACTGTTGCGGGCCTGATAACTTCCGATGACTTAATTTCGGCAGTAAAATCTAATAGCGCAGATTCTGTCGTGATACCGTCAGTTATGATGCGGCAATACAGTGAAGATTTTCTTGACGGAAACACGCTTGATTATGTAAAACAACAAACAGCTAAACCTTTTATTGTACTTAAAAACAATTATTCAATCAAAGAGTTTATTGACAAATTATATAAAATTTAGTTATATATTTTATGTGAAACTTACAAACTGGAGGTTATATGGGTATTGATCCTAAAACAATGTATGATAATATGAACAAAAAGAAAAAGAAAAAAGGCAGTATATTGCCGTTGCTTGTTGTGGTAATTATTGCTTTTCTTGCATATCAGGCAAATCCTGAATACTGGCAGCAGGGCAAATTGTTTCAGGATATAAAAAATGCAGGGAAAAAGAAGGAAGTTGAAACGGAAGATATAGCCAAAATACCTGAAAAACCTGCCGAACCGGAAGTCGATCCTGATGCCATTCTGGATGGTTCTATAAAAGGCGCCAAAACAATACCTATAAATATTAAAAAACAGATTAGGAAAGGCGACCCTACATATGAAATGTTCAGATTTAAATTCAAAGTTATATACGTATTAGCTCCAAAATCCAATGCTTCACAAAAACTTGTTAATGATCTTCGTGAGCAGTTAAGAGCACAGGATTTAAGGGATTATTATACAGTTTCAGGTTCGCTGTATGAAATGAAAGACAGACGGGCAACATGTGAAGCGTCAGAACCTCAAAATTTCTTATGTAAACAATGTGACAGAAGAATTTGTATTATTCATCCGAGAAAGAAAGAATATATTGTCGTATCTCCAACAGCACAATCAGCTATTTCTCGTGCTAAAGCGATTTTAAAAGAAGACTGGTAAAAAAATAATTATATCAAAAGAGGCGCCGGATGTACCGGCGCCTCTTTTTTATGTGATTTAATATCTTTCAAGATATTTGTCGATTTCCCATTGAGAAACATAAGTTCTAAAAGAATCCCACTCTTTTTGTTTTGCCGAAACAAACTCATTAAATATATGTTCACCCAGAGCAGCCCTTGCTACAAGAGATTTATCAACATGCTCCAATGCTTCGGCAAGACTACCCGGAAGTGCATCTATACGCTGTTTTTTACGTTCTTTTGTAGTCAGCTTATAAATATTGCTTTCAACCGGTGCCGGCGGATCAATTTTGTTCCTTACACCATCAAGACATGCCTGCAAAATTGTTGCAAAAGCCAGATAAGGATTGCATGCCGGATCCGGAGAGCGGAGTTCAACACGGGTTGCATTTCCCCGTTTGGCAGGCACTCTCAGTAAAGCACTGCGGTTTGCCAGCGACCAAGCAAGATAAACAGGCGCTTCATACCCCGGCACCAATCTTTTAAAACTGTTTACTGTCGGGTTTAAAACGGCCGTGATACCTTTAACATGTTTTAAAAGCCCGCCGATTGAATATTTTGCAATATCTGAAAGCTGATATTCCTGTTTTTCGTCATAAAATGCGTTTTTGCCATCTTTAAAAAGCGAAATGTTACAATGCATACCTGAACCGTTAATTCCGTAAATCGGCTTCGGCATAAATGTTGCGTGGAGATTGTGGCGTGCTGCAATTGCCTTTACCGCAATTTTAAAGGTTGCAACATTATCTGCAGCCGTCAAAATGTCAGCATATCTAAAGTCAACTTCATGCTGACCGTCAGCAACTTCGTGATGCGAAGCTTCAATATCAAAGCCCATTTCCTGTAAGGTCAAAACTATATCTGAACGGACATCTTCGCCCAAATCTTCCGGCCCTACATCGTAATAACCGGCTTTGTCTTGAGTTGTTGTGGTAACTTTTCCGTCTTTATCTTTTGCAAATAAGAAAAATTCCGCTTCCGGCCCTATATTCATAGAAAAGCCCATTTTTTCAGCCTCTGCCATCACTCTTTTTAAGTTGCATCTGGGGCATCCTTCAAACGGTGTTCCGTCTGCGTTGTGTATGTCGCAAATCAATCTTGCGGCATTAATTCCGTCTTTACCTCTCCAGGGAAGAATCTGGAATGAGTTTTTGTCAGGATAAAAATACATATCGGAAGTTTCTATGCTTCTAAAGCCTTTTATTGAGGAGCCGTCAAGCATTATTTCGTTAGCAAGAATTTTGTCTATATGTTCGGAAGGAATAGACATATTTTTTACCTGACCGTTTATGTCAACGAATTGCAGTTTTATAAATTTGATATTGTACTCATTAATGAGAGATTTTATCTCATCATTCGAAAACTGTTTGTTGTCTAAACGTGTGTGGCTAAATTCTTTCATATATCATCCTCCAAACTGTAAATTACCTTTTAATTAGAATACTTTTTTTAAAAAAGGTCAAGGCTTTTAATATTAAGATTAAGTAAAGATGCGGGGGAAAAACTTTTTTAAAGATAGTGATTATTTTTCTAAAAATGGGAATTATTAATATATAAAGATTCAAATCGCAAGAATAACTGACTTTGAAGATAATTAAGGGAGGATAAACATCGAAAAAACCGGAATAATTCAAGTGTTTTTAATATTTTGCCTGTTTTATTAAGTTATGTAACAAAAATAAAGTGATATAGCAATTATATACATCAAAAATACTTTATTAATATGTAAGCAATAACGAATTAAATAAACACGAGATATATAAAAACACACTTACTATTTACACTACCTACTACACACTAACCTTCTACACACGAGGAATTACTAAAAGAATTCCAAACTTCATCGAAAGATGGAGTTTTTTTTTACATAATTTGTTCGTAAAATATTTCTAAAAACCTTTTTGTTGCATCTATTGCAAGATTTACACCATTTTGTGCAATGTTATCCCAATCAGATTTGTTTTTATTTGACGGAATCTGATTTTTGCGTGAAATTTTTACTGTCTGATTAAAAAGTGATAGAAAATCATGAGTTTTTACAAAGGCGTAAGGGGTATGATTGTTTATATATTTGTCACAATTACCGAATGCCTGTACCTCAAACCTGTGGTGCATTGATTTGTCTAAAGCTTTCCGTATTATTGAGCCGCTCTCTATATGCTGCGGCTGCGTAATATCCTGAAGATAATGAAGTGCCCGCCCTGCCTCATCAAATCCTGTAATACAATTTTTATTCTTCAATTCTTCAAAAAATTTACTTAGATGCCGCAAATATAGATATTTTGCGTTGTGTTTTCCGCTGAAATCCAAAAAACTTTTAATTCTTTTCTCCGGATAAAAGAAATGATTTTCATTGTACATAAAAAATTCATCAAAATCGGGTTTGATAACAGCATTTTGTAAAATAGCGAAAGCATGGGGATTTTCAGCTTTGAAATTTGAAATTTCTGCAGCTTTATTTAAAATTTTTGTATGCATTCTGTAGTGCCATCCAAAATTTGGCGATTTTTTTATATCGTTAAGCATATTGTTTCCTTGACGGAGTATTAAAACACCTGAATAAAAAAATTTGCGTGCTTATTGAATAATTTTAGGATAAACAATGTCAACATATTTTTGATAGTCCTCCGGCACAAAAAATCCGATTGAAAATTCGGCACAATTGTAACCGATTTGCTGTGCCCCAGGGACTTCAAGCGGCGGCCCTGCAGGGGTTGAACGAGAGGAATTTTTAGGATTTGAAATAATTCCTGTACTTCGCAAAAGTGTTATCAAAATTGAATTTTCTTTAACTTCATACTCTGTAAGACCTTTTGTTATTATTCCAAATCCATGTACACCAACATATCTCTGCATCGGGGCGAAATTTGTTTTAGCCTCAATCCCACGTGTTTTTGGAAGATGTTTCCGAATATCATAATCAGGATCAAATTCCCGTTTGATTATTTCGTTCAAATCTTCTGAAAATGTGTATTTTACAGGCTCAGCAAGGGTAAATTTGACCTGCCACAGGTGATTTTTAAGAGTATTGTCCCATTCTATTTTAAAATTCACGAGTCCCCCGCCACGCGTAAGTTTTAGATTAAAAAATGTCGTTTTTATCAAAATACTGTCATCCTGTTCGTTTTTGGAAAACTCAGTAAATTTTGCATATTCACCACTATCGTGTTCGTCCGGTCCATAATTATACGTATCGCCGTTGTCAACAAACCTGACAAATTGAATCCCGATACCGTTTATTTTCAAAATATTTTCAGATATTTCAAATTCAACATTTTGTTTTGTATCAGGAGCTTTTTTAAGAGTGTAAATATCCGTATAATCTTCTGTTACCGGAATTTTTTGAGTGTTATAAAGAATTTTACTGTCAAATCCTCCTGACTTTCCGATAACATCAAAACCTTCAAACGAAACTGTTGACTTAAATTCATAACCGCTGTTTTTAATTAAATTGTCAGCTTCTTCAAATTCAAGCCTTAATTCTTCAATAATCGTGTTTGCAATTTGCAGAATTTTTTCATAACGAATAATGTTTTCTGCATGCACGGCATCCGTCGAACATCCGCAAATACTGTCATGCGCCTGATTTTGTATCAAAAGTTTGTAGGCATAGTCAACTATATTATTATACTTTTCTCCGAAATATTTTTGGAGTTTGTCTGCCTCCTCAAGTCTGTACGAAGCTTCAGCTCGGTATTGCTTAAGGCGCATTCTTGCCGAATACATGCCGGGAAGAATAAAGGTTTTTGAACAATCTCTTAATTCCTCGTTCCATTCCGGAATTTCACACCCGTCAGATTGCCTTATTATTTTCCCGTCAGAATTCTTTTCGAGATTAGAAAATACTTTTTCAAAATATTCAAACGGGTTAGAAAGCCTGATTTCATAACTATTTTCATTTTCCGGGGCATTTTTCAAAATCTCATTCACTTTTTCGATTTGTTCGGAAATATCAGGTTCAACACCGAGATGATCTGCGCCGATTGGCAAAAGCAAATAATTACCTGATTTTGCAGCGATTTTATCCAGATTTCCACGCAGCCACTCAGCTTTTTCCTCAATAGTTTTCGGGCTGGAAAAAATATCCATAAAATAGCCCCGCACAAGGTTTACTGTATTTACCCCGTTAAAAATAAACTCGGACTGCAAATCCGGAACTCCCCGCCATACAATGATTTTGTCAATTCCGTATTTTTTTATAATTGGCGGAATATTTTTGCTGTGTCCGAATGTATCCGCAAAATATCCGATAAAATCTTCACAGCCGAAGTCTTTCGCAATTTTTAAACCGATTTCAATATTTTTTTCAAATACAGTTCGGTCTGTCAGATACTCGTCAATCAAACAGTAAAAGGGGCCTATAAAAAGTTTCTTTTCTTTTATAAATTGGCGGATTTGGGTTTCTTTTTCGGGTCGGATTTCAAGATAATCAAGAAGCGCTGCAACCTGTCCGTCAAAATAGAATGAAGGGATTTTTTCCTGTTCAAGCAGTTCAAGAACGTTGTCAAAAACTCTTAAAAGCCTCAACCTGAAAACTTCAAATTCCCTGTACCATTCCCTGTCCCAGTGGGTGTGCAAATATGCAATAACTTCTTTTTTCATAATTTATTTGTAGCATTTTAATATTGTCAGGGCAAATTATTTACAAATAAAAATTAGGATTTTTAAATTAATCTAAAATGTATAAAGGAGAACACCCCCATCCTGTTCCGTTCAGACAATCGTCTTGATAGTTGTCAGGAGTTAGTTCTACGCCATAACCGTTGCCAACACAACCATTTGCATAAGTTCCGTGCGGTTCCTTATCAAAAAAGTTTGGTGAAGTTGAACCATGCGGAATAACAAAATAAAAAATATCCCGTCCGACGGTATTAGGTCTTTTGGCACCATTAACATCAACAAATACATATCTGGAACAATTAAAATTTATCCATGCACCGTCAGGAAGATAAAAAGTCATATAAATATACGCACTATTCGACTTTAAAGGTAATTTTTGTGCATTGTACCATGTTTCATCTTCATGCCAGTAAAATCTTCTATCTCCGCATGCATAACTTTTATTCGGATCAAAATCCGAAAGAACTTCATCACATCTCAATCCTGATTGTTTTGTATTTAATTTTTGGCCTATCTTGCATACATAATTCTGCATCTCCCGCCAATCTTCAAACTGAATTTCTTCTCCGTCTTCCAGATAAACCATTTGAAATGCCTGAGAAATTATTGAAAACTGTTTTTTGAACATTGTACGGAATTGTTTGTCCTGTGCGTTGTTTATAACGGTCGGCAACGTCATAGCAGCAACTATTCCAATTACTCCAAGAGTTACTAAAACTTCCGCCATAGTAAATGCAAGTTTTTTCATGTAATACTTCCTCTGAATATATTTATGTTAATTTAATTTGATTATAAGTAATCTAAATTGATTATTTATAAAATAATATAACACTTTTGATACTATATGTCAAGTTAATATAATTATTAATATTATGATTATTAATGATTTGGATGATTTCCAGCTTGTAAAATATCTTTTAAATAAAGAGTATATGTTGCAAAAAACTTTAAATGAAAAATTAAATGAACAACTTGGTAAAGATACGAAAGCCTCGAATTTTTCCTGCAAACTTAAGCGGGAACATCTGACGTTCAAAGAATTAAAAATTATTTGCGATATATTGGGCTATGATTTGATTATTCAAAAACGTAAATAATTAATTAAACATTAATAAACTCTGACTTTTTTAAAATCAACGTTAAAATAATAATACAGGAGAAAATCCCTGTTTGTTTTGTAAAAAGGAGTTGATTTTATGGCAGATATAAATAAGTTTACCAATTATTCTCAGGAAATATTATCGTCAGCAAGTGCAATTATGAATTCTCACAGCAATTCAGAGCTTCAGCCTGAGCACATTATGCTTTCGATGATTAAGGATAACGGAATTATAAAGGATTATTTAACAGAACTAAAACTTTTGAACCAGAGTTTTATTGACAAAATTGTCGAAACTGTTAATTCTTTCCCGAAGATTTCAGGCCCTGTTAATGCGCAGCAAATGTTTCTCTCAAATCAAACTTACAGACTGCTTGATATTGCAGAGCAGCAATCCGCAGAAATGAAGGATGAGTTTGTAAGCATTGAATCAATTCTGCTTGCCATGACAAAGCTTGATAACAGTAATATTCAAACTGTTTTGAAAAACTTCGGTGTTGATTCAAATAAAGTTTTAAATGCAATGAAAAAGATAAGAGGTAATAAAAAAGTGGATAATAAAAATGCAGAAGAAAATATGAAAGCGCTGGAAAAATATTCAACAGATTTGACGGCGCTTGCAAGAAAAGGAAAGTTAGACCCCGTAATCGGCCGTGATGAGGAAGTCCGCCGGATTATTCAGGTTTTGAACAGAAGAACCAAAAATAACCCTGTTTTGATAGGCGAGCCGGGTGTCGGAAAGACGGCAATTGTAGAAGGATTGGCACAAAGAATTGTCCGAGGTGATGTGCCTGAAAGTTTAAAAAATGTAAAACTCGTTTCTCTTGATATGGGCGCACTTGTTGCAGGCGCAAAATTCAGAGGAGAATTTGAAGAACGTCTGAAAGCCGTATTAAAAGAGGTTGAAGAATCCAACGGCGAAATTGTAATGTTCATTGATGAACTTCATACGGTCGTCGGTGCGGGTGCAACCGAAGGCTCTATGGACGCCGGAAACCTTTTAAAACCAATGCTTGCAAGAGGAGTCTTAAGAACAATCGGCGCAACAACTATTAATGAATACAGAAAATACATTGAAAAAGACCCGGCATTAGAAAGAAGATTTCAGCCAGTGCTGGTTGATGAACCGTCAGTTGAGGATACAATAAGTATTTTAAGAGGTTTAAAAGAAAAATACGAAGTTCACCATGGCATTCGTATCTTAGACAGCGCTCTTATTCAGGCTGCAAAACTTTCCGACAGATACATAACTGACAGATTTTTGCCGGATAAAGCAATTGATTTGATTGACGAAGCCGCATCTTCACTTCGTATTGAAATAGATTCAATGCCTGAGGAAATTGATACTATGATGCGGCAGAAAATTCAGCTTGAAATTGAACGTGAAGCGTTGAAAAAAGAAACAAGCGACGAGGCTAAAGCTAAAGTTGAAGATATTTCAAAACAAATTAATGAGCTTGAAAGCAAAATCAATGTGCTGAAGGTTCAATGGGAAAAAGAAAAGGCTTCAATTACAGGTGAAGCCGCAATTAAGGATGAAATTGATCAGGTCAAGAAAAAAATAGAAGAAGCTGAAAGAAATACAGATTTGCAGACAGCGGCAGAACTCAAGTACGGCAAACTTCTTGAACTTGAAAAGCAGTTGAAGGCATGCCAGTCTAAAGATAAAAGCGAAAATAAACTTTTGAAAGAAGAAATAGATGATGAAGATATCGCAAATGTCGTAAGCAAGTGGACAGGAATTCCCGTAAACAAACTTGTAGAAAGCGAAAAACAAAAGTTAGTCAATATGGAAGATATTCTTCACAAACGTCTAATCGGTCAGGATGAAGCTGTTGAAACAGTTTCCGATGCAATCAGACGTGCACGTTCAGGCTTGAAAGATCCGAAACGTCCTATAGGAACATTCCTGTTCTTGGGTCCGACCGGTGTCGGTAAAACAGAACTTGCAAAATCTCTTGCGGAATTTATGTTTAACGATGAAGATGCTCTTGTCAGAATAGATATGTCAGAGTATATGGAAAAACATAATGTCGCAAGGTTAGTCGGAGCGCCTCCGGGATATGTGGGATACGAAGAAGGTGGACAATTAACGGAAGCAGTCAGAAGAAAACCATATTCTGTCGTTCTTTTTGATGAAATCGAAAAAGCTCATCCGGATGTATTCAACATAATGCTTCAAATCTTTGATGACGGACGTTTGACAGATTCAAAAGGCAGAACTGTGGATTTCAAAAATACTCTTATTATCATGACCTCTAATATCGGAAGCGATATTATCCTTGAAAATACTCTGAACAGTATGCTTTCACCTAATGAATTCGACGAAACAAAAGAAAAAGTCATGGCAGTTTTAAGAAGCAGATTCAAACCTGAATTTTTAAACAGAATTGACGAAACAATATTCTTTAAAGCCTTGACCCTTCAAGATTTGTCACAAATTGTCGATATTCAAATGGATTATTTAAGACGTCTTTTGAAAGATCAGGAATTGGAACTTGAAGTAACTCCTGATGCAAAAGAATTTCTTGCAACAAGAGGGTACAACCCTGTCTATGGTGCAAGACCGCTTAAGCGTGTAATCCGACAATTAGTAGAAAATCCGCTTTCAAAAATGATTCTTTCACAAAACTTTTTGAGCGGTGACAAGGTCAAAATTGATGTCGCTGATGATGAAATCAAATTTGAACGGATTCCTGCTTCAAATGAGTAATAATTATAAAATCTAAAAATAAAAACGCCCTTATAAATTAACATTAAAGGGCGTTTTTTCTAAGAAATAAGTTCGGTACGGTCTTTTGTAAATACCAATCTTTTAGTTTTTTTTACTTTTCCTGCAATAATTTCTTCATCACGGATTAGTGCGGAATAATTACAGGTATTTTCATCATCATAGTCCCAACTTGTGTATTTTTTTAAATTGCCGTCGTCTTCTATAATTTGAATAATTTTTCTGCCATCATTGTATTTATTTATTGATTTTTCAACTTTAAAATCTATATTATTTTCCTTTAAATATTTTATATAGTCCTCAGGTTTTGTATTAAAATTTATGCCTTCTTTAGTAAACATTTCCTGCGGAACTTTAGATACATCAAATTGTTGTTTTAACGGTTTATTTAATCTGGTTTTAGCAATCGCATAAGATTTAACGGCAGCTGCCGCATTACGACTTATCTGACTGTAAATTCCGGAATTTTCCTCTGCAGGTAATGATTCTTTTATATAATTTTTATTTATATAGACCGGAGGCGAAACAACAGGGGTATAATAAATTCCATCAATCATGAAAAAAAACCTTTAATTAACCTAACCTGTATTTATAAACAAAATAATTTTTCAAAAATTGCGTTTTATTATGTAAAACTTTTATAAATGTAATAAAAATTAAAAATTTTAATGTTATAATTCTTTATTATAGACAATATTTTATTGGAGAGATTAAATATATGTGCGGAATCGTAGGATATGTAGGTTATAAATCCGTTATGGATATTCTTGTTGACGGTTTAGAACAACTTGAATACAGAGGTTATGATTCATCAGGTGTTGCAGTTATGTGTGATGATGAAATTAAGGTTTATAAAGCAATCGGAAAGTTAAATAATTTGCGAGAAGAACTTACACAACACAAAGGCGAATATGAAAAATCAACAATGGGTATCGGACATATCAGATGGGCAACCCACGGTGCACCAACAGTTCTTAATGCGCACCCGCACACATGTACATGCGGAAATCTCGTAATTGTTCACAACGGAATTATTGAAAATTATAAAGAATTAAGGGAAATGCTGACAAAAGACGGCTGTGTATTCCGCTCTCAAACAGATACGGAAGCTGTTGCGCATCTTGTTGCAAAAATGTATGCAAAAACAAAAGATCTTGCAGAAGCTGTAAGACAGGCAGCCAAACAAATTGAAGGAGCATATGCCCTGTGTGTAATGCACAATGACTGCAAAAATACTCTTGTTATAACGAAAAGAAATGCTCCGCTTCTGGTCGGAATCGGCGAACATGAATTTTTTGCGGCATCTGATGTTCCGGCAATAATTAAACACACTAAAAAAGCAATGTACCTAAATGACAATCAGGTTGTAGTGTTGACTCCCGAAAAAATGATTTTAACAGACGGCGAAGGAAATGAAATTATCCCGAAAATTGAAATTTTACCCTGGGAACCGGTTGCCTTAAGCAAAATGGGCTACAAACACTATATGCTTAAAGAAATCCATGAACAGCCTGATGTAATCAGAAACATTCTTGTCGGCAAACTTCATGCGCCTGATGAAGATATTGTTTTAAATGAAGTTAAACTGACTAAAGATACGTTAAAAAACTTAAACCGAATTCAAATTATTGCATGCGGAACATCATTGCATGCTGCAATGATAGGAAAATATATTATTGAAAGTTTCTGCGGAATTGCTGTTGATGTTGAGGCTTCAAGCGAATATATTTACAGAAAAACCGTAACTGATAAACATACACTTGTTATAGGGGTTTCCCAATCGGGTGAAACAGCAGATACACTAACGGCTATAAAACAGGCAAAAGCCAAAGGTTCTCATATTCTTATTATTACCAACCGTCCTGACAGCGCAATGGCTCGGGAAGCGGACAGTCTTGTGCCGGTAAACGCAGGAATTGAAGTTTCTGTTGCTGCAACAAAATCTTATACTGCTCAGTTGATGGCATTTTACCTGCTGGGACTTTATATGGCAGAAATTAAGGAAAGTGTTCCTCAATCCGAATTAAATTCATACAAAGCTGAGATGATGCTTTTACCACAAAAAATAGAACAAATCCTTTCTCATACAGAGGATATTCAAAAATGTGCCAGAATTTATTCCTCAACCAAAGATTTTATTTTTGTGGCACGAGGAATAAATTTGCCCACCGCTCTTGAAGGTGCATTAAAACTCAAAGAAATCAGCTATATTAATGCAACAGGCTATGCAGCAGGTGAGTTAAAACACGGACCGATTGCAATGCTTGATGAAACTATGCCAGTGCTGTCAATTTTGATGAAGGGCTGTGTTTATGAAAAACTTCTTTCAAACAGTGAGGAGGCAAAAGCACGTAACGCAAGAATGATTGCACTGACAAACTCAAGAAGCGAAAAAATTGAAGATTTGTTTGAAAATATAATAAGAGTCCCTGATGTTCAGGAATTATTTTCACCGCTGGTTGCAATAGTTCCGTTACAGCTTCTGGCATATTATATCGCAGAATTTTTAGGAAAAGACGTTGATCAGCCGAGAAACCTTGCAAAATCAGTTACCGTGGAGTAAAATTATTTTAGCATGACGTTTGATTTTACTGTCTGTGCCTTGAAAATTGAATGTATGCCGATATAGCTCCCAAGTGGAGTGAAACGGAACGGTTGTTGAATATTTGTAGAGCTTGCTCTACCAACATGCCGTTTGAAAATTGAATAAGGATGCCGATATAGCTCAGTTGGTAGAGCAACTCATTCGTAATGAGTAGGTCGCGAGTTCGAGTCTCGCTATCGGCTGACTAATAAAAGTAAATATGAAAGGCGGTTTCACCGCTTCAAGTTCCTTTATCGGCTTTATTTAAAGAATAAAGTTTTTATTTTTACCTATTGCTTATGATTAAATCAGATATTATAACAATACCGTTTACAAATGATAATCGAAAAATAGAAAATATTCTATGCTCTATGCAAATGGAACCTTTGCGGTGGGCTATTATGGAAGTTTCGGATAATCGGCTCAAAATCTGTGTTTCATATTCAGCAGACTAATTGCTAAATCCGTAATATATATTAATACATTATTTGATTTTAAAAATTTTTGGATGTAAACTGTTTCGTAATGGAGTTGCCGGGTCGGAATGAAAAAACTTACCGGCATAATCCGGTGGATTGTGTATTCAATGTTGATTACATATTGCCGGAGGAAACAAATTAAGGAGAAAATGTAAATGACACCAAAAAATTTTTTATTTACTTCCGAATCAGTAACGGAAGGACACCCCGACAAAGTTTGTGATCAGATTTCTGATGCAATTTTGGATGAATTTTTAACAAAATATCCGCAGGCACGTGTTGCGGCTGAAACAACAGTCACTACCGGCATGGCACTTGTTTGCGGTGAAATTACGGCGGATTGTTACGTTGATATTCCGTCTGTTGTAAGAAATACGATAAAAAATATCGGTTATGTAGGTAAAGAAGGCGGAGGTTTTGATTATAAAACATGCGCTGTTTTGACAAGCATAGATGAACAGTCTTGCGATATTGCAGGCGGAGTTAACAAAGCTCTTGAAGCCCGTTCAACAAATGCCGGAACTTCAGTTTGCGAAACTGAAAATATCGGTGCGGGCGATCAAGGAATAATGTTTGGTTTTGCATGTAATGAAACACCGGAACTTATGCCACTGCCGATTAGTCTTGCGCACAAATTATCTTACAGACTTGCACAGGTAAGAAAACAAGGAATTGTAGATTACCTGAGACCGGACGGAAAATCTCAGGTTACAGTCGAATATGTTAACGGCAAACCTTCAAGAATTCATACCGTTTTGCTGTCAACCCAGCATGATCCTGATATCAACGGCATTTCCGATAACGAAAAAGTTCAGGAAATAATCAAAAACGACCTTAAAAAATATGTAATTGATTATGTGTTTGCAAACGAAACAATAAAACCTGACAGTGAAACAAAAATTCTTGTAAACCCGTCAGGCAGATTTGTAGTCGGCGGCCCGCAGGGCGATGCAGGTTTGACAGGACGTAAAATTATCGTGGACACCTACGGCGGATATTCACGTCACGGAGGCGGCGCATTTTCAGGAAAAGATCCGACTAAAGTTGACAGATCTGCGGCTTATGCTGCACGTTATGTTGCCAAAAACATTGTAGCTTCAGGTCTGGCTGAAAAATGCGAAATCGAACTTGCTTATGCAATCGGTGTTGCAGAACCTGTTTCAATTATGGTTGATACATTCGGAACAGGAAAAATCTCTGATGATGAGATTTCAAAACTCGTTGCAAAACACTTTGATTTAAGACCTGCTGCAATTATCAACAAGTTTGATTTGCGAGGACTTCCGGCTAAAAACGGCGGCAAATTCTATCAATTGCTTGCTGCATACGGACATATGGGAAGATCTGATATCTTTGTTCCGTGGGAGCAAACAGATAAAGCAGATGAATTAAAATCAGAAGTTTGTGCATGCGGTTGCTGTACAAAATAATTTTAAATAAAAATATTTAAAAATTTAAAGGAGGACATAATGTCCTCCTTTAGTATAAAAAAACTAGCAAAAAAATAATTTACCGGTTTTATAAAAACAAAAGGATTTAATACATTAAATTTAGCAGGAGAATTTTATGATAAATAAAATCGGCAGTATTCCATCATTCACATCAAAAGTCTTTCTGGTTGATGACGACTATTGTGGGACATACAGCTACAATATGGCGGCAGAGGGGAGCGGGTTTGATAAAAAAATTCTGAAACAGGTAATTAAAAAACTTGAAAATAACGGAAACGATGACATTGTAACCCTAAAAACCCTTACACAATATGAGCCTGAAGATGATAAATACCTTATTCAGGTCAAAGAAATGCGTGGAAACAGTGCATACATCGGATTTCAACCGGCTTCAGTCTTTTCTGTAAAAGCAGTTCTTGATACATACAAACAGGCTAAAAGCGATATGGTTGAAGCAGCATCCGGCGAACTTGCTAACTATGTAATTTAAAAAGGTATTTAAGGAAACTTCATGAAAATTTCAAACAGTTTTAGCACAAATTCATACAATCAAAACTTTAACGGCAAAATGAGAACAAGAATTTTGCTGGAAACTATAAGCGGGCATTTTGTAAATATTAACAAAACAGATAACACAGACAGATTTGACGGTATTTCTTCAATAACTGATATTCCGGTCAAAAAACTAAAAACTAAATTAAAAGATGAAATTGATTTAAAAATATATATTGATGCATTCGGCAGATTTATAGGAGAAAAATTTCCTGAATTATTTGAAGAAAGCAGAAATTATACGGATGACCTTTTTAAAATGCTATTTGCCGGTCAATTAGGCTCCAGAACCGCATTTAACAAAATAGCGGACAAATATGACAAAAAATTGGGACGTTTTGTTGACATTAATATTGATGAAGGTGAAAAGCTATTTTTTAATAAATATCTTGACGTGTTTGAATAAAAAAATCCGGTTATTTAACCGGATTTTTTTAAGATTTTTTATTTGTGAGCAGTGCTTTTAAGATGAAGTTCTCTTAACTGCTGCAAAGAAGCTTCACCCGGAGCGTCACTCATCAGGTCTTTTGCGCCAGAATTTTTCGGGAACGCAATAACATCACGGATACTTTCCGTACGGCAGAGAAGCGCAACAAGCCTGTCCAAACCGATTGCAAGTCCTGCATGCGGAGGAGTTCCGTATTGGAGAGCATTAACCATAAATCCGAATTTTTCTTTAGCTTCATCCTCTGTTAAACCGAGAGCCTTAAATACTGCAGATTGTACGTCTGATGAATGGATTCTGACAGAGCCGCCGCCGAGTTCAGTCCCGTTATAGACAATATCATAGGCAATTGATTTTACATGACCCAAATCCCCAGATTTAAGTTTGTCTAAATCTTCAATGCATGGTGAAGTAAACGGGTGGTGCATTGCCATAAATCTGTTTTCTTCATCACTCCACTCAAACATCGGAAAATCTACAACCCACAACAGATTATGTTTGTTTTCATCAATCAGGTTAAGGCGTTTTCCGAAATAAAGTCTTAATCTTCCCATAATGTCGTAAACTAGTTTCGGCTTGTCTGCAACAAAAAAGATTATATCGCCTGCAACAGCGCCAGCACGTTCCTGAATTTGTTTTGCTTGTTCTTCGGTTACAAATTTCATTACAGGAGATTTTGCTGTGCCGTCCTCTAGATAGATAATATTTGCAAGAGCCTTGGCGCCAAATGAAACCGCAAGTTTTGTAATATCATCAATATCTTTTCTTGAAAAGCTTGCGCCGCCGGGGATTCTGATACCACGGACGATTCCACCATTTTCAAGAGTATTGCGTACAATATGAAATTCTGATTTCAAAATAATATCGCCGATGTCAAAAAGTTCCAGACCGAAACGGGTATCAGGTTTGTCTGAGCCATATCTGTCCATAGCTTCCTGCCATGGCATTTGAATGAACGGAGGTTTAACCTCAACACCCGCTGCTTTAAATGTTTCCACAATCAAGCCTTCAACACATTTGATAACGTCCTGCTGCTCTACAAAAGACATTTCAAGGTCGATTTGTGTAAATTCCGGCTGTCTGTCCGCACGCAAATCTTCATCTCTGAAACATTTTGCAATTTGATAATATCTTTCAATACCGCCGACCATAAGCAGCTGTTTGAATATCTGCGGGGACTGCGGCAACGCATAAAATTTGCCTTCCTGAACACGGGAAGGAACCAGATAATCTCTTGCGCCTTCGGGTGTCGTTTTTATCAAAATTGGGGTTTCAACTTCGAGAAAATCTTCACCGTTAAGATATTTTCTTGCAGCCTGACAGATTTTGTGGCGCAAAGTGAGATTGTGAAGCATACTTTCCCGTCTTATATCAAGATATCTGTATTTTAAACGAACATCCTCAGAAACATTTTCATCATCAAGTACAAACGGCAGCGTTTTTGCCTCGGACAAAATTTCAACTGATTCAGGATACATTTCAACCTGACCTGTTGCGTATTTTTCATTGTAAGTTTCTTCGGGGCGTCTAGTAACTTTTCCTTTTACGCAAATTACGTATTCTGATCTCAATTTTTCAAAAACTTTGTGAACTTCAGGATTTATCTGCGGGTTTGCAACAAGCTGGAAAAAGCCTGTTCGATCTCTTAATTCCACAAACAAAATTCCGCCTAAATCCCTGATTGTTGCGGCCCAGCCTGAAAGTGTAACTTCTTCATTCAAGTTATTTAAATTAAGCTCTCCGCAATTGTGATTTTTTAATTTTGTTGTTATCATTTTCATTTCCTTACTTAATTTTAAACGTCTATTTATATCATAACAAAAACATAAAAAATGCGCTAAGTTTTTGAATTTTTATAACTTTTTTATACGAAAAATGATGTTTTAGTGTAAAATAATTTTATGATTACGTTCGACAGTCTTACATTAAAAGCGTGGATTGAAGAAAACAGAGAATTCTTAACAGGCGCCAGAATACAAAAAATTCAGCAGCCGACACGGAAAGATTTTATTTTTTCAATCCGCTCAAAAGGTGAAACTAAAAAACTTTATATAAATATCAACCCGCAGTTTTTCCACGTATGTTTTATGAGCAGGGAAAACGAGCAGAAACGGCTTATTGAAATACCTAAAAAACCTCCGATGTTTTGTATGCTTTTAAGAAAATATCTTGAAAATGCTGTAATTTCAAAAATCAACCAGCCGCCGTATGAGCGTATTCTGGAATTTTATATTGAAACTTACAATGAATTATCAGAAAAAATTTATCTCTGTCTTGCAGTTGAATTGATGGGCAAACATTCAAATGTTGTTTTATACAACTATGATACAAATATAATTCTCGGCTGTGCGCACAACGTCGGTGCTGAAAAAAGCAGGGAACGGGAAATGGCAGGAACGCTTCCCTATGTTTATCCTCCAAAACAAAATAAAACCGATATTTTAACATATACCGGAGAAATTGATTACGAAAAACTTTCAAAAGATTTTTACTGGTTTTCAAAAGCTTTTGAATGCCTTGTTAAAGATTGTCCGCTTGAAAAAATTAAAAAATTTATTGAGTTGCAAGGACTTTCACCGGCAATATCCGGAGATTTTAAAGAATATTCACTGTTTTCCGCCCTTCTGCCAGCTTCAATTTTACAAAATTCGGTAAATGAAATGCTGGACAATTATTACACATTTTATCAGGCTGAATATAAGTTTGAAACATTAAAATCTCATCTGTTAGCAATTTGCACCACAAAATTAAAAAAGATTGAATCTTCAATTGAAAAAATGAACATTCAACTCTCTGATATAAATAATTCAAGGCAATTTCGGCTGTATGGCGATTTATTAATGGCAAATTTATATAATCTAAAGGATTTTATACCTTCTGCAACGGTTTTTAATTATGAAAACAATTCGGATTTAACAATAGAACTTGATGAAACAAAAACAATCAAAGAAAATGCCAATCGTTTTTACAAGCTTTACAACAAAACAAAAACACGAAAAGCCAAACTTTCCGAGTTATGTGAGGAGGCGGAACTTAAGGCTAAATATTATGAAGAAACTATTTATTCACTTGATAGTTCATCGGATATTTCAAATCTTTTAGAAATAGAAGATGAACTTGAGCCTGATAACAAAACAAAATGTAATGTAAAAAAAGCTGTTTTGCCGGATGAAATTGAACTTGAAGGATACAAGGTATATATCGGCAGAAACAACAGACAAAATGACTATATAATATCTAAACTTGCAAAAGATGAAGATTTCTGGTTTCACACAAAAGATTGCGCAGGCTCGCATGTACTTTTAAAATGCTCATCACCTTCCGACAAAATTCTATTTGAATGTGCAAAAATTGCCAAAAAACATTCCTCCGCCTCAACATCTTCAAAAGTCGGCGTAATTTACACAAGATGTAAAAATTTGAAAAAGCCGCCAAAAGCTAATTTGGGCTATGTAACATACAAAAATGAAAAAGAGATTATAATTGATTAAAGTTTAATAAATATTATAATAAGGTTTAGTAATTAGAATAGTGGTCATTTAGAGCATTTAGTTGAAAGATTTTATATTATTTATTGTGTATATTCTTTTCTTTTGTTGCGATGCAAAAGAAAAGAATATACCAAGAAAAGAAAACACGCTGACCGTTGAATCACTACTAAACTCAACCCGAGCGGATTAACTCGCTTCGCTCAGACAAAATCCGCTTTGTCATTGTTTCGTTAAGTAGTGATTGAAAATTTTGTAGTGTAATAAGATTCCGACCTTTGCGGAATGAGCAATCAATGTTCTGTTTTGCAACAACAAAGCAAGCTTTGTTTGAGTGCACGGCATGAGTCAGCTTGCTTCTGGCAAACAGTTACAATTGATTAGCGAATTAAGCACAGGTCGGCGGTTTGCGTCGCTTTTGCGGGAAAGCGACCGCCGTCTGCGTAAGACCCGCCGGAGGCTTTAAGCAAATACTTTATAGAATTACAATTGTATATAATATTTATTATGTATAATTATCCTATGAAAACGAAATTGGAAATATTAAAAATCGCATCCGATAATATTGATGTGAATAAATCTGTTATTGCACTCGTTGATTGCGACTCATTTTTTGTGTCATGTGAACAAAAAGTCAATCCGGAGCTTAAAGGTAAAGCGGTCTGTGTTCTTTCCGGTCATGGCGAATGTGTTATTTCCCGCTCCCGTGAAGCAAAAAAACTAGGCATTCCAATGGGGATTCCGACGTTTAAAATGACAAAAGATATGAAAGAAAAATCCATTTTGATAAAAGCATCACATGGACTATACGGCGAAATATCAGAAGAAGTTATGTCTGTTTTAAAAAATATCAGCCCGAAAGTTGAAGAATATTCTATTGATGAAGCTTTTGTTGAATTGACAGGACTTGAAAGATTGTATAAACGAAATTATTTTGAAATTGCAAGAATGATAAGGCAGGAAATTCTTGAAAAAGTAGACATTCCTGTTTCAATAGGTGTAAGCACGTCAAAATCACTTGCCAAATTGGCATCAGACAAAGCTAAGAATATAGAGGGCGGCATTTTCGTAGTCGGCACCGCTAAAATCGAAACCGTCTTAAAAAACACATCAATTGACGAAATCTGGGGCATCGGGCGAAATCTTTCAAAACTTTTACGGCGAAACGGCGTATTGACAGCCTATGAACTTGTGCAAAAAAGCGATGCCTGGCTTGATAAACAAATAGGCATTCGAGGTCTGGAAATGAAACATGAACTTCTCGGTGAAACAGTATCTCCGGTTGATGATACTTTTAAGCCTCCTAAATCAATACAGAAGACAAGCGCATTCGGTATTTTTACATCTGATGAAAACTTTATCAAAAATCAACTTAATTATCATATTCATTCAGCCTGCAAAAAACTTCGAAAACTGAACTTAAAGTGTTCGGGGATTGCTGTTATGCTAAGAACAAAAGTTGAATTCAGGGTTTATTATGAAAAAGTTACAATTCCTCACTCGACCTGTTACGAGTGGGAAATTTCGGATATTGCATTTAAACTTTTTGATAAAATATATAATCCCAATATTATTTACAGAAGTTCCGGAATAATTCTGGATGATTTTACCTCAACTGACGGGGAACAGATGTTTTTGTTTGCTGATAATGAAAAAAATGAAAAATCAGAAAGACTGGCAAATTGTATAGACAAACTTGAGAGCAAATTCGGAAAAAATATAATCCAAACGGGTTTTACAAAAGATAAATAAAGCGCCACCTGTATTTTGATGGCGCTGTTAAGTCTATGATTGTTATAAATTATTCAATAATCCAACCGTTAGTCAAATCAACTTTTATCGGTTTTAAAAGTTTTACATCCACAGTCATATCTGGGAAGTTTTCAAGTTTTTCGCCTTTTAATACGGCACGTACAAATTTCATAAACCAGTTGCGGTCTTTTTTTAGTGCACCTGAAGCTGAGAAATTAGCGGTTTGGTCGTTAGGTGTAACAATCAGTGCATTGTCAAGAATAACAACACCGTTTCTTATAAACCATCTGCCTGCTTTAACATCCATCAATTGACCTTTAAGCTGTGAATTCTGATAGATTAGAATATAGTTTTCTTTAGTTACATAATTTGTCGGTATAACACCGATATAAATGTCACCGGATTTATTCTTTTGAGAACTTACAGGCTGTGTAAGTTTTATAGGAACAACACTTCCTGCCGGAATTGTTCCGACAGAACCCTGCACAGTTGCGCCTTCAACAACATAGCCTTCCCCTGTTTTTTTGCGCATAACTTCCGCAAGTTTTGCGTTGGGATTAAGTCTGGCTTCTTCAATCATCCGATATAAGATAGCTGCGACTTCCGCTCTTGTTGCCGGACGCTTTGCATCTATTTTTTTATCGCCGACAACCGGCATTGTAACAAGCATATTTAAAATCTGAGCTTTGCCGGCAGGGATAAGGAAGTCTTGGGGAATATCTTTCAAATCTTCATAATCCTGTAAAGCTGTAAGAGCTTTATAATCGGAAATTTCCTGAGTAGTAAGCGCATTAACTGCCATTGTTATGGATTCGGCTCTTGATACCGAATCGTCAGGTCTGAATGTATCATCTGATGATTTGTTTGAAATTAAATCAAAGTAAAGAGCCTTTTGAATGGAATCATAAGCCCAAAAATCCTGTGTTATATCAGAAAAATTGACAGGCTGTGCGACCTGAATATCTTCCTGACCGAGTGCTTTTATTGCCATACTGGCAAATTCTGCACGGGTTACATTTTCATCAGGCTTGAAGGATCCGTCCGGATAACCTACAATAACACCTTTTGCATTTAATTCATTAATCTGTTTTGCTGCCCAATAGTCACCGTCAACATCAGGGAATGCAAACGCACAGCCCGCCGCTACCATAACCATTAATGAAGACAACATAACCTTCAGCATGTTCTTCATACTTCTTCTCCTATAATAATTTATACTCTTTCATCATACATTATGACGCATTTTTCAGCAAGAATTTTTAAGTTATGTTAATTTTATAAATATTAAAATAATATTATAAACACAAAAAGAGCCTTTCAAAAGGCTCTTTTTTATCTATATATAAAATCGGCAAATTTATATTTTCCCTCAATGTTCTATGAAAGTGCCATTAATGCTTTTATAGAACGGGCATTATCTCTAACTTCTTCATCAGAATGATTTTCTACTGTATCTTCAAGAATTCTGATGGCTTCGGTTTTGTCATCAAGTGATAACAATTCGTTAATTGTAGTCATTGCAACACCTGTTGACATGTCATTGATGCCTTTTCCTTTGTTAGTTATAACAACTTTCAAAGATTCCGGCATATTTTTTTGGACTAGTGCTTTTGCTGTCATTTCTCTAATTTCGTCGACTTTAGAGTTTGTTCCGATATCTTCTAACACATTTACAGACTCAGGGTTTTGATGCATAGCCAACCCATCAATAATATTTTTTACATTTTTAATAACTTTTTTATCTACCATTAATCAACCCTCCATTATGAAGCCAAAGATGCTTCCCAAGCTTGTACGTTATCCATTAGCAATTGTCTCGGTACAGACAAATCTTCCATTTTTGCTATTTGTTTTGCGGAAATTCCCGGCTCAAACATTGAATGTATTGCATCGCTAACTTTTCCGCCTGCTTTTGAAATAGCTTCTTTTGCAGGCTCAAATGTAATTTCTGTGCTGTTTAATTTGTTCCAGCAATTCACAACATTGTCTTTAATTCTGTTTGCGAATGCAACGACAGTTTCAATTCCTGCCTGAATTTTGCTACCAAAATTTGAAATTGAACCGACAAGCGCACTTGCTTTCAATTTTCCTGTAAAGCTGATTGCATTGTTTTGTTTTTCGTTTGTTTTGTCATTTTCACTTACAAAAACGTCTGCTGTCAGAACGTTTCCTTTAAATGAAGTCTGTGCGAACGGATTTGAAGATCTTGCTACAGTTTTTTCATGTTTTGTAGGATTAAAAATACGTTCACGGATGCTTGAGATAGATAATAAATCTGCCATATGTAGTAATCCTTTCTTTTAGTAAACTTTTCTACATTATTAGAATACCATAGCATTTTATAATGTTATCAACCTTTTGGAGTATTATTCTTTGGAAAACTTATACAAAAGTTGGAAGATTTTTAAGTATTTATAAAAAATGTTTATGATATTATACAGATATGGGATATTTAAACAAACTTGTTGAGCTAATAGGAGTACTCCGCTCGGAGAACGGATGTCCGTGGGACAGAGAACAAACTCATGAAACTTTGCGTCCGAATATGCTTGAGGAAGCTTATGAAGCGATTGATGCAATAAACGATAATGATATGAAACATTTAAAAGAAGAATTGGGCGATGTTTTATTACAGGTAATCCTCCACTCTCAGATTGCAAAAGAAGAAGGTGCTTTTGATATTGAAGATGTTGCAAAAGGGCTTCATGACAAAATTATTCACCGTCATCCGCATGTTTTCGGCGATGTAAAAGTAAATTCACCCGAGGAAGCTCTTTTAAGCTGGGATAAAATCAAAAAGGAAGAAAAAAGCCACAGAAAATCCGCTATGGACGGAGTTTCAAAATCCCAGTCCGCTTTAATGAGCGCTCAAAAAATAAGTAAAAAAGCCGTAAAATGCGGGTTTGAGTGGCCTGATGAAGATACGCTTTATGAGTGCATCGAAAGTGAATTTAAAGAGTTTAAAGAGGCGGCAAAAGAAGGCGACAAAGCTCATATGGAAGATGAAATGGGCGACATTCTTTTTGCTGTGGTAAATCTTGCAAGATGGAACAAAATAGATGCGGAACAGGCGCTCATTCAAGCAAATCAAAAATTTATGACTCGTTTTCGAAAAATGGAAGAGCTTGCGGTTAAGCCGCTTGAGGAATACTCATTTGAGGAGTATGACAGGCTCTGGATAAAGGCAAAGGCCGAATTACAAACACAAAACACCAATTGTTAATTATTGTAAACACATTAGATTTAAAAAAGGCAATTATCCACCCCGAAAATTTTTTATATAAATATACAGGAAAGAGGTTTTAAATTATGAAAGAACAAGAATTAAACACATTGATGTCAGTAGTTTCCGATCCGATAAAAAATGTTTATAAAATCGAATCAAGAAAAGATTTAGAAGAAATTCAAAGAATTATAAGAATTTTTAATATTGCAGAAGAACAACACAACAAACATACAATGTTGTCTATCAAAAATCTTGCAACATTCAAGCTTGTATTAAGCAACAACTAAATTACAGACGATAACTTTTTCTTGTATAAATAAAGCGCCGCATAAATGCGGCGCTTTTAATATTCTATTCTCCGTAGAAATAGTCCATATTGTCATACCGCAAAATCCAGGTTCCGCAGGTTGCGCCGTTTGTATTTGCAGCAATTTTTTCTTTTGTACAGGAATTTTTTACCTCTTCATCTGAATACTTATATCCGTAAGGATAAATACCTTTTTTAGATACAACAAATGTAAAATGATCTTTACCAAGATAATTTATATAATCTTTACCTTTTGTATTATTTATTACACCCGAAATACTCCCGCAGTCATTCTGGACATGCAAAGGGACAGAATTTCCTGAAGAATCAGTAATTGTAGTATCATATTCGCAGCCGTTATGAGGAGGATCAAAAACAACAATTGAAAATCCGCCATTAAGCCTTAATTTTGGGTAATCTATAATTTGGCTTATGCGCCCAAAGCGTTTAGTACCGTTTAACGAATTGAAATCACCATCAGATACACAACCCCTTTTATCATAACAACGTTCCGTAACATTCAAATATGGTTCAAATATCTTTAATAACGAAGCTCTGTCGGATAATGCCCAATGTTCTGGATTTCCGTTGTCTGCAACCGCCATATAATATGCGTTCGCAAGAGTCGAATACATCTTTTTATATTTAGAAATTATTGCACGTTCTTCCCATTTTTTCACAAGATTAGGAATTGTCATAGCCGCAATAATTCCGATTATTCCTAATGTTATCAGGACTTCGGCAAGAGTAAAACCGGATAAAATCCACTCAGGAGCGTTATTTACGGGTGCCCCCCCCCCCCCATTTTCCAAGTATAGTCTTCATTTTCAGCTCCTTATATTTATAATTACATACTTTATTTTATCACAAATTTCAGACGTTTTCAAATTAAATCAATGCGTAAAGCTCTGTTCCAAACATTATAAGCCCTATTGCAATTGCAATAAATGTTGCAAACATAACAGCACCTGCCGAAATATCCTTTGCCATCCCCACAAGTCGTGAATATTTGTTGTGAAACATTGCATCCAGTGTAAATTCAATTGCGGAATTTAGCATTTCAGCCACAACAACAAGCCCTATCGCAAGTAAAAGAATACATAATTTTGCAACACTTAAATCCAGTACAAGCCCCAGAACAATTACAAAAATCGCAACAAAAAAATGTACCCGTATATTATTTTCGCTTTTTAATACGATACGTATCCCTTTTCCTGCATTTTTAAAAGTATTATTAAGCCCTTGCGCTTTAAATTTAGTCATACTTAATCCCTATACTTTGCAAAGCTTCATTCTGCAATGCAACAATAAAATTATAATCGGCTTCGGTCTGATGGTCAAATCCCAACAAATGCAATATACCATGACTTATTAAAAATGCGAGTTCATCTTCAGGCGCTTTCCCCTTTTTCAAAGCTTCATCCCGTACTTTGTCAAGCGCAATCATGACTTCACCTAAATTTATTTCACCGTCAAAAATAAATTTTTCCTCACTGTCAGCAAAAATTGCAAACGTAATTATATCCGCCGGATAATCCTTATTTCTGTATTCTCTGTTAATTTCATGAGTTTTCCGGCTGTCGCAATATAAAAAATCAAATGACACCGTATTATAATCATGCCCGCAAAGAGCCGATTTTTGATAAACTTCGGGCTTTGAAATATAAAATTTCAAAAGTTTTTTTGCTATATTAATAAACTTTTTTTCCTCAATCTGCCAGTCAGGATAAATATTTTCGCTGAAAATAAGAAATTTAGTTGCCATCTGTATTTTTTCTATCCTCATCAGAATGATTGTCCTCTAGCTGCGAAATTTTCTTTTTCAAATCTTCATCTAGCATTTTGGCAGGCATTTTTATCTTATTTTTGCCGAATTCTTCCGCTATATTTTCCTGATATTTAATTCTGTTATGCTGCATGCCACGCAAAATACGACTGAATGTCGCTGCAATAACTTTTATGTCATGCAATGTCAGCGGACTGTCCGCAAGCTGTGTATCATTAAGTCTTTCTACGATAATTTTGTCAATTATGTTGTCGATTTCCTCAGGCGTCGGATTTTTAAGGGAACGGACAGCTGATTCTACCGCATCCGCAATCATCAAAATCGCAGTTTCTTTCATATTCGGCTTTGGCCCTGTATAGCGGAATTGATCTTCTTTTACGTTTTCAATCCCCTCTTCCTGAACAGCTTGATTATAAAAATATTTTGCAAGCCCTTCTCCATGGTGCTGAAGAATAAAACTGTTTATTATTGCCGGCAAATGATACTCTTTTGCCAGTTCAACACCGTCTTTCGGGTGCGCTGTAATTACCATTTTGCTTAATCTAGGATTAAGTTTGGTATGCGGGTTTTCAATTCCGAAGTATGACTGATTTTCAACAAAGAAAAGCGGTCGTTTAAGTTTTCCGATGTCATGGTAAAATGCGCCGACTCGTGCAAGAATTGGATTTGCACCGATAGCCTCGGCTGCCGCTTCACAGAGATTGGAAACCATAAGACTGTGGTGATAAGTTCCTGGCGCCTCAATTTGAAGCCGTTTTAACAGCGGCTGATTGTGATCCGCCAGTTCCGCCAAGCCGTACGGAGTTATTATGTGGAAGGTGCTTTCAAATAGCGGAAGCGTTCCCAATGCAATCATTGAACTTATAATCCCGTTAAGCAGTATAAATATGCTGTTTTTCATAATTAACAAATTGCTTACGTCTATCAAACATTTTTCAAGCATGTAAATACTGAAAACTATAATAAGCCCTGAAATTGAAATTGCAAAACCTGCTTTTATAAGGTCAAAACGTCGGGAATAACGTATTCTTGAAATTGTTACCATTGAAACCAGACTCAAAAGTAAAAACGTAATCAAAAATTGGGTATCATACTGCACCCCGACAGTCAAAACAGTTAAAAGCACCGTTATTGCAACAAGGGCAATCCGAGAATTTGTAAAAATAGCAAGAATAAAAATATAGGCTGGAATCGGCAGAACATACGGAGAAAATCCGGTCGGCAGCACAACAGCAATCATTGCAAGCATAAATGAGAGCACTGCAGATATTGTAAGATATCTCGGCTCCATAAAGCTCTTTTCAAAATATCTCATGTAGCTTAAAAATATCAATGTACTTATGAATACAAGCACATAAATAGCCAGCAGCCCCTGCCAGTTGAGTTCATAAACATTGTATCCGGCCTGCCTTAAAGCATCCCGCTTTAACCTTGTAACAGGTTCCCCCTCAAATACAATTTTGTCACCCTTATGAATTGTTATTTCATAGGGTTTGACTGAATTTTCCGCATTTTTACGTGCGATTTCTGTTGCAAACTCGTCAACCACAAGGTTCGGAACTATAACCTGCTCCAATAGCCCCTTAATTACAGAAACCTGACGCTTTGAAACATTGGTAAGCATATTATTTGCAACTATGGTATCAATATTATTTTTTTCGTAATCCTTTTCCGTAATCCCTTCTCTCAGTACATTTGAAAGAGTTAAATTCGATTTATCAAATACTTCATGCAAAACCGCATCATCGGATTTTAACAAAAATTCAATAACAAAATCCTTCCGCTCTTTATTGGAAATATCAAAAAGAATCGAAAGTTCTTCTTTTTTTACATTTTCATCAACATCTTTTTTCCGAATCTGCATTATAGAATTTTGCAGCATCTCAAGGTTATTTTTGATAAAATCATCTTCAGCCGGAGTCAAGACATAATCAACTTTTTGTGCAACTTCTTTTTTATGCTGCTCCGTACGCTTGACATCTATTACAGTAAGTGTCTTTTGCGCAATTACATCTTTTTTGCTTATTCCGTTTTCAATAATGCTTTGAAAAAAGAAATTCTGAGAAGAAATTATCGCCGTCATAATTATGGTAAAACCCAAAAACGCAAGCACTTTGATTGTCTGCGACGCCGTAAAAAATTCCTTGATATTTAACCAAAAACCTTTATTATCCATTTACCAATATCCCTCATTAAATAATTATAATTTATTTTATAACTTCCCAATTATTTTTCAAGTTATTAACAAATCTGTGAAAAAAATTACTTTTATTATATAATTAATTTGTTAGAAATACAATTATTTACTGCACATTGCAGCATGGATTAAACTTAATTTTGCATCCCGGCAATTAAAAATTTTTGACAGATTAATGCTGTAATAAAGTGTTGTAAATACGACATTTCATGCGGGATAAAGCCTGAAAGAAATTATGTTAATAAAACTTAATAAACAGATAAAAAATAGCAATTTTTATTATGTTCAAACCTATATATATATGGAAGGTTCCATTGTTTGGTGAAGTGATGAAAGTAGAAAGCGTAAAACCTCAAATAAAGACCGGAATCGGCAAAATGCCGCAGAAACAGCACAATCCGAATTTTACGGCATTACTGCCAACTATATCCAAAACAGTTGAAATAAACATGAATGACGAGGTTAAAAACTTCATGCCTCCTATTATTAAAGGCATGAAAAAAATAAGTGATAACATGGGGGAAGTACAGAATATTATTATAAATGCATTGGGGACCGGTCTGGTAGCCCCAATTTTTATTAAGTGGAACCCGTTATCAAAAACAGATGAAGATACCAGAACATATTCGGCATGGAGACAGCCGGTATCTGCCGTACTTGCGGTTGTGACGCAGGTCGGTGTAACAATTCCGTTTAACAGAATGATTACCCGCCTTGCAAATAACGGGTATTATGATGAAAAATACAATAAAACATTATTTCAGGATAAAGAATATATAGAAAAAAATCTAAAACGCCTGTATCCACATGAAACAAATGCAAAAATAAATGATATGGTTAAACAGAAAATGGCAGAGCAGCAGGCAAATCTTCTAAGAATGATCAAAGAAGATAAAGTCATGATGAGCAGAGATGACGGAAATACGTTCCAGATGTCTGAAAAAGCTTATAGAAAGCTTCAAAATGATGTAATTAAAAAGCGGTTAAAAGATGCTAATGATGAGTTAACCAAATGTACAGAAACAACCATTCCCAAAAAACTTAAACGTGCAGAATACTATAGAACTCATAAAGATGAAGCCCTAAAAATATTTAAAGACTTAAGCGAAAAACTTAACAAAACTGATTCGGCAAAAACATTCCAGAAAGATATCAAAAAACTTAAAAAGCAATACAAAAATGCAGATTCTGAATTGCTGGCTATATTTGATGATATTCTTGACAGGAGGGGAAATAACCAGCAGGATTTAAAAACCGCACTTGATGCAAAACTGAAAGGTATTCTCCGAGATATAAAATTTTATACAGACGAGCCGACAGTTACATCAAAAGAGACATTAAAAGACTTTATAACCCAATGGGAAACCCGTGAAAGAATAAATCCTATAAATGAAGAAATCAAAATCTTAGAAGAAATTCAAAACAAAATTTCGGCAAAAACTCCTACGAAAGATATTGAAAACTATCTTGCAGAAAGAATAAATGATAATCCTCAACACAGATTATTTAAATTCAAATTTTCAAAAGAAGTATCAAAATTGCTTCAAGAGCGCATAAAAAACAACCTTAAAGCACACAAACAACTTACCGGCTTAAGGGTATCCTTATTGATACTTCCTGTCAGCTGCTGGCTGTTAAACTGGACATATCCGAGATTTATGGACGCAGTATTCCCGAATTTATCAAATAAAAAACACCCGAATGAAATAAAATCTCTTGTCAATAAAGCAAATCATAAAGAGGAGGTGAAATCATGAGTTTGATAACACCTGTAGGCAACGGTATAAAATCAGTCAACAGATGGTTTTCACGTCTTCCTTATGTAACAGACACAGTATGCGAAAGATTTCAGGATCCTAAAGCTAATTCAGCATGGATTGCCGGATTAGGCGTAACTTCAATCGTTTTAAAAGATGGTTTGGGTTGTTATTTATACGTTAATCAAAGCTTAAATAACAAAGATATACCTGAAGATAAACGTAAATTCGTTGCAGCTCTCGATCTGGCAAACGGCGGACTTATGATTTTGCTGCAAATACTTATGACATATACAATATCCAAAAAAGCTTTTCAGGAAAAAATATTTGAAAAACTTTTCGGTAAAATGTTTAACCGTCAGGCATCAAAAAGCATGCAGGCTATTATGGAATCAAAAACCCACCTTAACGGAAAGGTCAAAGGAAATCAGGAATTTCACAAAGCATTTAATGATTATAAAGATTCCGCAATCAGTGCACTGGGAACCCTAACAACACTTATTGCGGCAACCACAGTCGGAAAACGTATATTAACACCGTTTATCGCAACACCTCTTGCTGACAAAACAAAAGAGTGGATGTGCAGAAATGATAAACCCGCAACTGTGCACAAAGATACTAAAAATACCTATGACACTCAGACTTCAGCCGGAGAAAAAGCTGAAAAACAAACAGCCGCTAAATTAAACATTATTAAATAATTTTATTTACCGGTGTACACGGTTGTTTGCCTGAAAGCACATCTGCCACCTGTTCTGCGGTATCTTTTGCGACTTTTATCTGAGCTTCGATTGTACTTGCACCGAGGTGCGGAACCATAACTAGAGAGTCGCTGCACCCGAAAAGCGGACTATCTTTTATATTCGGTTCATCTACGAATACATCCAGCGCCGCCCCTGAAATATGCCCGCTATTTAAAGCTTCTTTTAAAGCTTCTTCGTTTACAATACCTCCTCTGGCGCAGTTGATTATTTTTGCGCCTTTTTTAATATTGTAAATATTTTCTTTATTAATCAAATTTATGGTTTCTTTATTTTTGGGAACATGAACAGTTATATAATCAGAAATTTTTAAAAGTTCATCCAAATATTCAAATTTTTTATACCCTGCGCTGTTAATTTTATCTACACTGGCAAACGGGTCAAATACAAGGACATTCATACCCAGAACATTTGCAATCTCAGCAACACGGGAACCTATTTTGCCAAAACCTATAACACCCAGATTTTTTCCGTAAAGTTCGTTTCCGACAAACTGCGTTCTGTCAAAAATACCGCTTTTTAATTTTTCATATGCCTGCGGAATTTTTCTGGAAACAGCAAGTATCATTGCAATTGTATGTTCTGCAGTTGCCTCTGTATTTCCGTCGGGCGAATTTATTACCCATATCCTTTTTTGAGAGGCATAATCAACATCAATATTATCGACTCCGACCCCGGCTCTTGCTATTACCTTCAATTTTACTGCACAATCAAGAACCTTTTTTGTAAGATGAGTATGATTTCGTAAAATTATTCCGTCATATTCACCTATAACTTTGCACAATTCATCCTCCGGCATTGTCTTTTTTACAACAGGTTCAATTCCTGCCTTTTTTAAAATATCTTCTGCGATTGCATTAACATGATCAACAAGTAAAACTTTCATAATTTCAAACTCCTTAAATTTGCTTCTTATTAAAAAAAGGTGCATTTCGCACCTTTTTCATACAATTAAAACGGTTTAGTCTGATTCAGCTTCATCCGCAAATCTCTGAAACGTGCGATATCTTCCTGCGTTTTTCCCGAATCTCTGAATACGGCTTGAGTTGCCGGATGTACCATAAGAACATAGTCCATATGAATTTCTAGAAAATTGTATTTTCTGGGCGACTGATTTGAATTTTTAGGGTAAATTTCCGCATTGGTAACAGCAAGAAAACGTCTTTCTCTGTCATTTAACAAATCAGTCAATTCTCGATTGGTATTTGTATATTTTGAAACATGAACAATTCCTTTTATATCATGATCCGCTGTCAATATACAAACTTCTATTGGTACCGTATCTAAATTTTTAGCCATTATTGTTTCCTTCTAACCTGTCTAATTATAATATATTTTCAAAAACATGTCTATATGTTAAATTTTATCAATACATTTACCGATACGGGAACCGTAGTTTTCATGAACATCCACAACTGACATAAAAGCTGTCGGATCAATTTCTTTAACGACTTCTTTAATTTTTGCCATCTCAAGACGTGATATTACACAATAAATAAGTGTTTTTTCCGCTTTTGAATACCCGCCGATACCTTTTAAATATGTAACTCCGATTTCAAATCTATCAATAAGTTCCTGACCGATTTCATAGGCTTTATCGCTGATTATACGGACAGACTTGGATGAATTAAGACCTTCAAGAACAATATCAATAACCCTGTAGGCTATAAAATACGTAAGAATTGAATACATGGCCTTGTCCCATCCGAAAACCAGACCGGCTCCCATATAAATAAATATATTAAAACCCATAATGATTTCGCCGACTGAAAACCCGAACTTTTTTGACAATACTAAAGACATAATTTCCGTTCCGTCAAGCGAACCCTCGTTTTTTAAAACAATACCAACCCCGGTTCCCAAAATTATTCCGCCAAAAACCGTTGCCAGAAGGAGGTCATCCGTTACATGGTGCATCTGAAAAAGATTGATTCCCACAGCAAGCATTGTAACTGCATACAAAGTTTGGAATACAAAATATTTACCCATTTTTGTAAACGCAAGACATATAAAAGGCAGATTCAATACGAAAATTAAAAGACCAAGATTGTATTTGGTTATATAACTTAAAATCATTGATATACCGACAATTCCGCCGTCAATGATGTTATTCGGAACGAGAAAACACTCCAGAGCAAAGGCCGCAATAAACGCCCCCATAGTCAAAAATAACAATTTATGCAGTACTAACATTAATTTTTCTTTAAAGGGTATTTTCTTTTCCGGCATTTTATTTTAAACCTCTTTTCAATTCTTTTTTGTTTCTGATTTTCTTATTGCGAGAAGATTATTTATTTTAAAAATTGTTCTTTTTTCATCAGTTTCCTCGGTATTTTTATAACCGAGAATTTTTTCCAAATCCTGTTTTAAAGAAACTAAATCCTCATATTTTTTTAAGGTTCCGTCCAACGCAATTGAAACATCACCTGTTTCTTCGGATACCACAAGACATGCTGCGTCGCTTGTTTCTGTCATACCTATTGCTGCTCTGTGACGGGTACCGTATTTCCAGCTTAATTTTGGATCTTCCGTCAATGGAAGAAGCACTCCTGCAGATATTATTTTGCTTCCGTTTACAACAACTGCGCCGTCATGGAGAGGTGTGTTCGGGTGAAAAATTGTCAGCAGAAGCTCTGTTGACAAATCCGCATTCAGCTTTGTACCGACATCATAATATGTATTGCTCAAATCGCTCTGAAAAACTATCAAAGCTCCCGTATGAGTTTTCGATAAAAATTTGACGGCTTCAATAAGCTCCTTAATTACATCAATCTGTTCATCTTTGTGTTTGTTACTGTTTCCGAAAAATCTTGATATAAAATCAGCCTGTCCGAGATACCCGAGCAGACGGCGTAATTCCGGCTGAAATATTACAATTAGACTCAATGCAACAAGAGTTACAACTGATTTTAAAAATACACCTATAATTTTTAAATCCAATCTCACAAGAATTTCCGAAAAAATCCACAAAAATACGAGAACAAAAGCACCTTTTACGAATTTTTCGGATTGCGTATTTTTGATGAATCTGGAATAAAACACCCACAAAATTACCGCAATCACAAGAATTTCAAGGACATTCGTGCCACTGAACGACAAATCCATCATTCCTATTTGCATTTGGAGGTATTTTAACAGTTCATCAAACATTATTTTAACCTATCCGGAACTACATCATGAGAAATTAAATCATCCAGAGTCTCTCTATTTACTATAATATCAGATTTTGAATTATTTACAATAACCATTTGGGATTTTTGTACTCTGTTGTAATTTGAAGCCATTGAGTAGTTGTAGGCACCGGTATTATAAACGCACAAAATATCACCTTCCTGCGGATTTGGAAGTTCTATATCTTTAATCAAAATATCTCCGCTTTCGCAAAATCTGCCGGCAATTGTTACGGTTTGTAAACTTTCATCTTTTTTACAATTTGCAATTTCTGCCGAATATTTTGCCTGATACATTGAAGGACGTGGATTATCTGCCATTCCTCCGTCAACAGCAACGTATTTTTTGCCTTTGGGCACCTGTTTTGAACTTCCGATTGTATAAAGAGTAACCCCGCAGGTCGAAATTATGCTCCGTCCGGGTTCAATAAACAATGCCGGCGGTTCAATTCCGTATTTTTTTATACTTTCCGTTAAGCTGTTTACAATTACATCCGCAATTTCAAAAGTTGAAGGAGGGCAGTCTGACTCTGTATATTTTACGCCGAGTCCGCCGCCGATATTAATTTCATCAAGTTTTAAACCGAATTTTTCATCCAGTCTTGCTATTTCTTTAACCAGAATTTCAATTTCATCGTGATAAACTTTGGTTTCAAAAATCTGAGAGCCGATATGCGCATGAAGTCCGTGAAGTTTTAAATTTGTATAAGAATTTAAAATAAGTTCAACAGCTTCATCAATCTGCGTTAAGTCAAAACCAAACTTTGAATCAAGATGTCCTGTTTGTATATATTCATGAGTATGACATTCGATTCCGGGGGTAATACGCAAAAGAATATCCACTGTTTTGCTGTGAGATTTTGCAATTTCATTCAATAAATCAAGTTCAAAAAAGTTGTCAACCGAAATTCTTCCGACGCCAAGTTCAAGTGCAAGCGACAATTCATCAAATGACTTGTTGTTGCCGTTAAAGAGCACTTTTTTCATGTCAACACCGGATTTATAAACCGTATAAATTTCGCCGGCGGAAACAACATCAAACCCGAAACCTTCCTGACTTAATATTACAGAAGTTGCCATTGTACAGAGAGATTTGGAGGCAAACATCATATTAACATTCTTATATTTTGAAAAAGCCTTTTTATAATCATCACAAACATTTCTTAAGGTAGCTTCATCTATCACATAAAGCGGAGTCCCGTATTTTTCAACAAGCTCTGCTAAATCACAGCCGCCTATTTCAAGATTTCCGCATTCGTTTGTTTTTAATGTAACCGGTTTTAAAAGCTGATTTGTGCTCTCATTCATAATTTAACCTCATTTCGGACTGCTTATAAAATGAGTTTAACATGGAGAAAATCTTTTTTAAACAAAAAATTTAATAAACAACCCGATTGCCATAAGTAATGAAAATAATGCCATAAGTTTTGCAGAGGCAACAAGAACGGATAAATATTTTTCATCCCTTTCGTATAGTGTTGATGAATTGTAGGATTTTAAGGCTTTGTAAAGCATAAATACCGGCGGAACTGACAGAAAACTCAAAAGACAAAAATAATTTTGTGAAAACAGCGCAAAAATTGCCGCAAACAAATATCCCAGAGTATAAATTAAAATAAATCCGTTCATTGAATTTGTTTTTGAACCTGTTTTTTGAACAATAGTATTTTTACCTGACATTTTATCGCTCTCAAAATCAAGAATTGTATGATTATACATAACCCCGACCGTAAACATAACAATCGCAAGTGAGAGCAGAAGAACAAAAAACGAAAACTTTTGTGTCATAACATAATACATACCTTCAAAAAGAAGCGGCCCGAATGCAATTCCGACAGCAATTTCACTTAGCCTGATACGGGAAAACTTCGGATATCCCAGAACTATTATTCCGCCGATTAAAGCTAAAACCACCACCGGAAATCCCGTTCTAAAAAACAGGAACAATCCTGACAAAAAAGCAATCATACAATATGAAACTATTACAAACAGCAAATCTTTTGTTGTAGAAATCCCGTTTTTAAGATATGCACATTTAACTTTCGGGGCAAATTCGGTTAATCCGGAATCAGTGCACAGGATTTTGTAATCCTCATAATCATCGTACAAATTGGTTGCCATATGCGCAAAAAGAATTCCGATAAATGCGATGATTCCGTTTAAAACATTTCCGTCATTTGACAAAGCATACAAAAAACAGACAAGACAGGAAAAAACAGTCATATCAGATGAATACCATCTTGAATTTTTAATAACCGTCAAAATCCCGTTTTTATTGTTCAACTTAAAAGCCCTCCGAGACCTTTAACTGCTTCATAACTTGCGCCCGCCTCCAGAATTTCCTCGGCTGTAAGTCCGAAAAGCGTTACAAGCCCGTAGACATCATTATCACCTTTTTTAAGCTTTTCCACAACATGCTGAACGGCTTCAGTACGGCTTAATTTGCCGAACTGATCGTTAATCCCTAGATGAAGACTTCTTTTCTTGGCTTTTCCCATTAACAGTCCCCGCCGACTTTAATTCCGACCTTCATTGCAAGCAGGGCGGCTCCAATCATACCGGAATAGTTTCCTGCAGATGCTTTACGAACTTTTGTATAAGTTGTTACGATTTCTTTATTCAATTCATTTTCAATATATTCTGTATCAACAAATTCTGCCATTGAACCGGATAAAACAATCACACATGTATCAAAAATATTTGCAAGTCCGATGCAGCCTGCAAGAATATCCTCCTGCCATTTTAAAAACGCCTGAACATATTTATCGTCGCATGCGACATTTAAAATATCTGTTTTTAGTGTACCGGCTGAAGTTTCAGGATGCGCCAGAACCGCATTAACTTCATTTATCACATCGTAAGTCGTAACATCTGCATTTCCGGTAATTTCAACGGCAGTATGTCTTAAGCCGTTGCCTGATGCGTAAGCTTCAAAACAATCATAAGCCCCGCATGTACATTTTCTGTGTTTATCCGTACGCATTTTAAAATGCATTTCACCCGCGGCACCGTTTTTGCCTTTTAAAAGCCTGTTATTTACAATAATTCCGCCCCCGACACCGGTTCCTAAAGTAAGCATTATGCTGTCTGAACAATCTTTTGAAGCACCTATTATGTGTTCAGCCCAGGCTGCGGCATTTGCGTCATTTTCCACAAAAACTTTTTTTTCACTCAAATTTTGAAAATCCATATCGGGATAACCTGCGGCAATATTTCCGGTTGAGCCTATTACTCCCGTATTTTCGTTATTTACGGCTCCTGCCGTTGCAATTGCAATAATATCGACTTCTTTTTCGTATTTTTTAATAATTTGTAAAAGAACATTACGAATTTCATCAAAAGTTTCAGGAGTTGAACGCTTTTCGACTTCACTGACAATTTTGCCTTCATTGTTCACAATAGTATTATAAATTTTTGTACCGCCGACATCTATCGCAAGAGCTTTCAATATCAATTCCTCTTATTTTTTTCTCTGCACAAAACGTTTTGTAATCAACTGGGGACGGGTTATGGCTGAACCTATAACAACACAGTGTGCGCCGAGTTCAAAAGCTCTGTCAACCTGTTCCGGCTCCCATATTCGCCCTTCTAAAACTACAGGAACATCCGTTTTTTCAACAAGTTCTTTTAAAAGTTCAAAATCCGGCCCGTCATTTTTCAGCGGGGATTCAAGCGTATATCCGGAAAGGGTTGTTGACAGCATATTTGCACCCATTTCAGCAGCTTTAAGACCTTCTTCAACCGTCGAAATATCCGCCATAGAAACACGTTTATTAATTTTTATATATTTTATGATTTCATCAAGCTTTGCGCCGTTCGGACGCATTCTTTGTGTTCCGTCAAAAGCGATTATGTCAGCCCCTGCATCAACTAGCGCAATAACATCCTTTAATTCCGGTGTTATATAAACAATTTCCTGCCAGTTCGGCGGGATTATCTCCGGCTTTGTAATCCCGATAACGGGAATATCGAAAAGGCGTTTGGCATTTTTAACATCCCGTATGCCTGCAACTCTTAGCCCGCCGGCTCCGCCTTTTACGACCGATTTCATCATAGCAGCCATACATTTTTCCAGATACAGAGGCTCGGAAGGCATTGCCTGAACAGAAACCACAACTTTATTTTTCAAACGATTAATCATACAGACATGATACAACAAAAATATTTTTTGATATATAATTAAGTAAAAGTTATCAGGAGAAAGTTTTATGAAGAAAACAACCGTTAAATATCCGTATCTTAATGAAGAAGTTGAAATTTACGAGCGTGAAAACGGACACAAAATTGTTCTTGCACGTAAAGAAGGTGAACTGGTAAACATAAGTTCATGGGTTAAAACAGGTTCAATAAATGAAGATGACAGAATTAACGGTATTTCACACTTTCTTGAACACCTTATGTTTAAGGGTACTCACAAACATAAAGCAGGTGAGTTTGACAAAATTCTTGAAGCTAGAGGGGCTATTGTAAATGCCGCAACCTGGAAAGATTACACATTTTATTATGTAACCCTTCCAAAAGGCAGAAACGGAGAAAATCTGAATCTTGCAATAGAACTTCATGCTGATATGATGCTTGACCCTGTTTTGCCGGAAAACGAAATCGGGCCTGCATTCGATTTGAACGATACGGAAGTTAAAGAGAAAAGAGAGCGGCATGTTGTAATTGAAGAAATAAGAATGCGTAAAGATCAGCCGTGGACAAAAGTTTACAACACTTGTAACTACAACATGTACACCTCACACCCTTACAAACGGGATGTTATCGGAACTCCGGAAATAATTTCTCAGGTAACACGTGATGATATAATGAATTATTATAAAACTTTTTATTCACCGTCAAACATTACAACAATTATTGTCGGAGATTTTGACAAAGAAGAAATCTTAAAAAAAGTAGAAAATGAATTTGATTTTAAAGGACGCTTAAATCCTTCAAAACGTGAAAATAAAATTGATACCCCCGTACAGGAAACAAAATATTTTGAAGAAAAGGCGCATGTAAATACATCATACGCAATTTTTGGCTGGCTGGGTCCAAAAGCATGCGATATTAAATCCTCAATAGAACTTGATTTAATAAGCATAATTTTAGGCGACAGCACAAGTTCAAGAATGTATCAAAACCTTATTGAAAAACGGACGGATGCACTTTTTAACATGGTAAGTTCCGAACACTACCAATTTAAAGACGGCGACAACTTCTTTATTCAGGCTAATTTTAAACCTGAAGGCAAGGATATTGCACTTGATTTGATTAAAGAAGAACTTAAAAATCTTACAGAAAAAAAAATTACGGAAAAAGAACTTGAAAAAGCTAAAAAACGGATAAAAACACGTTTTGCATACTCTGCCGAAACTGTTTCCGAAATTGGAGAAACAATCGGGTATTATATGACTGTATGTGAGGATTTGAAACTGGTCGAACAGTATCTTGCAGACCTTGACAGTGTAACAATTGAAGATTTAAACAAAACAATCAAAAAATATTTGGATATAAAAAATTGCGTTATTTCTGTTTTAGAACCCGAACAAGTTTCTTAGAGAAGCCTTCTTCGATAAACATAGACAATTCATCTTGTTTTGACTCGATTAAGTTTACAAAGTCCTGCAAATAATAGGATTCTTCGTCTTGAAGAGCAACTATGCCCAGGATTTTGACGTAATTATTAATTTCGTCAATACGGGTGATTATTCCGTCTACAAAGATATATTCCGGTGTAAACTCATCATATGACATAATACAACCTCCTATCACTACTACTATACATCATATAATTAGAATAGTACATCATTGATATTTAAAAGTCAAGATATGATAATATAATTATGAGAGATGAAAGACTAAAACAACTTGCGTTAAATATAAAAGCAGAAAGGGTAAGAAAAGATTTGTCTCAGGCAGAGCTTGCCGAACTTGCCAACATAAGCGAACGTTCTATGAGCCAAATTGAACAGGCTAAACAAACACCGTCTGCTTTTACAATTTTTGATATCGCAAATTCTCTCAAAATTCCGATTGAAGAGCTTTATAAAGGTATTCCTATGTAAATTCGTTTTCTATCATTTTGACTCCTATCGTATTTCATTCGATTTTAATCAGATTTCATTTGATTATAATTTGTTGAACTTTATTTGTCAACCATTTAAAATAATTAAATGGCAAATGAACGATTAAAAACTCTAGGCAACAATATAAGAGCGGAGAGAATGAGGAAAAGACTCTCGCAAATGAAACTTGCCGAACTTGTGAATATTAGCACAGATTCACTATTTAAAATTGAAAACGCAAAGCAGACGCCTTCTGCTTTCATAATCTTTGATATAGCAACAGTGCTTAATATTCCGATTGAAGAATTGTTTAAAGATGTACCTAAAATAGACTACAATTAAGCATTTGAACGTTCAACACTTCTCATTTTGTTATTTATAAAAGTAAAATGACATTATTAACAGAACAAGAAAATAAAGAACTTGATAAAATTAAAGAAAAGTGTCTTCACTGTCAGAAGTGCCCTCTTTCAAAAACCCGCACAAATATTGTTTTTTCCGGAGGAATACCCAACCATAAAATGATGCTTATAGGAGAAGCCCCGGGATTTTATGAAGATCAGAAGGGCGAACCTTTTGTCGGCAAAGCAGGTCAGCTTCTGGATAAGATTCTTGCTTCGGTCGGTTTTTCACGTAATGAACATCTTTACATCTGCAACACTCTAAAATGCAGACCGCCGGAAAACCGTGACCCTTTACCCGAGGAAAAAGAGGCATGCAAAGAATATCTTGAGGCGCAAATCAACATTTTAAAACCAAGAATCATTCTTCTTTGCGGACGGGTTGCCGTTCAATCCATGCTTGATACAAAACAGGGAATAATAAAAATCCGGGGCAAATGGTTTGAAGGTCCAAATTTTTCTAAAATGATGCCGATATACCACCCGTCATACCTTTTAAGAAATGATTCCCGTGAAAAAGGAAGCCCTAAATGGCAAATGTGGCAGGATATTCAGGAAATCAGACGGGTTTATGATCTTATGGATTAAACGTTTTCAAAGGGTTCTGTCACAAATTCGATTACAAACGGTTCACTGCTTTTAAACGCTTTATCCAACGCAGGTGTCACCTCATCGTTTTGGGTTACACGCACCGCATCTATTCCGAAACTGTTTGCAAGCATAACAAAATCCGGATTTTTTAAAGCAGTTTCAAAAAATCTTCCGTTATACTGTTCTTCCTGAAGCTGGCGCACCATGCCAAGATAACCGTTATTTATTACAAGAATTTTGACCGGAATTTTATATTCACTGCAGACCGCAAGTTCCTGAAAATTCATTTGAAAAGAGCCGTCACCCGTTATAACGACAACCTGTCTTTTATCCTGAGCCAAAGAAGCCCCGATTGCAGCCGGAAGCCCGAACCCCATTGCGCCGAATCCGCCCGAAACAAGGAGTTTGCAGGGTTCATTGAATTGATAATTTTTTATCAGAGCAATCTGGTGCTGTCCGACATCTGCTGCAATTACAGGTGAAAAGTTTTTTGTATATTCAAAAAGATATTTCACAACATTTTTTACGGTCAAAATTTCATCATATTCGTTTTTTAAATTTTTAGTGTTTATGAAATTATCAAAATGAAAATCAGACAAGCCTTCACCGCTAACAGAACTTATCAACTCCTTTAAAAACATCTTCACATCTGAATTTACCGGAACATCAGCATGGAGATTTCGCAAAAGATTTTTTGCATTTATATCAACATGAATTATGCTCTTACGATTAATCAAATCCAAATCAAAAACCGATGAAATCCTATCATTAAATCTAGACCCCAGAACAAGAAGCAAATCCGAATTTTCAACAAGTTTGTTTGCGGCACTGTCGCCATACAAACCAATCATGCCTGAATAGAGCGGATTATTTTGCGGGAAACTGCCCGTACCCATCATGGTTGAAACTACAGGCATATTTAACATCTCTGCAAACTCTAAAAGTTCGCCCACAGAATTGCTGCAGCCGCCGCCTGCTATAATGACAGGTTTTGTTGAACTTTTTAACAGTTCAATTGTTTTTGTAACTTCATTATTTAAAATTGAAAAATTTTTGTCTGCCGGAAGGGTAAGATTTTTGTATTCTGCCTCATTTTCAAGAACATTTTTTGGAATTTCAATAACAACCGGCCCTTTTTTACCGGAAGTTGCAATCAGCCATGCCTGCAAAACAAGGCTTTCAAGTTCATCTGCAGATTCAACACGAAATGCCGCTTTTGTAAAAGTTTTAACAATTTCAACAAAATTAATTTCTTGAAATGAGTCTTTGCCAAACGCATCCTGCGGCACCTGTCCTGAGATAACGATTAGCGGAACACCGTCGAAACAGGCACTGATTATACCCGTTATTGTATTTGAAGCTCCCGGACCTGCTGTTACAAGAACAACCCCGCATTTCCCCGATGTTCTTGCATACCCTTCCGCCGCATGAACAGCTCCCGCTTCATGGCGGAAAAGATAATGTTTTATCGAATTTTCTTTTGCAAGTTCATCGTACAATGCAAGCACAGAACTCCCCGGATATCCGAAAATCTTATCAATTCCAAGTCTTTCAAATACTTTTATTAAAACCTTTGACGCAGGTATTGTTTTTTCATCCGTAATTTGCATAAATTAATTTCTTTCAAACAAATTTTAGCATAGTGATTATTTTTTTGCCATACAAAAAAGAGAACGATTTACGCTCTCTTTTTTGCATTAGTGCTGATCTGCTTTTAGTCAGCTGAGAAAAGTTCATTCCACAATCTTTTTTTCTTTTCGATTTTTTGTTTGCGTTCTTTTTGTCTTTGTTCAGCTTTTCTTTTTGCTTCTGCCTGTTTACGTTTTTGTTTTTGAATTTTTGCTTCACGTTTTTTACGTTTAGCTTCTGCTTTTGCTGCAGCTGATTTTTCTCTTTGTGTTATTTTTGATGTCTTGCTGTTAATCCAATCAGAAATCGGTGTGTCTGATGCCGCAAATGCAGCTGTTGAAGTTAACATAACCATTGCCATTAAGGCTACTAACGTTTTTTTCATTAATTTTACTCCTTTCCTATTCTGTTATCAACTCTTTCCAGAGTTCTTTTTTCCTTTCTATTTTTTGCTGGCGTTCCTGTGCAGCCTCAGCATTTTGTTTCTTTGCATCTTCTATAGACTGATTGAAATTTTCTATTTTTTGATTGAATTCCTGCTGCTGTTGTTCTCTTTGCTTTTGGATTTCTTCCATTTTCTTATTCATTTCTTCGTTGCGCTGCTGTCTTGCATCTTCAAGATTTTTATTAAATTCCTCAATTCGGTTGTTCATTTCCTCTTTTTGAGATTGCTGCTGCTGTTGGAAGTCTTCTATTTTTTTATTTAATTCTTCCTTACGCTGTTCTTGAGCATCTTCAATAGATTTGTTTATGTTTTCAATTTTTTGGTTGATTTCTTGTTTTTGAGCTTCATTTTGCTGTTGAATTTCTTCAATTTTTTGATTTATTGCATCTTCACGTTCCTGACGCTGCTTGATATAGGCATCTTGATTTGCCTGTTGTTTTTCCTGAAAACTTTTTTCCGCATCAATCAGTTTTTGTGTATGTTTTTGAAGAAATTGACCGGTATATGTATCAGGTTCATCAGCCATGGCTGACAAGCCTGCAGTCATTGCAAAACATAATGATAACACTAAAAGTTTTTTCATAATACACATTTCTCCTTTCTTTAATAAAAAGATTATACTAAATTTATTCATATAAAGCAATAATTTTATTTATACCGACCTTTGCAATATTAAAAATCTCAATCATTTTTTCAGGTTCATAGGGTTGGCCTTCTGCGGTTGTTTGAAACTCTATAATTTTACCGCTCTTTGTCAAAACAATATTTGCATCAACTTGAGCGTGGGAATCTTCCTGATAATTCAAATCCAGAAGCACTTCACCGTTAACAATTCCCGCAGAAATTGCAGCAACCGGTTCTACAATAGGATTTTCTTTCAATTTGCCTTCACTCAAAAGTTTTTTAACAGCTTCCGAAAGTGCAAGGTAGCCACCGCAGATGCTTGCAGTTCTTGTACCGCCGTCTGCCTGAATTACATCGGCATCAATTGTTATTGTTAAATCCGGAATTTTTGTCAAATCAAGACAGGCTCGTAAACTTCGCCCGATTAGTCTTTGAATTTCCTGTGTGCGTCCTGAAATCTTTGTTCTTTCCCTCTGGCACCTTGTTTCTGTTGATGAAGGAAGAAGTGAATATTCTGCTGTCAGCCAGCCTCTCATATCATCTTTTTCCATCCATTTCGGTTTGCCCTCCTCAACTGATGCCGTTGTTATAACTTTTGTATCGCCGAATTCGACAAGAACACTGCCAAGAGCATGTTTTGTAAAATTTTTGATAAATTTAATTTCTCTTAACTCGTTGTTTTTTCTACCTGTTCTCATAATATTTTCCTTATTCATAGTCCCACATATAAATTTGTCCGCAATACCGGCATACGGCATGTTCATTCATAAACCTCAAATCAGGAATGAATGTATAACCGTCTACTGATATTTCAATTTCGTTATTTTTGTTGTATTTTTGCGAAAACCGTCTTTCGCCTTGATAATAAGGTGAAAACATCAATTCAAATTTATCAATTGATTTACAGTTTTTGCAAATAAACAAAATAAATTTCCTTTGATTAATTATCTTTATCTTTTGCCCGTTTTAAAATTTCAGGATCTAATTTTTTTCGTCCGGATTTTGAAATTTTTGCTGGAACCCCATCCCTATCGGAAAGATTTTTGTACCATAATGTCCAAACAATACTTCTTAACGGCAGAGTAAATCCGACAACAAGAAATCCTATTATCATCTGGATTATAACATCTGCAATATCCAGCGGCGTAATCTGCGGGGAATTTGCCATCGCAAGAACTGAATTAACGCCGTCCATCGGAATCATTGAGGCAAACCCTTCAAACATTCCCAGAAGCAATCTGGTTATCCTCAAAGCATCAAATATTACAGAAACTCCTTTTTCAAGGAAATAGTATGTAAGTGCAAACAAAACAGTCATCATCGCAAGAGTTTTAGCAAAGTTTCCTTTAACAAGCATCAGACTGCGTTTAAAACATCCTGAAGGAGATACATCCTCCTCAAAGGTAAAAACCTGAAAAATAAGAACAAAATATACAAAAAATATCAACCCTAAAACCCAGAGAAACGGGATTGATGAAACAGCCGTAAACAAACTGAAAATTAACCAGAGAGTAATAAATTGAAATGTTCTTCTTGTAATAACTGCGTTATGTGCAGGGAAATCATAGATTTTTCCGGTTGACATTGCAGCTTCTGTCATGGAATTCAGGGCGCCGTATGACACAAGATAATCCCAGAATGCTTTTATCCACAAAATCAACCCCGGCAAAGTTATCAGCATAACACATGCCATCATAGGTCCGAGTGAGCCGAGCATTGGTATTTCACGGGACAAATAGTCAATATTATTCATAAACAAATAAGTCATACCAAAGACCCAGAATAGCCCGAACAACTGCCCTAAAACCGGAAATGCCATATACAATGCATATTTCGGAAAGTATATACAATAGAGTTTCAAACCTTCCCACAAAACACCTGATGCACTTCCGTTAACCTTAAATTTCGTCATATTTTCTCCCTTGTTGTATAATAATTTTATTACAAATATTTTTACAAAAACAATGGGAAATTACAAAGAATTAATAAAAACATTTAACGAAGATGATTTTACAAACAAACGAATAAATTTGCATATTCATACATCCTATTCTGACGGAAAAGGAGATTTTGACAGCATTGTGAATCAGGCTGAAAAATTGAATTATAAATATATTTCAATCACTGATCACAATACAATGAAAGGCTATGAAAACTGCAAAAAAGCATCATCTCCGATTTTAATTCCCGGTGTGGAATTTGATGTCTGGTGCGGGTATGTTTTTATGCATCTTCTCGGATACGGAATTGACAAAAACAATCCGGAGTTAAAAAAGTTTTTTGCAAAAAGTAAAAAAGAAACCGAATGGGATATCATACGGCTTTTTTCAACAAGAAACATTAAAAAATTGATTAACGCAATTCACAATGCCGGAGGAATCGCAGTTCTTGCACATCCTGCCTGCTGCTGGTGTATTTCAATGGACAGATTTGTAAAAAAACTCACTCACTACGGTCTTGACGGACTTGAAGTTTATTATCCGTATCCGGGATTTCGTGGAATTTTAAAATTTCACAGAGAAGAAACCGTTAAAAAGATTGCTTTTAAATATAATCTTTTGATGACAGGCGGAACGGATTTGCACGGGGAAAAACTAGAATAGTTTACTTTGCTGCCTGACTTTTTAAATATGCATCAATAAACATATCAATATCTCCGTCCATAACAGCATCCACATTTCCGGCTTCACAGTTTGTTCTGTGATCTTTTACCATTTTATAGGGATGGAAAACGTATGAGCGGATTTGAGAGCCGAAATTTATATCGACGTTTTCGCCCTTTAATTCCGCAAGTTTTTTCTCATGTTCTGCCTGACGAATTGCAAGAAGTTTTGAGGCTAAAATTTGCATAGCATTTTCTTTATTTTGTAATTGTGAACGCTCCTGCTGGCATTTGACAACAATACCTGTTGGTTTATGCAGAATTCTTACTGCAGTTTCGACTTTATTAACATTTTGTCCGCCGGCTCCGCCCGAACGCATTGTTTCAATTTCAAGTTCCTCAGGCGGAATTGTAATCGTTTTTTCAAAATCTTCAATTATTGGTGAAACTTCAACCGATGCAAAACTTGTTTGACGTTTTCCGTTTGCATTAAACGGTGAAATTCTCACAAGCCGATGAACGCCTTTTTCTGCTTTTGCGTATCCGAAGGCATATTTGCCGGATATTTTTATTGTAGCTGATTTTATTCCGGCTTCCTCGCCGTCAAGTTTGTCAAGCAAATCAACTTTCCAGCCCTTATTTTCCGCCCATCTCATGTACATTCTGAGAAGAAGACTTGCCCAATCTTGAGCATCCGTTCCGCCGGCACCCGCATTAATTGTCAAAATAGCATCGGCTTCATCATATTCTCCGCCGAGCATAAGGCGGATTTCAAATTTATCAAGTTCTTTTTCAAGAATTTGAAGCCCGCTGAAAGTTTCGGATATTAAATCAATATCCGCCATTTCAAGAGAAACTTCGGCATCCTCAATTTTTGTCTGCCAGTTTGAAAGCATATCAAGATTTTCTTTAAGCTCTTTAATTTCGGCACCGATTTTTGAAACTTTTGACTTGTCTGACCAGATGTCGGGTTGTTGCATTTCACCTTCAAGAGTTGAAAGTTTTGTATTCATTCCGGCAGGGTCAAAGACACTCCTTTATTTTTTCATATCTCGGTTTTAAATTATTCAATAATTGTTTAAGTTCTGTTTCCATATCATCTATTATACTACAATAAACAGAGTATGTAATAAAATCAAAAAATGATATAATTAATTTGATTATTCTGGTTAGTTTAAAATGAAGGAGATTTTATGAATAACGGCGGTTTAATTGAAGGAATAAAAAAATGCTACAAAGGTAAAAATCTTGCAAAAAAACACGGATTTTTATATTTGCTTGCTCTTATTATTACTTTTCCCGTTGCCTATGCAACGATAAAAACAGGAGGAAATGAAGCTGCGGTAAATCAATACCTTGTTCAGAATCCATTGTTTTTAATAATGCTTTTAGTACCAAGTATAATTTTCGGATTATATTTTATTAAATTTTTGCACAATTCCATTAAATTATTTATATGGCAGGACACACAAAAAGATCAGGAACGTATTAAAGCAATGGATATTATGCCGGAAGTCAATGGAGATCTATTCAAAAACTTCGGTTCTGTTCTACAGTTCGGGCTTGTTTGGACAATAATGCTTACTTTAATTATTTTAGTATTAGGATTTCTTTGTATGATTCCGGGGATTAACCTGTTTTGTGTACCCGTTGCTCTGATAATAATAGCTTGTATATTGTACACAATGCCCTATATTATAGCTGGTTTTGCCAGAAATTATTCTACAAAAGGCAACTGTATCCCTTTTTTACTTTTCACATTATTGCCGAAAGTATTTGTTTCAGCAACAATATTGGGATTAAAATATATAGTATTCGCTTTTTGCTGGGGTATAATAATTCAGGTAATTATTGTCGGAATACTTACAGGAATACTGGCGTTTTTAAAAATCTACACTAATCCAATCGGATTGTCAATCATAGCAGCGATCTTTGTATATATGGAATTTATACTAACTCTGGTATTTTATTATGCGGTTGCAAATATTTACTACAGAAAAATAGAACTTGAACGTGAAATTTAATTATGAAAGGAGAATTTATGGCCGGAGGAATTATTGAAGGATTCCAAAAATTATTTGCAGGCAAAAATATTCTTGCCAAACACTCATTTTTGCTGATACTGAGTCTTTTGATTGCTTTGCCCGCAGCTATTTCAAACATTAATACACAATCAGGACAGACTGCAGATACTTACAAATATATGTATCTTGAATACCCGCTTCTGGGTCTTGTGACTCTTGTTATAAGCTACATCTGGGGTATTTATTTTATCCATTTTGTCCACAATTGTATTAAATATTTCGTATGGAAATCCACTCAAACAGATGAACAAAAAGTTAATGCACTAGAAATTATGCCGGATATCAACGGAAAATTGTTCAGCCACTTCTGGGAATACGTTTTAATGACTATCGTATGGATGATTTACATAATTCTTTATATTGCTATTACGATTATTCTCGGATGTATTCTTGCTGCTTCAGGACTTACAGCTCTTGGAATTGCGGCATGCGTTGTTCTTTTGATAGCCCTAACATTTATATGCCTGATTTCTATGCCTTATATTTTTACGAATTTTGCAAAAAATTACGAGATTAAAGGAAACCTTAACCCGCTGCTTTTATTTACATATCTTCCAAAAGTCGGAGGTACAGGCTTTGTACTGGTATTAAAATATCTGGGGCTTGGAATCCTTTACAGCATCGGAATAACAATTATTATCGTACTGATTACAGTTGCAACCGGTATAATAATAGGACTCGGCGGATTAAACAAAGATATAATAACAGGGTTCTTCGGAGGCATTCCTTTTACAACGGCAGTAACAACTGTTATGGTTTATTTATCAACGCTGCTCGGTCTTGCATTCTACTATGCTGTCGGGAATATCTACTATAACAAAATTATGAAAGGCGAAAACCCGCCTGAGGAAATCTGCGTAGAAAAAAACGAGGCATAGTATAATTCACATTCAGATAAAAAAAGACTCCTCTTAACAAGGAGTCTTTTTTAATCTATTATTTTTATTCTTCCGTCATCTTTTATTTCAACCGGAGTCTGGTCTTTTTTAAAGTGATCCTTTACGCACTTTGTAAAATCAAAATCGAAAATCTTTTCAGCCCAATCTATTTTATTCAACATTGATAGATTATCTTTTCCCATCGCATAATAATCATTTATAACAGTTCTGTAGATTTTATCTTCACGAGGGTGATCTATATCAATCTTTGTTTCTTTTCCGCTTTTGTCAATAAAATACAAATCCGAAATCTCACCGTTTTTATTAATATTGTATCGCAAACCCGAAGTATGCAGAATTCCTGGTTTGTTATTCATATTAACAACTGATTTTGCGGTTGCCTTTAATGCTTCAACAATTTCTTTTTCTGTATAAGGAGTTATTGTAAGATTATTCTTGAACGGCGACATATCCTCAAGAACTCTTGTATCTAAATTTCCGCTTTCAAAATATCCCCTCACATTTGCCGCACTCAAAAGCGCAATATCAGCACCCAGTTCTTTTTTCATACAATCTACGATGAATTGAGCATGCGGATTAGGGTCAATCAAATCATTTGTAATCGGTGGTGCCGCAGACTTTACAAAACCTATGACTCGGGGTTTTCCGAGAATTTTTTCGAATACATATCTTAAAGGGGCATTACGTTTAAAACCTCTTGTTGAAGTTACATTATTTTGAACTTTCGTAATTACTCCGTTTTCATTAAATTCAAGATTTAAAATTCCGAAATATTTTCCGTCACGTCCGGCCTGAGTAATAACCACAGGTTCGCCGGACTTGCTGTAAAGAAGGTTTTCACCGTCTTTAACACCAAGAACAAGATTGTGCGAATGTCCGCCCAAAATCACATCTATACCTTCGGTTTCTTCTGCAATTTTTTTGTCATAACCATAGCCTAAATGTGATAACAGAATAATTTTATTTATACCCTGTTTTTTCAGTTTATCAACTTCATTCTGAATATCTTTGACTGTGTTTTCTATATTGTGAATTTGATTTTCTTTAAATAAAACACCGTATTTTAAACGGGAAATCAAATCTGTCGGGGATGTCCCTATTACACCGTATTTGTTTCCGTTAATATCCTGAACATAAGATTTTTCGACTTTTTTTGAGAGAGGATACTGCGGCGGAATGTCAATATTACATGCCAGCATTTTGAATTTCATATCAGGAATAATTTTCCCTACACTTTTGGGCATATCATATTCATGGTTTCCCATAGCTGATGCCATAATGTGAAGTGCATTTTCACCGGCAACTGCAACTCTGTTTACATTTTCGATTTCTCCGAGAAGAATATCGCCTGAAGAAAACTTTAGTTTATCAGTCGGTGCGGACGGTTTAAAATTATCAAATGCATTGGATGCAGTCATCGTCCTTTCTAAATTTATTGATTTGCCGTGAAAATCGTTTATATAAAAGATGCTTGTCCTTACCGGCCGCGGGCTTGAATTCTGTCGGGTGTCCGATTTTCGAAGGACATATTTTTGTATTAGATTTGTACTATCTCCTGTTACGGGCGCAATCATTTTAATTTCCCAACAGGTAGAACTCTCCTGAAAAAATATTTTTGCTATTTTTTAAAAAGAAGATTTACAAAAGTTTATTATTCAAATGTCATGGTTTGAACACACCAGTTTTGCTCTAATTTTTCAATCAATTTTTCCGTATCGCCCGCAACTTCAAGAAGAATAATTCCACGGTTTAAACAAACATCATTCATAGCAGGATGGAGTCCTATTCTGGTTCTTATCTGACAGCCGAAGTCTGTTATTATTCTTTGAAATTCAATTGCTGTTTCAATTCTGTTTTCAAGATTAATGCCGATAATTGTTATTGTCATATTCCCTCCGTTTTTTGAAAAGATAAATGACACACAAAAAAAATAACACCCCTGATGGGGTATTATTTGTATTGCAGGTTAACTGCTCTTTGATAACATATAATAAATAATTTTTCTTTATGAAAAATCGATGTTATCGGTGGCTTGAAGCTGTTTTTTCTTTAAATTGTGCATGACTGCATCTACCAGTAACTCATAAGATTTCATATTTTCGATATTCGGAAATTCTTCCTTGAGTTGTTCTCTGACCATTGCTTCCAGCCGTAGTTCGTCAGAATTGCTTTTTAAATCTTCAATACCCGAAATCATTTTAATATATTCGGCGGAAGATTTATCGTTATTTTCATTTGCAAACATCAGCCAGCGGAGTTTCGGCGACAATTCCTTACTTAAATTTTTGACTATTTTGAGATTTTTAAGCCGGTTCAGCATGTTGATGTTACCTCTAACTTTTTCTACACTTTAAATTTTTAACTTTAGCTTATTGTACCATTATAAAATACTCTAAAAAAAATAATTTACCTTTTTGAAGAGTTTATTTACAAATCTTTATAATTTACTGAAATCGCAAATATAATCGTACTTTTGTTTTAATAAGCCAAGCAGAGCAAGGCGATTTTGCTTAACTTTTTCGTCTTTATCCATAACAAGAACGTCATTAAAGAATTTTTCAACAGACGGATTAATTTCCACAAGCTGAGACAAATATTTTGAATAATCGTCTTTAGCATCAACCGTATTGATTTGTTCATAGAGCATGTTTTCTGCCGGAACATTAAAAAGAGATTTGTTAACCTGAGCGGACACAGGTTCTTTTAAAAGTCTTGCAACACGATTTGCGCTTTCAAGAAGCTGCGGACAGTCAAGAGTTGAAATAACTTTTACACGTTCTATATAATCCGGAAGATTTTCCAGTGGATTTCTGTTTGATGCGCATGCCTCAAGAACATTTTTATCGTATTTATCTGATAAATAAATAATCAATCTTTGAATAATAAATTCATAAATTTCCTCTGTAACATCACCGGAAATTCTTCTTGCACAATCTCCTGCAGCTTTCTTAAACTTGTCAACAAAAGAGGAGCCTTCAAATTGAACAGGAAGATTTAATAAAGTTTCATCAATCAACTTTGTCAAATCAATATTCAAATTACCGGCAAGAATTGTTCTGATAATACCTAACGCTGCACGTCTTACCCCGAGAGGATCAGATGAACCCGTCGGCTTTTTGCCTTCAGCAAAAACAGCACAAATCGTATCAATCTTATCGGCAATTCCGACCACCTGACCTTCAATGCCTTTAGCTGTTTCACTTTCTGCATTCAGCGGGAAGTAGTGCTCTTTAATACCTTCACAAACTGTATTTATTTCACCTGAAACTCTTGCATAATCCGCACCGATATATCCTTGAAGTTCAGTGAACTCAAATACTAAATTAGTTGTCAAATCCGCTTTACACAAAAGCGCTGTCCGTTCAATAGTTCTGGAATCCGCAATGCCCAATTGTTTGGCAATGGTTCTGGACAATGAAACAAGTCGTTGTGCCTTGTCGTACATTGAACCCATGCCTTTTTGGAAGGTGATACCTTTAAGATCTTCAACATAATCTTCAAGAGGTTTTCTGGTATCTTCATTAAAGAAAAATACTGCATCGTCAAGACGGGCTTTAATTACACGTACATTTCCGGCTTTAATGTTTTCAAACTCATCTCCGAGATAATTTGTCATAGTGATAAATTTGTTGATAAGCTTTCCGACTTTATAGAGTGCAAAATATCTTTGATGAACGGCCATAACCGTTACAACAAGTTCTTCCGGAAGTTTTAAATATTCATCAGAAAAATCACATACTGCAGGAACAGGATATTCCGTAATATAAGTTACTTCATCCAGCAAATCCTGTGTATAATAAGGCTCGGCATCATATTTTGCAGCTTCTTCATGCGCCTTGTCAACAATTCTCTGTCTTCTTTCGTTCTGATCAACAATAACACAGCAGTTGCGCATCAATTCAACATAATCATCAGGGTGCCCTATAATAACATTTTGCTGCGCAAATCTGTGACCACGTGAAACATTAGAACTTTCTCTGTCAATAATTTTTATTTTAACTTCGTCCCCATCAAGAATTGAAACAATCCATCTGATCGGACGGGAGAATTTTTGTTCGTTATCCCCCCATCGCATAAAGTGTGAACCTTGAAGCTTCAAAACAAGAGAAGGAACATTTTCCTGTAAAAGTTCAACAATAGATTTACCTTTTATCAAAATTCTGGCATGGAGATAATCGTTTTCAAGATAAAGGTCATCGGGCGAAACACCGTTCTTGGAAGCAAATCCCAAACCCGCTTTTGAGAGATTGCCGTTTTCATCATAAGCAACTTTTTTAATCGGGCCTCTTACGATTTTTTCTTCATCAGGACTGGCCTTTTCAAGCCCGTCAACAATAACCGCAAGCCGTCTGGGGGTCGCATAAACTTTTATATCAGAAAATCCGACTTTGTTATCATTCAGAAAGTCTTTAAACAATTTTTCAAGCTGGCTAATTGCAGACGGTATAAATCTGTACGGTAATTCCTCTGTTCCAATTTCCAATAAATATTTACTCATATCCTGCCTTTGTTTATAAATTTTGTTTGTAATCTTGGGGCTTTTGCCCTGAGCGGTACTCAATATAACAAAAACATTATATCCGCTGAAAAATTAAAGTAAAGAGAAATGTCACTCCGGCCCCCGAGCCTGAGGCTAAAAACAGTCTGCCAAAGACAATTCACCCTTACATCATTCCGGACTCCGATCCGGAATCTATTTCAATCCAATCAACCCGCCACCATTCCGTCATTCCGGACTTGATCCGGAATCTATTATTTCGTTCAGTAGTGGTTGATGTTCGTTTTTCATCGACCTCTGCGAAGTGAGCAAACAATGTTCCGTTTCACAATAACAAAGCAAGTGCTGTTTGAGCGTAAGCGAGTTCACTTGCTCGAGTGAAACGGTTACTTTGATTAGCGAACGGAGCAAAAGGTCGAGAGCTTCTTTGCGGTACTTTCTTGTCGGTACAAGAAAGTACCAGATAATAAACATTGATAGATTCTGACTTACGTCAGAATGACAAAATTTACGTCATTGCGAGCTAAACAATGTTATTTATAGTGTACATTTCTTTCTCTTTGTTGCGATGCAAAGAGAAAGAAATGTACCAAAGAAAGAGAAACACGCTGACCGTTTAATCACTACTAAACTCAACCCGAGCGGATTAACTCGCTTTGCTCGGACAAAATCCGCTTTGTCGTTGTTTCGTTAAGTAGTGATTGATAGTTTTTACAATGAGTCCCCAACGGCTAATTGTGCTACCATTCCGTCACTCCGGCCTCCGAACCGGAGTCTATTATTTCTTAAGCCTTGATAAATATTTTTTATTATCGACCCCTGCGGAGTGCGCAATCAATGTTCTGTTTCACAATGTCAAAGCAAGTGTTGTTTGAGCGTAAGCGAGTTCACTTGCTCGAGTGAAACGGTTACTTTGATTAGCGAACGTAGCATAAGGTCGAGAGTTTCTTTGCGGTACTTTCTTGTCGGTACAAGAAAGTACCATTTAATCAGCATTGACAGATTCTGACTTGCGTCAGAATGACGTGGCGGCACCCGTCCACGCCGACGGCGCCCAAATTCGACAGCATCCGACAATCCCCTTCCGTCACTCCGGCCTCCGAGCCGGAGTCTTTACAAAACAAAAAGGCGTCATACCCGACGCCTTTTAAAGAGCAAAAAGTATTTGTTTATTCAACTATTTTATAAGAAAAGTTCACTGTTTTTGGACTGTTACCACAAGGTATGTTGGCGAATCCTATTGAACCTGAACCTTGTGAACTTGTGCCTGGACCACTCCAGCCAGGGCAAGTATCCATACTTTCCTTAAAACAATGCTTCATTCCTGTATGTGTATCATATATGGACGAGTCATTACTACAAGTTAATGTACCGATAATCTCAAAACAGACCTCTTCTGGTAATGGCCCGTTTGTAACTGTCGCTGATGCACACGGAACAAATACCGGACTTGAAGCTGTAGATGTTGCTTCATCTCTTGCCCATACTCTTATTGAATAGCCTGGTTTAGGTTTATCCACTGTAAACGTTACAGTTACCTTCTGCGTACCGCTCAAAGATGCGATTGATGAAGGATTTGCACTCAATGTGACTTTGTTGCCGTCATCATCCTTGCCGTTTGCTGTTGTTATACTATATGCGACACGGCATTCCAAATTCTTCCATGTTGCTTTATAATTATTCAAATCACTTAATTGAACAGAATTTACCTGATTTTTACCCATCAGAAGATATACTGTTCCTGATGCTCCATTTTGGGTATAACCGGTGCCTTCCACATTGATTACACAGGTTTCTTCACTCGGAACATCCGGAGTTGAATCTGTTCCGCAGGATGTTACATTCGGATCTATTGTTGCATTCCGTGCTCGTCCTGTAAATTTATAGGAAACACCATTATATGTTTTGCTTGAAGGATTAACAGAGTTCACATTAACACTGCGTATTTCAGCATCAGCATTACCGCATTTTGAACTTGTTCCGACCTTAACATTTCCTGAACAGGGACCGCCGGCACTGTAATTTACAGACACATCAAACGGTAATGTTATTTCTTTATTGGTTGCCTGATCTATTGCTATTACTTCATAAAGCATTGAATTTGCATAACGGAATGTTCCGTTTTCTTCTTTACAACTATCAAACTGATACAAGAATTCTATCAATACTTCTTTATCTGCGCCCGGATTTGGACTTACCTCATTATCAAATACCAGACAAACCTGATTTGATGTGGCACTGCCATCGGTATATCTTGCCGTTATACAGTGATCTTCGTTATTTGTATCATTATCTAAGGTTATAGACAAACAGGTTCCGCCTGTGCCGTTTGTTGGAGAGACACTCCACATTGTACCGCCGGATTTTTTAATCTCCCATTTTTTCTCATTGTTACTAGGCTGAACACATATACCAATGACTTCGGCCTCACCTTTGTCTCTATCCATAACCCTGATACTGTTTGTACCTTTGCCCTGGACTTCATGAGTATTGCCTCTGGTCGCTGCAGCTTTTGTATCTATGACGATTGTATCCTCTGGGGCAGCACCTTCTTTCTTCGTAAAGCATACCGTATTGGATTTGTTGCTCTTATCGGTGTATTCAGCATATATACAGCTGCCTTCCTGGAAGGCATTATTGGATATTGTGACCGTAAACGCTTTATCGCCAGTGCCGCCTGTCGGGTTTGCTCCGTAGCCCCCGTCTTTGGTATGTACAATTTTCCATTGTTTGCCTTTATTGCTAGGAACAACAGTAAATCCGCTGATTGTTACGTCCTGCCAGGTTGTTACCGTTACTGTGTTGCCGCTTACGGATACGCTCGGCGTTGTGCCGGTTGTGTTTGACCCGCCGTATTTTGCAGACAATGTGCCTATTTTGATTTCTATTTTGTCTTTATCTACTGGGGTTTCTTGATTGGCAGAAATATCACCTGTTACACAACCACTGGGATCTGAACTGAGAGTGCCGGAAATTTTTGTATTTGTTTGACCTGTGTAACTTACTGAACAATTATCCTGTTTACCGTTTACTATTGGTATCTCACAGCGGGCACTTGTTTCTCCTGCTTTTATATTACATATTGTTGTACAACTTTTCATGCCACCGCCAGAACCGCCGAATCCAGGAGTTACTTCTAATCTAATTGACCCTGTTACTTTTACATCCACATCCAGTGCATGACTAAGTGTTAAGGATGAGACTGCATTTACTCCATATGAACCAGCCCCAGCAAGTACACCTTGATATATATGTCCAACAGCAGGATTTGGACATGCTTGAGCAGTTTCACACACTATATTCGGGGTCACGTCGCTCCCGTTGATTATTACATCAAAGCCTGTCGCTCCGTCAGCCTTCGTCTTTCCTTGATACGTAAATCCTTCTTTAGGTGTTACCTGCAATGTATGGGTCCCGTTTAGATATTTCGTTTTATCACTCGGACAGTTCCCCGCAGGTTTTACTATATCGCAATTGCTATTCTCAGGTAAGTTTATGTTATAGCAGCTTTCGCCGATTGCACATTCTACTTCCAGATTTACATCTTTGTCTTCTATTGTTACGCTTTGCTGGGTCCAGCTTGCACTGTATTTGCTTG
>CALUPW010000004.1 GCA_944322785.1 Candidatus Gastranaerophilales bacterium | reverse complement strand
CCGTAGAAGGCACACCGCCTGAACCACCTGCAGACGGGGGCAAACCCGTAGAAGGCACACCGCCTGAACCACCTGCAGACGGGGGCAAACCCGTAGAAGGCACACCGCCTGAACCACCTGCAAACGGAAGCAAACCTGTTGAAGGAGCTGAAAAATTAACTCCGGAACAACGAGAAGAAAAAATTAATGAAGATACCGCTGCGCTTGAAGTGGACTTGACACCTAAAATGCAAATTGACGAAGACTTGCAGGCAGAAGCGGATAAAATCAAAAAAGCCATAAAAGAGGCTCCGCAAATAAAAGAAGAAATAAAAGCAGAGCTTGAAGCCTTTTGGACTAATAATGACAAAGCACGAGAACTGCTATCTAAAATAACACCTGAAAATGCGGCAATTGTATTTGACCTTTATCCTGAACTTGCTGATAAAATAGATGACGTTATGGGTCTGGATGAAAAAGATGTTTATAAATACATTGTTGAGCCGCTAAAAACCAGAATGGCAGAACTCGGATTTGAAGAATTGAAATTTAAAGACGGATCTTCCATATCTGAAGAAACATCCTTAGAAGGTATGAAAAATTGGATAGATAGTGCCAAAACAAGTATTCTGGACAAATCTGCTGAAATTACAAAGGCTGCGGGTGAAAATCGAGATGAAGTCAATAATGAAAAAGCTGCACTTGATGCCGCAGCAAAAGCTAAACCGATTATTGATGCAGCAAACAGAACTTTAGCAGAAGCCGCCAATGCAGATCCGAAATTAGAAGTACTATATAGTAGTGATGAAAACCTTGGAGATTTTGAGTGTGTGTCACTGCCTGATGGACGTGAAGTTCGGATTATACGTAATGAAGAAGGCGAAATATCCGATGTTTGGATAGAGAAAGACTCTAGTTCGATGGTCTATGATATGTATTATTCTAAATCATCTTTTGCGATTGACAATAATAATGAAAATAATGTGTGGGATATACAAATTCCTAACGACGGACGTTACGACTTTGACAAAATCCTTGAACTTGCAAACCGTATATTTGGCGAAAAGCCTAAGAAACAAGAACAGACAGAATAATTTAATAAATATTCCGCAATATTCAAATACAAAACCTCTCATAGTATGCTTTATGAGAGGTTTTGCAATATCCGCTGCGTTTTCGTCTAATGCATTTTAGTATTTCAGCATGGAAACGACTTCTCCGCAGTCTTTCAATTTTTCCCGTCCGTTAAGGTCGGTTAGTTCAATTAAAAATGCAATTCCGACAAGATTTGCGCCCGTCTTTTTTACAAGTTTGCAGGCAGCATCAGCAGTTCCGCCCGTTGCAAGAAGATCATCCACAATTAAAACATTGGCTCCTTCAGGAATGGCGTCTTTATGAATTTCAATTTTGTCAGTCCCGTATTCAAGTTCGTATTCTTGAGAATATGTTGCGGCTGGAAGTTTATTGGGCTTTCTTATCGGCACAAATCCTGCATTAAGTTTGTATGCCATCGGCATGCCGAATATAAAACCCCTTGATTCAATTCCTGCTATATAATCTATCTTTGTTCCCTTAAATTGTTCGCAAAGATAGTCAATCATAACTTTTAAAGTTTCTGCATCTTTTAGTGCCGTCGTTATATCACGAAAAATTATTCCTTCTTTCGGAAAATTTTTTACATCTCTTATTTTGCTTTTTACCTCTGTAATTGTTTCGGTCATTTTATTGTTATCTCCTTTTGGTTATATCTTTTGTAACTTTTCTTCTTCTTCAATATTTGCCTGTTCTTCCATAACAAGTCCGTGTGCTGTTTTTCCCCAGTTCATGTCCTTTTTGCAGAATAAAATCTTGAAGGCAATGAACAACACGAGCGGAAACCAGATTATAAAAAGATAAATCGTTGTCTGCAGCGCTTCAAACATTGCATCAAGCCTCGGAATATTGTCATAACGCCTTAGTGCATATCGTGATGCAAGGAAAAAGCCCAGACCGATAAGTCCGCCAAGTACAATGGAGGAATATAAACTTTGTGTAGGCGCATCTTTTGCAAGAATTTTAAACAGTCTTATCATTATTTCCATAATGAACCAGCCCGGCATGATAAATTCAGATACGTATGCCGTCATATCAAGGCTCGCACGAAGTGACATTTTTTTTGAAAATAATACCTGATCAAAATATTCAAGATATCTTCTGATTGTCCCCTCAAGCCATCTGCGGCGCTGTCTGTATAAAGGCCAGATATAAATTATCCCTTCTTCATAAACAATTGCATCAGGACAAAATCTTATATCCCAGCCTTTTATATGAAGTCTTGTCGACATATCCAGATCATCCGTAATCGTATAATTGTTCCAGCCTCCGATATCTTCAATGGCTTCCCGTTTTATAAGCTCTCCGTTCCCTCGAAGTTCAACTGCCCCTTTTACTGAGTCCCTTGTTACCTGAAAATGAGTATCCATTGTATATTCATTATTCTGGCATCTTGTCAAAAGATTGTAATTTTTGTTCCTAATTACTTTTCTCGCCTGAACCGCTCCGACATCTTTAGGCTCAAGTTCCGGCACAAGTTTTGACAAAAAGTCAGGCTCAACCGTTGCATCTGCATCAAAAACAAGTATTGCATCACCCTTTGCAATCTTCATTGCATCGTTTAATACGGCGGATTTCCCCGGAAAAGCCTCTTTATCACGTATAAGTGCAGTCACTTTATCAAAATGTTCCGCAATTTTTTTTATTACATTTGCAGTGTTATCAGTGCTTCTGTCATCAATCAGAATGACTTCAAAATGTTCGTATTTCATGCTCAAAATATTTGCAACAGTATGTTCTATGACGGATTCTTCATTGTGGCATGGAATCATAACTGTTACAAAAGGTTTGTAATTCTCATTTATGATTTTGGGATGTTTTTGGAGTTTGCGTTTTTTCAGTTTGTAGGCAAGATTCATGAAAAGAACGTAAATCGTCATTGCCGTACATAAAAATGCAAGCCCCCACAGGGTATTAAAATAACTTTGGAATATGTAAATAAAGACACCCAGTCCGAAAATAATCGTGAATAAAACAATCCGTTCTTTCATAAATCACCTCATATAAGGACAAATCCCTCAGAATTTACGTACTCCCTGCTTAATTACATCCTATAACATTGTACCAAAAACATAAATTTGTGCACACAATTAGGCTTTTTAATGTAAAAATTAGTTAAAATACTTGCATATATTTGAGATTTGGCTATAATAGAGCATGTACATAAAGTAAAGGAGTTTGATTATGAACAAAGAAGAGTTAGTACAAGAAGTTGCAAAAAAAGCTAATGTTACTCAAAAAGAAGCTGCAGAAGTAATTTCAGCTTGGGTTGATACAATCCAAAAAACAGTTGCTAAAGGTAAAAAAGTAACTTTAGTAGGATTTGGAACTTTTGAAGCACGTAAAAGAGCTGCAAGAACAGGCAGAAATCCGCAAACCGGCAAGGAATTAAAAATCCCTGCAAAAACAGTTCCGGCATTTTCTGCAGGTAAAAAATTCAAAACTGTTGTTAACGGAAAATAGTTTTGGTATTTTATCAAAAGTTTAAAAGGCGGAAGTCATTTGACTTCCGCCTTTTATTTCGCAAATCAGGTTTTACCACGGGTAATCGTCACGAATTTCCCATCCGTCAGTCATAATTAAAGCGGAACAAAAAGCACCGTTTGTTGTTCCTGAATTTTTGCTGCATCCGTACCGTGGAGCATTTTTTATATTTTCTCTGTCAAATGTGGTATAACTGTCAACATCTGACGAACCTTGATAACCGTACGGAACAAGTCCAAAATCTTTGTGGATTGAAAATACAAAAAAATCACGTCCGAAACGGTTAGGTTTTTTATACCCGTTCAAATCAAGACATAATACTTTGTAGTGGTATATTCCTCTATCCGGCAGATATAAGGTTGTTCCGTCATTCATAGTTATTATATGTGAATCTGCAAGAAACGGATTAAAATTGTTTTCAACAGTTCCATTCGGCCGCATATAACGGATTTTGTCTGATATTGTCCCGTATGTTGTGTTGTTAATTTTTGCGATATATGGTAAAAGATAACGTTCAAAAAAATCTGCGGAAGTAAGGTTAAAATCCCAGTATTTTACATGTTCGTTTTGAACTTCGGAAAGTTCTATTGCCTGAGCAAGGACGGAGTATGCTTTTTTTAATTGATTTACTGTTTGAACTTTTTGATATTTACCGACAAGTGACGGAAGTGTCATTGCTGCAACTATACCGATAATTCCGAGTGTTATCAAAACTTCAGCCATTGTTAATCCTTTATGCATATTTCCTCCAAATATAAACTTATTTATCATTCCATTTATAAAATTTTATAAAAATATATAATATTTTATAAAATAATACTTAATATTATATATTTTGTCAATATAGAGTAAAATAAGCTTATAATGTTGCCATGATAAGGATTAAACTAAGACAATTGTTATGGGATAGAGATGTGACTGCAACTGCGGTGCATAAAGCAACCGGAATAAGCCAGTCGATTTTGTCCGATATTGTTCGGGGTAAAAGAACAAATGTCGGATTGGATATTATAAATAAACTCTGTATTTATCTTGAATGCGATATTAATGAGCTTCTGGAATTTATACCTGAATAATTAAAGATTTTCCAGTGCGGCAACTTTCATTTTGTTGAAGTCAGGCGTTCTCCCGAACCAGATTTCCTGAGCGCTCTGAGCCTGATAAATAAGCATGTCAAGTCCGTTTATCGTTTTAAAGCCCAAATCTTCGGCAATTTTTAATAAAATTGTTTTTTTAGGATTATAAATTACATCGTAAACAACAGAGTTTTCCCCCATTGTTTTTAAAACTTCTTTTTCAATCGGGGTCATATCGGCAGAACGTCCCTGCATGCCAATGGGAGTTGTATTTACAAGCATATTATATTTTGACAAATCCCGTACCTGATCGATTTGAAAAACATCAAATGTTATCTGCGGAAATTTTCTTCTCATATATCCCATATAGTCCATAGCATTTGGAATATTTCTTGTATAAACTCCGATATAATCCACCCCGCACTCGGAAAGCGCCAGAACAGCAGCACGACTTGCGCCGCCTGTTCCTAAAAGAGCAACCGAACATCCTTTAAGTGCAATGTCATCCGGTATTGCCCTTTTAAAACCTGAGGCATCAGTGTTATAACCTTTTAAAGTTTTGTCAGAATTAATTTTTACGGTATTTATTGCGCCTGCAATATCTGCGTATTTGTCAACTTCCTGAACAAAAAGTGATATCGGAAGTTTTAGAGGAATTGTAACATTAAATCCGGAATAATTTTCTCGTTTTAAAAACTTTACTCTGTCCACCAAATCTTCCGGATCCGTTTCAAGAATTTCGTAACTTGCATTAAGCCCCAGACTTTCAAAGCCGGCTTTATGAATAAATGCCGAAATCGAATGCCCGAGCGGGAAACCTATAAGTCCGAATTTTTCCATATAAACCTCCTTGAGTTTTTATAGAATATATAAATTAAATATTTGTTCCGTTCTCATCTGATTGAGTAGTTTCTTCAACAGGTGCCTTGTATCCGCATGAACGGTTTGAACATTCGATTGTTGTCCCTTTTTTCAGAACTTTTTTAACAAGTAATGCTCCGCAATCAGGGCAAGTTTGTCCTGTCGGTTCGTTCCACAAAACAAAGTCACATTCCGGATACCTGTCACATCCGAAAAATACCGTGCCACGTTTTGATTTTCTTTCAACAATTGTACCCTTACCGCATTTCGGGCAGGTTACGCCTGTTGAGCGGCGGTAAGGTTTACGAAATTTACAGCTTTCGTTTGTGCATTCAAGATATTTGCCGTAGGGACCCTGTTTAAATATCATATCAGAGCCGCATTTTTCACATTTTTCTTCGCATTTTTGCGGTTCGGATTGTTCGTTATTAACATTTTCAGTTAAGACGTTCATCGACATAACTGTTTTACATTCCGGATACCCCGAACAGCCCAGAAATTGATTGCCCTGACGGCTTGTTCTGACAAGCATGGGTTTGCCGCAGTTGGGGCATTTAATATTGCTTTCAATGCGCACTCTTTCGCCGTTTTGCATTGCCGTATTTACAACCTCGATAAAAGGACCGTAAAAATCTTCCAGAACTTTATTCCATACGGCTTTTTTTTCTGCAATAAGGTCAAGTTTTGTTTCCATGCCGGCCGTAAATTTGTAATCCATAACATCCGTAAACTGGGCAACAAGCTGTTTGCAGACGGTTCTTCCCAATAGCGTCGGCGCCAGTGCTTTATCAAGTTTTTCGACGTATCCTCTTGTTTGAATTTTTGTAATAATTGAGGCATAAGTTGAAGGACGTCCGATGCCGTATTCTTCAAGAGCTTTTACTAGAGTTGCTTCCGAATACCTTGGAGGCGGCTGTGTAAAGTGCTGTTTTGGAAGCACTTTGCGGCAGGTCAGGATATCATCCTTTTCCAGATCCGGAATTTTTTCCTTTGGTGCATCATCTTCTTCAGCTGTTTCGTTATATAGTTTTAGAAAACCGTCAAAAGTTACTTTGCTTGTGCTTGCACGAAGAGTATAGTCGCCTGCTTCAATTTCAACTGATTTATTTGCCACCTGCGCATTTGTCATTTGTGATGACATAAATTTATTCCAGATAAGTTTGTATAGGCGGTACTGTTCATTAGAAAGATATTTTTTTATACTTTCCGGAGTCCGTTCCGGATATGAAGGTCGGATGGCTTCGTGAGCGTCTTGAACGTTTTGTTTGCCTTTGGCATAGACATTCGGTTTTTCCGGATAATATTTTTCACCGTAATTTTTCAGGATGAAATCTTTTGCCATTGCTTGAGCATCATCTGAAATTCGGACACTATCCGTTCTCATATAAGTTATAAGACCGACTGCGCCGTTTTCAAGTTCAATACCTTCATAAAGTTTTTGTGCAATCTGCATTGTTTTTTGAACGCCGTAGCCTAGTTTGGAACTTGCTTCACGCTGGAGGGTTGAAGTTATAAACGGCGCTGTGGGTTTGCGTTGAGTATTTTTGTTTGTTATTTTGGAAACTTTATATTCGGTGGATTTGTCAGATAAAAAGTCAACAATTTTTTTAGCTTCTTCTTCATTCGGAATTTCGATTTTTTTATCTTTGTATTTTGAAAGTTCCGCTTCAAAAACTCCGCCGTCTTTTTCAAGTTCCGTATGAATTGACCAGTATTCAACAGGAACGAATGCTTCAATTTCATCCTCCCGTTCGCAAATCATTCTTAATGCAACCGATTGTACACGTCCTGCGGAAAGATGATAATTCCCGAGTCTTTTCCACAAAACAGGACTCAATTTGTAACCTACGAGTTTGTCAAGAATCTGTCTTGTCTGCTGGGCTTTAACTTTGTCCATATCAATGCTTCGGGAATGTTCTACCGCATATTTTACGGCTTTTGGCGTAATTTCGTTAAACTCTATTCTGAAAACTTTATCCTCCGGCACATCAAGAACCTGACGAACATGCCATGCTATAGCTTCTCCTTCACGGTCAGGGTCGGATGCAAGATAAACTTTATCACTCTTTTTGGCAAGGTCATTCAATTTTGTGACCACTTTTTTCTTTTCCGGAATAATTACAAAAGATGGTGTAAATCCGTTATTTACATCAAAACCGAGAACATTTTGCGGCAAATCTCTTATGTGTCCGAAACTTGCTTCAATCTGGTAACTGTCCCCGAGAATCTTGCGGATTGTTTTGGATTTTGCGGGAGACTCGACGATAACCAGTGCTTTTTCATTTTTTCGTTTTGATTTGGCTGCGGCAGTTTGTGATGTTTGTGCGCCGTCATCATTTTTTTTTGCAGTTGCTGTTTTTGCCATTTATATTTTTACACCCTCTTATATCTGTCGCCGTTGACCTGTTCTATTATGCCTTTAAGCTCCATTGTTGTCAAGTTGATTAAAAGTGTATCCAAATCAATTTTGACAACCGACATAATTTCATCAACACTTTTTTCTTCAATCTCTATAGCTTTTAAAATTTCCGTTTCAATTTCATCAAGATTTGTCAAATCCATTTTTAACTGTTCCGCAGGTTTTATTTCCCAATTTAGTGCTTCAAGAATATCGTCCGCATTTGTAACCATTGTTGCGCCGTTTTTTAAAAGCTTGTAGATTCCTTCGGTGTTTGGATTTGTAATTTGTCCTGGGATACACATCAATTCACGTCCCTGATCAAGTGTAAGATGGGCGGTTATAAGAGCACCGCTTTTTATTGAAGCTTCTGCGACCAGTGTGCCGTATGAAAGCCCGGATACTATACGATTTCTCTGCGGAAAACGAAATTTTAAAGGTTCAAATGTAGGGAAATATTCCGTAAATATAACGCCGTTTTCATTTTCGATTTTTTTATACAAATCCTTGTTGGCTGCCGGATAAACATAATCAAAACCGCTTGCGATAACACCTATTGTTTTTAAATTATTCTCAATTGCGGCTGTATGAGCGCAGGTATCAATTCCTGAGGCAAGTCCTGATACTATACATATATCGGTATTTTTCAGCTCTGACAAAAGTAAATTTACTGCGTCTTTTGCGTATTTGCTTGTCCTTCTGGAGCCGACAACGGCTAATGTTTTTTCAAAATTTATCCTGTCCGGCTTCCCTTTATAATAAAGTATTGCAGGCGGATTATCAATCTGTTTTAGCATATCAGGATATTTTTTATCATCAAATGCAAGATAGTTTATCCCTTTATCAACCACTGATTTAAATACTTTATCGGGATTAACTTTATCACGGAGTCTTAAAAAATGTTCGGCTTTTTTTATGCTCAGCCCTTCAATATTTTTTAAATCATTTTGATTTGCATTAAAAGCTTTTTCAATATCTTTAAAATATTCAAAAAGTTTTAATGTAAATTGGCTGTCGATTTGTTCGATTGATGAAAAAGCTATCCAAAATTTATTTTTCATTTTCCTGTTTCTTTTTAATTCGTTCAATCAGATTTTTAATATTATTTTTTTCATCCTGCGGAATATTCATTTCCATGTAAGATTCAAAATATTCAATTGCATCGTCATAGTCGCCTCGTGCTAAAAACAGAATAGCTGCCTTTTTGTAGGCAGGATGAAAAGAATCGTTAATTGCTATTGCTTTTAAAAAGTTTGAAAGCGCTTTATCAATTTCATCGTTAGCTTCATAAGCCTGACCAAGGTAATAATAAATCCATTCGTTATTATCTTTATATTCAAGCACATTTTCAAAATTTTCGGCTGCAATTGCATAATTCCCGAGTTCGAAATGAACTTTGCCAAGATCATAGTATGCATCATAATTTTCCGGCTGTTTTTCAAGAATTTTTTCAAGTTCGTCGATTGCTAAATCAAGTCTGGCATCTTCCATATAAAATCTTGCAAGATAGTGTGCAATCGGCATTTCATCGGGCATTTCATAAACACCCTGCGACAAAAGCTGGATTCCGTTGTCAAAATCATGTGATTTATAATACAAATCCGCCAGATTGATATAAACCTGCGGGAGTTTCGGGTTAAGTTTAATTGATTTTAAAAAATTATCTTCAGCTTTTTCAAAATTTCCGAGATTGTAATAACAGAGTCCTATGTTATTATAAATTTCCGCAGATTCTTCGCCTTTTTCAACAATTGAACTGAACAGGTCAAGTGCATGTTCATAATCCCGGTTTTTAAATGATTCTAATGCTTCATCAATTTTTGCCATAATTTCTCCTACAATCCCAGAGTCATATCATCATCGCTGTCACCGCCGCCTATGTTTTTGATTACGGTTCTGGTGTTGCCTTCTGCATGAAAATCTTTGGGATTTATAATCATTCTTATTTTGTCAGCATAAATAGTCCGCATGCCCTGAGTAATGCTTGAACGTCCGACAAAATATACTTCATTCGGTTTTTTTGTCATTTTGTCGGGGTATAAAGAAATTTTCGGTCCCTGTGCAAAGTAATCCTGATACCAGACTTTCACGTTTCCGCTTGCATTAAAGGTGTTGGTGTCCTGTGAATATTCCTGTCTTGCTGCCTTTAACGTCAAAATTTCTCCGTTATCCATAGTGGCATTTGATGTTGTGTTGCCTGTCGCCGTTAAAATTTTGGTTGCAGCATCGTAATGAAATTTGTCTGCAAAAGATTCGTTATTCTGTTCTTTTACTCTTGCATTTCCGATTAAGTCAAGATCCTGCAAATCTCCGTTTTTGGCGGTTTTTATAATTGCTTTGTTTGAAAATGTTTCAAGTTCCTTATACAAAATAGTAACAGCACCTGTTGCGGTCATAACGCCTGTTTTTGTGTCATATTCCTGAACATCGGCGTTTATTACGACAATCGGTTTTTTCCCTTCAAAAACAATTGATTGGGAATCCCCTTCCGCTCTTATTACTTTTGTAATTAATGAAAGTTTTAATATATTTGCTTTAACTTCACGTTTTTTATTCTTTTTTATTTCATAGGCATACGGTTTGTCATAAAAGGTTGCAGTATCAAGCTTCTGATCTTTTGTAACACCGACATCAGCCTTTTGTCCTTCAACACGAAGATCTCCAACAGACACTTTTACATCGCCGTTAAATTTAATCTTGCTGTCGCCTTCATTAAAGGTTTGTGTCTTTGATTCAATCACCAAATCCGCAGCTTGAACCGCAAGACCTGCAAAAAGAAGTAAACCGGTTATTGCAATTAATATTTTTTTCATTTTTTCTCCTTGCTATCATAAATTTTTGAGACAGAATGTCCTGATATCTTAAATTTTGAATAATCCGGACTGATTTCGACTTCTTCTGCCGTTGCATAAAATTCGTTATTTCGAATGATTTTTACGTTGCCCTTTGCATGAACCGGATTTTCAGAACCCGACCATACAAGACGGTTTGCAAACAATGAAGTGCCGTCTTTAATTACGATTTTAGTGTTGTCGTAAAGTATGATTTCATTTTTTTTAGAGTTGTATGTGCCGTGGGAAGATTCAAAACTCATGGCAACTGTATTATTTTCGTCATAAAAGTTCCCGATTACATTATCAAGAAGAGCAACTTCGTTTGTACTGTTGTAGGTGCCACTTTCTCCGTAAATTTCCCAGTATTTTTCGGCTTCTTTTGTTTCGGTCAAAATAAGTCCGTTAATAAGAGCTTCCTGCTTGTCTTCGCCTGTTGCAAGCTGGCTTCTGTTAAAATTGTGCGTTATGATCCCCGCTGATACAAAAGCCCATACCAAAATCCCTATAACCGTTATTAAAGCAAAAATATATGCTTTTCTTTTTCTGCTTAAATTTTTCCAGTTCATACATAAAATGTTATCATAAATTATTTTATTTAGACAAAAAGAAATTAAATATCTTAATATTTTAAACAATAATAATACTTTTGTAATATAATTTTTAGAGATAGGGATATTGTAAACAGAAAAGAGGTTTTTATGGCATTGAGATATGACGCCGGAGAAGTTCTTACCGCAATGGTTACACCGATGAATGCAAATCGGGAAATTGATTATAATAAAGCGGAAAATTTGGCGAAATATTTAATCAATAACGGAACGGAAGCTCTTGTTGTCGCAGGAACAACTGGCGAAAGTCCGACGCTTACTCATGAAGAAGAACTTGAACTTTTGAGTACAGTAAAACGTGCGGCTGCAAATAAGGCAAAAGTAATTTTAGGTACGGGTTCAAACTCAACAGAAACTGCGGTTAAAATGACAAAACTTGCAAAAAAAGAAGATGTGGATGCTGTTTTATCTGTAGTGCCATATTACAACAAACCTTCTCAAAGAGGAATGATTGAGCATTTTTCGGCAGTTGCGGAGGCTTCTGATTTGCCTGTTATTTTATACAATATTCCCTCCCGTACAGGCGTCAACATGCTGCCTGAAACAGCAGCCATGCTTGCGAAAAAATATCCGAATATTGTTGCATTAAAACAAAGTTCACCGGATATGGATATGATTTCTGAATTAAAACTTAAATGTCCGGCGGATTTTGCAATATATTCAGGCGATGACAGTCTGACACTTCCGATGCTTTCTCTCGGTGCGCACGGCGTAATTTCGGTTGCATCGCACATTTTCGGAAAAGAATTAAAATCAATGATACGCAATTTTAAAACAGGAGAAGTTATGGCATCAAAAAATATGCATAAAACTTTGTTCCCTGTTTTTAAAAAGCTTTTTATGGCGCCAAATCCGGTGCCGGTCAAAGCTGCACTTGCTCATCTGAATCTTATTGAAGATTATGTAAGACGTCCGCTGGTTGAGCTGGATGAAATCGAAAAAACAGGATTGTTCAAGGTTCTTGATGATGTAAAAGAAGAATTAGACGGTTAGGGCTTTAGATAAGGTTTATTTTTTGAAATAAAATATGAAAAAATAAGAGACATTAAAGAGGAATAAAAAAGTGAAAAACAAAATTATTATGTTCTGGGTGATTATGGCAATTGTGATAGGTGCCATTGCCGTAATTCTTTTAAAACCCACAAAATTAGGACTTGACCTTGTCGGCGGTTCAAGACTCGTTCTTGAAGCTCAGACAACCGATCAGGTAAAGGAAATTACACCTGAAACAATGAGTCATTTACAGTTTGCAATTGAGCAAAGGGTAAACAAATTAGGGGTTGCCGAAACTGTTGTACAGCAGGTCGGCGACAAAAGACTGCTTGTTGAAATTCCGGCAGTAACTGATTTGAAAGAAGCAAAAGCTTTTATCGGTGAAACCGCACAGCTTGAATTTAAACAGCCCGGAAAAACAGAAAAAGGGGTTATATCATGGGAGCCGACGGGGCTTACCGGTAAAGATTTGTCTAAATCTCAGCTTACAACAGATTCAACAGGTCAATGGGTTGTATCTCTTGAATTTAACGCAGAAGGCGCAAAAAAATTCGCTGAATTAACAGAAAAACTCGTTGATCAGCAGATGGCAATATTTTTTGACGGCGAACTTCAATCAGCTCCTGTAATTCGTGAACCGATTTACGGCGGCAACGCTCAAATTTCCGGCGGTGACAGCGGATTCGCATACGATGAAGCGCAAAGAATGGTTGACTTGCTGAATGCGGGGGCACTTCCGGTTCCTGCTGAAATAGTTGAGGAAAATACGGTCGGACCGACACTTGGTGCAGACAGTATTGCAGCTTCCAAAAAAGCAGGTATAATCGGGCTTGCTGCGGTTATGATATTTATGATTGCATTTTATCATGTGCCCGGCTTGATAGCTGATATTGCACTGGTTATCTACAGTTTGATATTGTTTGCTCTGTTTAAAGCAATTCCAGTAACACTCACTCTTGCCGGTATTGCAGGTTTTATTTTATCAATCGGAATGGCGGTAGATGCGAACATACTTATTTTTGAACGGACGAAAGAAGAATTGAGAGCGGGAAGAAATCTGTTTACTGCAATCAATTCAGGTTTTGACCGAGCATTTACAAGTATTTTTGATTCAAACATGACAACAATAATTACCTGTGTAATTCTTTATCTTCTTGGAACAAGTGTTGTTAAAGGTTTTGCATTGACTCTTGCATTAGGTGTTATGGTGTCAATGTTTACGGCAATTACCGTTACCAAAAACTTTATGCACTTAATCTTCGGCACAGGTGAACTTAAGCATCCCGGACTGTTCGGATTACGAAAAGATGAAATCGGTGAAGCTTACCGAGCTGAGGAAACCAAACGGGAAAAAGCTCGCTTCGGTATATTGGATTAGTCAGGTCAAGGCAATTATAGAAAGGTAAAATAAAAATGTTCAATTTTGGAAAAAAACATTTGGTGCATATAGTTAAATACAGATGGTGGTGGATGGCTTTAACGACTATTCTGCTTATACCCGGAATTGTTGCAATGATTTATTCATCAATGACCTACCCGAACCATGCACCTTTAAAAGTCGGTATTGATTACACCGGCGGAACAATTCTTCAATACGGAATAGAAAGCAAGGTAACAAACGATGACCTTGCAAAAACCCGTGACAATCTTGAGAAAAACGGAATTGAAAATCCGTATCTTCAAATTTTAAACGTAAACAGCGACCAGCAGAAAAATACAAAATCCGAAATTCAATCAATAATTTCAGTAAGAACAAAATTTATTGACAAAGATTCGGCAGACGGCGAAAAAATTACTAAAGTAATGTCAGAACAGTATAACAATCCGGAATTGATGTCAGTAAGTTCTGTCGGACCTACTATGGGAAAAGAACTGTTTAAAAATTCTTTGATTGCATTGACTCTTGCATTTTTAGGTATTGTTGCATATCTTTCGTTCAGATTCAGATTTGATTATGCACTTGCTGCAATACTCGGAGTTTTGCATGATGTTCTGTTTGTAACCGGAGTATTTTCAATTCTTGGACTTGTTTATAACGTTCAAATTGACGGGTTGTTTATCACGGCGATTTTGACGGTTATAGGTTTTTCTGTTCACGATACAATTGTTGTATTCGACAGAATCCGTGAAAACTTAAGATACTATTCTAAGAAAATGTCATTCGGAGATATTGTTGACGCCTCTGTTAACCAGACATTAACAAGAAGTTTAAACACTTCTTTAACAACATTGATTACACTTTTAGCTCTTTATTTCTGGGGCGGTGTTACAACAAGAGATTTTGTACTCGCAATGATTTTAGGTATTATCATCGGTACATATTCATCAATATTTTTCTGTTCAATGCTAGTTGATTTCTGGAACGACAGACAGCAAAAAGCTAAACAGATTGCAGCATAATTTTCCTAAATAAAACAAAGCGCCGTCAGTTAACTGACGGCGCTTTGTTATTTAATACGTTATACAAACTTAAGCACCTGATTAATTGCCGCAATCATGCCTGCTTCACGGGCGATATTTTTGCCTGCAATATCAAAAGCCGTTCCATGTCCGGGGGAAGTTCTTATAATATCAAGTCCGATTGTCATATTGACTGTTTCATCTCCAGCAACGGTTTTTATCGGAATCAGCCCCTGATCATGGTAGTTTGCAATATAACAATCATAGGGAATTTTTTTATTTTCAAGATAATTTTTCCCTGCATCAATAAACAAAGTATCTGCCGGAAGCGGATAAGTTATATTAACACCTTTAGAGCGCAAGGCTTTTACTGTCGGATTTAAGATATCAAGTTCTTCTCCGCCTAAAATTCCGTCCTCGCCGGAATGCGGGTTAAATCCGCATAATGCGAATTTAGGGGCTGCAATACCTAATTTTTCTTGAAAAAACTTCTGCAGATTTGTAATTTTTTCGATAATAGTTCTTTTGTCAATTTTAATTTTTTTAAGCGGGCAGTGTCTGGTCAAAAGCATTACTCTAAAATCTTTTGCAACAAAAAGCATCTCAGCTTTTTGTTTGTCATGTTTAAGAAATTTTTCAAGAATTTCTGTTTGTCCACTAAATTTGTGACCTGCCATATAAAGCGCATTCTTTGCGACCGGTGCGGTAACAATGGCGTCCGGTTTTATTTCTATTGCTTTTTTAAGGCTTTGATATGAAAACTCGCCGCCTGCAGCTGTAGCTTTCCCTGCTTCAATTTCAGATTCGTACGGAATTTCAATAATTTCATAATCTTTTTCAAGATTCCCGTAAAAATCAAGGATTTTTTTATTTGAAATAAGTACAATTTGTTCTTTTTGAAGCTGCAAAGTATTAAGCGCTTTGATTGTAACTTCGGCGCCGATACCGTTAGGATCCCCTGTTGTAATTGCAATACGTTTCATAAATCTATCTCCCAAACTAAATTGCGTATTTTGATATCTTGCCCGTTTTTAAACAATTTGAAACAGGATTTTTTTTGAAAAATTATTCGTGGTGTTCAAAATATTTTAAGATATCAATCAGAGTATTAATGCCTCCGAGGTTTCCTGATTTTGTTATAACCCACTGGGCGTTATGGTCAAGGGTCAGCGCAATAGCCGGAGCAATTTCATCAATAATTTGAAGCTGGGTTGCCCCGATTGCCTCACAGCATTTGTAGGAAGTTTCTCCGCCGAGTGTTATCAAAATAAAGTCTTTACGTTCAGTCACCCGTTTTGTCAGTTCTGCCAGATAATCCGTAATAAGACATGCCAGACTTTGTTTTGTCAAATCCGCATCCAGAAGTTCTTCGGAAAATCCGTCAAAGTCCATAATCAAATTTGAAGTGTGAACTACAACAATGTTATTTTGTACAAGATTATTTACAATACGTTCTTCAATTTCCTCAAAATTCCAGCCGATAATACTTTTCAGGTCAACTTCAATAAACAGAGTATTATCAAATTCGTCGCTTTCTTCCAGTCTTTTTATTTGTTTTGCCGTAATTTCGGTTGCACTTCCAGATACAATAAGTTTAGGAAGTTCCGGAATGGTTTTGTTTATTTGAACAGGTTCAATATCAGAGTACCATATTCCGCTTAATACCTGCGCCATTGCAGCTGTTCCTGTCGGCAGAATATTATATTCGGATTTATTCATCGCAAGAACAATCTGTTCAATATCGGTTGTGGAAACAGCATCAACAACAATCAACTTTTTACCGGCTTTAATAAGTTCATTGAGAGCTTTTAAAATAGGGCCGGCACCTTTCATAACCGTTTTCAATTCAATAGAACCCACAAGATGTTCATAGCTTTCATCAAGCTGGCTTTTTAAAAGTGTCGGCAGGTGGGATTCCCGAATTGGTGAATGCGGATCCCGTGCCATTTCCGTACGTTCTATCGGAATCCCTTTTAACAGATGGTATCCTCCGATTGTAACTCTGCCTTCTGAAGGAAATGCCGGAATTATAACCGAGGCGTCCCACTCAAGAACTTCCAGCATTGCAAGAACTTCAATTGCAATATTGCCCCTTATTGTCGAATCTATCTTTTTGTAAAAATAATCCGGTTTAAGTTTTTCAACAAGCACCTGAGCAGCTTCTTTAACACGGTGGTAGGCATTTTCAGGGGTTTCATTTCTTGTTTCTGTTGAAAGTGCCCATGTTTGTGCGCTTTTTACATTCAGCGGGTCAACTTCACTGTTCAATAATATCTGCGTGTTTGCGCCGTGAATATGAAATTGCAGCGCTGTATCGTTTGCGCCTGTCAAATCATCAGCAATAATTCCCGTTATACTAGAAGTTAGCATCATTATTTGCGTCTCTTTTTGAACCTAACAATCTTATACTGTTTGCAATAATAAAAAATGATTCTCTGTCGTTGCCGGTAGCTTTATCAGTCCATTTGTTCTGTCCGATGCGTCCGTCAACCGCTACCTGAATACCTTTTTTTACATACTCGCCGGCAAATTCCGCGAGTTTGTCCCAAACATCAATGTTAAACCAGTCAGTTACCTCTGATTTTGTTTTTGAATCCCAGCGGTTTACTGCAATTGAAAACTGCGCTTTAACTTTTCCGGATTCAAAATATCTTATTTCAGCATCTCTGCCGACTCTGCCTACAAGTGTTGCTGTATTCATTTAAACCTCTTTTCCATTTTTAAATAACATATCAATTATACTACAATAAACATAAAAACTTCAGATAAATCCTGTTACTTTTTGTAAAGTTAACTTATTATTAAATATTATTTATAAATTAGCATGATATAATTTAATATGTTGATACAAAAATGTAAATAGGTGGGAAGTATGACTATAACTGAATTTAACAGGGGGGGGGGCAACGGTGTTGCGCCTTCCTGCAAGGTGAAAAACGGAACAAAAATTAATATCTGCTATTCAAGCGACAAAAATTATGCCAAATATCTTGCGCTTTCAATTGCAACTGTTTTAACTTCTAAAAATCCTGAGGATGATTTATGTTTTTATATTCTTGATGGCGGTATTACGGAGAAAGACAAAGAAAAAATCCTTAATTTAAAACGTATTGCACCGTTTGAAATTCAGTTTATAAAAATGGACGATGAAGTCTTTAAAAAGTGTCCGCTAAGCAGTTCAACTTATATAACGCTTGCATCCTATTACAGGCTAATGATTCCGGATTTGCTTTCATCTCTTGACAGAGTAATTTATCTTGATTGCGATATTGAGGTAAAACACTCTTTAAAAGAGTTGTGCGATACAGATCTTAGCGGCTGTTGTCTGGGAATTGTAAAAGATTATCATGAAGAAGTGGAAAGGAAACGTTTAAATTTGTGTAACTATTATAATGCCGGAGTATTGGTTATGGATCTTGATAAACTTCGTGAAATCAACTTTACCGGAAAAGTTTTTGATTTTATTGAACAGTATAAGGAGCAATTAGTCTGGTATGATCAAGATGTTTTAAATCTGTATTTTAAAGATGCAATTAAAACAATTGACGACAAATGGAATGTACAATGTAATTTTTTGAAAAAAGACTTTTATGAACTGATTAAAGGTGCGTATATTCTTCATTATGTTTCTCCTGAAAAAAGGGATTTTGTTTTTTGTACTCTGCCCCTCTGTTTCAAAACCGATTACAAATTGGAGTTTTTAAAATTATATATCGGACGGGTTTGTAAATTCGTTGTACAGTGGTTATTTAGAGTAAGAAATAAGGACAAATTCACAAAACAAATAACAATACTGGGTATGGATTTTTATTGTCCCAGAAAAAACATAATAAATAAGCGTATTTTCTTGTAATAAAAGTTTGTGAGTGGTAAAATTTTTATTGTAGTTAGTTTGGGGGATCCGCCCCTTAGATTTCTTTCGAGGGTTTTCGATTGAAATAGAAAGGATAAAGGAAAAATGGAAAAAAACAATGAAACTTTACACACTTTGAGACACTCATGTTCTCACATCATGGCGCAGGCCGTTCAAAAGCTGTTTCCGTCTGCAAAGTTGGCAATCGGACCTGCTGTTGAAAACGGTTTCTATTACGATTTTGATTTGACTGACGGGCATGCTTTTACGCAGGACGATCTGGTTAAAATCGAAGAAGAAATGAAAAATATTATCAAACAAAATCTTACGTTTGAAAAATATGTAATCCCTGATGTTGAAAAACAAATTAAAGAGTTTAAAGAAGAAGGCGAAATCTACAAAGCAGAACTTCTGGAAGAACACAAAAACGACAATCCGACACTTTATCTGACAAAAGATAAAGACGGCAATGTTTTATTTAACGACCTCTGTGCAGGGCCGCATATTCCGAACACCTCGTTTATAAAAGCAAATGCAATAAAATTATTAAAAGTTGCAGGTGCATACTGGCGGGGGAATGAAAAAAATAAAATGCTTCAAAGAATTTATGCAACCGCATTCTGGAATAAAGAAGATTTGCAAGCATACCTGACGTTTCTTGAAGAAGCAGAAAAACGTGACCACAGAAAACTCGGAACCCAGCTTGATTTGTTCTCTACAAGAGAAGAATTGGGCGGCGGACTTGTTCTTTGGCATCCGAATCTTGCGATTGTACGTGAGGAAATCGAAAATTACTGGAGAACAGAACACAGAAAACGCGGTTATGTAATCGTTAACACTCCTCACATTGCAAAATCCAAACTGTGGGAAATTTCAGGGCATGCTGATCACTATCGTGACAATATGTTCTTTATTCAAAAGGATGAAGATTCAGATGAACAATATATCTTAAAACCGATGAACTGTCCTTTCCATATATTAATCTATCAGGCAAACAGGTATTCTTACCGTTCATTGCCTTTAAGAATGGCTGAATTGGGAACGGTTTACAGAAAAGAAAAATCAGGCGCACTGGCAGGTTTAACCCGTGTTCAAGGGTTCACTCAGGATGATGCCCACGTATTCTGTACACCTGAACAACTGGTCGATGAAATCAATGAAATTATAGATTTTGTTGCCGATACAATGGCTTTATTCAACATGTCATTTGAAGTTGAGCTTTCAACAAGACCGGAAAGTTTTGTCGGTGAAATCGAAAACTGGGACAGAGCGGAAGCAGGTTTAAAAGAAGCCATGGACAGACGTGGGATGAAATATGATATCAACGAAGGCGACGGAGCATTTTACGGGCCGAAAATCGACTTTAAAGTTAAAGACGCAATCGGAAGAACATGGCAGTGTGCAACGATTCAGCTTGATTTCAACCTGCCGGAAAGATTCGGTATCAAATATCAGGACAAAGACGGTTCGATGAAAACTCCGGTAATGCTTCACCGTGTAATTTTCGGTTCAATGGAAAGATTCCACGGTATATTAATCGAACACTTTGCGGGGGCTTTCCCAACATGGCTTGCGCCGACTCAGGTTGCGATTGTTCCGATTTCCAACGAAAAACATGCAGACTTTGCAGCGGAAGTTTACAAAAAAATGCGTGCTGCAGGTATCCGTGCAAAACTTGACGACAGATCCGAAAGTATGAATTATAAAATTCGTGAAAGCTTGCAGGATAAGAAAATTCCGTATGTTGTCGTTATCGGCGATAAGGAAATTGACTCAAATTCCGTTGCTGTTCGTGCCCGTGGTATCGGACAGGTAGGAGTTATGGGTGTTGATCAATTTATCTCAAAAATTGAAGATGAAATCAAAGCTCGTAAATCCGAATCTTTTGCTAAAGAGCTTGTAAAAGCATAAATTTATTATTGAAGGACGGCAATTTAATTGCCGTCCTTTTTTCAATATGAGGAGTAATAATGAAAAAAAATATATTCTGGTTTCTTGCAGGTTCTATTACAGTCTTTATTATTTTCATTTCTTTTATAGTTTTTAACAACTTAAAAAAAGAACATCTTCCTGATTCACAAAAGCTTGCAAATGCGTACACCGAACTTGACAGAGTTTTATACATAAGAGCTGTTAGCAGATTTAAAAACGGTGATGTTAAAAATTCTCTTGAGGATATGAAAACACGTGAAAGTATAAGAAAACTTATTCATTCTAAAAATGAACCATATTCAGAAGATAAGGATGAAGCTGTTGATTGTCTTACCAAATTGAATAATTTGAATGAAAAAATCAAACAAAATCCTAATAATTACAAACTTTATTATGAACGTGCAAATCTTCAAAATAAGCCAACGATTTCTATGTTTGAAGATGATGAACAATCTTTTTGTTCTGGTTTTAATTCAGCCGTAAAGGATTATTCAAAAGTAATAGAACTCAAGCCAGACTTGAAAGAGGTTTACGAAAAAAGAGCAGATGCTATAGGTATGAGTATGAATGGCATCAGTTATAATACATCCGAACAAGATAAATTTGACAAATTATTTAAAGAAAAATTTCATCAAATGATTTCTGATTATGAAAAAGCGATTGAATTAAATGGTGCGTCTGCACAAATAGGACTAAAACTTGCTGGAGTTTATTTTAGTGACGGACAATACGAAAAAGCCCTAAAAACTTATGATAAATACCCTCAAAAAGATGACTTTGGCTACGCTCATTATTATGGCAAAGCCTTATGTTATTATGAATTAAAAAATTACAAAAAAGTTATTGAAAATCTTGACTTATTTGTTGAATATAATCCCAAATTATGCGAAAAAATTAAAGGAAAATGCTTACCATCCCGCAACAGAGAAAAAACTTACTATCAATTAAGAGCTAGAGCAAATTGGAAACTTCACAAGTATTCTGAATGGTTCAAAGATATTAAAAAAGGTCGGTTTTAAAACCGACCTTAACTTTTTTATACCAAACCGATTGATTTATGTTTTTCAACTATAGCTTTTGCCATCAAATCGACTTTTTGAAAATCGTACTCAGTCGGTTTGCCTTTTATTTGTATAGGCTCAATTAAGTCAAGTTTTAAAGGTGCAAGCAAATTGACGATTACATCAAAAAGTTTGCCGCCCCAGCCGTAGGAACCGATAAGAGATGCAAATTTTGCCTTAGGTCTTAAAACTGATGCAAGATAGGCAACATTAACAGCCATCGGGTGAGGCCCCGCAAGAACCATTGATGTTCCCATAACTATCGTTGCTGCATCCACAAGAGCCATAGCAAGATCGCCTAAATCATCATCTACTATATCAAACTTGAATGTTTCAACACCTTCCTTATTTAATTTTTCAGCCAGTCTGTCAATCATTTCCTTTGTGCTGTTGTACATAGATACATAAGGCAGAACAACCAGATTTTTCGGTTTATCGGATGTCCAGTCTTCATACAAATCAAGAATGAAGGAAGGATTTTTATAAACCGGCCCGTGGCTCGGTAAAATCATATCAACATTCATATCTTTAATCATTTTAGTATATTTCTGGCACATCATTCTAAACGGCATCATAATTTCTGCATAATATCTTTTTGCACTTTTTTCCAATTCCTTGCTTTCAACCGCAAAAACGTCGGAAAAAGTATAGTGTGCGCCTAAAAAGTCACATGTACAAATTACGTTGTCCTCTTTTATATAAGTAAACATTGTGTCAGGCCAGTGAACTCCGGGCGCAAAAATAAATTTTAGAGTTTTATCACCAAGAGAAATTTCTTCACCGTCTTTGATTTCCCGTATTTTCTCAGCGGGAACATGCAGCATGTTTTTTATGTTTTCAGCACATTTTGAATTTGTCACAACAATTGCATTCGGATATTTTTCCAACAATGCAGGAATTGAACCTGAATGATCCTGCTCCCCGTGGTTTGCTATTATGTAATCAAGTTTTCCTATCTGATTTTCAGAAAGTCTTTTTAAATATTCATTTGTTTTCGGCGGGTACATAGTGTCAATGATTGCTGTTTTTTCACTGCCTTTTACAAGGTATGAATTATAACTTGTTCCGTGCTCAAGCGGGATAAGTTCATCAAAAATTCTTCTGTCACAGTCGTTAAGTCCACAGTAAAAAATGTTGTTTTTAATTTCCTGAAACTTCATTTATTTTCTCCTTTACTATTTATATTTTTTAATTCGGTTTTTTATAAAAGAATACGTTTTCTTTAACGCAAAGCGGACAATAATCGGGTTCTTCCGTTTGTCTGAAGATTGCGCCGCAGACAGAACAGGTCCAATTGAATGTTCCGTCATCATTCGGGGGTGTATCATCTTTAAGTTTCCAGATTGCTTTTTTCAATCTTTCGTGGTGTATCATTTCAATATTTTGTATGTTTTGAAACAATCCTGCTATATGTTCCAAACCTTCATCTGCAGCTTTCTTTGCATATTCTTCGTATTTTCCTTCAATTTCTTCTTTTTCCTGAATAAGTGCATTTTCAAAACATTTTATTAGTTCGGGTGTTTTTGATTCGTTAAGCCATTTGTACCACAATTTGGCATGTTCTTTTTCCATATCTGCAAATATTGTCAAAAGTCTTGCCAGCTCTGTTTCCCCGTGACGTTCCGCAACAAGTGCGTAAATATCATATTGAGTTCTTCTTTTTGCAACAAAATCAAAAGCTTTTTGTAAATTTTTTTCTGTTTCGGTTCCTTTTATTTCCAAGTCTGCCCCCTTCTTTTTTTACATGAATTATATCATGTTAAAAAAGGCTTTGCAAAATGCAAAGCCTCAAAAGATTAATAATTTTTAGCTTTCATAAAGAAATATGCCTGCGGATGTTTGCATACCGGACAAATTTGGGGAGCCTTTTCCCCTTCAAATACATGACCGCAATTTCCGCATTCCCATACGACTTTTTCTGATTTCTCAAACACAGTTCCTTCCTTAACGGCTTTTAAAAGAGCACGGTATCTTTCTTCATGTTCTTTTTCGATTTTGCCGACCATCTCAAATAGAGCGGCAAGGGTCTCAAAACCTTCTTCTTTTGCTTCTTTTGCAAATGTGGCATACATATCTGTCCATTCGTAATTTTCACCGTCTGCAGCATCTTGAAGGTTTGTCAGGGTATCCGGAATTTTGTCGCCGTGAAGCGCCTTGAACCAGAGTTTGGCATGTTCTTTTTCGTTGTTTGCAGTTTCTTCAAAAATCCTGCTTATCTGTACAAACCCTTCTTTTTTCGCTTGAGAAGCATAATATGTATATTTGTTTCTTGCCTGTGATTCCCCGGCAAAAGCTGCCAGTAAATTTTGTTCGGTTTTTGAACCTTTTAATTCGGGCATAATTTATCTCTCCTTTTATTTATTTTTCTATTCTTTTTCAAACATGTCTTTTCCGACACCGCAAAGAGGACAGGTGTAATCTTCCGGCAGATTTTCAAACGCTATATTATCGTTTTCTGCAGGATCATAAACATAGCCGCATACACTACATACAAATTTTTCCATCTTTTTCTCCTTTACTGTTTGTTTTTGCAATCTTTACATAACCCTGTAAAGACAATATCGTGGCTTTGCACTTCAAAGCCCGTTAATTCCTCTGTTTTTTTTATCAAATCAGGTGCAACATCTGCATTTATATCAAAAACCCTTCCGCATTTTGAACATATAAAATGATAATGTTCAAAAGTATTGTGGTCAAAATGCGAAGATGTTTCCAATCCGTCGATTTTTTTAATTATACCGTTTTCGGATAATTGATTCAAGTTTCTGTATAAAGTTGCAAGACTTATTTTTGAATCCTTCTCCTTTATTTTTGAATATAAATATTCTGCTGTCGGATGAACAACATTCTCTTTTAGCGTATTAAGAATTAGTTCTCTTTGCTTAGAATAATTCATAAAAATCACCATAATTGATAATAATTCTCATTTTAGGATTTTATACTAAAATTGTCAAGGTGTAATAAAATAAACTATACAAAACATTACAAAAACAGCAATTTTTTTAAGGTTTATGTTTTTATATAGATATGGTAAGCGGTGTTGAAAATAATATTGTAAATACATCTTTACAAAAGCCTTTGAATGTCGGTGTGCTGACACCTCCAAATGCTTTGCACAAACCCGTTTTGTATTCTGATAAAGAAGCTGATATGCAGTTTAAACAGCTTGCAAAAGATATTTATGACAGGGAACATTCCCAAAAATTTGAAAACAAACGAAAAACTCCGCTTTCGGTTATTTTAACCGTTTTTGCAGCTGCAATCGGCTCGGGCTATCTGGTTTTTAAAAAAGCTCTCAAATGGTAATTGCCTGACAGGGCTGCTTTAATTAATGCAAAGGTTTATGTTATAATGAATTTAAAAGAATTAATAAACCATGGAGAGAGGGGATATGATGAAAAAAATCTTATTTATTTTCATTGCATTTGTTATAGGAAGTTCTGTTTTTGCATCGGAGCCTCAGATTTATAATCTTGAAAACGGGCAGACCGTAATTATTCAGGAAGTTCATTCAAATCCGATTGTAACAGTTGACACATGGATAAAAACAGGTTCAATTAACGAAACTGATGAAAATAACGGAGTTTCGCATTTCTTGGAACATCTGTTCTTTAAAGGTTCCACAAACCATGCACCGGGTGAATTTGATAAAATTCTGGAAACAAAGGGCGCAATAACAAATGCGGCAACAAGCAAAGATTTTACGCATTATTATATAACAATTCCTTCAAATTATTTTAATTTAGCTCTAGAATTGCATGCGGATATGCTTCTTAATCCGCTGCTGCCGAGAAAAGAACTTGAAAAAGAAAGAAAGGTTGTAATAGAGGAAATTGCAAAAGACGAAACCGAACCGCAGAGTGTTGTTTATGACAATCTGGTTTCAATGCTTTATACAACACATCCTTACAAACGTCAGGTTATCGGAACCCGTGATATTATCAGCACAATTCACCGTGATGAAATAATGAATTATTATAATCAATTTTATGCCCCTTCCAATATGGTGACGGTAATTGTGGGTGATGTTGACAGTGAAAAAACTCTTGAACTTATTAAAAAATATTTTAACAGTGAAAATAAAAAAGTTGTAAAAGGTGATTTTCCTAAAGAAAAACAATTGACCGAACAGAAGAAAAAAACAGCATATCTCCCCTCTCAATCAGGGTATATGCTGATAGGTTTCCGGGGTGTGAAAGCTACAGACAGCGATTCGTATGCTCTGGATGTTTTGTCTACAATTCTCGGCGACGGGCGATCATCAGTTTTTTACAGAAACATAAAAGATCAAAAGCAACTTGCTTTTTCAATCGGAGCCGCTAACGGCGGGTTTAAAGACGACGGTATTTTTTATATTTCGGCAAACTTTACACCCGAAAATGCTGAAAAACTTGAAAATGCGATTTTTGATGAAATACGGAATATTCAAAAAAACGGGGTGACTTCATCTCAGGTTCAGCTTGCGAAAAATATCATAGAGCGTGACACCTATTACGGGCGGGAATCAATTTCAAATATCGCCCAGGAAATAGGTTACACAATGGTTATAACCGATGATATAAAATATTACCAAAATTATATTGAAAATATCAAAAAAGTTACACCGGCTGATGTAAAACGTGTTGCAAACAAATATCTCGGAAAAGAAAAATCTGCAGTTTCAATTATCCTGCCTGAAACCTGTAAAGAAGTTGAAGTTTCTCAAAAACTTCCCGCAAAAGAAATTGTACCCGCAAAATTTGTTAGTGAAGCAAAGGGAACAAAAAAATATGAACTTTCAAACGGTGCGGATTTGCTTATTACGCCTAATGACGTTAATGAGATTGTCGCAATAAGCATCTGGGCAAAGGGCGGAACTTTTCTGGATAAAATTCCGGGGACATCGGTTTTGACAGCTGATGTAATGATGAAAGGAACAAGAAAATATTCATCTGTTGAACTTGCAAGATTTTTAGAAGACAACGGAATTAAAATTTCACCCTCAGTCAGAGCAGATGCATTTACTATTGATGTTTTGACAACAACGGGTGAATATGACAGGACAATTGAAATATTAAACGAAATTGTTAATAATGCTACATTTGACGATTATGAGATTGAAAAAGCAAGAAGTGAAAAATTAAATAAAATAAAACGCAATCGAGATATTCCGCTTCAGGTTGCAATTGAAAATTATAAATCTTTGATATTTGAAGGTTCGCCGTATTCCTATACCGCTAAAATTTTTGAAAAAACTTATCCTAAAATCGGACATGAAGAAATTGTTGAATATTATAATAAAATTTTCACACCTCAGAATGTTGTAATTTCAGTTAACGGCGATGTTGACAGTGAAAAAGTTATAAATGATTTCACAAAAATCTTTGAAAATAAAAAAGGCGAAACTTTTAATTATAAAAATTACGCACAAATTATCGGGCGTATGACTTCACAAAAAGACTGTATAAAAATTATGCCTGAAACCAAAACTGATTGGATTTTCATTGCATGGCAGACGACGGGTGTCGAAAACAAAAAAGATTATGCAGCCTTGCAGGTAATGGATTCACTTCTCGGGTCAGGCATGAGTTCACGGCTTTTTAAAAATATACGGGATCAGGAAGGGCTTGCATATCAACTGGGTTCAAGCTATGTTCCGAATGTTTTAAAAGGTTCATTTGTTGTATATATAGGCACAAACCCACAGTCAATGGAAAAAGCGAAAAGTCTTTTAATAAAAGAAGTGTTCCGGCTTAAAAAAGAATTTGTGACAAGTAAAGAGCTAAAAGAAGCAAAAGATAAACTTATCGGGAACTATATAATTTCTCTTGAAACCAATCTTGAAAAAGCTTCAAGTCTCGGCTGGTATGAAGTTTCAGGGAGAGGATATGCATATACCGATGAATATATCAAACTAATAAATTCCGTAACTGAGTCGGACATAATTGAAGCTGCAAATAAATATTTTAACGATAATTATGTTTTATCAATAGTAAAGCCTCAGTAAAATGAGGCTTTTTTATTCTATATAAAAATTAAAAAGTTTTACAGCAGAAATCTTTAATGCCTTAGAAATCCGGTTTACTGTTTTTAAAGTCAGATTACATTTACCGTTTTCAATCTGGCTTATTCTGTGTTCAGAAATTTCGACCATTTCCCCGAGCTGAGCCTGAGTGTAGTTTAGTTTCATACGAAACAGTTTTATCCGAAATCCGAATTCTTTTAAGAAGTCTTCATCGTTCATAAAATAATATTAACAATCATATATTGATAAATAAATTACATTATGATATAATAAATATTATAATATATTATAATACTAGCGGAGGTTAAAATGATTATAACTTCAAAAAACGGATTTACAATGGCTGAAGTATTAATAACATTGGGTATTATAGGTATTGTTGCCGCAATGACTCTTCCGGCGCTGGTGCAAAAATACCAAAATTATATTGTTGAAAACAGAATGAAAAAATTTTATTCAATAATTAATCAGGCTGTTATGCGTGCAAAACTTGATTTCGGGGATTATGAAGGTTGGTCGTACTGGGTGCCGGAAGAAGTGGATGAGAACGGGAATAACATAAATAAAAGTGATGCTTCACGTATTTCTTTTAGAATGTATTTAAAACCTTATATGAATGTAATAGCCGAAAAAGAAGTTGTAGACGGTGACGGAAACAAAAGATTCTTATATGAGTTGGCTGACGGAAGTGCTTTTGCATATCAGGCGATGCAAAACAGAGAAATTGTTTTTTATCCTAATAATGCGGAAAAATGTATAAAATTGCCAAAGGCAGAAGGTTTTGGAGTATGCGCATTTGCATTTCAGTTTTATCCGTTAAGTAAAGAAAAATCGTGGAAATATCTTTATCAAAAAGGAGTTGAGCCTTATCTGCATAATTGGGACGGAAATGTTGAAACTTTATACAGTGGGGATTTTACTCCTGTTCAGGTTCTCTTCCAAATTACTGTACCGCAATTATTGTCCAGAACGGTTGGAAAATTCCGAAAGATTATCCAAGAAGAATAAGATGGTAAATTACAACAGCCACACCTTAACCGGTCTTCCGACCCTGTTGTAGAGTTTGTTATCAATCACAACTCCCTGCAAATCTCCGTCAGCAAGAAATATGTATTCATACCCGTCGACTGCAAAAAAATGAACCTTTTGTAAATATCCGTTAAATGAATAAACAGCTTTGTAATGAGGACGAACATTTTCATCTCCTGTCAAAATTACAACCTGATAAAGTTTGCCGAAAGGATTATAAACGTATTCAGTGTAGGGATCGCTGTCATAAATTACGGAATAATTTGCAAGGATTTTGTCCGCCATAAGGTAATAGTTTCCTTTTACATTATAGCCTGATTTTGGCAGCGGATTGCCGTGTTTTATGTGTTTTAAATTAGCTTTATAATTTTCATCCTGCTGATATTGTTTAAAATCGGTTTTGTATTTTGTATGTGATTCATCAAAGATTCCGGTTTTTTTTAGATATTCCTGATAAACTTCGATTCGTTTGTTCCTGTCCTGCTGGGTGGTAAATCTGTAATCTTTTTGAACACGCACTCCGTAGGCATTTGTTGCTTGAGCAGTTGAAAACAGTAATGTGGCAACTATTAACGATAAATAAAATTTTTTAAATTCCAGTTTTGTCATCTACCAGTTTGTCCGTGTCAAATCCTGTTTAGCATTTCTGTCATATCTTTTGTCCATAAACCATACTCCCTGAAATTTGCCATCAGGTTTGTACATATATTGCATGTCATGTGATACAAAATAAATTGCACTAATCATTTTTCCGTTTGCACGGTATTGTTTGGACCAGTAAGGGAAGTTAGGGTAATTATCCGATATCATATCAACGTATTTGAGATGACCGAGGGCATCATAATAATAAACGGTTTTAGGATTATTTTTATACTGGATTGCATAACTTATCAGAATTTTTCCGCTGAAAAATCCGCTTATTTTATACTGACTTGTTTCAGTTATGCCTTCTTTTGCTTCAAAATAGTGGTATTCAAGGTCTTTATCTTTTATATAATCTTTGTAAATCTCTTTAAACTCTTTTCTTTTATATTTGTAGACTGTATTTTCATCAAAAATTATGTTTTTGTAATTTTCAATAATAGTATCTCTTTCAATCTGTGACATATCCAGCCAGTTGAATACGGCTTCTCCCTGCAGAACCAAGTTTTCTTTATCCCCGGATACAGTTTCTTCTGCAAAAACATAACTTCCAAAAATACAAAATATTGCAATTATTAAAACAAGAATCTTTTTCATTTGTTTCCTTCCTGTTATTCTAATCTTTCGCCTTTTATGTTGTAAGCATTGCCGTTTTCATAAATCCTTTCGACTTTGTTTTTCCCGTTAAAAATGATTTTAAAATTGTTGTCATAATAAATCATTTCTTCTAATTTTCTGGATTTATTATATTTTTTTTCAACATAAGTTCCGTAAGACGATCTGGTTGAGGTAGCTGTAATTTCAGTCAGATGTCCGCTGTTATTGAATGAAAGTTTTAATTTGCCGTTTGATAGGGTATAACCTGCGGGTACATTGACCGTATACCTTTCTCCGAGCAGTGTTGGGCCGGGCGGCATATACGGACGTGAAAGATTGCTTATAGCCACATTTTTAAGCGTAGTTCTCCCTGATGTATGCTTTTTAAAGTTAGGGTCTCTGTTTGTTTTTAATTCAAATGTGTTAAGCAGTTCGTCTTCAACATTAGTATCATCAATTTCTCTGATATCTTCCAGAGATTTTTCTATATATTCGTTGCGTTCGCTCTGTGAAAGTTCAGGCCAGGTTGCAGCTAAAACCGAATTATAAAAACCTGTTATCACAATTAATAGAGCAAGTAATATTTTTTTCATATAACCTCACAATACTTTATGAACTAAATATAGCAGAAACTTTTGATATATGCAAGTTTCGGCCTGTTTAAGAATAAATTCAATCCACCTCCTGATTTTCAGGCTGAAAGCCGCGCATAAAGAAAGTTTCATTCCCGTTTTGCATAATTTTATAACGTTTTGTAAAGAAATCGTAACATGAATTTTAAAATCAAACGGCATTTTCTTGACTAAAAAATTTGATGTAATACGATTAAGTAACATGAGAAATTAAAGTCGGGTGAATTGTGCCCATATTAAAAATTCCCCCGGATTCATATAAAAGTTTATCAGTCTCAAAAGCAGACAGGTAAAAGGTTTACAGCCTTAAGTTAGATAGTTTAAATATTTTTTGTAGTATGTACACCATTATTAATGAGGTGAATTGATGTCTAAGACAAAATATGCAAAAAGAGTAACGCCGATGGGTATTCCTCATACCCGATTGGACGATTTACCGGATCTTATTGAAGTGCAAAAAAAATCGTTTGAATGGTTTTTAAAGGAAGGTTTGAAAGAAGAATTACTTTCATTTTCTCCGATTAAAGACTATACAGGCAGACTTGAACTGCACTTTTTGCCGAACTATACGTTTGACAATGCAAAATACACAGTTGAAGAAGCAAGAATTCATGATGCAACTTATGCAAAACAATTACGTGTAATGATAAGACTTGTCAACCGTGACAGCGGTGAAATTAAAGAACAGGAAGTATATATCGGTGATATTCCGACAATGACCGACAAAGGTACATTTATTGTAAACGGAGCAGAACGTGTTATTGTTTCACAAATCGTACGTTCTCCCGGTGTTTACTTCAAACGTGAAATTTCACCTGCCGGAAAACGTTTATACAACGCAACCATGATTCCGAACAGAGGTGCATGGCTGAAAATCGAAACAGATTCCAACGATTTGATTTACGTAAAAATCGATAAAAACAGAAAAATCCTGGCTACAACATTGTTGAAAGCTATGGGTATTACTGTTTCCGAAATGGAATCTTTGTTCACACACTTTGAATTTTTAAAGAAAACATTAGACAAAGACACAGCCGAAACAACTGATGATGCCTTAATTGAAGTTTATAAAAAATTAAGACCGGGAGATCCGGCTTCTCCTCAGGGCGGACGCCAGATTCTTGAAGCACGTTTCTTTGATGAAAAGAAATATGATATCGGACGTGTCGGTCGTTATAAATTAAACAAAAAATTAAATCTCAATATTCCGAAAAATCAAAGAACATTAACTGTTCAGGATATCGTTGCGTCAATCGAATATCTGATTAACTTAACATACGATGAAGGAACGGTTGATGATATCGACCACCTCGGCAACAGAAGAATCCGTTCAGTTGGTGAACTTCTTCAAAACCAATTCAGAGTTGGTCTTTCAAGAATTGAAAGAATTGTTAAAGAAAGAATGACACTTCAGGATTCTGAAACTTTGACCCCGTTGAACTTATTGAACACCAAACCTCTGGTTGCTTCATTAAAAGAATTCTTCGGAAGTTCACAGTTGTCACAGTTTATGGATCAAACCAACCCGCTTGCCGAACTTACTCACAAAAGACGTATTTCAGCTCTTGGACCGGGCGGTTTGATGAGAGAACGTGCAGGTTTTGCAGTTCGTGATATTCATCCGTCACACTACGGACGTATCTGCCCGATTGAAACTCCGGAAGGTCCGAACGCAGGTTTGATAGGTTCACTTGCGACTCACGCAAAAGTAAACGATTACGGCTTTGTTGAAACACCGTTCTTTGTTGTTAAAGACGGCGTTGTAACAGATGAAGTCCATTATCTGACAGCAGATGAAGATGAAAACTTCCGTGTAGCTCCTGCAGATATCCAGTTAAATCCTGACAGAAGCATTAAAGCCGAATATGTTCCGGTTCGTTACCGTTCAGAATTTACAATGGGCGAATCAAAGAAAGTCGACTATGTCGGCGTTTCTCCGATTCAGGTAATTTCAGTTGCGACTTCTCTTATTCCGTTCATTGAACACGACGACGCAAACCGTGCTTTGATGGGTTCTAACATGCAGCGTCAGGCTGTACCGCTTTTGATTACACAAAGACCGGTTGTCGGAACAGGACTTGAAGCCCGTGCCGCAAAAGATTCCGGTATGGTTGTCGTATCAGATGTTGACGGAACTGTTGAACGTGTAGTCGGTGAAGAAATTGTTATAAGAGATACAAATAACAAACCTCATATTTATCAATTGATGAAATATTTAAGAAGCAACCAGGATACCTGTATTAATCAAAAACCGATTGTTCATGAAGGCGACAAGGTTAAAGCAGGTGACGTAATTGCTGACGGTGCTTCAACAAACTGCGGTGAACTTTCGCTCGGTAAAAACGTAATCGTTGCATATATGCCTTGGGAAGGTTACAACTATGAAGACGCAATTCTGTTATCAGAAAGATGTGTTCATGACGATGTATTTACATCCGTTCACATCGAAAAACTTGAAATAGATGCACGTCAGACAAAACTCGGACCGGAAGAAATAACCCGTGAAATTCCGAACGTATCGGAAGAAGCATTAAGACACCTTGATGAACGCGGTATTGTTCGTATCGGTGCAAGAGTTTACGCAGACGATATTCTGGTAGGTAAAGTAACTCCGAAAGGTGAATCAGAACATCCGCCGGAAGAAAAACTTCTCCGTGCAATATTTGCAGAAAAAGCAAGAGATGTAAAAGATAACTCTCTCCGAGTTCCTCACGGGGAAGGCGGACGTGTACTCGACGTTAAGGTATTTGACAGAGAAAAAGGCGACGAACTTCCGCCGGGTGCAAATACAGTAATCAGAGTTTACATAGCTCAAAAACGTAAGGTTTCTGTCGGTGACAAACTTTCAGGACGTCACGGAAACAAAGGTATTGTATCAAGAATATTACCGAAAGAAGATATGCCGTTTATGCCTGACGGAACACCAGTTGATATCGTACTTAACCCGCTCGGTGTACCTTCCCGTATGAACGTTGGTCAAACTTACGAACTTTTGTTAGGCTTAGCAGCATACCTGACCGGCAACTATTACGAAGCACCTTCGTTTGATGAAATGTACGGCGACAACAAATCCGAAATCGCAACAAAACAGGAACTTTTGAAAGGTATCAAAGAATCCGGATGCGATTGGGTAACAGAAGACGGTAAAGTCAGATTGATTGACGGCCGTACAGGTGAACCGTTTGATGAACCTGTTGCAGTCGGTCTTTCATACATACTTAAACTTGTCCACCTTGTTGACGACAAAATTCACGCCCGTTCAACAGGTCCTTATTCACTCGTAACGCAGCAGCCGTTAGGCGGTAAAGCCCAATTCGGCGGTCAAAGATTCGGTGAAATGGAAGTTTGGGCATTGGAAGCATACGGTGCAGCTTATACATTGCAAGAAATGCTTACAATTAAATCCGATGATGTTAACGGAAGAAACCGCGCTTATGAAGCAATCGTAAAAGGTGACAATATTCCGAGACCGGGAATTCCTGAATCATTCAAGGTACTGGTTCGTGAATTACAGTCAATCGGACTTGATATTACGGTTGCCAAAAAAGACGGTGCAGAAGTTGATCTTATGACTGATATGGATGATTTGAGAAAATCAGCTCCGAAAAGAACTCTGTCTGATATAGATTCAGAATTGTTAAATATCAACTTCTTTGAAACACCGACAACATTCGGAGATTTATAATATTAGTTGAAAGGTTGAGAGGTTGAAGAGTTGAAAAGTTATATTAATAATTCAAAACCCGATAAAAACAACTCAACTGTTCAACCGTTAAACCTTCAACAAAAACAATTTTCAACTAATTAAAAGGAGAAATTAAAAACAATGTCAACAAGTATTGATTATTTTGACTATATACGAATCAGTATAGCCTCACCGGAAAGGATTTTAAAATGGTCTTACGGTGAAGTTACAAAACCTGAAACAATCAACTACCGTACATTAAAGCCCGAACGTGACGGTCTTTTCTGTGAAAGAATTTTTGGACCATCAAAAGACTGGGAATGTTATTGCGGTAAGTATAAAAGAGTCCGTCACAAAGGCATTATCTGCGAAAGATGCGGTGTTGAAGTTACGGATTCAAAAGTAAGACGTCAGAGAATGGGGCATATCAAATTAGCCGCTCCGGTTTCTCACATCTGGTTTTTAAAAGGTATTCCTTCATATCTGGGGTTACTTCTTGATATGACATTAAAAGACCTTGAACAGGTAATTTATTTTAACAATTACGTTGTTCTAGATCCCGGAGAAAGCCAGTTTAAAAAACTTCAGCTTTTAAGCGAAGAAGAATATGAAGATTATATGGCTGAAAACGAAGATTCAACTTTGAAAGTCGGAATCGGAGCCGAAGCCATTAAAGAACTTTTGTCTGAAATAAATACAAAAGAACTGGCAGAAGAAATCAGAACAGAACTTGCAGGTTCAGTAAATTCCGTTCAAAAGAAAAGCAAATTAATTAAACGTTTAAGACTCTTAGACAGCCTGATTTCATCAGAAACAGATCCGACCTGGATGATAATGGATGTTCTTCCTGTAACACCTCCGGATTTAAGACCGATGGTACAATTAGACGGCGGACGTTTTGCAACATCAGACTTGAACGATTTGTACAGACGTGTAATAAACAGAAACAACCGTTTGCAAAGACTTCTTGAAATGGGCGCTCCTGAAATTATTGTACGTAACGAAAAACGTATGCTTCAGGAAGCTGTCGATGCTCTGATTGATAACGGCAGACGCGGCAGAACGGTTGTCGGCCCGAACAACAGAGCGCTTAAATCACTTTCTAACATCATTGAAGGTAAACAGGGACGTTTCCGCCAGAACCTTCTCGGTAAACGTGTTGACTACTCCGGCCGTTCAGTTATCGTTGTAGGCCCGCAGTTAAGCCTTAACCAGTGCGGTCTGCCAAAAGAAATGGCAATAGAATTGTTCAAACCGTTTGTTGTAAACAAACTTATTGAACGCGGATATGTTCAAAATATTAAATCAGCGAAGAAGAAAATCGAACGTAGTGAAGCAATTGTCTGGGATATCTTAGAAGAAGTAATCGACGGACATCCGGTATTGTTGAACCGTGCTCCGACCCTTCACAGACTAGGTATTCAGGCATTTGAACCGAAACTCGTAGAAGGCCGTGCAATTCAGCTTCACCCGCTTGTATGTACAGCATTCAACGCTGACTTCGACGGTGACCAGATGGCTGTTCACGTTCCGCTTTCAATTGAAGCGCAAACCGAAGCAAGAATGCTTATGCTTGCAACAAACAACATTCTGGCTCCTGCTACAGGCAAACCTATTATCACACCTACTCAAGATATGGTATTAGGTATGTATTACCTGACAATTCTTAAAAATCCGGAATCTGATCCGAAAGGTTACTTCTATAACTTCCAGGATGCAATTTCAGCTTTAGAAGTCGGAGTAATTGATCTTCACGACAAAATCGTTGTTCGTGATGAGCACGGTGAAAGAATTGAAACAACAGCAGGAAGAATTATATTCAACGAAGCTGTCAGAAAGGCGCTTGCTTAATTAAGAGCCTGTTAGATAAAAATTGTAAACTATATTAAAATAAAGGAAATATAGAATGGAAACATATACAAATTCAAAGAAAACTCTGGATTATATCAACAAGCAGATGGATAAAAAAGGTTTGAACAATCTTCTGTCTCAAATTTATCTTGAGTTTGGCGGGGCAAAAACCGCAGAACTGGCAAACAGCCTGAAAAACCTTGGCTATAAGTATGCAACAAAATCAGGTACAACGATTTCCATTGCAGACCTGCAGGTTCCGTCAGTAAAGAAAGAACTGCTTAAGGAAGCAGAAAAAGAAATTGAAAAATCAACAAACAGATATTTAAAAGGTGAAATTACTGAGGTTGAAAGATATACAAAAGTTATCGACACCTGGTCCGAAACAACAGAAAAATTGACCGCTCAGGTTGTTGAAAATTTTGATAAATTAAACCCTGTATATATGATGGCATTCTCCGGAGCAAGAGGTAACCTTTCACAGGTTTCTCAGCTTGTAGGTATGCGTGGATTGATGGCAGACGCACAGGGACAAATCATCGACTTGCCTATTAAATCAAACTTTAAAGAAGGTTTGTCCGTTACTGAATACATCATTTCATCATACGGTGCACGTAAAGGTCTTGTAGATACAGCGTTAAAAACAGCTGACTCAGGATATTTGACAAGACGTCTGGTTGACGTTGCTCAAGACGTTATTATACGTGCTGATGACTGTCACACTACAAAATCAATCAATATGAAACCGATTACAAACGGTGACGCTGTAATTGTTCCGTTGATTGACAGACTTTTAGGCCGTACAATTGCGGAAGATATAGTCGATACAGACGGAACGGTTCTTGTAAAATCAGGAACAACAATGAACCGTGATGATATCAAAAAAGTAGCACACCTTAATCTTCAAGAATTGAAAGTTCGTTCAGGTTTGACTTGCGGACTTGAATACGGCATCTGCCAGAAATGCTACGGCTGGGCAATGACAACTCAAAAACTTGTCGATATAGGTGAAGCAATCGGTATTATCGCAGCCCAGTCAATCGGTGAACCCGGTACACAGCTTACAATGAGAACATTCCACACCGGCGGTGTATTTAAAGGTGCCGGCGCTATGAAATCAATTGAAGCTAAATCAGCAGGTGAAGTTGTTTCAAATGTAAGAACTCGTGAAGTCAGAACCCGCCACGGTGATGTCGTAAAAGTTGCAAATTACGAAGCAGATATTGAAGTTAAAGGTGCAAAACGTACCGACAAATATCATATTCCGGCCGGTTCAACAGTATTCTTTGAAAACGGAATGCAGGTTGAAAAAGGCTTTAAACTTGCAACTTATGAACCTGTTTCTTCAGGCGACGGTTCACGTTTGACCGAAAAAGCAACAAAAGATATTACCTCAGATCTTTCAGGTGAAGTTATCTATGAAGATTTTATCGCTGATGAAAAGAAAGATCGTCAGGGCAACATTTCAAGAACAACAAACAAACAAGGTATTATATGGGTTCTTGGCGGTGATGTTTACAACCTTCCCGGCGGTTCCAAAGTTCTTGTAAAAGACGAACAAAAAGTAACCGAAGGTGAAAAATTAGCTGAAACTTTAACAATTTCCGAGCACGGCGGCGAAGTTCGTTTCGGTGAAGATCTTGTTATTGAAGATGTTAAATTTGAAGGCAAAAATATCAAGAAAATTGTTCAAGGTAAAGAATTGACAATTGTTATTGCATCATTGCAGCCGGAAAATGCATCTTTTGAACAAACCAAAAAAGAACAATTATGGACTGTTGACAAAACAGGTGAAAAATATATTGTAAAAGCTCCTGTTGATACTCCGGTTGAAAACGGTATGATTATTGCGGAACTTCTGGATGATGAGTGTGCGGTAACTTCATCTGGTGAAATCAGATATGTTGATGTAGAAGTTGATGAAAACCAAATCATTACAAAACCGGGTTCTGTTGTATTTATTCCCGAAGAAATTCATCAAATTTCCAAAGACAGTTCTTTAAAAATGGTTGAAAACGGAACTTATGTAACGGCCGGTACTGAAGTTGTAAAAGATGTTTACTGCCACATAGACGGTATTGTTGAATTCAAAGAATTCAATGACATAATTCACGAAATTACTGTTCGTCCCGGCGAAGTTCATACGCTTTCAAGCATTTCAGAACTTAAAGTTGATGAAGGCGAAGTCGTTAAAAAAGGAACGGTTATTGCAGAAGGTATCAAGGCAAAAGAAACTTCAATCATTACAATCATGGATTCAGCTAACGATGACATTGATATTGATGATCTGGACGAAGAACTTGATGCAAGTCTTTCTCTTGATGAAGACAATATTGCAAATCAGCCTGTTCAAATTCTTATCAGACCCGTTCAGGTATTGGAAGTTCAACAAAAAGACGTTTCAATTAAATTCAATACAACTGATGATTTAATTGATATCGTTCCGGTTACTCAACTCCAGTACAAAGACGGTGCAAGAGTTAGAAATCTAGACGGTTCAACAATTACAAGAACAAGTCTTGTTCTTCAAATGCAAGGATATCTTTCACACCTTAAAGGTATGGTAGAACTTGATGAGAAAGGTAATTTGAGAATTGTTGTTCTTGAAAACCTGATTGTCCGCCGTGAATTTGAAGGCAATTCAAAATTGATGTCTTCACTTCAAACAGAGCTTCTCGTAAAAGACGGACAAACAATTGAACCGAAAACTCCGGTTGCAAAAACTCAGGTTCTTGCAATCAACGACGGTACAGCTTCTATCAAGCATGACAATGAAGATGCAAGAAGATTGCTGATTGTCTGTGATAACTATGAAACTGTTGTGAAAATTAACGGTAAAGCTTCAGTTAAAAAAGGTGATTTCGTTAAACTCGATTCAATAATTTCTGACAGCGGCGACAAATCTCCTGTTTCAGGACAAATTGTTTCAGTCAATAAAACTGATGTCAAAATCAGAAACGGACGTCCTTACTTAATCAGCCCCGGAACAATGCTTCAAGTTGAATCAGGCGCACTGGTGCTCCGTGGTGATATTATTGCAACACTTGTATTTGAAAGACAAAAAACAGGTGATATTGTTCAAGGTCTTCCGAGAGTTGAGGAGCTTCTTGAAGGTCGCAAGCCGAAAGACTGTGCTATACTTGCAGAAGTTGACGGTGTTGCTGAAATTGAAACTGATGATGACTTGCCGAGGTTGTATCTGGTTACAGACAACGGACGTACTGAAATTAAATACGCAATTGATGCAAACATCATTGTTCAGGACAAACAAAAAATTAAAAAAGGTCAGCCTTTAACAAGCGGTCCTTTAAACCCGCACGATGTAATCCGACTTTGCGGCCCGGAAGCGGCACAGCAGTATCTTGTTGATGAAGTTCAGCGTGTATATCGTTCACAAGGTGTTGAAATTGCCGACAAGCACGTTGAAATTATCGTTCGTCAGATGACTAAAAAGGTTAAAGTCGTTGATGCCGGCGATACAACACTTCTTCCGGGTGAACTGGTTGAAATTCAACATTTTGAAAATGTTAATAAACAGGTTGAAGAAGAAGGTAAAACTCCTGCAACATGTGAATATATGCTGCTGGGTATTACAAAAGCTTCATTGAATACCGAAAGCTTTATTTCAGCCGCTTCATTCCAGGAAACAACCAGAATTCTTACAGAAGCCGCAGTCGACGGTAAAAAGGATATGCTCCGCGGCTTGAAAGAAAACGTTATTATCGGACGTTTAATTCCTGCAGGTACAGGTTTCCATCATTTGACAAATGCAAATGAAGAAAAAGAACGAGAAGCAAGAAAACGTGCGGTTGCTCAACGTAATCAGGCAAGAAAACCATCTGCAATTCTGGAAGAAATTGAAGGTATGTTCGGTGCTCCGGATTTTCAATTGGATGATAATGAAGAAGAATAAATTCTTTTTAATACATTAAGAACAAAAAGCGGGAATTTAATTCCCGCTTTTTTATATTTCATTTTTTTGTATTATGCATGAACTTAAAAAGTCCATTATAATTTTGATAGACGATTTAACAGAAAAGGACTTGTTTTATGCAAAATAAAAAAGTGCCGTCGGCATCTGAAATAAGAAGCACATTTCACAAAATATATTATAAAGATATTCAGCCGCTGATGGCGAAAGAAGAGCAGAAAAGACAATTTGAGCTTTTAAAATTGTTTATAACTGAGGCGGTGCTAATAACGATTTTTATCGGATTGGTTTATAACTTTTTCATGACAATAAGAAGTGATTACATAAAATTTTTGCCGACAATGTTAATGATATCAATTCCTGTAATAGTTCTGCTAATCCCGTATTTCAGCAGCAATTCATTTGCAAAAAAGTTAAAAAAGAATTGTATGAGAGATGTTATTACCGCATTTGGCAATATGCAGTGGTATAATAAAGAAGTTTGTCCAATAGTGGATTCTGATATAAATACTGATTATCAATTGCGGGAAAGCGAATTGTTTTCTCTTTATAACAGACGTTCTGATGATGATATGTTTGAGGGAAGCTTTAAAGACGTTAAATTTACCATTTCTGAAACAAATCTTTCCTATGAAACCGGTTCAGGTAAAAATAGAACGGTTCGTCATGTTTTTGACGGGGTAATAATAAATTTTGATGCAAATAAAACAATCAAAAATAAAACGATTATCGCAACAAAAAATGATACCAATATTAAAAACAGAAGCTGGAGTTTTTTGTCCTTAATTACAGTATTGATTTGTCTGCCTATAGGTATATATATGAAAGACATGGAAGTATGTTTCTACAGTGGACTTGGTTTAATTTCCTTTATAATTTCAATTTATTGTGAAAAAATAAATAAAAATAAAGAAGTTTTAAACGAAATAAAGTTAGAAGATCCTGAATTTAATAAAAAATACAAAGCTTATTCTTCAGACGAAGTTGAAGGAAGATACTTAATCACAACAGCATTTATGGAAAGGTTTAAAAATCTTCAGACAGCCTTTGGTGCCCGTGGTGCAAAATGTTCATTTTACGGTGAGAGTTTGATGTTTGCGATATCAACAAACAAAAATCTTTTTGAAATCGGGAATTTATTTACGCCGCTGAACAGTCCGAAACAGCTTGAAGTGTTTTTCAATGAACTTATATCAATTCTGGCATTGATAGATTACTTCAAACTTGATGAGAAAACAGGACTTTAAAAAATGGTAAAAGAAGATTTAAAAATAAAAATAAAACAATATAAAGAAGAATTTGTAAAAATTTTTGAAGAGCAAATAGAGCCAGAGCTTGCAATATTTGAAAAACAACGTAAATCTGAGCTAAAAAATATGATTTATAATGAACTTAAAATAATACTTATTTTTATAGTTGGTTCCTGGCTGCTATTTAATTTTGTAACGGAAACACCCGAATTTTTGTTTTCATTTCTGTTTTTGATACTTATCTTAATTTTTATTGCCGTCATAATGTTTCCGATAGGTTGTAATAATTTATTTGGCAAGAAAGTAAAATCATTTTGTTATTCCAAAATTTTAAAAATTCTTGGTAATCTGTATTGGGATACCGATGAAAGCAAAATTGAGTTAGAAAAAATAAAAGCAAGTAAACTTTTTGTCGGGTTTACAGAATATATTTCAGACGACTGTTTTTGCGGTGAATATAACGGGGTTCAATTAAAAATTAATGAAGCGGTTCTGCAAAATTCACCAACCAATGGCGGAATGCCTTTTACGTCTTTTAGAGGTATTATTTTTGATGTTCAATTTAATAAAACAATAAATAATGATACAATAATTTATTCCAATAATGATTTGCAAATTACCGGCGCATTTAAAAGATATATTTTTATTGCAATAGGCGTTATTTTGATATTTATTTTTATGTTACTCAGTGCCGGATTGGAATTTAACAGCACTGAATTTTACTGCTGTATTTTCCTCGCATTATTTTTTGTAATAACAGGATTTTTCAGCTTGTTTACAGGTGTAAAAAAGAAATTTAAAGTAGAAAATTTAGGTGAGGTTAAACTTGAAGATCCGTATTTTGCTGAAAAATATAAAGTTTACTCCTCTGATCAAATTGAAGCCAGATACTTAATCACAACAGCCTTTATGGAACGGTTCAAAAATATTCAGACTGCGTTTCAAACAACTGATGTCAAATGCTCATTTTATGGTGAAAATTTGATGTTTGCGATATCAACAAACAAAAATCTTTTTGAAATCGGGAATTTATTTACGCCGCTAAACAGTCCGAAACAGCTTGAAGTGTTTTTTAATGAATTTATATCAATTCTGGCATTGATAGATTATTTCAAACTTGATGAGAAAACTGGACTTTAAAACAGACTTCAAATTCTACCTGAGATTTCTAAAACTCTTAAATGATTTTTCAAAAGTTTTCAATAGTTTTTGCCGATAATTAATCAGGAAAGGTTGTAACGTATGGCAAGAATAATTGAAGGAAAAAGAAGAATTATTAAAATGTCGGTTGATGATGTTTTGAATATAGTGAGGGAATACCAGCAGATTACAAAAAATTCCTGCTGTTATGAACACACACGAGAACTTCTCGAAAAAGCTGTGTTTTTTGTGCCGGAAGATATTTAAAAAGATAATTTTTACAAGACGGTAAATTTTTGTAAAATAAACCTGATATTAAGGCAAAAAACTTCTTGTTTTGTTTTAATAAAAACAAGGAGGTCGTGTAATGCATATAAATTCTTTAAGAAATTTTGGTTTAACATCTTTTGGGAATGCTAATCCTGATAATACGGTACAAATTGAGCAGCCGCAGGCAAAGTCGCCCGCACCGGTAAATAACGCTCAAGAAGTGGAATTAAAAGAACCTTTAAATGAAGATAAATTTAATCATGCAGTGCAGCCTCAAACAATGCCGCAGCAACTTCAGATGCCGAGTATTGCGCAAATATCAAAGATGCAGACAACACAAAAAATTCTCGGCGGCACTCTTTTCACAGTCGGTGTTTTAGGAGCATTGTCATTTTTGAGTCCGAAAAAATGGCTGACTGCAATATTTACTATCCCTGTCGGCGGTATAATGGCATATTTCGGTGCCAATATGTTCAGCATGGCAAATGCTCTGGATAAGTTAAAAGCAATTGCAAATCCCCCGCAAGGACAATAAAAATAATACCCGCACGGCCTTTTTAAAAAATCCTTTTTAGTTTATGATAATATGTAAATTGAAAAGGAGAGGTTTTATGAAAAAAAATATTATTATAATTGCTTTAATATTCGTAGTTCCGCTTGTGGCTTTCTGGATTTTGAGCAGTACAAATTCAACAACTGCCAAAACAAATGTTGAAACTCCGGAAGTTCAACAAATTGAAGAAGTTGCAATCGGAAAACCTCAGGTCTTAAAATTCACCTCGACAATGTGTCTTGACTGCCAGACTATGAACAAACTTTTTAAAGAAGTTTTTCCGAATTATGAAGACAAAATTGTTTTAACAGAAATTTCGGTTCAGGACGGCAAAGATTTTACAAATCAACAAATAAAAAAATATAATATTACATTAGTTCCGACAATGATTTTTCTGGATTCGAACAACAAACAGGTTCGGCGTGTTGAAGGCGCAATTGAAAAAGATGTTTTGGAAAATTATCTGAAGGAACTTAAATAATGGAAAACTATGTAGAACTTTTTACAAACAGTGCAAATATTCCGCTTCTGTTCTGGCTTTCGTTTCTCGGCGGTGTTGTCGCATCTATATCACCGTGTTCTCTTGCAATGATTCCATTGATTGTAGGATATATAGGCGGATATTCCAATGAAAAATCCGGCAAAACTCTTTTGCAAATGATTTTTTTCGTTCTCGGAACCGCAATAGTTTTTTCAATTATCGGAATAATCTGCGCTCTGACCGGAAAAGTTTTTGTTTCATTTGCAGGCGGCTATTTCGGAATAGTTCTGGCATCAATTGTCTTGATTATGGGTTTGAAGCTGGTTGGAATTCTTGACTTTGATTTGCCTGTCATGATAAAGGAAATGCCGAGAAGTGAAGGGCATAACACCTATCTTTACCCGGTATTACTCGGCGCTGTTTTTGCTCTTGCCGGAACCCCGTGTTCTACCCCTATACTTGCTGCAATAATGGCGTTTGCATCACTTTCCGCAAGCCTTGCACAGTCGGTTGTAATGCTCTTTTTGTTTGCAATAGGTCAGGGCATAATTCTTATCCTTGCAGGTTTTTTAACTGCAAAACTCAAAAACTGGAAAAACTTTTACAAACTGTCGGATGCACTTTTAAAAATCAGCGGAGTGCTTTTAATACTTGCGGCATTATATATTTTTTATAAGATTTTTCTCCCCTTTGTTGTAAAATAACTTAAAATGAGTTAAAATATGTGCATAGACAAAGGTTAAGGCTTTGCTGAAAAATTTTTAAGGGATATTATTCAAGCAGAGTAATTGGAGAAAATTTTATGAAAACATACGAAGGTCAGTTAGTAGCAGGAAATGAAAAATTTTGTATAATAATATCAAGATTCAATGATTTTATAGGCTCCAAACTTTTATCAGGAGCAATTGATGAACTCAAGCGTCACGGAGTATCCGATGATAACATTGATATTGTAAAAGTTCCCGGAGCATTTGAAATTCCGCTTGCTGCGCAGAAGTTTGCAAAAAGCGGCAAATATAACGCAATTATAACTTTAGGCGCAATTATACGCGGAGCAACCGCACATTTTGATTACGTGAGCGCCGAACTTTCCAAAGGTATTGCTCAGGTAAGTCTGCAAACCGGTATTCCTGTCATATTCGGTGTTCTGACAACAGAAAATATTGAGCAGGCAATCGAAAGAGCTGGAACAAAAGCCGGCAACAAAGGCTCGGATGCTGCAAAAGCTGCATTAGAGATGGCAAATCTGATGAAATTATAGTCTTTTTGTAAATTAGTGTTTATAAATGATAAAAGGAGGTACCTTATGAGCGACATTATTACGGAATTTCGAAATGAAAACACGAAGGATATTGATATTCTTCCGACTATTGAAATTGTTAAAAAGATGAATGATGAAGACAAAATAGTTGCTCTGGCAGTTGAGGATGAAGCCGAACATATCGCAGAAGGTATCGACTTAATCGCAAAACAATTTTTAAAAGGCGGGAAATTATACTATTTCGGCGCCGGCACCTCCGGCAGGCTTGGAATTCTTGATGCCTCCGAATGCCCGCCGACATTCAGCGTGCCTAAAGATATGGTAACAGGGTTTATTGCAGGCGGAGACAAAGCAATCAGACATTCAATTGAAGGAGCTGAGGACAACCCTGATTTAGGGTATGAAGATGCGGCAATCTTAACACCGGATGATGTTGCTGTTGTAATTTCAGCATCAGGCAACCCTAAATATCTGATGGGTGTTTTAAAACGGGCAGATGAAGTCGGCTGCAAGACTATCGGAGTCACCTGCAATCCTAACGGACGTATTGCTGATGAAGCCGGACTTGTTATTTGTGCGGAAGTTGGTCCCGAAGTTATTGCAGGATCCAGCCGCTTGAAAGCAGGTACGGCGCAAAAGATGATATTGAATATGCTTTCAACAGGTGCTATGATAAAGATAGGCAAAACTTATGAAAACTTCATGATTGATTTGCAGGCAGTAAATGAAAAATTAAAAGACCGTGCGATAAGAATTGTTGCACAAATCGCAAATGTTTCTCACAGCGACGCTCTTTCCGCACTTTTAAAATGTGACTGGGAAATAAAAACTGCAATTGTCATGCTTGAAATGAAACTTGATATTGAATCAGCAAGAGCTGAACTTAAAAAACACAGAGGCGTTTTAAGAAAACTCTTGAATACCAAGACAGCTTCAGTATAAAAAAGATAATCGCAAACAAGAGAAAAGAGGGGACAAAGTTATGAAATTGACAGTAATCGGAGCAGGATGTTGGGGGCTTACTCTGGCGTGGCTTTTGACGAATAATTTTGAAAAGGTTACGGTATGGGGGCGTGCGCAGGATTTATCCGAAGATTTGATAAAGAACAAACACACATCAAAACCTCTTGAAGTTCAGCTGGATAAAAAGGTTGAAATAACTTCCGACCTTGAAGATGCGATAAGAGATGCTCATATAATTTTGAATGTAGTTGCAACCTCAGGCACACGGGATGTTTGTGAAAATCTGAAAAAAGCAGGCATAAAGTCCGAACAAATTCTTGTAAATGCATCAAAAGGGATTGAACTTCCTTCATTGATGAGAATGTCAGAAGTTATAAAAGACGTTCTTCCCGAACAAAAACTTGCAATCCTTTCGGGACCGACTCTTGCAAAAGAAGTTCTTGCAGGACTTCCGACCGCAGCATCTGTGGCATGCGAAGATATCAAAACAGCCGAATTTGTCCAAAAAGCCTGTTCAGTTCCCTCCAGATTCAGATTATATACAAATACCGATGTAATCGGAGTTGAACTCGGCGGAAGTTTGAAAAACGTAATTGCAATTGCATCAGGATTTGCAAAAACGATGGGGCTTGGTGACAACTGTACAGGAACATTGCTTACTCGTGGCATGGCCGAAGTCGTTCGTGTAAGTATTCAAATGGGCGCCAATCCTTCAACTCTTTACGGGCTGTCCGGCATGGGGGATTTGATAGCAACCTGTTCAAGCCCGATGTCACGAAATTATACAGTAGGCTCAATGCTTGCAAAAGGCAAAAAAATAGACGATATTCTTGCAGAATTGGGTTCTGTTGCAGAGGGTGTCAAAACCTCAAAAGCTATATGCGAACTTGCTAAAAAGTTAAATATTGATGTTCCTGTGTCATCTGCAATTTATGAAGCAGTTTATACAGACATTACACCGCAGGCATTGCTGGAAAAATTAATGAATAGAAAGTTGAAAGAAGAAGAAAGATACGTATAATGAAATTTGCAGTAAATTATATAAAAAACACATTTTACCCGTTAGAAGTTCCGGAAAATATTCATCTTGAGGATGGTCAGATGGTTCTGGTCAGAACAGATAAAGGAGAGGAAGCTCTAAAGGCGTTTATGGTTTGTTCGAAGATTTCCGAGTTATGGGAAAAAAGCAAAAATAAACCCGAACCTTTGACTGTTATAAGAGTTCTTACACAACGGGATTTGCAAACTCTGGAGGATATAAAAAAAGAAGAACTTACTGCATTTTTTAAATGTCAGGCTCTTGTACAACAGCACAAACTTGTAATGAACCTTGTTCAATGCAGAATAACATTTGACAGACGAAAAATTACGTTTTATTATACAGCGCCGGAAAGAGTTGATTTCCGTGCACTATTAAAAGATTTAACCCAAACTTTTACAAGAGTTCGTATTGATCTTAGACATATAGGTGTTCGTGATGAAACTTCCATAGTTGAGGGTACGGGAATTTGCGGACGGCCTTTCTGCTGTTCAAGTTTTTTAAGAAAATTTGCGACAATCAACGTAAAACTGGCAAAAGATCAGGGGATGCCGATTGCGCCGGGTAAAATTTCCGGCACCTGCGGACGGCTTCTTTGCTGTCTTACATACGAATATTCAAACTACATAGATGCCGCAAAAGGCATGCCGCCTGTCGGTTCATCAGTCATGACGCCGGAGGGACTCGGTAAAGTTTGTTATCTGCAATTCTTGAGCGGAAAGGTTGCAGTAAAAATGGAAGACGGCAAGGTTAAAGAATTTCCGAAAAACGATATTGAAATGGTTGATGCAGACGTTAACGTGGATATTGATATTCCGGTCATGGCAACATATTCGGATGAAGCGGATGCAAATATTGATATCCGTCAGCTTGAAGATGACAAAAACAGTTCGACAGGAAATGTTTAAGTTTTATTGAATTAAAACACAGGTTATATTATTATAAAAATGTGAATAAAAATGAGGAGCTAAAAATGGTGAAAAAACAGACTATGATTGAAATTTGGGGGGGGGGGGGCAACCCGTAAAACAGCTCCTGCGTGTGATTTAACAATTAGTCATTCCGGACTGGCTGCAAAATCCGTTGAGAGAGAGTCGAAACGTGATTTTATGCTTCTACCTTGTGACTCAGAAACAATGAATGAGCACAAAACTTTTGTCATGCTGAATTTATTTCATCATCCCAACAAGATTCTGAAACAAGTTCAGAATGACATTGCGGACAAAAGTTTTGTGTGGTCAACAAACAAACAGAACATCCTTTGCCCTGCAATCCGGAGTGACGAAAGCAGCCGGATGCCACGCACCACATTCCGTCACTCTGACGGAAGTCAGAGTCTGTCAATGCAGGTTAATTCAATTTGGCACTTATGGCACCAAAAGTCCTGCAAAGCAGCCTTCACCATGGCAGAAGTTTTGATAACACTCGGCATAATCGGAATAGTCGCTGCGATGACTTTGCCGGCACTAGTCGGAAAGTATCAAAAGTACGTTTTAAAACAACAATTTAAGGTTGCATATTCCTTAGTCCAGCAGGCGATAACAAAAACGGGTGCTGATATGGGGTATGTGGCAGAGTGTTACTATTGGGACAAAAGTCCTTATGCGGGACAAGATTTTTGTGTGGAACATGATGAGTATGGTAATTGTTCAAAATATGAAGACTTACCTAAGGATCACGCCGGGAAACATACCGAGTGTACGACATTTATTCCCGAGATGATTAGTAAACTTCAAGTTGTATCAACCTGTGAAGGAGATGCTTATGATAAAGGCTGTATTCCTGAATACGAAGGTTTAGATACAGTTAAGCAGGCAAACAGTGATCATGAGATGAGTGATGAAGAAGCTGAATCAGAATCCAGTGGGTGTGGAAATTTCAGAAAAAATGCGATTTTAAATGACAGATATGTATACGTTTTTAAAAATGGAATTATCTTAATGCTTTACAGCAACAACGGTAGCATACCTTTATTCGCACTGGATATCAACGGTAATAAAGGGCCTAACAAATGGGGGTATGACCTGTTTGCATTTCTTATAAGAGGAAATGTAAACAAGGATTTATATCTGGACGGAGGCGGTTGTATGGATCCTGAAAAAGGCGGTGTTACAACTAATGAAATGATAAGAAATATGCAGAATTTAAAATAACTATTTAACCGCTTTAAAAAATTCATCAGAAATCAACTGGGAATATCTTTTCTTTTCGTTTGCAGAAACAAGAAGCCGCTGTTCGCCGTTTTTTGTTTCCGCAACGGAAATTATTCCTGCAACCTCGCCAATCGGAAGCTTTTTCGCCTTTGCTTCAAACTTTACATACGGAGCTTCTTTTCCGTATGAATTTAATGTGCCCCGTTTGGTTATTTTTAAATCTTCAACCTGAAACGCTTGATATTTTACTTTTTGTGTTAAACTTTTTAACTTTTCATCAATTTTGTCAGATTGAATGTCTTCTTTTGTCAAAATCGGCTTGTTGTTTGTGTCAACAACAATAAGTTTTTGACCTGAAGCCCTGTGTTCTGCCACAACTCCGTTATAGCCCATAATTCCGGCTGCACGCTCAAGTTCAAATTCATCATTAATCTGAGAAAAATCACCGACTTTTTCCGCACGTTTAACAAGTTCATTTTGCGGCGGATTAAGATAATTTAAAATAATATTTTTCGCAAGCCTTCCGCCGCCGATTGACATAAAACCTATAAATGCAAGTGCCAGTAAAATTGCCATGCAAATATTTTTTAAGCATCCCATGTCATTTTCCTCATTTCATGATATAATCCAATTATAGCTATGTCAAAATCAGAAATCAATCAAATAAACTCGTGGGATGTTAAAATAGAAGATCTGACGCCTGTCATGCAGCAATATATGCAGATAAAACGTCAAAATCCGGATGCTGTTTTGTTATACAGACTGGGGGATTTTTACGAAACCTTTTTTGAAGATGCAATATTGATGTCAAAAGAGCTGGAACTTACACTTACCGGACGTGATGCAGGCACTGTTTACGGAAGGGTTCCGCTTGCGGGAATTCCGGTTAAGGCAGTTACGGGATATCTTGAAAAACTCGTTCAAAAGAATATAAAAGTTGCTATGTGCGACCAGCTTGAAGACCCCAAGTTCGCAAAGGGACTTGTAAAACGGGGTGTTACAAGAATTATTACATCAGGCACACTGACTGAAAGCGATTTTCTTAAACAGAATACCAACAATTATATTGCAGCAATGTTTAAGGATGAAAAGTCCGATATATACGGATTTGCATATTCAGACATTTCAACAGGCGAATTTAAAGTTACGCAGGCACCTTTGAACCTTTTGATATCTGAACTTGCAAGACTTCAGCCGGCAGAAATCGTTGCACCTGCAATCCGTGGTGAAATTAAACCTTTTCAGATTGTGCCGGAGGAAAAAGTAGATTTGCCGGAAGGGATTGTAAAAACTTACAATTGTTCAAAAATTCCGCCCAATGTGTTTGACTTTTCAATGACTGATGCGAATTTGAAGGCAATATTTACGCCTGCGGCTCTTGCAGCATTCGGGTATGACAAATATAAAACAGGATTTAGAGCAGCCGGAGCATTGTTTGCATATATCTGGGAAAGCATGAAAGAAAACGTCCCGAAAATTGAGCGGATTGAAACTTATGAGCTTTCTGAGTACATGATTTTGGATGCGAGTACAAGAAAAAATCTTGAACTTGTTGAAACCATGCGTGAAAAAAATAAATACGGTTCTCTTTTATGGGCTATTGACCAGACCAAAACAAATATGGGGGCAAGGCTTTTAAGAAATTGGATATGCCAGCCGCTCAAAAACATTTCGGATATAATGAAACGGCAGAATGCAATAACCGAACTGGTTTCTGAATCCTCAACAAGAATTTCGTTAATAGAGCTTCTTGAAAAAATTTATGATATCCAGAGATTGTCAACAAGGTTAAGCAACAATTCAGCAAATCCGAAGGATTTCTTAAGTCTTAAAGCATCACTTCAAATGCTGCCGGAACTTATTGAGGTTTCGTCATCACTTGAAAATAACCCGTTTGAAAATATTATCAAATATCAGGATGAAATAAAAAATTTCACAGACCTTATTGATAGGACTATAAAAGACGATGCGCCGATGATTATTAAAGAAGGCGGAATTATAAAAGAAGGCGTATCCGGTGAACTGGATTATTACCGTGATTTGCTTTTAAACGGTGAGGACTGGCTTCTTAAATTTGAAGAAAGAGAACGTGAAGCAACAGGAATTAAAACTTTAAAAGTCGGATACAACAAGGTTTTCGGGTATTTTATCGAAGTCACAAATGCAAACCGCAATCTTGTTCCAGATACATATATACGTAAACAAACTTTAACCGGTGCCGAAAGATTTATCACACAGGAACTTAAACAGCATGAAGATGATGTTCTGTCTGCAAGATTTAAGTCAACCGAACTTGAATATAAATTGTTTACGGATTTTCGGGAGTATTCAAAAGAATTTGTTACAAAAATTCGTGAAATTGCAGACTGTATGGCGGAAACCGATGTTTACGCATCTCTTGCACAGGTGGCGGTTGAAAATAACTATTCAAAACCTGAAATTGATGAATCCGGTGATTTTATAGTCAAAAACGGACGTCATCCGGTTCTGGAAAAAATTCTCCCGCTCGGTGAATATGTGGCAAACGATTTGGAACTTCAAAGCAATTCAACTGACAAAACCCAGTTTATGATTTTGACAGGGCCTAATATGGCAGGTAAATCTACTTATATGCGGCAAAATGCCTTGATTGCACTTCTTGCTCAAATAGGTTCATGGGTTCCTGCGGATTATCTTAAACTAGGCATAATTGACAAAATTTTTACACGTGTGGGAGCATCTGATGATTTGACTCTCGGACAGTCTACATTTATGGTTGAGATGATTGAAACTGCATATATTTTGAATTCCGCAACAGAAAAAAGTTTCATTCTTCTTGATGAAATCGGGCGGGGAACCAGCACATACGACGGTGTTGCAATAGCATGGTCGGTTGCTGAGTTTATTGCAACAAAAATTAAAGCCCGCTGTATATTTGCAACCCATTACCATGAATTGAATGTAATGACAAAAACATATCCGCAGATAAAGAATTTCAGAATAACTGTGGCTGAGGAAAACGGTGAAATTGAATTTTTGCGTAAAATAGTTCAGGGCGGAGCAAGCAAAAGTTACGGAATTCAGGTTGCGAAGATGGCAGGATTGCCAAACAGTGTTATCAAGCGTTCTCAGGATTTGATGATTAAGATGCAGAAAGATTTTTCAAACAATCTTGCAACACGAAGAAAATCTGATAGTGCGGAAGTTGAAGTTCCGCAGCTGAATTTGTTTAATTGACAGTAAATAAAATAAGAGGGAGCAAAAAATGCCGAAAAAGCAGACTATGATTGAATTTACGGGGGGGGGGGGCAACCCGTAAAACAGGCTCCTGCTGTGGTTTACTGATACGTCATTCCGGATCTTATCCGGAATCTATCAATGTTGATAGAAACAGACTCCGGTTCAGGGGCTGTAGTGATGAAAGTAGCCAAATCACACCTTCGTCTTTCCGTCACCCTGAAGTTGTTTCAGAATCTATCAATCAAAAAGGATTATCCGTGGTAAATGTTTAAATCAGTTTTTTATAATGCTCATTATAAAAATCGCCGAATCTGTCTTCCAAAATCGCTTCACGGCATTTTTGCGAAAATTCGACAAGAAATTGAATATTGTGGATTGAAAGCAGAGTTGCTGCAGTGCTTTCGCCGCAGCGCCAGAGATGACGGATGTAAGCTTTTGAATGGTTTTTGCATGCATAACAATTGCAGCCTTCAACAAGCGGGCTTTTGTCGTCTTCATAAGCTTTGACTTTAATATTTCGTTTGCCTTCCCATGTGAAGAATGAACCATGGCGTGCGTTGCGGGTCGGAAGAACACAATCAAACATATCAACTCCATATTTAATTCCGTCAAGCAAGTCTTCAGGTGTTCCGACTCCCATCAGATAGCGTGGTTTGTTTTGAGGCAGAAGCGGTGCTGTAAATTCGACAAAATGGTTCATGATATCTTTTGTTTCACCTACACTTAGCCCGCCGATTGCATAACCCGCAGCGTCATAAGATGAAATAACCGATGCGCTTTCTTTTCTTAAATCATCATAAAAAGCTCCCTGAACAATCGGGAAAAGCGCCTGACGGGGATTTGTTTTTGCCTTAAAACATCTTTCAAGCCATCTGTGTGTCCTCTCCATTGCTTTTTTAGCTGTTTCATAGTCACACGGGAAAGGTGCGCATTCATCAAATGCCATAATTATATCAGCCCCGATATCCTGCTGAATTTCCATGGAAATTTCAGGGCTTATAAAATGTTTTTTGCCGTCCTTTGGATCACGAAACTCAACTCCGTCTTCGGTTATTTTTCTTAAATGCGCAAGCGAAAACACCTGAAATCCGCCGGAATCCGTTAAAACAGGTTTGTGCCAGTTCATCCAGCCGTGAATACCGCCGAATTCACGAATTCTTTTTGTTCCCGCTCTCAAATAAAGGTGATATGAATTTGCCAGTATTATTTGTGCTCCTGTGTCTGCAATCTGGTCACAGGTAAGAGTCTTTACTGCAGAATTCGTCCCGACAGGCATGAATATCGGCGTTTTAATTTCCCCGTGCGGAGTTGTCAAAACGCCGGCTCTTGCACCTGTTTGTTTACATGTATGTACTAATTTGTAATTAAAAAAATCGTTTTTATTCATCAACGTCTTCTGTTACAAGTTCCATCATATTTTTGTAATCCGGACAAAGTTCTTCGGGTTTAAAGTAAATCGCAATTTCCCGTTCAGCACTTTCAACACTGTCTGAACCGTGAACCGTATTGTAAGATTTTAACTGTGCATAATCCGCTCTGATTGAGCCGACATCGGCTTCGCAAGGATCTGTTGCGCCAAGCACGTGGCGGATTCCCTGAACTGCAAGATATCCCTGAAATACCATTGCAACAATCGGACCGCTTGTAATATATTTTACAAGATTTGGATAAAAAGGTTTTCCGATATGTTCTGCGTAATGTTTTGCCGCAATTTCCTCAGTTACCTGAAGCATTTTCATTCCGATAAGTTTGTAGCCTTTCTTTTCAAAACGCCCGATAATTTCGCCAACTAATCCTCTTTTTACACCGTCGGGCTTAATCGCCACAAATGTTCTTTCTTCTGTATGCATATTTCCTCCAATCATTGAAATTATATCATAAAAAGATTTAACAAACTACCTGTTATACTGTTTTGACCGCTGTTGTTTTATTTGAATTCAGAGTTTTTAAATATTTTGTCAAAACCGCAAGCATAATCGTACAAAGTGTTATTGCCGCAATTACAAGACCTATCCAGAAGCCTTTAAGTTTCATGTCGTAATGGAACGCAAGATAAAATCCCAGCGGAAGGAATAAAAGCCAGTATGCCGTAAAGTTTGAAATAAGAACGATATTTGTCTGTTTAATTCCTTTAAAAATTCCGGCAAGTGCAATTTGCAGTCCGTCAAATATTTGAAATATTGAAACTATATACAAAATCGGTACACATATTTCAACAAGTTTCGGGTCGATAGTAAAAAGTCCTGTTAAAAATTCCGGAAAGCTTGCAAAGATCATGGAACTTCCAAGCATAAAGCCTACAGACATGACAAGTCCGACAAAGGAATATCTTTTTAATTCATAATAATTTTCCGCGCCGTTTGCAAATCCTACCTTTACTGCAATTGCGTTTGAAATAGCAAACGGAACCATAAACGAAATTGTTGTCATTGTGCAGATAAGGTTTTGCGCCGCTGCATAAATTCCCGCAACACGCCCCATAATGATTGCGACACTGTTGAATGCTATAAATTCAATAATTACGGCAAGCGATATCGGCAGACCGATTTTTAAAAGATTTTTGTAATAGTCGAATTCTTTATAGTCATGAAACTTCATTATTTTAAAGCAATAAATTAAAAGAAAAAATCCCATAAAATATCTTACAATAAAACTTGCAATAGCAAGCCCGACTGCACCCATTGATGGTATTGGTCCAAGACCGAATACAAATGTAATGTTTAATGCAATGTTTAAAAATACAGAAAATACTGTTACAAGGTTTGGTACCATAACTATTTCAAAAGCCTGCAGAAATTCTTTTAAGGCGGCATGCAAATATCCGCCAAATGTTGCAAATGCTGTTATAAACATGTACTCTTTAATCATCGGGACAAGTTTTGCTTCAAAATGCATAAAATCAATCAGCGGAATTGCTGCAAGTACGGCAAACATTATGATGATGCCCAGAAGCATGGAAAATCGAATTGTCGGATAAAAATATTTTTTTGCGGATTTTCTTTCGCCCCTGTAGTTTGAAAGTAGAGGTGACACGCTTGCAATCAAACCTATGCCGAAAGTCTGAATACAATTTGTAATTGCGGTTGCAATGCTTATTGCCGCAAGAGTATCTGTTGAATGTCTTCCGGCAATCAAAACATCTCCTGCGCCAATCAAAATGAAGCCGAGGTTTCCCATGATAATCGGCAGGGCAATGTTTAATAGTTCTCTGGCATAGTGTCTGAATTTGAGTCTGCTCATTATGACTTAATTATACTTCAAAAATTTTATTTAGAAAGCTTAATGTTTTAAATAATATAAAAAAGACCGAGTTTTATCGGTCTTTTTTTAATCTAAATAATTATTTTTTATCTTTTCCCGTGCGTTTGTAGAAATCTTCAATGAAGCCTGTGTTAAAGTTCCCGCTCATAAATACAGGGTCTTCAATTATATCCTGATGGAACGGAATTGTAGTTTCTACACCGGTTATGACATATTCTTTTAGTGCACGGTACATTCTTCTTCTTGCTTCATTACGTGTTCTGCCCCAGCAGATGAGTTTGCCTATCATGCTGTCGTAGTATGGCGGAATTTTGTAATCTTGATAAACATGAGAATCCACTCTTACTCCAAATCCGCCCGGAGTTACATAACCCGTAATCTGACCGGGGTTCGGCATAAAATCTTTTTCAGGATTTTCTGCATTTATTCTGCATTCAATTGCATGCCCTCTTAAAACAATATCATCCTGAGTAAAATCGAGAGGTTCACCTGACGCAACCATAATTTGTTCACGTACCAGATCAACATTGGAAATCATTTCCGTTACACAGTGTTCAACCTGAATACGGGTGTTCATTTCCATAAAGTACCATTTGCCGTCGTGGTCAAGAAGAAATTCACATGTGCCGGCGCCTTCATAATGAATTGCTTTTGCGGCACGGACTGCAGCAGCACCCATTTCTTTTCTTGTGGCTTCATCAATTGCGGGAGATGGAGCTTCTTCAAGTAATTTTTGATGGCGTCGTTGTATTGAACAGTCACGCTCGCCTAAATGGACAACATTTCCGTACTGATCGCCAAGAATTTGGACTTCAATATGTCTGGGGTTTTCAAGATATTTTTCCGCATAGACATCAGGATTTCCGAAAAAGTTTTGAGCCTCAGACTGGCAGAGATTCATATTTGTTTCAACTTCCGCATCGGAACGTACTATTCTCATGCCTTTTCCGCCGCCGCCTGCTGTTGCTTTTAATATAATCGGATAACCTGCTTTTTTCGCAAACTCTTTAACTTCCTCAGGAGTTTTCAAAATTCCTGTTCCGGGAGTTACAGGTACGTTATTTTCAATCATTGTTTTGCGGGCTGTTGCTTTGTCGCCCATTTTTCTCATAGCTTCCGCAGTAGGCCCTATAAATTTAATACCGTGTTTTTCACAGATTTCAGCGAAATCAGCACGCTCTGACATAAAACCGTAACCGGGGTGGATTGCATCTGCGCCAGACACAAGAGCCGCTGAAATTATTGCAGGGATGCTTAAATAACTTTTTGCACTCTGAGCAGGTCCTATACAATATGCCTCGGTTGCAAGTCTTACGTGAAGCGAATTGGCATCAGCTTGAGAATAGATTGCAACAGTCGGAATGCCGATTTCTCTGCATGCTCTTATTATCCTTACCGCAATTTCCCCGCGGTTTGCTATTAATACTTTTTTAAACATATTATTATCCCTTTTTCATACCGGTATTCCGGCAGATATAACAAAAGGTGAAAAGAATAAACTTTTCACCTTTTATGTCCCTTTTACTATTCTATATACATCAAAACTTGTCCGAATTCTACGGGCTGACCGTCTTCAACGCAAATTTCCGTAATCGTTCCTGAAAATTCGGATTCTATTTCGTTCATAAGTTTCATCGCCTCAACTATACAAACGACATCGCCCTGTTTTACTGATTGACCGACTTCTACAAAAGGTTTTGCATCCGGAGATGGTGATTTGTAGAAGGTTCCGACCATCGGAGAAGTTAAAGGTTTGCCTTTTTTAACTTCTTCTTTTACTGCAGGCGCCGGTGCTGCCTGTGGAGCCGGAGCTGAAACCGCAGCAGGAGCCGCAGCCGCAACAACCGGTGTGCCGCTGATTAAATCTTTTCTTATCGTAATTGCCTGTTCGCCGTCTTCAAGAGAAATCTCTGTTAAAGATGCATCAGACAATACTTTTGCAAGTTTTTCAATATATTCGATATCAAATTTCATTGTTTAATTTCCTTTCAGGTAAATATTTATTTAACGATTTTGCTTTGGCAGTAATGACAAATTTGCAAAAATCGGGTTTTAAAAATTAGACTCTGTCTAAATATTCGTTGGTTCTTGTATCAACACGGATAACGTCGCCGTTTGAAACAAAGAATGGAACGTTAACAACCGCACCTGTTTCAAGTTTTGCCGGTTTTGTTCCGCCTTGAGCGGTGTTGCCTTTTTCGGAAGGCGGTGTATCTACAACTTCCAATTCAACGTGAGCCGGAATATCAACTCCGATAATTCTTGAATCGTGCATCAAAACTTGAACATTCATATTTTCTTTCAAATATTTAAGCCCGTCGCCGATTTGATCTTCTGTAAGGTGAAGCTGGTCGTAGGTTTCGTTGTCCATCATAACAAAATCTGCGCCTTCTTTATACAAATATTGCATTTCACGTCTGTCAAGAGTAGCTTTGCCAACTTTTTCACCTGCACGGAAAGTTTTTTCTATAACCTGTCCTGTTTCAACGTTTTTCAATTTTGTTCTTACAAAAGCGGCTCCTTTTCCGGGTTTAACGTGCAAAAATTCGACAACTGACCAGAGTCCGTTATCAAGTTCTAATGTCAAACCTGTTTTTAAGTCGTTTACTGAAATCATATTTTTCCCCTTTTAAAAGTATAATCATCTAATCTTACATTGATGATAACATAAAAGTATTAAACTTCAAATAATTGTTACAATTTTGGTTATCATGTTAACAAAGTCCGTAAAATAAATAAAAAACAAAATTGAATTTTGTGCTAAAATCAATTTATGACTGAGGGACAAATTTATAAAATTCATTCTGATTTTTATTACATCGACAACGGCGTTGAAACTTTTGAGTGCAAAGTCCGTGAGGTTTTGAAAAAACGAAAAGAAAAAATTCTTGTCGGAGATTTTGTGGAATTTAACGACGGATATATTGAAAATGTTATCAAACGCAAAAATTTTATAAGCCGCCCTTCTGTTGCAAATATAGACCAGATTGTTATTGTTTCGGCTTTAAAAGAACCGGATTTGAATTTTATGCAGTTAAACCGATATATTTCTCTTGCAAAATATTATAAAATTCCTGCGGTTTTGTGTTTTAACAAAAACGATTTGAAATTTGACAAAAATCTTAAAGATAAAATTCATGATATTTACGAAGTTCTCGGATACAAAATTGTATATACATCCGCAACTGAGCACAAAGGAATTAAAGCTTTTGAAAAAATATTGAAAGATAAAACGAGTGTTCTTTGCGGGAATTCCGGTGTGGGCAAGTCAAGTCTTGTTAATGCGATAAACCCCGAATTGAATTTACGCACCCGCCGGATAAGCGAAAAGACCCAGAGAGGAACTCATACAACCCGCCATTCGGAAATTATCAAAATTAATGAAACTTCCCGTATAGTTGATACCCCCGGATTCAGTAATGTGAAATTTGATTTTATAATGCCGGCGGATGTTGATTTGCTGTTTGATGAGATTGCGCAATTCCGTGACGGCTGCAAATATGCAGACTGTCTGCATATTCATGAGGACGGATGTGATGTTCTTGCGCATCTGGGTGAAATTGATGGAACAAGATATGAGAGTTATCTGGCATTTGTGGATGAGGCTAAAGAATTTAAAGAAAAAGTAAAATTTGAAGGGCGCAAAACAGAACATTTAAAAAAGACAGTTCACAACAAGCAGATTGCAAAAATAAGCGAAAAAAAACGGATGAGTGCAAGAAATACTTTAAAACAAAAAATAGTTAAGGAATGGGATAATGAAGATTGATGAATTGACTCAAGTAATAAATCAAAAACTGGATGAATATTTAGAAATATCATATCCGCAAAAGATTTTTAAATCAATGAAATATACGGTTATGCTTCCCGGAAAACGCCTTCGGCCGATTATGTGTGTTGAAAGTGCAAGATTGTTTGGCGGAGATATTCAGGATGCTCTGCCCTGTGCCTGTGCAATTGAAATGCTTCATGCACAGACATTGATTCATGACGATTTGCCCTGTATGGATAATGACGATTTCAGACGGGGAAAATTAACAAATCATAAAGTATTTGGAGAAGCTGTTGCGGTTCTTGCAGGAGATGCTCTTTTGACTTTTGCACCGCAGATTATTTTGAAGCATTCAAAACACCTCGGGGATGAAAAACTCCTTAAAATAATGAATGAATATTTTCAGGCGGCCGGAGCCTACGGAGTTATTGCAGGTCAGGTTATGGATCTTGAAGCCGAAAAACTCTATTCGCCAAAACAGTTTTATGAGGCGGATGTTGATGAAAAATATACGGATCAAGATAAAGAACTTTTGCATTTTATACACCTTCACAAAACCTCGGATTTGTTCAAACTTGCACTTCGTACAGGTGCGATAATCGGCGGGGCCGATGATGAAAAATTAAATGTACTTACTGAATTCGGTGAAAAAATGGGGATAGCATTTCAAATCGCAGATGATATTCTGGATGAAACAGCAACCTTTGAAGAAATCGGAAAAACTTCAGGCAAAGATAAAGCTGCCGGAAAACTTACATATGTTACTTTGTACGGGCTTGAAAAGGCTAAAAAAGATTTAATCGATTTGATAGATGAGTGTTTTAAAATTCTGGATGAAAACAATTTGAAATCTGAAATATTTACAATGATTTTAAATAAAATAAAAAATTGTTAATAATAAATCTGATTGAATTTTTATAAAATGATTTGCAAGCAGGTATTCTTGTGTTAAAATAGTTTTGCAAAACAGTTAAAGAGAGCAGGAATTAATGATAGATAATGTTATAAATAACGGTTATGAAGCTCTGGCGTCAGGTATTCTGGCAGCATTTTTTGCACAGGTTATAAAATTTGTTATTTTTACAATTCAGACAAAAAAAATTAATTTTAAAATATTTACAACAACAGGCGGAATGCCCAGTTCTCATTCTGCCGGAGTTATGGGTCTGTCCACCTCTGTCGGGCTGATTGAAGGGTTTGATTCCGTTATTTTTGCGGTGGCTCTCGGGTATGCTCTTATAACAATGTATGATGCAGCCGGCGTAAGACGTGCAGCAGGAAAAACAGCAGCATGTCTTAATAAAATGATGGATGACTTTTACAAACATGATGTTCAGGCAATCGGCGGTAAATTAAAAGAACTTCTGGGGCACACCCCCTTTGAAGTTATCATGGGCGCAATTTTCGGAACACTTTTTGCATGTTGTTTCCATCAATATCTTCTGGGATATTAAAACACTTGCCTTTTTTTATTATTCATGCAATAATATAATTGTTGAGGGTTTATAGATTTAATTCTATATCCGAAGTTTGTACCCTTAGGAAAGAAAGAGATACTCCGAAAATAGATGGGTGTTGAAGAATTTAATTACAAATATATAAAAGACCGAGCAAGTGCAGGAAGCTGGAGACGGGGTTATGAATACCATTTGAAAGATATGGTATTTGATACATATCCCGAAAAAAACTTTTACATGGGAAAAGTAAAAGGAAACTTTCAAGACTTTTATAAAACGGATTTGATATTTAAGAAAAACAAAGTCGAAGCCAGATGCAGCTGCCCTTTAAAAGAAGAATGGTGCAAGCATGCGGTCGCTGTTGCCTTAAAAGCGATTGATGAACATGCTTATGAAGACTGGCTGGAGACAAAATTCGGCATAGAACCGAATTTTCCGGATGAAAATACCGCTCTAACGGAGCCACCCAAAGGCAATTACATTTTCCACTTCAACCCGAAACGGAAAGCAAACTTTTTTTCTGTCCTTGTGATGTCACGGGAAACCGGTAAAGTCGTCCGGCAAATTGAGCCTATTTTAAGAGCATTGATTGAAGCTCAAAAACAGGACAAAAATTTTGAGCTTAACAATTCCCAAAAAGTCGAAGTTGCGATTTTTCAACAGCTTTTAACGATTTCAAGACAGGATAAAAAAGCCGGCTGGTACGATATTCCGATTACAAAATTCGGTCCGATGTTTACACTTCTTTCAAAAGCCGATGAGGTTCTGGATGAAAAAACGAAAGACAGATTAAAATTTACAGATGAGGAGTGGAAGCTTAAATTATACGTAAATTCCGGTTCGCAAGGGACAATTTTGCTTTCACTTGAGTGGATTCGTCCGGATAAAGATGATGTAATTCCGTTTGAGGAAGTAAGATACTTTTCAAGGCATTTGAAGTGGGGGAGATACAAAAATTTAATTTTTCCGACAAATGTGGCGATGCAATCTATACCTCAAAATTTGATTAAAGCCAGCTTTACAGATTTAAAAGATTCGGACGGCGGCAAATTTATTTATGAGGAACTCCCGCATCTTCGTGAAATTATGGATGTTGAAATTGCGGAAAATATCAGCAAACTGATGCTTGAGGAGCGTCCACCATTGAATATTGTTACAATGGGAATTGATTATGATCAGTCATTAAAAGCTACTCTTGAGTTTGAGTATGACGGGGTTAAAGTTCCGTTCTCAAAAACTGCTGAAAAAACACCGTATATTACGATTAAAAAGCCGGGTGAGGATCTGGTTTACTGGATTAAAAGGAATTATCAGCACGAAATTGAGGCATATCATATGCTTCTGGCATGCAAATTCGTTCCTATGCAAACCAACAACCTTGCGCTTGAAAAAGAGAACGCAATTGATTTTTACAATTATTATATCAAGCAGGCGGGAGACGGCTGGAAATTTGAAGAAAAAGACGATATGAGCTTTTTCAAGCTTATGGATGATCCGTTCAGATTATGTGCAAAGATAGATTTCAGCGAAGAACAGAGCGACAGTTTTGATATTACATTATACGGTCAGGTCGGCGAGGAAATAATTTCCTTCAGTGATATTTACGATACGATTCAGAACGGAGAAAAATACAGCCGAATAAGAAGTCTCGGGTTTGTAGAATTTCCTGCGCAAAATATTTATGCAATGATGCGTGCATTCAATTCCTTTGATGTATTTAGAAACGCAGATGACAAATTCACCGTAAAAACTTATCGTGCAGGTTTGCTGAACGAATTAAAAAATCTTGATGTCGAACTTGTTTTGAGTGAAGAATTTCAAAAATTCTGGGAGCAGATGTCCTCCTTCTCAACTACAGATGAGCTTGACCTTCCGAAGGATATCAACGCAGAATTTCGTGAATATCAGATTAAAGGCTTCGGCTGGCTCTGGTTTATGTATAAATACGGGCTTAACGGCATTCTGGCGGATGATATGGGGCTTGGTAAAACTTTGCAGGCGCTTGCTGTTGTTCAAAAAGCAAAAGAAGTCGACGGACCTTCACCTGTTCTTGTAATCTGTCCGACAACAGTTGTATTTAACTGGGAAGCAGAAATCCAAAAGTTTGCACCGACCTTAAGCTGTCTGAAGCTTTCAGGAGTTGACCGCAAAAACTTCTTTAAAGAAATTCCCAATTACGATGTTGTAATTACAAGTTATGCACTTGTGCGCAGGGACATTGAAAAACTTCAAAAATACAATTTCAGATACATAATTCTTGATGAATCTCAAAATATTAAGAATGCGCTTTCTCAAACAGCTCAGGCTGTTAAAAAACTTAACGCAGAGCATAAACTTGCGCTATCAGGCACACCTATTGAAAACAAACTTGAGGAACTCTGGTCTGTATTTGACTTTCTGATGCCGGGATTTTTGATGAGCATTTCGGAATTTAATTTCCGTTATGTAAACCCGATTATGGAACGAGGCGACAAAACCGTTGAAAAACGTTTGAAATTGCAGATTTATCCGTTCATCCTGCGTCGTATGAAACGTGATGTCGCAAAAGATCTTCCGGATAAAGTTGAAAACATTGCATACTGTGAGTTGACAGATGAACAGAAAGACTTCTATCTTCAGGTGCTTGATTCAACAAAAGAAGAACTCTTTAAATCCATTGAACAGAACGGACTTGAAAAAAGCAGACTTTCAATCTTTTCAGCACTTCTCAGACTCCGTCAAATCTGCTGTCACCCGAGATTATATGACAAAGAAAATGTTAAACATATTCTTTCCTCCGGCAAATTTGAAAAACTTAAAGTTATGTTGGAAGAAATTATCTCGGAAGGTCACAGAGTGCTTTTATTCAGCCAATTTGTCAACATGCTGGATATTGTAAAAGACTGGCTTGAACGAGAAGGTATTGATTACGAATATCTGACCGGAAAAACAAAGGATCGTCAGGCAGCTGTTGAAAGATTCAATTCAAGTAATATTCCGATTTTCTTAATAAGTTTAAAAGCAGGCGGAACGGGATTGAACCTTACAGGAGCCGATTATGTTATTCATTACGATCCGTGGTGGAACCCTGCGGTTGAAGATCAGGCGACAGACCGTGCGTATCGTATCGGACAAACCAAAAAAGTATTTGTATATAGACTTATTACCAAGAATACGGTTGAGGAAAAAATTCAAAAACTCAAAACAGTTAAACGCAACCTTGTTGACAGTGTAATTTCGGTTGACAGAAATATTGTAAAATCGCTTACAATGGATGATATTCGTGAAATCTTCTCGGCTGATTAATACTGGAAAGGAGAGCATTTTATGAAGCAATATAAAGGATTTATTTTAGGTTTTCTGTCAGCGGTAGTTTTGAGCTGCGGTTTGGTATCGGCGTATGACGGACCAATATTTAAAAAAGCTGTGCCTAAAAAAGAAGTAAAATCAATACCTGAAAAAGAAACAAAAATATGCAATCCGGAAAGACAGTCAGGAAATTATGCAGCATTTCCATGTAAAGATATGGAATGTTACCCGTACGGTTACGATATGATGAAAAAATTTCCTCATGAACTTGCGGTAGATATCGGAGCATCATGTACAACAGAGTATCAGGGAATTTCCAACGAAAAAAAGGGTATTAATCGGCTGGAAGCATCAGCAGATGGTGAGAAGGCAACATGGAAACTGGCAAAACAGTTTTGTGAAAGTCGTGATAAGCGTCTGCCGGATGTTAAGGAAGCCAAAAGAATGATTAAAGGATTTCAAGAACATGAAGTTCATTACCCGACACCAACGCATGCTGTTTTCTGGACATCAGAAACAAACGGTGATAGTGCAGCTGTTTGCGACTTTGATTCAGTTGAATGCAGACAGGTTTCAGCGGGGGACTTGCATAATATATGGTGTATAAGGGGATATGAATATGTTGATAAATTTGACGGTTTGAAAGGCGTAAAATTTTTGCCTTCGCTTGAAGAATATAAAAGGAAAACTCCGTAAAATCAGTATCATCTACTCATATCTTAGAGCGTCAATCGGATTTAAAAGAGAAGCTTTGTAGGCAGGATAATACCCGAACAGCACACCGATTGCACCTGAAAATCCGAGCGATAAAAGAATTGAAAAGGTTGAAATTGATATTGACATCCCCGCAAATAGATGAAGAAGCTGTGCCCCGCCGACACCAATTGCAACGCCGATAAGTCCGCCGATTATTGAAAGAAGAAAAGATTCAATCAAAAACTGAATTCTTATATCGGAAGCTTTTGCTCCGATTGCCATACGGATGCCGATTTCTTTTGTTCTTTCCGTAACAGATACTAGCATGATGTTCATAATCCCGATACCGCCGACCAGAAGTGAAACCGATGCAATAGCCCCGAGAAGAAGCGACATTGTTTTGGCTGAGGATTTTATTGTTTCCTGCATTTCCGCAAGATTTCTTATCTCAAAATCATCCTCCTGATTCCGTCCGATATTGTGGCGGCGGCGAAGAATGTCCATAATATCGCTTTCTGCAATCGGAAGTGCTTCATCACTGATTGCTTTTACGTTTATCATTTTTACACTTCCGGGAAATTCAGTTCCGAAAACTTTCTTTTGAGCTGTCGTAATCGGAATAAAAACAAGATCATCCTGATCCATTCCCATACCGTTCTGTCCTTTCATTTTTAAAAGCCCTATGACTTTAAAAGGAACATTTCCGATACGCATTGTTTTATTAATCGGATCCATGTCGCCAAAAAGTTCTGTAGCAACAGTGTTGCCGATAATTGCAACTTTTGTGCTGTTTTTTATGTCAACAGGTATGAAATTCCGTCCGTCAACAACTTCGTAATTTCTGATAAAAAGATAAGATGCTGTTGTACCAGCAACAGTTGATGCCCAGTTCTGATTCCCGTAAGTCAATTGAAGGCTCTGGCTGGAATACGGTGCAACAGCAAGAACTCCGTTTGCATTTGCCTCAATAACTTCGGCGTCTTTTAAAGTCAATGTCGGTCTTGTGCCTGCACCCATTCTGACACCGCCGGTGTTTGCGGAACTTGAACGAATCATTAAAAGATTACTTCCCATAGATTCCATATCCCGTGCAATCCGCTCACTTGCGCCGGAGCCGACAGCAAGCATAATGATTACGGCGCTTACACCGATAATTATACCGAGTGAGGTCAGCATTGAGCGCATTTTGTTTATTTTAAGCGAAACAACCGCCATTTTAAAAGTTGATTTGAAATCTATCATTTAAGCTTCCTATTTTCGTTTGACTTCATCCGAAATTATATTGCCGTCTTTAAAGCGGACAACACGCTTGCAATATTCGGCAATATCAGGTTCATGAGTTACAAGAATGATTGTTTTTCCGGTCTTTTCATTTAAGTTTACAAAAAATTCCATAACTTCAATACTTGTTTTAGTATCCAGATTACCTGTCGGTTCGTCTGCCAGTATAAGCGGCGGATCGTTTACTATTGCACGGGCAATTGCAACACGCTGCTGCTGTCCGCCTGACATTTGATTTGGCATATGATCTTCACGTGCTTCAAGTCCGACTATTTTAAGAGCGTGTTTGGCACGTTTTATCCGTTCATCCTCCGGAATTCCTTTGTAAATCATAGGCAGTTCAACGTTTTCAAGCGCAGTTGTTCTGGCAATAAGATTAAAACCTTGAAAAACAAATCCCATTTTAGAATTTCTGATTTCAGCGACTTCATTTGGCGTCAGATGTAGCATGTCAATTCCGTCAAGATAATAGCTTCCCGAATTAGGTTTGTCTAAGGTTCCCAGCATATTCATAAAAGTTGATTTGCCAGACCCTGACGCACCCATTATTGCAACAAATTCTCCCTCATCAACGCTTAATGAGACGCAGTTAAGGGCATTAAAGCTGTCTTCGCCGGTTTGATAAGTTTTTATTGCATCTTTTACTTCAATTAATGCCATAATTTATCCTTTTTAAAACATTCTGGGACCGCGGCGTTTGTTTGCGGAAGCTGTTGATGAGAGTCTGCCTTTTATACCTGTTATTATAATATCATTCTCTTTAATATCTTTAGTTTTTATTTCCGTATAATTGTCGTCGCTTGCGCCGATTTGAATATCCTGACGAACCGGTTTGCCTTTTTTGAGAAGCCAGACACCCTGATTTTTGTATTTTGTTCCGTCAGTGTTCGGTGTGAATTTGAGAGCAATATTCGGCGCACACAAAACATTTTCACGTTTGTTTGTTATTATTGAAACATTTGCAGTCATTCCGGGCTTGAGTTTTAAATCTTCGTTGTTGACATTTACGATTACTGAATAAGTTACAACATTGCTTGTGTTTGTTGAGGCAAGGCGAACCTGTGTAACTTTTCCTTTAAAAAGGCTGTCAGCGTAACCGTCAAGAGTATAGGTAACATCCTGTCCTTCTTTAACTTTGCCGATATCAGCTTCCGATACGTTAACCTCGATTTGCATTTTAGTCAAATCCTGTGCAATCGTAAAAAGTTCTGGCGCCTGAAAACTTGCGGCAACCGGCTGACCTAAGTCTATATCACGGGAAATTACCGTACCGTCAACAGGGGCTATGATTTTTGTATATCCCAAATTTGTCATTGCTGTTTTTAAAGAGGCCTGATGCTGTATAATTTGAGCTTTTGCGGCACTGATTTGCGCAAGGTCTGATTTGTATGTGCTTTCGGCTTGATCAAGTTCGCTTTTTGCAACAAAGTTTTTTGCATAAAGATTTTTATATCTTTGATACATTTTCTGATCGTATTCCATAGTTGCCTGAAGCCGTGCAAGGTTTGCCTGAGCATTTGCAATTTGTGCTTCATTTTGCTGAACTGTTGCCTCAAAGTTCGCAGGGTCAATCTGCGCCATCAACTGACCTTTTTTAACTTCGGAGTTAAAGTCTACATAAATTTCTTTTATCAAACCTGAAACCGTTGAACCGACACTCACCGTGTTAACCGGATTAATTGTTCCCGATGCCTCGACGATTTCGGTAATAGTACAGCGTTTTATAGGCTGGGCGATATAATGTACTTTGTTTTTAACGTGGACGTATGTTGAAACTCCTGCTATCAAAAGTATAAATATACCGCCTGTAATTATATATCTTTGTTTTAAAATTTCAGAAATTTTCATTATTTTTTATCCTCAAGGTCAATTTTAACATCGGGTTTTAAAGCGATTGACTGTTCAAGAGCGGAGCGCGCAACATTGTAATTATAAACCGCCTGAACGTATGCCTGCTGGGCGTTGTTGTAATTTACTTTTGCATCCTGAAGTTCGATATAATCGCCTATTCCGACATAATATCTTCCGTCTGCAAGTTCAAGGTTTTCAAGAGTTTGTTTTACCTTGACCGCAAGAAGCGGGATTTGTTTTTCTAATTGTATCATATCAATATATGCTGCCTGAACTTCAAAATAAATATCCTGTTTTAAAAGGTCAATTTCATTCTGAGCAAGTTCCACCTGAATTTTGCCCGCATCAATCTGGCTTTTTTGGTTCCATATATTTACCGAAGTATTTAAAGAAATTCCCATGTTGAATGCATTTGTCGAATTCGTATCACGGAAAGAATACCCCGCATTCCCTCTGAGTTCCGGATAATACTGGCGTTTTATGTAAAGAAGGGATTGTTTCATTGCCTTTAGTGTATTTTCATAGGCTTTTAAATCCGGCCGGTTTTCTATTGCAATTTCAACGGATTTTTCAAATGTATAAGGAAATGGTGTAAATTTAAAGCTGTCTATAACATCAAGTTTTTCAACAGAAGATGTCAACGTTGCATCATCGACATCTTTTGGCAGTTTACTCAAATCTCTTTTTTCCGAAATTTTAGTCAAATTTACGGGAATTTCTTTACGTTTAAAGTTGAATGTTTCTGTATTTTTGATTTCATATTCCGGTGCATAAGCTATGTACATGGAATTGTTTAATCTGACAATTGCATTGCGGTACTGATTTTCTGATTGTACAAGTGCAACTTTGGAATCGCTCAAGTAAACTTCTGCGTTAACCAGATCTATTTTTGACCTCAAGCCTTCATCAAAATATGCTTTTGTTCTTTGATAATTCCGTGTGTTAATCTGAACATTGGCACGGTTTACATCTCTTGCCGCTTTGGCCGCAAGAACAGCATAATAATTATTTTTTACCGTGTATATTGTAGATAATACCGTGTTGTCGAAATTAAATTGTGTTGCAATCTGGTTAAACTTTTGCATTCTTATTCTGGCGTTTGTTCTGCCAAAATTCCATATCAGCTGGTTTATTGAAGCTTCTGCACTGTAGTAATTGTTGTTAGTGTTACGTCTGCTGGTGTGGCTGTCATTATAATAAAGTCCGGTGCCAATTCCGATTGTCGGGAAGAATTCGGATTTGGCAAGGCTAACGTCAGTTTTACTTAACAGATAATTATAGCGTGATTTTTTGACCTGCGGACTGTTTTTTAAGGCAATATTTATACAGTCTTCAATTGACAGAACAACACCTTTTTGAACAGCAGCAACTTCTGCTGCAAAAGCTGCAGGGGTAAATGATATTAATAAGCCTGTTATTATGATTAAAGTTTTGACTTTTGTTATATTCACAACAAAAACTGTCCTCAATATTACCTGCATGTTTTAAACGATTGTAGTATATAATTTGTTCATTTTAATCATTTATAAGGATTAATTTGTTTGTATTTTTTTATTTTAAAAGTTGCAAATCCGGCTGTTTTGTAATATTATAAAGTGAGTTTATTATTAATTATGAGGATTAAGAAACAATGCGGAATGTCATTTGTATAAAATGGGGAGATAAGTTTGGTGCATCTTATGTAAACCGGCTTTATAAAATGGTTGATAAAAATATGACAAAGCCTTATAGATTTGTATGTTTTACGGATGACGGAAGCGGTCTGGCTGATGGTGTTGAAGTAAGAAATCTTCCGCCTTTTACGGAGAACAAATCTATTCCTGACAGAGGCTGGCGCAAACTTTCTTTATTTTCTGAAAGACTGGATGATTTGGAAGGAATTGCATTATTCCTTGATTTAGATGTTGTAATTAAAAAAGATTTGACTCCGTTTTTTGAAGAAGAAGGCGAGTTTTTAATTTGTAAAGATTGGGATTTCCCGAATGACATTATTGGTAATTCCTCTGTATTCAGATTTGAAATCGGTAAACATCCTGATGTTCTTGAAAATTTTTATAAAATGGGCAATTCAGTTTGTGACAGTTATCGGAATGAGCAGGCTTATTTGTCTTATGAAATGAAGAAAAAAGGTATTTTAAAATACTGGGACAAAAGCTGGTGTGTAAGTTTTAAAAGGCACTGTCTTCAGCCGTTCCCGTTGAATTATTTCAAAGAACCGAATGAACCTGTTGATGCAAAAATTCTCGTATTTCATGGACGTCCGACACCGGAACAGGCTTATAAAGGTTTCTGGGGCAAAGGCGGATTCAGATATGTGAAACCTACAAAATGGCTTAGTAAATACGGCGATTTTGAATAGTATTTTTGAGTTTTGATGCAGGTAAGTTTTTCTGCTGCGCTTGCGGGTAATATTTTTAATCTGCAGGTTGTGTTTTAAACGTCCAGAAATCTTTCTGGAACATTACCAGAAACGGTATAATTTCCAACCTGCCGACAAGCATTGAAATTGTCATAATTATTTTGGTAGCTGTATGCATGCTCCCGAATGAACCCATTGGACCTGTTATATTTCCAAATCCGGGACCGATGTTTCCCAATGCCGTTATTGAACCTGTAATTCCAATAGTGGAGCTTTGTTCAATAATAGTTATTAAAAATGCTCCGATAGCAAAACAAATAAAATATAAAAATACAAATACAATAGTCTGGTTTAAAATTTCATGCGGTACAATTGTATTATCTACTTTCACATTCAAAATAGCATTCGGGTGAAGAATTTTTATTAAAGAATTTTTCATTGATTTATATACAAGAATCCATCTCATCATTTTGATGCCGCCACCTGCAGAACTTGCGCATGAACCCATAAACATTACCGTAAACAAAAGCGCCTGAGGCAGAAAATGCCATTTCGCAAAATCAACACTTGCGCTTCCTGTTGATGTTGTTATACTTATTACCTGATAGAATGCATGTGTAAGGGAATCTTTTATTGTATAGTTGTCGCAAAAGATAAGTGCTGCTGCAATCAATATTGACATAATACATATCATGCCTGCATAAGTTCGAAATTCTTCATTTTTAAAAAGAAGCGAAGGTTTTCTTTGTGTAAAAACTTTGTATTGAAAAATAAAACTTGAGCCTGCAAGAAACATGAAAACTGTCGTTATCCAAATTATAATATTTGAATGATAACCTGCAAGGCTTTGCGAGTTTGGTGAAAACCCGCCAGCAGCTAATGTAGACAGAGCATTGCAAACTGCATCAAAAACCGGCATTCCTGCCCAGTATAACAATAATGCATTCAATATTGTTAATACCGTATAAATTTTCCACAAAATTGATGCTGTATTTTTAATTCTGGGTGTAATTTTATCTTCCGTAGGTCCTGGGGCTTCAGCAAAGAACATTTGGCGTCCTGCGACAGCAAACTGCGGTAAAATCGCAATAAATAACACGATAATTCCTAAGCCCCCCAGCCACTGAGTCAGCGAGCGCCAGAAGAAGAATGTTGCAGGATAATCATAATCCGTTAAAATAGTTGCACCGGTTGTCGTAATGCCTGATACGGATTCAAACAATGCATCGACAGGACTAAGCCCATAAAACAAAAACGGAAGTCCTGATATTATCCCGAATAGTATCCATGAAACCGCAACCGTAAATAGGGCTTCAGATTTTTTAATATCATTTATATTTTCGATTTTGTATGCATCTTTTACAAATTTTCTTAGAGCATGTCCTGTTGCAATTGAAACAATTCCTGCGGTAAAAAACGGTAAAATTGAAATGTAATCTCTATAAATCAATGCCACAGCAATTGGTATTAATATTACAAATCCGATGTATTTCAGTATAAGTCCGATTGCATTTGCAAGATAATTTATTCGCATATTATTTTACCTTAAAGAATTGTTTAATTTCTAATGCATCTTCAGCTTTTGTGAAAATAATTAAAATATCGCCAGTTTGGAGTTCTGTTGTTCCGTTTGGTATTATAACGGAATTGTTCCTGTCAATTGTTCCGATAATCGCATGTTTTGGCAGGCGCAAATCCATAATTTTCTGCCCCTTAAATTCCGGTAAAACTCCGATTTCCAGAACTTCACCCTGCCCCTGTTCGACCGTTGCCAGAATATCAACGTCATTTTCCTGTAAATCGTTGCGAACTTCGTTTATTGCAGAATTTTTAGGTGAAATTGCAATATCAATCCCGACTTTTTCAAAAAGCGGAATATTTAAAACTTTTGATACTCTTGCAATTACCCGTTTTGCTCCCAGTTGTTTTGCAAGAAGTGAACATAAAAGATTTTTTTCATCATTGTTTGTTACACTAATTATTACATCAGAAGATCCGATGTCTTCCTCATCAAGAAGTTTTAAATCTGTTCCGTCACCGTTAATAACAAGGGTATTATGGAGGTTTTCCGCAAGACAGTTGCATCTGTCAAGATTTTTTTCAATAATTTTTGTTTTAATTTTTAAAGTTTCAAGACTTTGCGCAAGCATAAGACCGACATTTCCGCCGCCGATTATTGCAACGTTTTTAACCTGTTCTTTTTCATGGAAAAATGTTCCTGCAAGAATATCTAGTGAATGAGAAGTACCCATAAAAATGAGTTTGTCGTTTGCAAGAATTTCTGTTTCTCCGTTAGGTATAAAAAGTTGAGAGTCCCGTGTAATTCCGACAATAATAGTGTCATTTGTAAATCCGACATCTTTTATTTTTTTGCCGGCAATCGAAAGGTTATCTTTAACTTTGTATTCAAGAAGTCTTGCTTTGCCGTCTGCGAAGTTTTCAACATCAAGCGCATGTGCAACCGTCACAATCCGGAAAATTTCCTGTGTTAAAAGTTCTTCCGGCCAAATTATATAGTCTATAAAAACGTCCGTAAAATAATCATCTGTTTTTTGATAAGTAAGAGTATTTTTATATTCTTCTTTGCTTACAAAACAAATCGTTCTGATTTTACCGTATCTTTTCGCCGCAAGACATGCAACAATATTTGCTTCATCCATTGCCGTGCATGCAATAAATATATCTGCATTTTTAATGTCTGCGCATTTTAAAACGTCAATATCAGATGCGTTTCCCTGAATAAAACTTATATCAAGTTTGTCAAACTCGTCAGTTCTGTTCTCTTCTTTATCAATAATTGTTATGTCATGGTCTTCAAAAAATTCAGTAGCCAGAAGACAGCCGACATCTGTTGCACCAAAAATAATTATCTTCATAACATAGTGATATTAACTTAAATATGTTTTTTTTACAAGTTTTTAAGCAAATTGGAGCAACAGAAAAAGAATAAGATTCTGCGCAAGCTGTAATGCAAGAATCGCAACAATAGGAGAAATATCTATCATTCCTATCGGCGGAATAAATTTTCTAAACAGTCCGAGATACATTTCTGTTGACTGATAAATAAATTTCCACGGCTGTTTATACCAGTTGAGTTTTGGAATCCAGCTTAAAAAAATTCTTGCGATTATCAAAATATAAAATATCAAAAAGATATTGTTTATACCGTAGATTAAACCTTGAATCATAAGATTTTCCCGTCTTTAAATTATATTTGTGAATTCTTTTTTGTATCTTTGCAGGTACAATTATTACGTTCATGAGGAATTTTTTCAATCATCTTAAAGAGCAGTGTTTTAAGATTTGAAAGGTTGTTGTTGAATACCTCAATAACTTCATGATGTGAAACAGGCGGTACATCACCGACAAGTCCGGCATCATAATCCGTAATTAATGAAATATTTAAAGGACACATATCCAGTTCTTTAACAAGGTAATTTTCAGGAAACGCCGTCATATTAATTACATCCCAGCCCTGATTTGTAAAGAATTTGGATTCGGCTTTTGTTGAAAATCTTGGCCCGTTAATTACAACAACGGTTCCTGTTTCATGGATTGTAATACCAAGCTCTTTGCCTGTTTCTATTGCAAGTTTTCTAAGTTCCGGACAGTAAGTTTCGGCAGGTGAAGGGTGTGTTACAATAGGACCTTCAAAGAAAGTCGATTTACGTCCGTCAGTCCAGTCGACAAACTGATCGCAAATTACAAAATCTCCGGGTTTTACATCTTTTTGAAGGCTTCCGGCTGCACAGGGGGAAATTACCCGTTCAACTCCGATTGATTTCATAGCCCAGACGTTTGCACGATAATTCAAAAGATGAGGCAAAATGGTATGATTTCTGCCGTGTCTCGGCATAAAGGCAACATTATGAGAACCGATTTTCCCGATAAAAAGATTGTCGCTCGGCATCCCATAAGGTGTTTCAACACGGACTTCTTCAATATCATCAAGAAATTTGTAAAAACCTGAGCCGCCAAATACTCCGATAGTTGCTAATTTTTTATTTTCCATTTTGTCTCCTTAATTTCTGTTTTTTATATTTTTAATTTTATCATGAAAAAAGTTTATCGCAAATTTACAAATTTGACAGAAAACTTGACAAGAAATTGTAGAATTTACAATTGTAAAACCTTTGTAGTATAAGGGTTTTAGATGTCAGACAGTTTTTGGGACTTGAAATTTGAAATTTTTGTAATATTATATGGGTATAATTTTAAATTCTTGGAAGTTAAATTCCTTGAAATAAGAGGGAGAGAAAAAAGCTTTCAGGGATTCTCAATTTACAACCAGAGGATTACATTTTGAAAAAACTATTACTATTCACAGTTGCACTGATGTGTATAAGTTTTTGTGCTCCTGCACACGCATCTGATGTAAATACGGTGAAAGCTGCAATAGTTAAGCATGCACTGGAGATGGGTGTAGATCCTGCAATTGCCTTATCTATTGCAAGAACGGAATCCGGCTTCCGTCATGAAGCCAAAAGCAGACACGGTGCGGTAGGTGTTTTTCAATTAATGCCGTCAACCGCAAGAAGAATGGGATTGAATCCATATTTGCTGAACGATAATATCCGCGGCGGTATTATGTATTACAAAATGATGTACAAAATGTTCGGTTCTATGGAACTTGCTCTTGCTGCCTACAATGCGGGCCCGGGTAATGTAAAACGTTACAATGCAGTTCCGCCTTATGCGGAAACCAAACGTTTTGTAAACAAAATTATGACAGATTATCATAATTATAAAGCAAATCCGGATCCGTCAATGGTAAAGGCTGCTAATGCGGCAAAATCAGGAAGCAAAGCTGCTCCTGCCGTTAAAACGGAAACAGTTAAACCTGTAAAGGTTGAAGTTGTTGAAGAAACTCCGATTGAATTGGAAATTGAAGCTACTACAATTGCGATTTAGTTAGAAAAAAACACACAATTAAAAAAAGCGGCTTTATTAATAAGCCGCTTTTTTAATGAAAATATTTGTCTTAGAAAGTCTAGCGATAAAGGTACGTGACAAGACTTTCTATGGGCATATTAGACAGCAAACCACATAACAGACTTGCGAGAGGGATACTTTCATGTGGCGAAAGTCTGTTTTTGATTACTAAAATGAACAGAATATTATAAAATCGCTAATAACTTGAATTTGACAAATAATATGTTATAATTATAAATGTTTTAATAAAAATTTGGGAGTTATAGATTTGAATAGTTATGGTGATGAATTAGATCAGGAGCTGACGAGTGCCGAAGCATATAATGAACGAGGCAGGTCAAAGTATGACCAAAAGGATTATTTAGGAGCATTAAAGGATTTCGACAAAGCGATAGAACTAAATCCAAATTATGCACTAGCCTACAAAAATCGCGGAGATGCAAAATATAGTCAAGAAGATTATGAAGACGCGATAAAAGATTATGATAGAGCAATCGAACTGGATCCAGCTTATGTAAAAGCATATAATAATCGTGGAAACTCCAAAAGAGGTTTAAAAGATAATCTAGGAGCAATAAAGGATTATGACAAAGCATTAGAATTGGAGCCAAATTTAGCACCAGCTTATAATAATCGCGGGAATGCAAAAAGAGCATTAAACGATTATACGGGAGCAATGAATGATTATGATAAAGCAATCGAACTAGATCCTAATTATGTAAATGCCTATAATAATCGTGGAGAAGCCAAATATAGTCAAGAAGATTATACAGGAGCGATAAAAGATTATGATAGAGTAATTGAGCTAGATCCTACTTATGTAGATGCATACAAAAATCGAGGTGATGCCAAATATAATCAAGAGGATTATGAAGGAGCCTTAAATGACTATGATAAAGCGATTGCATTGGATTCAACTTATGTAAAAGCCTATAATAATCGAGGGTTGGTAAAATATGAACTACAAGATTATGAAGGTGCGATAGAAGATTATGATAGAGCAATCGAACTGGATTCTAGTATTGCAGAGGTCTATAATAATCGCGGGAATGCAAAATATAGCAAAGAAGATTATACAGGCGCAATAAAAGACTATGATAGAGCAATAGAATTAAATCCTAATTATGTAAAAGCCTATAATAATCGCGGAAATGCAAAAAGTCATTTGTTAGATGTTGAAGGAGCACTAAAAGACTATGATAAAGCAATCAAACTTGGTTTAAATTTAGCAAAGACCTATAATAGTCGAGGGGAGATAAAGATTTTCCTAAAAGATAATATAGGAGCTCTAAAAGATTTTGATAAAGCAATAGAGTTAAATCCTAATTATGTAGAAGCCTATATAAATCGCGGATTTGTAAAGAGTATTCTGAAGGATAATACAGCCCTAAAGGATTATGATAAGGCGATAGAAATTGAGCCCGATAATTCAAGTGCTTATTTAAGTCGAGGGATTGCAAAATGTGAATTGAAAGATATTGAAAACGGTATAAAAGACTATGATAAAGCGATAGAATTGGAACCTGATTATGCATTTATATACTATAAACGCGCAGAAGCAAAAAGAGATTTAAGAGATTATACAGGAGCTATAAAAGATTATGACAAGGCAATCGAAATAAAACCAAATTGTGCGGATTTTTATTACAGTCGAGGATTAGCAAAGTGTAAGCTAAAAGATTATGCAGCCGCGATAAAAGACTATGATAAAGCTATCGAACTAGATCCTACATATAAGTATGCTCGTAAAAATCTCATAAAAGCAAAAGTAATCCTGAATGTAAAGAAATTTTTATCAAAGATAATAAAACTCTTTAGCTGATATATGCTTTGTAAAACTCTTGCAAAAGCTCTTGTCCTTTTATGATTGATTTATAATCAACATTTTCATCAACTGAGTGCATATTTTGAACATCTGCAAGTCCTACAAGAAAAGGAAGAAATTTTTCCCCAGCAGAATTTGTTCTGTTTGCATAAATATGCGTTTCGGCGCCTGCATGAAATGATGAAATTTCAGGCTTAATGCCGACACTCTTTGCAACAGCTTCAAAAAGTATCGGAATATAATCATCATCGGCTTTTTCAAATGGCGGCAAATGTTCTTCAAAAGTTATTTCGGCTTTTGCAATTCCTTCGTACTGTTTGTTGAAATCATCAATTTCAAACAGCATTCTTTCTTTAAGTTCCTCCTCCATTTGTCTGCTTGAACTTCTTATTGAATAGCTGGCATCAGCCGTTGTGTTAATTATATTTGTTACATTAAGATTGCCTGATGAAATGCCGCCGATATTGCATGAGGTTATGACTTCGCCGTTTTCGGAATAATAAACTCCCTGCGGAAGGTTTGCAACAATATCAGCTATAAGTTTTGCGGCATTTTCCCTTGTAGAATCAGCGATATCGATACCTGAATGTCCGCCTTTAAAACTTGTAACATGAATTTTTACGGTAGTGTAGCTTGCGCCTGAAGTCATAAGCTGTCCTAGACTGTCACTGTCTAGGACAAGTACATATTTTGAGTCAAGTTTGTCAAAGTTAATGTTTCTTATGCCGGAGGCACCGTTTTCCTCATCTCTGGTAAAGACAAGTTCAAGTTTTCCGTGCGCTTTATCTGATTTGGCAAGCTGAGTTGCAAAATAAAGCGCATTTGCAAGACCGGCTTTGTCATCTGCACCTAAAGTCCTGCCTTTTGCACGTATCAAATCCCCGTCAAGATAAGTTTCAATCGGACTGTCATCGCCAATTACATCCATATGCGCAGATAGTAAGAGCGGCGGTTTATTATTGTCCGTTGCGGGAATTGTTATAACTACGTTTTTGTAATCGTCTATTGTATAATTTAGAGAATTGTTAATGCAATAATTTCGGAGCCATTCAATAACTTTTTCTTCCTGCATTGACGGTGACGGAATTTCCGCAAGTGTACAAAACAGGTTAATCAATTCATATTCTTTTCTAATTTCATTTATCGGCATTTCAGGCTCCTTAAATTATATCGTCAAAATATTATAGCACAGAAAACGTTTATTTTGTATTATTTTTCTTAAATTAATAATAAACCTTATTTTATTTTAAGTCAATTATACTGATTCCGTCTCCTCCTTCTCCGTCGCCGCCGGGTCTGAATGTTGAAACGTAGGGTGACGTTTTTAAAAATCCTCTAACTGCTGATTTCAAAGCTCCGGTGCCGTGTCCGTGAATAACAGAAACTTCCGAAAAGTTTGCAAGGCTTGCCTGATCAAGAAACAATTCTAAAGCATCAAGTGCATCTTCAACTGTTTTTCCACGTATATCCAGACGGTTTGAAACTTCCCGACGCCTAAGCTCAAACGGTTCCACATTTACCGGGATATATCCTTTTGATTTGTTTTCATATTTTTTATCATAAGGGGCAAGTTTTTCTTTATCCATTTTTGTTTTTATATTTCCCAGCTGAACAAAAATTTTGCCTTTTTTATCAGGTTTGGAAAGTACGGTTACTGTTTGGTGAAGTTCTTTTACAAGAAGTTTGTCGCCTATTTCGACTTTTTCAAAATCAACAGGTTTATACTGATTTTTTTCATCATATTTGTCAAGTTTTTCATTAAAATCCTGTTCGAGTTTGGCAAGCCTTGAATATGAGCGGCGGGCAATTTTTTCGGATTTTTCTTTTCGCATATCATCAATTATTTCTTTTAATTCGGCTCTAACTTCAAGCATCTCGTAATCAAATTTTGTTTTAATTGATTTTATTGTCTTTTTCTTGTCTTTTTTTATTGCCTCAAGATTTTCTTCATATTCTTTTTTTAGTTCATCCGCTTCTTCTTTTGCAATTTCGGTTTCTTTCAAATTGTCACTCAACTCCTGCTGAGTCTGCTGTAATTTTTCAACAACAAGAATAGATGGGTCTTTTTGATTTATTAAAATTTCTTTTGCTTTTTCAGTTATCTCATCAGGCAATCCGAGATTTGCCGAAATTGCAATTGCATTACTCAATCCCGGAATACCGATTAAAAGTTTGTATGTTGGTTTTAAAGAATTTGTATCAAACTCAACCGATGCATTTTTAAAATACGGATTTGAAAATTCAAGCGCTTTTAATTCTCCGTAATGGGTTGTAACTGTTGAAAAAGCACCTTTTTGCGCCAGATTTTCAAGAATAACTTTTGCAAGAACCGAACCTTCCTGCGGATCTGTTCCTGCACAGATTTCATCAAGAAGAACATAAGTTTCCTCATCGGATTTTTCAATAATTTCTATTATATTTTTCATGTGAGATGAAAAAGTTGACAAACTCTGTAAAATGCTCTGATCATCTCCGATATCTGCGAAAACTTTTTTAAACGGATAAAGTTTTGCCATTGTACATGGAAGGAAAAATCCTGCTTTTGCCATCAGAATAAAAAGTCCGATTGTTTTTATGGTAACGGTTTTGCCGCCGGTGTTGGAGCCTGTAATGATAATTGATTTATAAATCTTTCCGATTTCAAAATCATTGGATACAATGTTGTCAACAGTCCCGATTAAAAGCGGGTGGCGCATATTTTCAAAAGCAACAATTTTTTGAGTATCATTTGTGTCAGAATCAGGTTTTGTAATTTCAGGTTCAATTGCCTCAATTCTTGCAGCATATCTTGCTTTTGCAAAATGAAAATCAATTTCTGCAAGCAGTCGTTCTGTAATTTTTAAATCGGTCATTTTTTCTTTAACAAGAGATGAAAGTTCAATAAGAATTTTAACCTCTTCTGCATGAATTTGTGATTTAATCTCACGAATTCTGTTATTTATCGGAACTATTTCCTCGGGTTCTATGTAAAAAGTCTTATTTGTAGCTGAAACATCATGTACAATACCTTTAACCTTGTTTTTTGAGGGAGCCTTTACCTGAAAAACAATTCTTTCATCACGTGTCGTATAAATATTTTCCTGCAGATGTTTTGAAAATTCTGCTGAATTTAATAAATCGTTTACTTTGTTTCTTAGATTTTTTTCGTTGTCGGTAAGTGAATTCCAGAAACCTTTAAGTTCCGGCGTTGCATCTTTTTTTATTTCAAGATTTTCGTCAAACGTATTAAAAATTTTTTCCTCCAAATCTTTGACAGACAAAAGATTTTCGGAAAGACTTAAAAGCTGCGGTATTTGAATTTCTTCCGAATTTTCATGTAAGAATTTTTTAACAAGTCGGGAAGAATGGAGTGTTTTGGCGATATCGGTTAATTCTTCAGCAGTTAAATAACTTATAAGAGAATTTTTTCGGATTTCATCTATATCCGCAACAAATCCTATCGGAATATCAAGTGAGTAATCAAGAAGTTTTTTTGCTTCTTTTGTGAATGTTAAAGCTTTAATGATTTCTTTGTAATCATTGCAGACAGGAGCATTTAGTGCAAAACTCCTGCTTTGTGGTGTTTTGGCAAAAAGCGAAACTTTCTCCTGAATTTTGTCGAATTCTAATGTTTTTATAGTTTTTTCTTCAATATTCATAAGGCAATTTTACTATTAAAAGCGTTTTTTGCAAGCTCTCCGGCTTTTAACATTAACGCCCTGTCATATTTTCCGCTCTTCTTCACCTTTTCAACTCTCTTCACCCTTCACTCTTCACTCTTCACTCTTCACTCCTCACTTTCCCATCCGCCCCCTCACCCTAACCCTCTCCCGTAGGGAGAAGGAAAAGTATATTTTCGCCTGTTCGAGCTAGCATCCCGCAGGGAGAGGGGATTTATTGTGTAACAATCCCCTCAACCTTTCGCCCGTTCACCTTTTCAACTCTCTTCAACTCTTCTCACCCTTCACTATGTTTAGAACTTAACGTCTTAGCGTCTTTACGTCTTTTTTACGTAACGAACTTATTCTCCTATTCACTTATTCACTTATTCATTTTGATACGCACTTTACGTCCTCTCGTCTTATCTCCTTTATTTCCCTTCTTGCATTAATAACGTTTTTTGATTACAATGTTCATATTAAGAGTAAATCATTACGATAAGAAGGGGATATAAAATGGCTGTAGAAAGACAAAGAGTAATTGAACAGGATAAAATGGAAAGACGTCACAATTTTGATCCGGTCGAAAGCAATCTTACGCCCGAGCAGGTCAAGCTTGAGGCTTCAAGATGTTTAAATTGTAAAAATCCGCAGTGTGTAAAAGGCTGTCCGGTGAACATTCAAATTCCGCAGTTCATTCATGAAATCAAGGAAGGCAATCTTGACAAAGCAGGTGAAATTATCCGTGAAACAAGTATGCTTCCGTCTGTCTGCGGCAGAGTTTGTCCTCAGGAAAGACAGTGTGAAGGTAAATGTATTTTAGGAATTAAAGGTCTTCCGGTTGCAATCGGCGCTCTGGAAAGATATGTCGGCGACAACACAAAAGCTGATATGCCGGAAATTAAACCTTCAGGTAAAAAGGTTGCAATTGTCGGCTCCGGATGTGCCGGAATTACTGCTGCAGCGGATTTGCGTAAAGCAGGTCATGAAGTTGTTGTATTTGAAGCCCTTCATAAACTGGGCGGTGTTTTAAGATACGGTATTCCGCCTTTCAGACTTCCCAGAACGGTTCTTGATCGGGAAATAACCAACTTAAAAGCTATGGGGGTTGAATTCCATACAAACGTTATTGTAGGAAAATCCGTTACACTTAAACAACTTAAAGATGACGGTTTTGATGCTATATTTATTTGTTCGGGCGCAGGGCTTCCGAAAATGCTTCATGTGCCCGGTGAAAATTTGAATGGAGTATTTTCAGCAAATGAATTTTTGACACGTGTAAACTTAATGAATGCAGGACAATCAGACAGCCCGACACCGTTAAGAGTCGGCAAAAAAGTCGCTGTGTTCGGCGGCGGAAACGTTGCGATGGATGCGGCAAGAACCGCTGTCAGAGTCGGATTTGAAGAAGTTTATATTATCTACAGACGTACGGAAAAAGAACTTCCTGCACGTCTTGAAGAAATCCGCCACGCAAAAGAAGAAGGTGTTATTTTCAAATTTCTCTATGCCCCGAAAGAAATTATCGGTGAGGACGGGTATGTAAAAGCTGTTGAGCTTGAGGTTATGGAACTCGGCGAACCGGATGAGAGCGGACGCCGTAAACCTGTTCCGACAGGCAAAATTGAAACGATGGAGCTTGATACGGTAATTGTTGCGCTCGGTACTGGGCCGAACCCGATTATACAACGTTCTGCAGAAGCTGACGGTATTGATATAATTACTGATAAAAGAGGTTATATAACCGTTGACGGCGAAACCCGTGCAACAAATATTCCGACGGTTTATGCAGGCGGAGATGTTGCGCCGGTTGGAGAATCCAACGCAATTAACGCAATGGGTGCGGGTAAAAAAGCAGCTAAAGCTATCAATGAACTTTTAAGCAAGTAATTTTATATAAATGCCACGTTTTTCTGCGGTGAGAACTGCGTTAAGCGTGGTATTTGATTTTTGGAGAGATTTGGTGAAAAAGATATTTCTGATTTTATTCAATTTGTGTTTTATAATCGGGCCGGCAGCCGCATTACAGCTTGATTTGTCAATTGATGAGGAAATCAGAAAAAATTACAATCCTTCAAAACTGGAACAGGAAAATCTGCCGCCGCTTCCAAAAACAGCAGCACCGTCAAAAACTGTTACAACACAACCAAAATCTACAACTTCTACAACTCAGGCACCGCCAAAAACCACGCCTGCCATTGCCGAGCCTGCAAAGAAAAAAGTTAATAAAAATCTTCCGGGAACCACTTTAACAGAAGATGATTTTACCGCTATTAAAATCAAAAAAGGTACAAAATTCCGTCTGAAATCAAATAATCTGGTATCGGATTATTTAAAACCCGGTTCCAAAGTTAGTTTTACATCATTAACACCTGTTTATCAACGGTATGTGACAATTCCTGCAGGAACGGTTTTTACAGCATCTGTTGTTGATTCGCATCTTCCGCAGATTACAGGCAACGGAGGACTTGTGGAACTTGCTATAGAAACTGTCCAATTTAAAGGGCGCACCTATTCGGTTCATGGAAAAGTCACAAAAGCAAATCACAAAAAAATCTTTATAAATAATATCAAAGGCAAACGACAGTACTGGAAAGGTGTTGTTAATCAGGTTGAAAAAGGTCACAATTTTTATAAAAAAACTCGCCAGACTTCCAAAAAGTTTGCAGACAATCCTGTAGGCGTAATTATTTCACCTTTACCGACAATTGTAGGTGTAGCTGCATATGTTGTTAATTTCGCTGGTTCACCTGTTTTTTCAATCGGTTATAAAGGCGGGCGTGTGTCAATTCCTGCAGGAAGTGAATTTGAAATAAAACTGCTGGAAGATGTTCATTTGAGTTTATAAAAAAAGGAGAGTTTAGTGAGTGACGAATTTGATTACAAAGAATTTGCAAATCAGCTGAGGTTTCAGGTAAGGGGGCTAATACCTGAAAAATACAGTGACAGCGAAATTTACGTCCGTGATACTGTTTATAAGTACTCACTTCTTGCAGGCGAGCGTGTACATTCGGAAGATTGTAAAGATAATTACTTACGCAGTATTGTTGTACAGGTTATAGCAGAGTGGGTTTTTCACAAAACAATTGATCTTATTGCATCGGGTGTGCCTGAAGAGCTGCATGAACCCGTTTTGAATAGCATGTATTCTGATTTGTATGACTTTGAAATGAAAAATTTGAAACAAATGGAGGTAGTGGATGTTTATGGTTTGCAAAGAGAACGTTGCCTGATAAAAATAGAAAAATTAGTTGGTAATAGTTTTAAAAAATCGCTAAAAGATTTATTGGACAAGAATTTAATCGATAAAGAGATTTATACAGCGGCAATAAAACATTCTAACATGGAAGAAATGTACTTACAGTCGCTGCAAGATGCTGATAAAATACAGATTTCGGTGTTTGATGTGTTAAAAGGCAATATTTATTTTAGCATAGTATTTCCGCTCTCGCTTGTTGTTTTTTATTTAATGACGGTTGCATCTTTTTTATCAAGAGATATCGCCTTTGGCTTTTTCGCTCTGGCACTTTTCTGTGTTCTTCTCTGGAGATTTTTGACATACGAAACCGATGTAAGTTTAAAAAATCTTGACGCTACTATACCTGTTTCTATATGGGATGTTATAAAAGGACATCCTTATGTTGCTGTTTTGCATTTTGGGGCATTACCCGCAGTTTTGATGTTAATAATTTATTTTTTTGATAGATCAAGTTTGGTGGGCGGTATTATTTCAGTTATAATGTTTCTTATAGTTTTAAGAAGTTTTCTGATTATAAAAAATGATATCCCGTATAGTTATATAGAATGATATTTATTAAATAATCTTTTTTCGTTTGGGTGCTGTCAGGTTGTAACTTATTTGTATAAGATTTAAAAGAGTTTTTTTATCAATATTGTTTACATCAACTTTAATCCAGTGTTTTTTATTCATGTGCCATGCAGCACTTATTGCGGGATATTCGTCTTTTAATACGGCAGCAAGATCCGGATGGCATTTTAGATTAATAAAGAGTTTATCTTCCAGCAAAAAAATAACTCCGAACCATTTTTTATTGCTCTTATGACGTACGATTGTTATATCATAATCATCTTTAAACGGATTGTCCGCAATCGTGTCCTCTGATATTAAACATAATTCGGTTAATTTTTTTCTTTTCATATTCCTGCCTTAAATTCAAAAAAATTTTATCATAAAAAACGGTTGTAAAATAATATGATTTATTGTTACAATCTTGTCACAAATTTTAATTTGAATTATAATATTCAGCGTGAAACGACTTAATCAAAGAGGGAGAGTTTATGTTTAAAAAATTACTTTCATCCAGAACAATGGCTGCTCTTTTTGCTGCATTGTTTTGTGCAGTTTCTCCTGCTCTTGCAAGTGAAGCTGATTTAGTTGTTCCGAGTATCAAAGACGCAAGTCTGACCAGTTACCAGCTGCTTCTTATCGGAATCCTGATTTCTGTTATCGGACTGATATTCGGATTTATTGAATTTTTGCGTATTAAAAAATTGGATGTCCACAAAGCTATGGCTGAAGTCGGAAATACAATTTTTGAAACCTGCAAAACTTACCTGATTCAACAGGGTAAGTTTCTGCTCGTACTTGAAGTTCTTATCGGTTTGTGTATTGCATTCTACTTCGGCTATCTGCAAGGTATGCCTTTAAAGAATGTATTGATTATTTTGGGCTGGTCCGTAATCGGTATTTTAGGCTCTTATGCAGTTGCCTGGTTCGGTATCAGAATGAATACTCTTGCTAACGCAAGAACTTCTTTTGCATCATTAAAAGGCAATCCGCTTGATGTTTTGAATATTCCGTTAAAAGCCGGTATGTCAATCGGTGTTTGTCTTGTATCAGTTGAATTGATTTTGATGCTTACAATTTTATTGTTTGTACCGGGCGAAATCGCAGGTGCTTGTTTTATCGGTTTTGCAATCGGTGAATCTTTAGGTGCTTCAGCACTCCGTGTTGCAGGCGGTATCTTTACAAAAATTGCGGATATCGGTTCAGATTTGATGAAAATTCAGTTCGGTATCAAAGAAGACGACCCGAGAAACCCCGGTGTTATTGCTGACTGTACGGGCGACAATGCCGGCGATTCTATCGGACCGACGGCTGATGGTTTTGAAACTTACGGTGTAACAGGTGTTGCTCTTGTTTCATTCATCCTGCTTGCTGTTCTCGGTGAAGCTAATCAGGTTAAACTTTTGACCTGGATTTTTGTTATGAGATTTTTGATGATTGTTACATCCGTCGTTTCATACTGGATTAACTCTGTCGCAGATAGAATTTATGCAGCAAAAACTCAAAAATTTGATTTTGAAAAACCGTTGACAAATCTCGTATGGTTAACTTCAATTTTATCAATTATTATGACCTTCGGCGTTAGCCGCTGGCTGCTCGCTGATATGTGTGAAAATCTGTGGCTTGTACTTTCCGTTATCATTTCCTGCGGTACTCTCGGTGCTGCTTTGATTCCGGAATTTACAAAAATATTTACGTCACCTAAAGCAAAACATACGGAAGAAGTTGTTACGGCATCTCGTGAAGGCGGTGCTTCTTTAACAATCCTTTCAGGTATTGTTTCAGGTAATTTCTCTGCCTTCTGGATAGGCATGGTAATCGTTCTTTTGATGGGACTTGCTTATGTTGCATCTCTTTATATTCCGTCAAGTGTAATGATTTATCCGTCCGTATTTGCCTTCGGGCTTGTCGCATTCGGTTTCCTCGGTATGGGACCTGTTACAATTGCGGTTGACAGTTACGGCCCTGTTACAGATAACGCTCAATCAGTTTACGAACTTTCTCTGATTGAAGAAATTCCGAATGTCGGTGAGGAAATTGAAAAAGATTTCGGATTTAAACCCGATTTTGATAACGCTAAAAAATACTTGGAAGAAAATGACGGTGCAGGAAACACCTTTAAAGCAACTTCAAAACCGGTGTTAATCGGTACTGCGGTTGTTGGTGCAACTACCATGATTTTCTCTTTAATTCTTGTTATCAAATCAACTCTCGGTATTGAACCCGAAATGATTTTGAATATGCTGAATCCTTACACACTCCTCGGATTCCTTGCAGGCGGTGCCGTAATCTACTGGTTCAGCGGTGCATCTATGCAGGCAGTTACAACCGGGGCATATTCTGCAACCGAATACATCAAAGACAACATCAAGTTAGGCGATGCTGATTGCAAAAGTGCAAATGTTGCAAATTCAAAAGAAGTTGTAAAAATTTGTACACAATATGCTCAAAAAGGTATGATTAATATCTTTATCGCATTGTTTGCCTTCGCACTTGCCTTTGCGTGTCTTTCAGCTCCGGGCATGGATACATCTTCTCCTGTTGCATTCTTTGTAAGCTATCTGATTGCAATTGCCGTATTCGGTCTGTTTCAGGCTGTATTTATGGCAAACGCAGGCGGATGCTGGGATAACGCTAAGAAAATCGTTGAAGTCGATTTAGCAGAAAAAGGCACACCGCTTCATGAAGCTACGGTTGTCGGAGACACTGTTGGTGATCCGTTTAAGGATACATCTTCAGTTGCAATGAACCCGATTATCAAGTTTACAACATTATTCGGACTTCTTGCAATGGAAATTGCAATTTCACAGTCTTTTAGAGAAATTGCACCTGTTGCAGGCTGGATATTCTTAGTAATCGCTTTGATTTTCGTGATCCGTTCATTCTATGCAATGAGAATTCCGACAAAACCGAAACTGGATCCGGAACTGGAAGCCCAGCTGGCAGCTGAACTGGGAGTTGAACTTGAAGATAAACAGGATACCGAATCTTAAAGAGCAAAATAGGGAAATGAGTATTATCTCATATAAGAGGCGCCGGAACTAATGTTCCGGCGCAGCTCTTATAAATATTAAAGAGTTTGAATTTTATGCCAAATAAAAAAAACGTGCCGGAAAACTAAGAGGGTAAAATAACAATGGAAAAACTGACAAAAACTGATGCTGAGATTATGTTAAAGCATCTGGAAAATCATCTGGATGAAATAAAAAAAGAGCGTCAAAAATTATCTGATACTGTTAAAAATTTACTAGAACACAGAGCTTTTGAGGATGATGCTCAGAAAGGGACGCTTGAGCAGTTTAAAGCAGATGTAGATGAACACAGTAAAATTGCTGTTGAACATTTAAAAATGCTGGAGGCGCATTTAGAGGAGACAAAGGCTCAGTATATCAAACTTTTGAACGAAAATTTATAGTATATAAAAGTTTTTATACATTTGTGTTTATAATATTTTTTTATGCTAAACTTATTATAAAGATTTAGCAAAAGCCGTATATTTTTTATATAAAAATACCCTCGGCAAAAACATGTAAGGAAGTAATTATGAGTTTGACAGTATATTTAGGGATAGACGTAGGATCAGTTACGACAAAGTTGGCACTTGTTGACGAAAAAGGAAAATATGTAGACAGCTATATGCTCAGAACGGCAGGAAAACCTGTTATGGCTGTTCAAAAAGGTTTAAATGAACTTTATTCCAAAAAATTAACTGATTATAATGTTATGGGTGTCGGAACAACCGGTTCAGGACGGAACCTTGCAGGTGCGCTTGTGGGTGCGGATATTATAAAAAATGAAATCACGGCGCATGCGGTTGCAGCAAGCATTAATGTCCCCGGAGTTCAGACTATTCTTGAAATAGGCGGACAGGATAGCAAAATTATTATTTTACGGGACGGTATTGTAACGGATTTCGCTATGAACACGGTTTGTGCGGCAGGTACCGGAAGTTTCCTTGACCAGCAGGCAAACAGACTGAATGTGCCGATTGAAAAATTCGGTGAAACAGCCTTAAAATCAACAAATCCTGCACGTATAGCCGGACGTTGCGGTGTGTTTGCGGAAAGCGATCTTATACACAAACAGCAGTTAGGGTATCCTGTTGAAGATTTGTTGTATGGACTTTGTCAGGCGCTTGTTCGTAATTACCTTTCCAACCTTGCACTGGGTAAAGAATTGTTGCCCGTATTTTCATTTCAAGGTGGTGTTGCGACAAACTCCGGCATGGTAAAAGCATTTGAAGAAGCATTAGGGCATAAAGTTATAGTTCCGGAAAATCATCAGACAATGGGTGCTATAGGTGCTGCCCTTCTTGCAATGGAAAATCATCAATATACCGAAGCTCAAACAAAATTCAAGGGTTGGGAAGTAGGTGAAATGCATTTCCATTCAATTACCTGTGAATGTAACGGATGTTCAAATAATTGCGAAGTAATTACAATAATTGAGGGCAACGACGAAATCCAGCATGTTGAAAAGATTAAGGATATCAAAGGTAATATAATTGCCCGCTGGGGCGGTACCTGCGGACGCTGGGATATTACAAATTAATATAATTATAAATTTTTGTAAAGAAAATGTAAAATAACGTAAATTTTATCAGGGCTATATACTTTATATATATGATATATAACCCTGAGGCTATTTATGGCAGATATTACAATACAGCAAGGACAAGGTATAACGCAGGCTATCGCATCAAATTTGGGCCTGTCGAAAGCTGATTGTAAAAAAATTGATTTGTCAATCTGGCAGCAGGTCATGACTCTTGTCGATCAAAATAATATTCAGAATTTGAATAATAACAGGTCAACGCTTTTCAGCGGAACAAACAACGTTGATAAAATAGGTGATAAATCAAGTTATGATACAAATTTTCTTGTTCATACAGGTCAGAAAATACAGATTGAAGACGGTATTTGGAGTAAGATAAAACAATTATTGACCGGTAATGCTGCAGAAGTTAAAACTTCAAAAAACACTCAGCAGACAAAAAATTCTTCAGATGTTCGAGCTTCACAGGTAGAAACTTTAAATAACGAGCCTGTTCTTGAAGAATTAAAACCATCACCTATAAAACCCTTATTTGCCGGCGGAATTTTTCAAAGCAAAGCTAAATCTCCGGTAAAACAACCACAAACTCCAACTTTTGCATCAAGTGCAAGCGAAGCTAATATAGTTTCGGAAACTCCTTTACAAGGTGATTTGAAAACCGGCAAAAGGGCAAACGAACTTTTCAATAAAATGAATAAGGGTGAAGATGTAAAAGTTTCTGTAATTTCGGATGAAATAGAAGCATTAATGGCAAAACCGAATAAATCTTCCGAAGATATAAAGAAGATAAATCAAGCCTTAAGCGATGGGTATAAAAAACTCGGCGGTTCAATGACTCAATTTATTTCGTCAAATTACGGTGACGGAAGCGAAAATATCAGCAAAGAAGCCTTTATAAAATGGCAAACAGTCGGTTTATCAGAGCAAGATGCAAAATTTCTGGAAACATCAAATAATAATTTATTTGCAAGAATGGATATTGACGGTGACGGCAAAATTTCACAAAAAGAAATGTCAGCATTCTATTATGCCTTAGATTTTGACGGAAATAAATGCAACGGGTCAATTGACACAAATTCCAATATAAAAAATGCAGTTTTTCTGGATGACCCGAATCAAAATGAATTTGATGCAAAATTAGGTTATACCTATAAAGCACTTTACGGAGATGAGTAACTTAGCGGTATTTATGCTATTATTCTGGTATGAAAGATTTAAATTCCATACTTGATAATCAGCGTGCCAAATTTCGGGAAGTTTTTAAGTATTCCGTAAACGAACTTCAAAAACGAATTGATGAAATAAAACCTTCTGGTGTTGAAGGCGATATTTTTTCTGAATTTCCGACAGAAAGTTCCGGCAGAAAGTGGCAGACCGATGTTTTAAATATGCTGGAAAATGATATTTCAAAAGATATTTATTTAAAGTTTAATGAAATACTTGCCGAACGTAAAAATTATCATTGTAATTGCTGTGCAACATGCTGTAACTTGGCTTGCAGCGAGTTTTCTCCGGATGAATTAAAATCCCGTGCTGAAAACGGTGACAATTTCGCAAAACAGTTTTTAAGCATATTTGTGCCGTACAAAACAAAAGAGGAAGCTCGAAAAGTTTATCCTGAATATATTGCACTGTTAGAGCAAAATAAAGAAGATGATGTTTATTTTTACCATTGTCCGAAATTAACAGCAGATAAGAAATGTTCTGATTATGAAAATCGACCTCAAATATGCCGTGATTTTCCTGACAATCCATTGACACTTCTTCCGTCTGTTTGCGGTTTTTGTGAGTGGAAAAATGAAAATGAACAAATGACGCTTCTTCTTCATGCTATGATTGAAATTGTGGAATATTATAAAGAAAAAATTCCGGTATGAAAAAGGATTAAATGATGAAAATACTCTCAGGATTAAGCCTTGCTGAAATAGAAAAAATAACAGATGAACTTCATGCTTCAAAATTCCGTGCACGCCAGATTCACAATTGGATTTACTTAAAATCCGTAAAAAGTATTGATGAAATGACGGATTTGTCCGTAAAATTCCGTGAAGAACTCAAAAAAATCGCTGTGGTAACAGATATAAAAATTAAAGTTAAACAGGTAAGTTCAGACGGTACAATAAAATATTTAATAGAATATCCCGACGGTGAATGTGTAGAAACTGTTTTGATGCGGTTTGACAATCGTGCTAATTTGACCGCCTGTGTAAGTTCCCAAATCGGATGTGCCGTCAACTGTTCTTTTTGTGCAACAGGGAAACGGGGATTTATAAGAAATCTTTCATATAAAGAAATTATAGAACAGGTTCTGACAATCCAGAGAGATACCGGGTTAAAAGTAACAAATATTGTTTTTATGGGACAGGGGGAGCCGCTTTTAAATCTTGAAAACGTATTAAAAGCAATGGAAATATTTAATGAAAATTTTCAAATAGGAGCACGCCGGCTTACTGTTTCAACGAGCGGTATTGTTCCAAAAATTTATGAACTTGCCGAAAACGATATGCAGTCAACACTTGCAATTTCGCTTCATGCCCCGAATCATGAAATCCGCAAAAAACTTATGCCGGTTGAAAATAAATATGATATGAAGGAATTAAAGCTTGCACTCAAAAAGTACGTTGAAAAAACAGGGCGGCGGATTACAATTGAATATTTGCTAATCAAAGGTTTAAATGATTCGCCGGAGTCTGCAAAAGAGCTTGCTGAGTATCTTTCGGATATTAAATGCAACATAAATCTTATTCCGTACAATCCTACAGAGCAAAATGATTACCAAAAACCTTCAAACAACACAATTCAAAAATTTAAATATCTGCTGGAGCATTCCGGCAAAAAAGTAACAGTCCGCCTTGAAAGGGGTGCTGATATAGATGCGGCATGCGGACAGCTTCGCGGTAAAATAAATTAGTTTGCCGGATATTTCATATTGTCATGCTGCAAAATATAAGCTGAACACCTCCAGCCAGTCTTTCCTTTCTTACAATCATCTTTCGGGTGTGCTATTACCCTATCTTTCATTATAAAAAAGATAAATACATCAATTCCAAGTTTATTAGGCTTTTTAGAGCCGTTTGTATCAATCCAAATCAGTCCGCATACATTATCAGTACCGCTATCACTATTTGCACAGGTTGTTGAGTAGTTATTTCTTATCCATAAATAACTCCCATCAATTAAGATCATTTTATAAAAATACGAAGAAGTCTTATAGTCTACTGAATAATCGTTACCGTCAAGTGTTTTATATTGCTCTGCTGCTCCTGCGCAGTTAATTTCATCTGCGCAATCTCTTGCTAATTTCAATTCAGGTTTAATGTTTTCTACAAATTGTGCAGCACATTCAGCTTTTTTTTCTGCGCAGAAAGTCCATTCATCTACATAACCGTGTTTACTTATTGCCATCAGCAATGCCTGATTCATCACTGAATAGAATTTTTTTACTTTAGCTACAGTTTCTCGTTCTGTTGAATCGTTAATAACTGTAGGCAGGGTCATGGCTGCTACAATTCCAATTATGCCAAGTGTAATCAAAACTTCAGCTAGTGTAAATCCTTTTTTCATTTTACCTCTAGTATAAATATATTAGTAATATGTTATAAACTAATTAAAATATACCTTATTTTATTTGTTTTGTAAAGTACATGTTATAAACGAGTTAAAACTTTAATGAGGTAATATGGAAAGAAAATTATTCAGAGCAGGCAACGGATGGTCGCTTTTTCTGCCTAAGGTTATAATAGAACTTCTGAAAATTGATCCGGAAAATGATACGATAGAAATGCAGATAGAAAATGATATTTTGAAAGTTAAAAAGGTTGAAAAACACAATGAAAGCACTGATTCAAAGAGTTAAAAAAGCCTCTGTTTCAATTGACGGACAACTTTATTCTCAAATAGGCGCCGGTATGCTGGTTTTTCTTGGAGTAACAAAAGATGATACCCCGCAAAATAGCGAAAAACTGGCTCAGAAACTTTTGAATTTAAGAATTTTTGAAGATGAAAACGAGAAAATGAATTTGTCCATTAAAGATGTAAAAGGCGAAATCCTTGTTGTGTCGCAATTTACGTTATGTGCGGATTGCAAAAAAGGTACCAGACCGAGTTTTGACGGTGCCGCAGCGCCGGAGAATGCGGCTGTTTTATATGAAGATTTTGTAAATTGTATTTCAAGCTCCGGAACAAATGTAAAAACCGGCAAATTTCGTGCCATGATGGAGGTTTCGCTAATAAATGACGGCCCTGTAACGTTTTTAGTCGAAAAGTAAATTCCCCACTTGCAAATATTTTACGTTTATGTTAATATAATTATATTAGTATATTGATATTTATATTATTACCGAGGAGTAATTAATTTTTTAAATCAACTTTTATTATGCAATTATTTTTTTTAATTAAGAGGCTTTCAATATGTATGTAAACAAGTGCGTTAAGTGCGGTCGTGAATTTGAAACGAAAAACCCCAAAAGAGTAATTTGTCCGGACTGTTTGTATCCGGATAAAAAGATGATGATTAATCCTTCAGCTGATGCCGCCGGTGAAACTCAGGCAGTATCTGCACAAAATGCGGAAGCGGAAGTTTTAAGAAGTTACAGTACCGAAGATAAACCGCAGTTTTACAGCAGTTATTCAAGCGGCGGAAGTGAAAATCAAAACAATTACAGACGCCCGCAGCAACGCAGTTACAATAATCAACAGGGCGGTTACAGACGAGATAACAACCGTCAGGGCGGGTACAACAGAAATCCTCAAGGAGGTTACAACCGTGATAACCGGCGTGGCGGTTATAATCAAAGACCGCAGCAGGGCGGTTATAACAGAGGCGGTTTTAACCAACGCCGTCCGCAGCAAAACAGGTTTAATAAACGTCCAGGGAAACCAAAAGCTCCAAAACAATTATTAGTAAGTAAAGAACAGCTGGAACAAATAGAATTGCTCTATAAAGCTATGCTTCCGCTTCCGAATCCGGATGCGCATGAAGTAATCGGTGAAAAAATCGGTCTTGAGCCGAGAAAAGTATTTTTCGGAATCAATCTTGTCCGCCAAAAACTTATGCTTCCGAAGCTGCCGTTCCCGAAACGTAAACTTGCAATTTCACCGGATCAGCTTTTTGCAATAAAAAATCTTTACGAGCCACTGTTGCCGCTTCCGCCTATCGGATGCCACAAAATTATTGCGGCACAGCTTAAAATGGATGAATGGCGTGTTCACGTTGGAATCGGACTTATTCGTTCTCAAATGGGATTACAGCGCTGGAATCAGGATAGAGCCGATGCGCCGGAAGAATTTAAAAAGAAACCGGATGAAACTGTTTCAGAACAGCCGGCGGAACAAATTTCTGAAATAAGTGAAGAAGAAAAACCGAAACGCGGCAGAAAACCTAAAAAAGCTGAAGAAGCTGCAGACTCATGAACAAATTCATTTCCGTCGGAAAGATTTTAAACTTTCATGGTATTCAAGGTGAAGCAAAAGTTGGTTTTTCTAAAAACCAGCAGGATTTTTTCTGCGGCTTAAAAGAAGTTTATATAAAAAATAAAGAGGAATATTTACCTTTAAAAATAAAAAATATCAGAATTCATAAGAATTTTGCAATCGTAAAGTTTGAAGGAATAAATTCAATTGATGAATTGATTGAATATAAAGGTGCTCTGCTGTTTGTTGAGGAAAACGTTATCCGGGATGCCCTTGATGAAGATGAGTTTTTAATTGATGAACTTGTAGGGCTTGATGTTGTTGACAAAGACGGAAATAAACTCGGATTTATAGTCGGAGTCTCCAACAATGGCGCAAATGATTTGTTATCGGTTAAAACCAAATCCAAAAATATTTCATTAATACCATTTGTAAAAGCAATTGTGACTGATGTAAGTTTAAAAGATAAAAAAGTTACCATAAATAACATTGAGGGTTTGCTTCAATGAGATTTGATGTGTTGACATTGTTTCCCGAGATGATAGAGTCGCATTTTGCGTTTAGTATTATGAAAAGAGCTGTTGAGTCCGGAATTATTAAGGTAAATACCATAAATCCACGGGATTTTACGCTGGATAAGCACAGAAAAGTTGATGATACTCCTTATGGCGGCGGTGCGGGAATGGTTTTGATGCCGCAGCCTTATGTTGATGCGTATGAAAGTATTGAAAAGATAGAAAATTCAATTACTGTAATGCTTTCACCGCAAGGGGAGCCTTTATGTGAAAAAGTTGTAAAAGAACTCGCTGACTTTGAGCAAATAATATGTCTTTGCGGACATTATGAAGGTTTTGATGAAAGAATACGGGAAATCATAAAACCGAAAGAAATTTCAATCGGAGATTTTGTTTTGACTGGCGGCGAACTTCCGGCACTTTGTCTTATAGATGCTGTCAGCCGAAAGCTTGAAGGAACATTAGGCAAAATAGAAAGTGCTCAGGATGACAGTTTTTCGGACGGGCTTCTTGAATATCCGCAATATACAAAACCTCGTGAATACAGAGGGTTTAAAGTTCCTGAGGTGCTTTTAAACGGTAATCACAAAGAAATTAATGAATTCCGTCAGCAGCAGCGAATTCTCAGAACAAAATTAAAGCGTCCGGATTTGTTGAAATAAAATTAATACTTGACAGCCCCTCCCCCCCCCTGTGGTATATTGTTTCTATCATTGATTTAGAGTGCTTTGGAGGTTTAGATGGATAAAGATTTGGAAAAAGAATTAAGAAAGTTTAATTGGGCTGCCTGTTTAGGTACATGGATTTGGGCAATCGGAAATAAAGTCAAGCATTGGACAGCCTATGTTTCTTTTATATTTTTTTTGTGCACATTTACGCCTCTTGGAAATATTCCAATGCCGGTTACACTGATTAGAATACTGGTCATTATTTCGTGGATAATTCCAATATATATGGGTTTTATTGGAAATAAGCTGGCATATTATAATAAAGATAATGTTTATGAAAGCATACAAGATTTTCAGGAACAGCAGAAAAAATGGGTAGGGATAATTTTAAAAATATATCTTGTATTATTTATTTGCGGTATCCTGTTTGCAGGTTTGATGCCTTCGCATGTAAGTGTTTCATAATTTTATTTTTGCAGATATTTTTTAGTTCCTATTCCCAGACCGTCTTTAATAAATGTAAATCCAGCATAAGCTGCAAGTGCAATTCCGCTTCCGCATGCCAGTTTTTTACCTTTAGCAAGAAGTGCTGTCAAACCCAGTCCCAGCGGTACTACATTAGACACAAGCATTGAACCCAAACCTGAAAAGTATCCGATTGCGGAGTTAAAGAAATTAAGAAAATTATTTTCAAGATGATATTTAAAAACTTTATCTTTCATTTCACCCTTCCAGAGGCTAGGAGTGTCAAGTTTTTGAGAATTTTCAAACAAATCCATGCTGACGTTAGCATCTCTTGATTCTGATGTTACATCGGCCTGAAGCTTGCCGATTGTATGCGCATCACGCAAAATCAAGCCTATTGCCGCAACACCGGCGGCTTTTGCAAGATATTTTCCGTAATTATTTTTTACTGCGCTTATTACACTCATAATTTATACCTTTGTTATTTTTTAGAGTCGGTTTTATTTTCAGGAACTTCAAATTCTTTTTCAATTATATTGCCTGACATTTTGAGAAGAATATTTGTTGCCTGTGCCGCATCCTGTCCGTAACCGGAAGTTGAATTCTGCATTTTTTTGAGGACATTTACTGTATAATCATTCCCTGTACAAATTCTTGAATCAAGCATACTTAAGGCTAAAACCCGAATTTGTTGTGATGGATCCTGAAGCATTTTGTTGATTAATGCTGTCAAAGCAGGGTCATCTTTGCGGCTGTCGTCTTCCTGAAGTCTTGCAACAACCTCTTTTGCACCCATCATTCTGACTTCTTTGTCCTGACTGTTCAGATAATTTTCAAGGTTTTTAATATATTCATCAGTAAGTTCAACTATTTTTCTTTTTTCTGTTTTTTTCTTATCATCAGTTTTAGTTGAGTTTTCGGTTGTTTCTTTTGTTGTATTTTCCGTTGTTTTTGTTGTTTGTACACCGCCTCCTGCTGGTGTTGTACCGATTGTATTATTAACAACAGCGTTGCCGCCCTGTCCGCCTTGTGCTGTTATGCCCCCCGGAGGCCCGAATTGCTGTGTATAATAATTGGACGGGTATGCCATTCCGGGTAATCCTTGATAAACCGGCATATTCCCTGTCGGATTAATGTTTGGAATTCCGACAGAAGGATTATATATCTGAATATTTACACCCGCATAACTTGGAGGTGCAGACTGAACCTGAGGTTGAGTCATATAATTTTGCTGCGGTTGCATGCCCGCAGGCTGATTTGTCTGCGGAATTACTGTTTGAAATTGCTGGTTTCCCTGATTTTGAACTGATGTCATAACACTACCCTTTTTTAAATACTTATATATAAAAAGTATTTTTATAAAAATTTATTGCCTTAATTTTATAAAGTTTAAGAAATGTTAAATATATTTTTTAAATTTCAGATTTTGAATATAATAAAATTATGGGAAGTTATGAAGACAATTATCTTGCAATGCGTCCGCAAGAGCTCTGTAATATGTGCGGACGATGCTGTCGTGTTGTAACAACTTCCAAATCTTACGAAGAATTAAAAGCGCTTCAGGCTGAGAATGATGAAGGTGCCTGTGAGTTTTTAAAAATATTTGTTCCGTATCCGTCAATTGAAGCTGCCAGGGCTGTTGATAAAGAACTTGTCGATAATGTAATCAATCTTTTAATTGAGGACGGAAATTATGATGAAACAAAAATGACATTTTACGGTTGTAAATATCTGCGGGAGGACAATTTATGTTCGATTTATGAAGAAAGACCGGTTCTTTGCCGTCACTGTCCGTCAACACCATGGTCAATAGTGCCTCCCGGATGCGGATTTGAAGGGTGGCTGTTTTTAAAGAGAGAAGAAGCAAAACAAAAGGTGCGCAAAGCAAAAGAAGATTTGCTGGAATTAAAACTTCTAAAAACAAAAAATCCAACAGAAGATATTCTTAAAAAAATATCTTCTGTTGAACATAAAATTCAAACTACGATTGATATGTATAAAAAATACGGTTCTTATGACTGGTAAAGGATTAAACTTTCGCCAGTTTCGTTCTGTAGAATTCTGTATTAATATTTAATTTTACTCCGATATCAAGAAGCATTTCCACAAATTTCCTTTCACCGGGGCGTTTGGAATTTTGGATGGATTCTATAATATCGCCGATTTGGTTGTAAATTTTTGAAAAATAAATATTTTGAGCTTCCGCTATATCAATTTCAAGTTCAAGTTTTTCAATATGCTCAAACAACTCAAGAACAACATCTGCCTGCTGAATTTCAAAACTATATGCAAGCCGGTTGATATTCTGAAGTATTTTTTTGCTGAAAATTGTATTTGAAGGCTGTTTGTCAAGTTTTATGCCCATTGTTTTGGTTTCAAAATTAATATCGGCAGCCTCCTGCAAAACTGCAGGATCTACAAATCCGTTGGAATCTTTTATGAGTTCGTTAAATTTGCGGCTCAGTGCATATTCTGCCGCAATTTTAAATTCGTCAGGAATTGCAAGTCCGAGATTTTGCATTTGATAAATTGAACTTTTCCCTTCGTTGTACATATCCTGATAAATTTGTGCAAATTTTTGCATTTTACCCTTAAGCAGCCGTTGAAGAATTTTTCTTCTTTCTTCAATAAAGATATCCTTTAATGTAAAGTAATCTTTTCCGAAGTATTCATCCAGTGCTCTGATAATTTCTGTTAGCGGATTTAACAGGAATATCTTTATAAGTTCCTGTTTCATTTGATTGTATTCGTTTTCATCCGAATATTCTTTAATTGCACAGTGAAAATCTCCGCCTGAATACTGCATCAGGGCAAATACAAGATTTTGTTTTTTTAATGTTATCATTGATTGAAGTTCAATATTGCCTATTACAAGGTTGGAATTACCTTTTTGAACTTTCTGATAATCGTTTCTTTTAATTGTGTAGCAGTAAACATTTTCTTCATCTTCAAAATCCTGATAGAGTGATGAAATTGCCCACAAACTCGCAATTTGTTTTCCGGTAACGATTGAAGGTTTTACAAAATTGTTAAAAATGTCACGACCATTGCCGTATTCGGTTATATTGCTTTTTGCCTCCGACAGTATTTCCGTAAAACGTGTTTCAAAATCTTTTCTTGTAAATCTTGCGGCTAACTGCATCGCACGTGCAGCATATTTCATAATCTGAACGGTTTCAATTCCCGAAATTTCTGAGAAGAACCATCCGCAGCTTGTGTACATAAGCATTGTCTGCCGCTGGATTTCCAAAAGTTCCATGCCTTTTACTTTTTGGGCATCTGATAAGTCTTGCCTGAAGTTTTCATTTTGAAATTTCAGTACATTCATTATATTTCTGTCTAAAATTACATCAATATAGCGGTTTCTTACTTCCCAGCAGTCTTTGTTGAAATAATTAGGCGCCTGTTCTTCAAAAAGTTTTACAAGTTCGTCACGCAGGTAGTCAAGAGCATCCCGAAGCGGTTTTCTCCATTTTTGATTCCACCCCGGATGACCGCCTGTTGAACAGCCGCAGTCTTCTTTCCATCTGCCTACACCATGGAAACAGCTCCAGCTTGAAGCCTGTTTTATATCAACTTCATAATCGCTTCTGTATTTTTCCAGATATTCCCCGTAGTTTGTTATGATAAAGCCTTCTTCTTTGGCTTTGACTTGAAGAACATAGGCAAGAGCCATATCTCCGAATTTTGTATGGTGTCCGTAACTTTCTCCGTCTGTTGCAATATGTATAAGCTGAGGATAATCACGACAGTCAGAAACCCCTTCACGAAGTCTTTTTGCAAATTTGTTGCCATCCTTAAGTAGCTCATCAAATGCAACTGAACGTGAAATTGCGCCGTCATAGAAAAATAAATCAATATATTTGCCCGGCGCAGATTTTATATAATATCTGTAAGACCTTGCAGGGTCAATATTTCCCCAGCTTACGTCAGACCATTCTTTTTCAGTTTCTTTTCTTATTTTGAGTGCCTGATAAGGTGAAAGCACGGTAAATTTTATCCCGTTGGCTTCCAACACTCTTAATGTGTCATCGTCAACGGCGGTTTCCGCAAGCCACATACCTTCAGGTTTTCTGCCGAAACGGTATTCAAAATCACGAATTCCCCATTTAACCTGAGTTTCTTTATCCCGTTCGTTTGCAAGAGGCATGATTATATGGTTGTAAACTTGAGCCATAGCATTGCCGTGTCCGGAGTGTTCCGTTACGCTTTCAATGTCCGCTTTAATTATTCTTTCATAAGTGAGTGGTGCAAACTGTTCCATCCATGATAAAAGTGTGGGGCCGAAGTTAAAACTTATATGTTCATAGTTGTTTACAACATCAAGAATCCGGTTTCTGCTATCAACGATTTTTGAAACCGAATTCGGATTGTAACATTCTTTGTTAATCCGTTCATTCCAATCATGGAAGGGCAGAGCGCTGTCTTGCAGTTCAATAGCTTCAAGCCACGGATTTTCTCTCGGCGGCTGATAAAAATGTCCGTGTATTGTCAAAAATTTTTCGTTATTTTTTACTTTTTGTTCATCAGTCATTTCTTAACTCCTCAAAAGCACTCCTCACCATTTATAAAATTATTTTTTGTCTGTTGTTTTAGTTTTTACCGTCAAAACTTTAAATTGTTCGACATCCATCCATACATCACCTAATGCATTTGAAAAAACTTTGCCGGAAAATTCAATTTCATCGCCTGCGTTTAAATCAATATGTTTTTCAGCCTCTGCTCGTTTTAGAAATATTTTAAGCTCGGAAAGCGGAACATTGTGATCGGTTACATCAGGTCTTTGTATTAAAAATGTTATAAAATCTTCGGAACTTTTCATTGCAGGTTTGTAATCAAGTCCGAGTGTCGTAAATTTGTCGAATTTTCCTTTTATTTTTACGTATTTATTGAGATAGAAAGACGGATTATTAACCATATCAAGCGGCTTTACCTGTATATAATTCCGTGTTGCAGCAGGTGTTGAAACCGCAATCAGCGGATTTTCAAGATTAATTCCGGCCGTATTTCCGGCAAAGTTTGCGCCTGCAGCCGAAACGCTCAATCCTGCTGATAAAATTAAAATCGGCAATATAAACTTTTTACACATTTTATTTTCCCTTCTTTTTCTCTCAACAATTACATGATACCACATAAATTTATTTTTTGTATATATTACGGGTAGCTTAAAATAAAATTAAAATATTTGCCTTATCCATGCGGACAGGGGCAATAATTTATTTTATTTCATCACAAATATAATTTTTGTAATCATTTTTTTGAACGATTGTCAAAACAAAATGTTTAATACATTATGTATATACTAAAGCTATGGATAAGATATCCAAAAGATAATTTGAATATTTTATAGTTTTACCCCACTTTACATTTATAGGAATAAATAATAAATGAAGAATTTATTCAAAGTAATATTGCTCTGTGCAATACTCTCAAATACATTTACCCCTTGTTTTTCTGACGAAACCGCACCGGAGGCAGCCGGCGAGATTGCGCATCTGCCGCTTGCCGCACCTGCCGAAATAACCTCAAAAGATAAAAAAGAGTCGTTGGAAGCTGAAGATAATCTGCCACCTGCACAGAGCATGGCAGGTGAAGATGAAAAAGAGAAAAAATCCAAATTAATCAATTTGGTTGATGAGACGGAAACGGCTGCATGTCCTGCTGAAAACATATTAACCGAAAGAAGCGGTACTGTTGAAGCATTCAAATCTGCCTATAAATGTCTTGCAGGCAAAGAATTGACTGCAATGATGCTTGAAAAAGGACGGACTTTTGAAGTAAAGTCAATGCAGCCCATGTCTTATGAATCAACAAGCGGAACAGAGATGAAGTTTGAATCTTTGTATCCAGAAAGAGTTTTTCTTGACAAAGACCCGATGAAACTCGTTTTTACAGGCGAAGTTATAAAAAACAAGCCTCCGGGTAAAGGCGGTTCAAGCGGAACTTTAAAAGTTATGATAAAGAACGTTAAACTGGAAAATATAACGTATCCTGCAGAAGCTTATATAACAAAAATGAATAAAAAAGGTGTTTTTTTAGGTGCAGTTGCAGGACCTTCAAATTACAGGGACAATCTGGCTGATACCGCTAACAACGGTACCATTCATACTATTTATAAAGACCCTTGCAAAACGACAGCCGATGAATGCGTTCATACTGCAGCAAAGCCGTTTTACTTTTTGACAGGTGCTTTATTGCAGACTGCTGATTTGTTTATCGCACCTATTGTCGCATTTTTCGCACCCGGAAATGAAGTTTATATACCTGAAGGCACCGAGTTTGAAATTAAGCTTGAAAACGATATTCCTGTGCTTGAAATATGAAACGTTTATGCAAATATTGATATTTTACGATTGTAATTGTGTTTTTTTGTGCTAATATTTGGTTAAAGAAGTTGAAACACTGTGTACAAGTGTTTTAAAGAAGGAGAACATTATGGCTACAAAAGAATTTTTTACAAATTCCGAAGAATTAAAACAGCTTATGTCAGCTGCCCGTGCTACTATTACGGCACCGTTTTTCGGAAACAATGTTGAGGAAGTTAAGTCTGTATCTGAAGCTTACAAACTTGCAAAAAACAGCCCCGGAACTATTGAATTAACAGGCATGCCGGTTTACAAACCCGAAAAAATCGGTCTTCCGCAGGGCGCAAACCAGTTGCTTTTTAATGACGGTACTGTTGTAGGTCGTTGCGCAGCTGCAAGAAAAATCGTCGGCGAGCCTAATTGCGATTTGAAATATTTGTTGCCGATTATTCGTGAAGCTATTTACGGAACCCGTGACAGATTAATGTACAAAACCGAAGTAGTTGTTGGTTTGGAAGAAGACTTCATGGTAAAAGCTCACCTTATGATTCCGGAAGGTTTTGAAAACATTATGTATTCATGGATGTTAAACTTCCAATATATTAACGAAGCTTATGCTAATATGTACGCAGAATCAAGAGAATTACCGGATGGTGATATCTACGTATTCTCAGATCCTGACTGGTCACACCCTGACTTCCCTTACGGATTGACATTCTTTGATCCGGAACACAACTGTGCTGCTATCCTCGGTATGAGATATTTCGGCGAACACAAAAAAGGTACTCTAACTTTAGCATGGGGTTGTGCTGCACGTAACGGCTATGCATCATGCCACGGCGGTATGAAACGTTACAACCTTGATAACGGAAAATCATTCCAGGTTGCAGTATTCGGACTTTCAGGCTCAGGCAAGTCAACAATCACTCACGCAAAACACAACAACAAATACAATATCACAGTTCTTCACGATGATGCATTTATCATAAATGTTCATGACAAATACACAATCGCTCTTGAGCCTGCATATTTTGACAAAACCGCAGATTATCCGATTGGCTGTGATGACAACAAATATATCCTGACACAACAAAACGCAGGTGCTATTCAATTAGCTGACGGTAAAGTTGTTTCAGTTACCGAAGATATCAGAAACGGCAACGGTCGTGCTGTTAAATCAAAACTCTGGTCACCTAACAGAGTTGACAGAATTGACCAGCCAATCAATGCAATTTTCTGGTTAATGAAAGACCCGACTATTCCGCCGGTTCTTAAATTGTCAGGTGCATCATTAGGTTCTGCTATGGGTGCTACTCTTGCTACAAAACGTTCATCAGCTGAAAGATTGGCTGCAGGCGTTGATCCTAATGCATTAGTTGTTGAACCTTATGCAAACCCGTTCCGAGTTTATCCTCTGTCTGTTGACTATACAAGATTTAAACAGTTAATCGCAGACGGTGTTGACTGCTACATCTTGAATACCGGTGAATTTATGGGTACTAAAGTTAAACCCGCTCATACGCTGGGAATTATTGAAGCAATCGTTGAAGGAACTGCTAAATTCCACAAATGGGAAGGTTTCTCAGATATCGAAATCATGGATGTTGAAGGTTTTGAAACATCATTTGCAAACAAAGAATACGCTCAACAATTTGTTGCTCGTATGCAGGACAGAATTGATTTTGTAAAATCAAGAGAAACAGAAAAAGCAGGTATCGACAAATTACCGGAAGATGCTCTTGAGGCTCTTGAAGCTGTTATTAAAGAAGCAACTGCTGTTGCGACAGTATAAAGCTTCTTATAAAACAATCAACAAGTCACACTGTATTTACAGTGTGACTTGTTTTATGGATAAAAAAAAGGACTCAACATTGCTGTCAAGCCTTAGTATATCAAACGTGAAAACCATTGATATTTATAAATTGTACATAGTATTAAAGATGTAACTTATATAATGAGAATTATTATAGTCTGGGAAGTAAGCTTGTAATATTTTCAACCAAACCGCTGAAAGAAAAAATCTTGTCGCAACCCCGAAAAAGTGCCTGGATACTACAAGCTTACACATATATAATAAACTTTTTCAGAAATATTTTCACCACTCAAAAGAATAACTTTTAAAAAAATAAATTAGCAACAGGGAACTAATTCTTAAGGATTAGATTTAATTATTTTTTTTATTAATTAAAAATTGGCTAATTTTAAGACATTAATTTAATTGTTTAATTATACAGTTTTTGGTCCGCAGTATGAGGTTGCAGGTAATCCAGACTGGTATTTGTATCTGCAGTTTGGATTGAATTTTTTATTCAATTTGTACTTGATTGCATTAGAAATTTCCAGTTTTAGGATACTGCATGTTCTTGAATAAATATCGGAAACAAAACCCTGCCAGGTTATGTCACTAGAGCCTGTTGCGTATCTGGAAACAATATCGCTTACTTTGTATGCTCTGGTTTCGTCATCGAGTGTATTTTTTATTATAGCCAGACGTTTTGGGCTAAAGCGTGCATCAGGTGGTAAAAAATGCCTTATTACAGTTCTAATATATGCATTAACTCTTTTTTTATCAGTTAATCCTGTAAAATTATTTCCTTTTAAAAATTCATCTACACTTTCACGTGTAGGTTTTACTCCTTTAAAGCAATCAGGACTTTTTAAATATGGAACTCCAAACAATTTGCGCAGAGTATTTTCCAGTGTGTTTTTATTTTTTAATTGTGCTGTATTTGTTTTGTGAGGTTTGAATTTTCGCATCATTCTTATTATATATAAAAAGGTCTTACGTTTCGGAGTATGAGAATTGTACAAATAATGTTCAATTTCGTGCGCTAAATTAGACATATCTTCAGGTGTTTTTAAATTTGGAATATAGATTCCTTTATATTTGCCCCTTAAATTGAAATGTACAGCGATGTAATTAGTGAGGGCTTTTTCTATTTCGCTGGGATTTTCTCCTGCAGCTTTCAATATATTATGGAATTCCTCTCTTTCCTGAATTATTTTAACATCAGCTTCCGGAACATGTTTTTTTATTACTTTGTAAATTAAATCTTTAGTAATTGGTGTTTCCTGTTTTGCAGCATCAACAAGTTCTTTCCCTATAGTTATAGATTTTTGTACCGCCTGTTTTTTTGTGTACAATCCGTACGGATGTTTTACTTGCTGCAGGGCAGATAATAAAATTTTTGCAATCGCCATATAATTTTCCTTTCACATTGTAATTGTAAAGGATTAAAAAAAATAAAATTTGCTTACATATTAGTTTTACATGTAATATTTATTAACAGACGACGACGCTGTCTTGTTCGTTCGCATTTAACGGCGTTCCGGCAGCGGACAACTCCGCCGCCTCCAGCCTCAGCTTGCTTGCGCTCGAAAGTCTATCTCAAAAAAATAAAAGACCGTTAGAACTAAAGTTCTACGGTCTTTTATGGAGCGGAAGACGAAACTGTCTTGTCCTGCTCGCATAAAACGTGCCTCCTGTTGAGTGTTCAAGAACATTGTTCTTTTACTCTCAAGCCTCCGCACTCTGCTCGCAGGCCGCTCGAACTCAAATGATTTCTCGTCCGTAGTCATTCAGGCTAATAAAAAACACCCATCTGACGATGAGTGTTCTTTATTAGCGGAAGACGAGACTCGAACTCGCAACAACCTGCTTGGAAGGCAGGGACTCTAGCCATTGAGTTACTTCCGCATTTTGCGAAAATTCGTTACATGTCTATACTAATTCAAACAAAAATTTTTTGCAAGATTTTTTATGTTTTTTATGATATCCTTTTTGTAATAAAAAATATGAGGATACAAAATTGATTGACACTATTATTGATCATCTTGATAAAATCAACAAACTTTTAAAATCAACGCATTTTGATTTTGTAGTCGGCGTTGTAATTAATATATTTCTTATAATGATTTTGTTTAAAGTTGTTGACATGTTTAGCGCCAAACTGAAAGAACATGCACTTGCCAAAGATTCTAAAAATCAGCTGATACAGTTTATTCCGATTTTAGACAGAATTTTCAAAATTCTTATTGTATTTTTTATAGTTGCATCATTTTTACAAAGTTTCGGTTATTCTGTTTCCTCCTTGATTACAGGGTTCGGAATTACCGGTCTGGCAGTCGGTTTTGCCGCAAATGCAACTATTGCAAATGTTTTCGGAACCCTTTCAATCTTTAGCGACAAAGCATACAGAATAGGTGATTATGTAATAATTAACGGTGTCGAAGGAACTGTTGAAGATGTAAATTTGATGTCAACAAAAATCAGAACTCTGGATAATTTTCTTTATATTGTTCCAAACAGCAGTGCCTCAAACGGAAATATTTGCAATATTACAGCAGCCAAAAAAAGACGTATTAATGAGGTGTTTACATTAACTTACGATACATCAGACGAAAAACTTCAAAAGGCAATTCATATTTTAGAAGAAATTCTTCATGAACATAAAGATATTCATAATGATTATCTTGTCTTTTTAGATACGCTTTCAGACAGTTCAATTAATATAAGATGTATTGCCTATACAAAAACAGGCGCATATAATGCATGGAAAAAAATCCAGTCAGATTTTCTTCTTACTGCAGTAAAACGTTTTAGAGAAGAAGGTCTTGATTTTGCATTCCCGTCCACATCTCTTTACATTGAAAAAACAGGCAATCTTACATGAATATAAAAATTGTTGCATCAGGCAAATTAAAAGAGAAATTTTTAAAAGAAGGAATTGATGAGTTTAAAAAACGGCTTTTACCCTATTCAGGTATTGAAATTATTGAAATTCAGCCTGTAGAAATAAAGGATGAACATTTAATTCATAAAGCACTTGATGAAGAAGCAGAAAAAATTTTATCTCATATAAAATCTTCATCGTATGTTATTACACTTGAAATTGAAGGCAAAATGCTGTCATCAGTGGATTTTGCCGGAAAAATTAATGAAATAATAAATGCCGGAACAGGTGAAATTGTTTTCGTCATCGGTTCATCATGCGGGCTATCCAAAAAAGTTTCAAATCGTGCGGATTTTAAACTGAGTCTTTCAAAAATGACTTTTCTGCACCAGTTTGCAAGGTTGATTTTGATTGAACAAATTTATAGAGCATTTAAAATAATCAAAGGAGAAACTTATCATAAATAAGTCTTTTCAGTTTTACAATTTGTGCAAATAATGATATAATTATCAGGTAAATAACCTTTGGAGAGAGAAATGGAAAATTTTGAAATTAATTATTCGCTTGATGAGTTAAAAAAGCGTACTCATAAAGATTATCTGGCAACTAAAAAGCTGTTGGACGTTGATGCACCTGAATATTTGAATCTTGAAGACGGTGACAAAAAGGCTTTAAAAAATCTTGTAAAGGCCGCATATTTTATTGAAAAAGTTTTTTACAGACTAGATAACAGACAAAATGCGCCTTTTTATCATTATTTGGAAAATGAAATTTTAAAAGGTAATGAAAGTGCCGAACTGACAAAGACTCTTTTTCTGGCACAAAAGGGAATGTGTGCAATAGACAGAGAAACAACAAAAATTAATCTTGCAAAGGGGATATATGAACTTCCGGGTAAAGGGCTTTATCCTGAAGATTTGACAAAAGAAGAATTTCATAAAATTCTTATCAAGATGTTAAAAGACGGGAAAGCAAAAGAGGTTCGCAAAATTTTAAACCAGCGCTCAATTGTCGAACGCAAGGATGACGAACTTGTTGCAACAGATTATGTAAAATATTTCAGCGACGATTTTCGCCATGCAGCGGAAAAACTTGAACTTGCCGCTGATACATCAACGAATGACGAATTTAATGAATACCTTAGACTTCAGGCTGTTGCGCTCAGGGAAGCCGATCCTATGCTTGATGCCTATGCTGATAAAAAGTGGGCGGAACTTCAGGATACCCCGCTTGAATTTACAATTACACGGGAAAATTATGCAGATGAAATGACGGAAAGTGTAATTGAAAACGAAGAGTTGAAAAAATTGCTGGAGGATTATGAAATTCCTGTAATCTCAAAAGATTTTTTAGGCGCCCGTGTAGGGATTGTCAATAAAGAAGGTACTGAAGCCCTTTTAAAAATTAAAGAATATCTTCCGCTTCTTGCAGCCAGTATGCCATATCATGAAGAATATGAACAAAATATATCAAAAACCGATGATGCCAAACAAACAATGATTGATGCGGATATAGTTGTTCTTGCCGGTGATGTAGGAGCATATCGGGCAGGAATTACGCTTGCGGAAAATCTGCCGAACGATGACAAGCTGTCTTTAACTATTGGCGGCGGCAGACGAAATGTTTATCACAGACAAATTAGATTTATTTCAGACCGTGAAAAACTTCAAAAACGGCTTGATGCGACTCTTGATGGCGAACAGCATAAATATTATCTAGATGAAGCCGATCACTGGTTTACAATCGGGCATGAGAATACCCATTCCTTAGGACCAAATAAAGGCACCGAAGCTCTAGGAAAGTACAAGAGCATTATTGAGGAAAATAAAGCAGATATGGGCGGTCTGGCATTTCTCGATATTCTGGAAGAAAAAGGCATGTACACACATGAGCAGGTATTGCAGATTCTTGTAACTTTTGCTGCCGACAACTTTTTAAAATCCAAACCTACGCTTTCACAGGCACACAGGGTGCGTACCGTTATGCAGACAAAATATTTTATTGAAAACGGTGCAATAGAATTAAATGCGGATGGAAAAATTTACGTTAATATTGATAAAATGATTCCGACAGCTAAAAAGATGCTTGCAGAAATTATCAGAATTCAAATAGACGGAGATTTTCAAAAGGGTGAAAAATATGTTCTTGATAATTTTGTCTGGACTGATGAAATGGAGATAATTTCTCAAAAGTTAAAGGAAATAGACAAAAATCTCAACGGACGTACTGATGCGCCGCTCGCAAGAATGCTTTTGAAAAGTTAATGAAAAATTTGCAGCTGTTAAACTTTGCTTTCCTTTTGATAAGCCCACGCAGAATGATTGTGAATGCTTTCAAATGCTTCACATTCAACCTCAAATTCATTAACGGTTGTATTTTGCCGGAGTTTTACAACAACATCCCGCAGAACATCTTCAACAAATTTAGGATTATCCCATGCCTTTTCTGTTACGAATTTTTCGTCTTCCCGTTTCAAAAGCGGATATACAGGACAGCTTGCGCAACCTTCTACCATATCAATCAAATCCTCTATCCATATGTGTTTGTCATCATCATATGAAACTCGGACTCTTATAAATGCCCGCTGGTTGTGTGCGCCGTTATCCGAAATTTCTTTTGAACACGGACATAACGTTGTTACAGGAACTTCTACTCCCAAAATGAATTTATATCCTGTTTCGTCAATCGTCCCCTTAAAAAGACAATCAAAACTCATTGGCGAAATTAAATGAGTAACAGGAGATTTTTTATCTATAAAATATTTAAACGTAAATTCCAGTTCTCCGCATTTAGCTTCAAGCCGTTTGATTATTTCCTCAAGACATCCTTTTATGTCAACACCCAGAAGGTTTTTGTTGCGCCATTCTGTTAAAACTTCCACAAATCTTGACATGTGAGTACCTTTATAATCCTTCGGAAGTGATACGTTAACCTTTGCTTTTGCGCAGACAACCTGATTGGAATTGTTTTTTCGCTGTATTATCAGCGGTAATTCAAGATGTTTGATTCCTACTTTCTGTATGTCTACGTTGCGTTCGTCTTTTAAATTCTGGATGTCTTTCATTTTTGTTTCCTAATGTTAATTTTTATTAACTTAAACCACAAAAAATAGCAACTTTTTGGGAATAAGATACTTATTATAAATATAAAGCTCTCTCTTCTTATTTAAACGGATAGGCCTTGAAAAATGAAATCAAGGTCTTTTTTTTTTGTCCGAATATAAAACATGCGGGCTTTTTAAAGCCCGCATATCAATTATTTCTTATCCATTTTTGCCGCTTTATCAAGCATTCCTCTTATTCTTAAATATCTGTTCAATTCAATTTTGAATTTTGGAAGATTTTGATAAATTGCATTGTTAATTAAAATTCTGTTGTCGTATTTAGGGTCAAGAATGTAAACCGTCGGAAATCCTGTTAATGCTACATCTTCAACCAGCTCTCTGTTTGCCGGATCTTCTGCGTTTAACATTACAAAGTTGTATCTTGTGCCGTAAAGCATGTTCAGAATTTTGTATTTCGGCATAAATCTTAAACAGTAGCCGCACCAGTCAACATAAAGCAGTGCAAGCATCGGTTTGTCGCTTTCAAGCGCTTCATGATATTGAATACCGATTTTGTAGTCTGACGGTTTTTCTTTCTTGTCAAAAGCACCGGTCGCAACTGCAAACCCTGCTGCTGATGTTATTAGAACTACAAATAAAACTGCTAATGTGATTATGATTTTCTTTTTCATAATATCCTCCTCTTAAGTAAGTATTATACAACAAATATAAAAAATTTAGTAATTTTATAAAACTTAACAAAAGACTTGAAAAAGTATATATTATAGTATATACTGATTATATATAATTATTATAAAATTCAGTGTAATGTTGTTCTCGTGTAACCAAAATTAAGGAGTTTAAAAGAGTATGAGTAAAAATGCCCCTGTCAAAATGAAGAAGGTTAAGTCAAATCCTGCCAGAAATGAGGTTTTGACCTATGGTAACGGTGAATTTACTGATTATTTAAAAGAGATATCAAATTATCCGGCTTTGTCGGTGGTTGAAGAAAGAGAGCTTGCAAAGAGAGCTAAAGAAGGCGATGTTGAAGCCAAAAAGAAACTTATTCAATCAAATTTGCGGGTCGTAATTACGATTGCCAAAAAAGTTATACACAATACCAGTCTGCCGCTGGTTGATTTGATACAGGAAGGCAATCTGGGGTTGATGATTGCGGCTGAAAAATTTAATTACAAGCTTGGTTACAAATTTTCAACGTATGCAAGCTGGTGGATTAAACAATCTATGTTCAAAGCTATTTCCGAGCAGTCACATTGTATGAAAATTCCTGTATATATTCAAGAAACCTTATCAAAGTTTTCCAAAGTTAAATCAGAGATGGAAAAAGAATATAACTGTCAGGTTAAAAATCAGGATGTCGCAAAGAAAATGAATATTGAACCGGACAAAATCGAAACTTTTCTTTCTGCCTATACAAAAACGATTTCAATTGAAAGAGGGCTGGAAAGAGCAGACGGAAAAGAATTGAATGTTGCAGATATTCTGGAAGATGAAAAAGCTTCCGTGTCTGCAAATGTTGAATATGAAAATCTTAAAAACGATATTCAGATTGTAATTTCAACACTAAAAGAGCGTGAGCGTGATGTTGTAAAAATGCGTTACGGGCTGGATAATGCCGCAAGATTGACTCTGGAGGAAATCGGTAACATTTACGGCGTAACAAAAGAGTGTATCAGACAAACAGAGCTTCGAGCTTTACAGAAGATGCGATTGTCAGCATTGTCGCAGGAGCTTTTGTCAGGATATATAGGGTAAAAATTAATACTCGTGTGTTTTTATATGTCTCGTGTTTAGTAACAATTGTGCCGCCTATAAGGCGGTTTTATTTTTGCAAAAGGTTAAATATTCTGCTAATCATATAAAAAGAGGTTTACTTTATTTTAAAAAACATTATTATAACAATATGAAAAAAATTGTTCTGCTTTTTTTTATAACATTTCTTCTGTCGTTAAATTATGTTTATGCAGACGACGGCAGTTTGTGGGACAATTTTGGCGATCAAAATATATACGGTCAGGAAGCTGCAACTGATGAGGAATTTGAAAAGGCACTCGAAAGTAAAAAAGGTAAGCCGAAAAAGCCGAAAGATAAATTGCTAAGAAACGGTGAAAGTTATCAACAGAGCAACGAAACACAATTTTTAACGGCAGTTCCTAAAGAGCTTCCTATTCTCCTTGTTCCGCTAAAACTTGCAATCAAAGAGGACAGAATACTTCCCGTCGGGCATTATCAGGTTACGGGCGAAAAGCAGAACGGAAAAATTTATTTAAAGCTCTATCAGGCGCACAACCTTCTGGCAAGCCTTGAGGCAAAGGAGACAAATGAAGATTTTGATGAAGATGAAATAAATTTTGTCAAACTTATTCAGGAAAACGAAAATCAGGTGAAAATAATTTTCGGCTCACTTGATTTTAATGCATATACAATTGTTAATGTTGCAGAATAAAAACCGGCACAATATTTTTCATGTTAAAATGTAATTACAGGATTTTAAAAGGAGTGGAATTTTGAAAAGAGCGGTTATTATAGTTATTGACAGTATGGGAATAGGAGCTATGCCGGATTGCCGTGAATTCGGCGATATTCCTGAGTGTAATACTTTGAAAAATGTCTGTGAATATAACGGGGGATTGGATGTTCCGGTTCTTGAAAAAATGGGGCTGGGTAATATTCAGAATTTTAAAGGCATTTCACCTGTTGAAAACCCGGTTGCGCAATACGGGACAATGATTGAAAAATCAAAAGGGAAAGATACAACAACAGGTCACTGGGAAATTGCGGGGCTGATTTCCGAAAAACCGTTTGCAACTTTTCCTGAAGGTTTTCCGCCGGAACTTATTGCAAAATTTGTAGAGGAAACCGGCTGCGGCGGGGTGCTAGCCAATTGTCCGGCAAGCGGCACTGCAATTATTGAAAACTTGAATGACGAACACCACACAACAAAGTTTCCGATTGTTTATACAAGTGCAGACAGTGTTTTTCAGATTGCGGTTGACACGGACATGATTCCGCTTAACACACTTTATGACTGGTGTGAAAAAGCCCGTAAAATTCTTGATGAAGGTAAATATAATGTTTCCCGTGTCATTGCACGACCTTACAAAATTATTGACGGCAAGCCGACTAGAATTTCAAAAGACAGACGGGATTATTCCATGGTGCCGGCGCATACGGTTTTAAATGAAATTAAAGAGAGCGGCGGAAAAGTTATCGGAATAGGTAAAATTGAAGATATTTTTTCAAAATCCGGAATTACTCATGCAATTCATACCGGCTCAAACAAAGAAGGCCTTGAACTTACTTTAAAAGCAATAAAAGATGAACTTCCGCTCGAAAAAATAGCCTACCCTGATTATAAAGACGGAAATGCTTTTACTCTTATCTTTACAAACCTTGTTGATACGGATATGCTTTTCGGGCACAGAAACGATGCAAAAGGTTACGGCTCTGCGATTGAGGAGATAGACAAATATCTTGCAAAAATTTTACCTGAATTAAAAGAAGATGATATCTTATTTATAACAGCAGACCATGGATGCGATCCGACAGTACCGGGCACGGATCATACACGGGAAATGGTGCCGTTATTGATTTACGGCAAAAAACTGGCGCCAGAAAATCTTGGCAGAATAACAGGGTTTGATTACATTGCAAATTGTATCAGGAAACTTGCAAAGTAAAAATTTTGTTATATAATATGGATGTGAAAATTATTTCACGAAGTCGAATAATATAAGGAGAAAAACAATGAACGTAAAAGTTAATGATTCATGTATAGCATGCGGCGCTTGCGAATCTATCTGCGGCGATGTATTTTCTGTAGAAGATATTGCAAAAGTAAATGATGCAGCAGTTGCTGATAACGAAGATTGTGTTAAAGAAGCAGCAGATGCATGCCCTGTTGGCGCAATTGAAGTTGCATAATCAAATTTAATTAATAGTAAATAATAAGACAGGTTTTTCACAAAAGAAAAGCCTGTTTTATTTTGAAGATATTTGAGAAATTTAAATAGGAACGAGTTTATATTAATTGCGAAAAGCGAGTTTTTTTGATAAAATTTATAGTTGTGAGAATTATAGGAGTAAAATTATGGCATCAGAAGTCAGGGCAAGCCACATTCTTGTAAAAACAGAAGACCAAATAAAAACATTACTTGAAAGAATTGAAAAAGGTGAAAGTTTTGAAGATCTTGCAAAGAAATGTTCTCTTTGTCCTTCCAGGGAAAAGGGCGGTGATTTAGGTTATTTTGTGCGCGGCGAAATGATAAAAGAATTTGAAGATGCATGTTTTGATACGGATGTTGATGATATGACTGTTGTTGAAACTCAGTTTGGCTGGCATTTGATAAAAGTCACGGGAAAAATATAATGAATGAAATTCTCTTAAAAGCCCGTGAATTTATGAAAACAGAAAAAATTGATTTTTTGCTTGTAAATTCAACAAACGAATTCCTTGTTGAATATAATTCATTGGATGAAAATGCAAGATATTTACTGACAAATTTTTCCGGCTCAACAGGAGATGCCCTTTTAGGCTTTGATAAACTTTATCTTTTTGTTGACGGAAGATATCACATTCAGGCTGATTTGGAAACAGATTCAGATATTGTGTCTGTTGTAAAACTTGTTGCAGGTCAATCTGTGTTATCGGAAATTGCAAAACGAATCCCGCAAAATTCATTAGTGGGTGTTTGTTCAAAGAAAAATTCTCAAAAACGTATTGAGGAAATGGAAAAATATTTTAAGATAAAACTTCTTGAAACGGACGGCATAGAAACAAAACCACCTTCATACGGACAAATAGAAGATATTAATGAAAAGTTTTGCGGAATGTCATCAGAGGATAAAATCAGCAAAATTCAAAAAACGCTTTCTTTAAATGAAGCAGTATTGTTTACCAATCCGGAGGATGTTTCATATCTTTATAACAAGCGTGACTTTTCAAAAAATTATTCCTCAAAAATAATCGGAAAATCTCTTGTAACAAAACATTCAGATATCCTTTTTACGGGTGAAAAGATAAAAGATTTTGACAAATACATTGTGTCCGATGTTGTTTATGCAGATAAAAATACTATTAGCGGATACGATTATGCGCTTTTAGGGAAAAAATCCCGCCAGATTAAAGAAAATCCTGTGCTTGCAATGAGAACAGTAAAAACTGATGCCGAAATCGAACATTTAAAAACAGCTTTTGCAAGAACTGATAAAACAATGTATGAAATAAGAAATTTTATTGAAACTTCAGAAAATATTTCCGAATACGATATTGATAAAAAGTTAGAAGAATTGTTTTATAAAAACGGCGCAAAAATTTTAAGTTTCAAATCAATAGTTGCACACAATCAAAATTCGGCACTTGCACATTATTCAAAATCTTCAAAAGACGAAATAATAAAGGACGGAAGTCTTGTTTTGATAGATTGCGGCGCATATTATGAAGGCGGGCTTGCCACAGATATTACAAGAGTTTTTGTAAAAGGAAACCCCGCAGATTTGCAGCGAAAAGTTTATACAACTGTTTTAAAATCTTTTTTAAATGCATTCAATTTTAAAATGGAAACAGGAACAACTGGTTTTCAGATTGACGAACTTGTACGAAATATTTTTGAAGAAAATAAAATTGAAGGTTTTGTATTTAATCACGGACTGGGGCACGGACTCGGAATAAATGTTCATGAAGCACCTCCGAATTTGAGTAACGGTGAACTTGCAAAAACAGAAATTAAAGAAAACATGTGTTTTACAATTGAACCAGGGCTTTATAACAGGGATTATTTTGGTGTTCGTCTTGAAAACTCCTGTTATTTAAAAGACGGCAGTATTAATTCGTTTACGAACATGTGTTATGAGAAAAAACTGATTGATTTTAATCTTTTGACAGATAATGAAAAAGAATGGCTAAGTCATTTTGAGGTCGTATGATGGAAAAAATAACAGCCGTTTCAAACAATCTTGTAAAAGAAACGGCGAAATTGAAACAAAAAAAATATCGTGATGACTCAGGAAAATTTTTACTTGAAGGTTTTAAGCCGGTTTATGAGGCATTTAATTCCGGCATAAAACTGGATTATGTCTTTGTTAATGAAACAAAAATTTCAGATTACAATTTTTTGAAAGAAAAAATTATTCCGACAAATGATGCCGTATTAAAAAGAATTTCCACAACGGATACACCTCCTGATTGTGTTGGGGTTGGATATCAAAAATATTTTGAACTTTCAAAAATAAAAAATAAAGAAAAAGTTTTACTTCTTCAAAATATCAAAGACGCCGGAAATTTGGGGACAATTTTGCGGACATCCGCCGCTTTAGGTATTGATTTAGTCGTTTTGTTCGGAGATTGTGTTGACCTTTACAATCCGAAAGTGGTCCGCTCAGCCGTCGGATGCCTGTGGAAACTTCCGGTTGTTTGTATGAATAAATCTGATGATTTGAAAAAATATTTTACATCTCACAAAAAGATTGCGACTCTGCCAAAAGCTAAAGTTTTGCTTAAAAATTACAATCCCGAACCGCCTTATATTATTTTGTTCGGAAGTGAAGCTGAAGGATTGAGCAGTGAATTGATTAATATTGCAGATGAAAAAATAAAAATAGAAATGAAGGATGATGTTGAATCTTTAAATCTCGCAATTTCATGCGGAATTGTATTATACAAATTTTTAATAAATTAGCAAAAAATAAAATGTTCAAGTTTTAAAATATCAGATATTTAAGAAAATGAGGGAATTTTGGCACAGGTAAGTTTAAATAACGGCTTAGGTTTTCCAAGATTAACCAGCAATCCGGCGGGCATGTACATGTTTATGCCGCAAACTCCGGCTGACGAACCTAAAAAAGATATTCAAAAAAATACAGTATCAAAAGATTCATCCGGCTCTAAAAAAATGACGGATAAAACAAAATATATGCTTGGAGCCTCATCTGTTGCTGCTTCGGTAGTTGCCGGAATTCTTATTGCAAGGTCAGGCAGGTTTAAAAAAGAAAAAATCACTGATCCAACAAAATCATATCTTGAAAATTTGAGATTGTCATTTGATACGAAAAACAAGATTGAAAATATCTATGAAGACGGTCACAAGCGTATTGATGAACTTTTGCGCCCCGCCGGTATAGGTTTTTCAAAATTTTTAGATAAAGATAATAAGGAAGTCGCAACTGTATACTGGGATTTGTTAAATAACGTTGCAAGTTATAAGATACTGGATGAAAACGGCAGTATTATAAAAGAATTTTAATACTTATGTTGGTGTAAAAAATTTACAAATATTTTAAATTTTCATGTCAACTTTTGTAGTAAAATATTTTTATGGATATTTTGGAAGTCAAAAAGAAATGGAATGAAGTTAAAACAGAACTGCGTGATGTAATTCCGGCACATGCGTATTATTCATGGGTTGACGCAATTGAACCCGCAGGACTGGAAGATAATTCCCTTTCCTTAATAACAGTTCATCAACTCGCCCCGCAGATTGTAAGACAAAATTATTATAAACAAATAATTGCAGCATTAAAAAATCATTTTGGCATTGATATAGATTTCAGTATTCAATATGATGCTGCTCTTGCGGACAGGTATGTTAAAGAAAAGAAAAAAGAAAGTGCAAAACTGAAATCAATACATGCGGATGAAGATGATGAACAAAAAAAAGTTCTTGACAATCTTGCAAAAATGCAGTCTTTTTCCAATCTCAATTTAAAATACAAGTTTGAAAACTATGTTGTAGGTGAAAACAACAGATTTGCACATGCTGTAGCTATGGCTGTAGCTAAAAATCCTGCAAAAAAATATAATCCGCTTTTTATATACGGCGCCTCAGGACTCGGTAAAACTCACCTGATGCAAGCTATCGGTCATTATATAATTTTTAACAAACCCAAATTAAAAGTAAGATATATAAAAACAGAAGATTATTTTAATGAAGTTATAAAGAATATTCAGTGTAATGACAGAATATCAAGAATGGATAAATTTCGTCAAAAATACAGAAATATAGATGTGCTTTTGATTGATGACATTCAGTTTTTGGAATCTAAAAAAGCAACAATGGATGAAATTTTTCATACATTTGACAGTCTTCACAATAATAACAAGCAGATTGTTATAACATCAGACCGCCAGCCAAAAGATATTCCGACACTTCCGGAGCGTTTAAGAACAAGATTTGAAATGGGAATTATGGTCGATATAACCCCGCCGGATTTTGAAACACGTGTTGCTATATTGAAAAATCTGGGTGAGCAAACCGGTCTTAATATTCCGTTTGAAGTTTATGAATATATCGCAAATAATTTTGTTTCAAATGTTCGGGAATTGGAAGGTGCATTTAATAAAGTCAGTGCATACTCGGATATAGAAGGAGTTCCTTTGACACTTGAATTCGCTAAAAAAGTTTTAAACTGCGAAGCTTCAAAAAAAGAACTGACAATTGAAGATGCGGCAAAAACGGTTGCAGAATTTTACGGTGTGACAATTGATGATTTTAAAAGTTCTTCAAGAAATCAAAAAGTTTCAAGTTCCCGTCATGTTGCAGTATATCTAGCACGTGAAATGACGGAAAAAAGTTTTGAAAGCATTGCCGAATTCTTTAATAAAAAGCACACAACAATGCTTTATTCATACGAGAAAATCAAAGATGAAATTAAAGTTAATAAAGAGCTTGCAAGAACTGTTTCCGAATTAAAAAACAAGCTAAAGGAATTATAAAATGTACGATTATATAAAAGGTGTTATATCAGGTAAAAACTCCTCATCAAAAGGTTTCTTTCTGACCGTTGAAAACAACGGCATCGGCTATCTGGCAGAAGTTATGCCAAGAGATTTTGCCGCTGTTGAAAAAACAGGTGATGAAGTAAAACTTTATACAATTTTAATTCATCGGGAAGACAAGATGGCTCTGTGCGGCTTTTTGCATAAAGAAGACCGTGATATATTTTCGATTTTAACATCAGTTTCCGGAGTCGGAAGCAAAATGGCGCTTGTTCTCCTTGATGAATTCCAATCATCAGAGCTAATTGGATTTGTTATTGCAGGCAATCACAAAGAGTTGACTCGAGCAAAAGGTGTCGGTCCAAAATTGGCGCAAAAAATAATTCTTGAATTGAAAGACAAACTAATGAATTATAACAATACGGCTCCAATTGAAATTAAGACTTCAAATGTTCAAAATACTCAGGCTATGGAAGATGCGCAAACGGTTCTTATTTCTCTGGGGTATGAACGTGCAGAAATTAAAGATGCATTTTCAAAAGCAATGTTAAATTTGAAAAACAATGCCTCTGCTGAAGATATATTAAAAGAATCTTTGAAAATTCTTTCCGTATAATAAATATGCTATAAAACTAAAAAAATCTCCGCAATCTGCGGAGATTTTTTAGTCATTGTTTGTTGTATTAGTCAAAACTTATAATAAACAGGAAAATAAATGTTGCAATAGCCATAGCAGGTCCAAACGGTATAACGGTTATATCACTATCCTGTTTGATTCCTTTAAGTACACGTACACATGCCCAGATACCGATTATAAGAAGTATAACGGAAGCTGCAATACAAAGCGCAAAGTCTTCCATATAACCGTAGAATTTAGCTGCTGAAAATCCTGCGGCAACAAGTAAAAACAGTGCAATTGACGCAATTGTTAAATTGTCTTTTTTAGCTTTAAGCTTTTTGAAAAATCCGGGGAGTACAATTGCAACCTGTACAATAATGCTTAACAGAAGGATATTAATAAGTACAATCCATCCGAGATAGGCACCCAGTCCCGCAGCTATAAAGGTATCGCCTGTTCCGAAAGCTCTTTTGCCTACAAACAAATATCCGAGTCTTGCGAGAAGTTCCATAATTATAAGACCTGCAATTAGTCCAAACAGAGCTGTTGTAATAGGCAAATTCAGAAAATTTTGTGTTTTAAATAAAAAGTGTCCGTAGGTATCAAGCTGATGCTGGATATGATAATGAGAAAGAATCAGGTTGTAAACTAGCCCTACGATGATTAAAAACCATGCATGACCCGCAAGAATAACTTTTTCTCGAATATCCGTAACAGACATAACAATAAGAATACAGCCTAATATAAATATGAATAAAGTGTTCAATGTAAGACCGTATTTTAACAAACAACAGACCAGCAAAATTCCGGTTAAAGCTTCCACAATCGGATACTGAATACTGATTTTTTCTTTACAGAAAGCACATTTGCCGCCTAAAAATATGTAGGACAAAATCGGGATATTGTGCCATGGTTTAAGTTTGTTGCCGCATTTCGGACATTTAGAAGGCGGAAGTACGATAGATTCTCCGCTGAGTCCCCTTAATGCAACAACGTTTAAAAAGCTGCCTATGACCGTTCCCAAACCGAATGTGAACAGAAAAATACAAATTACATGTAATAGTGTCATTTTTAATCTCCATTATTCTTAATTAATTCATACATTTTGTTTAAAGCTTTTTTTAATCTTCTTGATACCTGCATTTGCGACATATTCATTTTTTCGGAAATCTCTCTCTGATTTAAGTCCTGATAATAGCTGAGTTCAATAATTTCCCGCAAATCCGGCGGAAGTCTTTTTATGGTGCTTGCAAGCATAATTTTGTTTTCATAGGAATTCATAAATTCCTGATAGTCATTTGCCGGGATTTTATCAAGCAGAGAAATATCTTCATCTTCCTGCAAAAATGATTGATCAAGCGATAACGTGCTTTTACATCTTTCAATTTCTATTACTTCATTAATTTTTGCAACAGGAAGATCCAGATATTGTGCAATTTGTTCAGGCGACGGATCTTCATTCCCGGTTTCGTTTAATTTCTTTTTTGCCGAGTTTATTTTAAATAAAAGTTCCTGCAATTCCCGCGGAGCTTTTATTATAGAAGCTTTGTCCCGTAAATAATGTTTTATTTCGCCTTTGATAAAATATGTTGCATAAGTTTTAAACTTTGTATTCATGTCAACCTTGTAAAATTCAATAGCCTTAATCAATCCCAACGATCCGACCTGAATTAAGTCTTCGTTCGGAATACCTGATTGTAATGCAATGGTGTTGGCAATCTTTTTTACAAGATCCATTGATTCTTCGACTATTTTAAGATGCAGCATTCTTTTCTTTTTTTCGTCTTTTGTATTTTTAAACGAAATTAATAAAGTATCAAGCTCATCAATCTGTTTGTCTTTAGCTTCCAAGAATAAATCTCCACTTCTTTCATAATTATAGCATAACTTTTGTAAAATTAAAAATTTTAATTAAATTTAATAATTTGTTTTTGATAAATATTATTTATGTTAATATAAAACAGTATTGATTAATTTGTAAACGGAGAGTGAAAATGATTACCATAAAAGATGTTGAACACGTTGCAAAACTGGCCAGGCTTGAGCTTACCGAGGATGAAAAAGAACTTTATACAAAGCAGCTTGGAGATGTTTTAAAATATGTTGACCAGATGAATGAGGTTGACACGTCAAATGTAAAACCCATGACGCAGGTTATTGATTTTGTAAACGTTATGAGAGAAGACAAAGTTGTTTACGAGCAGACAAAAGAAGAATTGATGGCAAATGCGCCTGAGGAAGAAAACGGATTTTTTAAAGTTCCTAAAATTAATTAGTATTAAAAAAATTATAAAACAATCAAGGATATAGAATAAGTAACGGGGTTAAGGAAAGATGACAAAATATATTTTTATAACAGGCGGTGTTGTTAGTTCATTGGGAAAAGGAATAATAGCTGCGTCATTAGGAAAACTTTTGAGAGCAAGAGGATTTTCGGTAATTAATCAAAAGTTTGACCCGTATATCAATGTTGACCCCGGAACAATGAGTCCATTTCAACATGGTGAAGTGTTTGTAACGGATGACGGTGCCGAAACCGATTTGGATTTAGGGCATTATGAAAGATTTACGGATACAAGTCTCGGTAAATTGAACAATGTTACCTCCGGGAGTGTTTATCAGCATGTAATAAAAAAAGAAAGACGCGGGGATTATCTTGGCGGAACAGTTCAGGTAATTCCACATATAACAAATGAAATTAAATCACGTATAATAGGGGCTGCCAAACAGTTTAATCCTGATTTTCAGCTTATTGAAATCGGCGGAACGGTCGGTGATATTGAAAGCTTGCCGTTTGTTGAGGCTATTCGTCAGTTTAAGACAGAAGCAGGAATCGGAAATGCAATATCAATACACTGTACATTGCTTCCGTATTTGCCGACATCAGGCGAACTTAAAACAAAACCTTCTCAACACAGTGTTAATGTTTTAAGGAGTTACGGTATTCAGCCTGAAATTCTTGTATGCCGTACTACAAAACCGATTCCTAAAACAGAAAAAGAAAAACTTGCTCTTTTCTGTTCTGTTGCAAAAGATGCGGTTATCGAATGCCGTGATATGAAAAGTATATATGAAGTTCCGCTGGCTCTTGAGGCGCAGAATATGGCGCATGTTGTTCTTGATATGCTCCGTGTTGAGGATAAAAAAGCGGATTTGTCCGGATGGGAAAATTTAGTTGATAAAATTAAAAATCCCAAAAAGTCAATTAAAGTTGCAATTGCAGGCAAATATACCAAACTTTCGGATGCCTATATCTCTGTTGTCGAATCTTTAAAACATGCAGGATACGCAAACGATGCGGCTGTTGAAATTAAGTGGATAAACTCGGAAGAATGTGTCGATTTTGCAAAGTGCAAGGACTTAATGAAAGATATTCAGGCTGTTGTTGTTCCGGGGGGATTTGGTGTCCGTGGTATTGAAGGCAAACTAAATGTAATCAGATATGCACGTGAAAATAATGTTCCGTTTTTAGGACTTTGTCTTGGAATGCAGTGTGCAGTAATTGAATATGCAAGAAATGTCGTTGGTTTAAAGGGTGCAAATTCTGCGGAATTTGATGAAAACGCTCAGCATCCGGTTATTGATTTAATGCTTGAACAAAAAAATGTTCAAGGTTACGGCGGAACAATGAGATTAGGTGCATACGACTGTATTTTGAAAAAAGGTTCAAAAGCACAGAAGGCTTACGGAAAAGAAAAGATTTCAGAGCGTCATCGCCACAGATACGAAGTTAATAACGAATATATTAAACAGCTTGAAGATGCAGGACTGGTATTTTCCGGCATGTCGCCTGACGGAATGTTAGCAGAAGTTGTTGAAATTCCGAAACTTGACTGGTTTGTTGCATCTCAATTCCATCCGGAATTTAAGTCACGTCCTGAAAGACCGCATCCTCTGTTTAAAGGGCTGATTGATGCGGCTGTTAAAAAATAATGAAAAACAATATCTTAAAAGCGGAGATTTAACCTTTGGAAACAAAGCCAAATTCAGGATTATTTAATATTACCGGGTTGTTGTTACTGTTTTTAACCATACCTTGTCTAGGTCTGTTATGCTGGAATATATTGGCGTTGTTATGTTTGTTTTTTGCGATGATGCCTCCGATGATAGTTGTTGTCGGACTTGCAAATATTAATCCTTTTGAACTTTTTGGTATTGAAGCTGCAAGATTTGTTCTGTTATTTATAGTATCTTTAGTTTGTTTAAGTCTTTATGAGTCCGGCAAAACCCAAAAAAATATAGGATGTTATATCACAGGACTTGTTATTGTTATTTTTTCCTATATTATTTATTATAATTTATTTAGAAAGACTCTGTTACCTAACGGTATTCTCTTTTAATTAATTTATCATTATATACCAGTCGCCTTGACGATACCTTTTGTTCGTTGTATTTTTAGTGTACAGAAGTATTTTGTTTGGGAGAAATTGATGGAAGACAGCAATCTTAAAAAATTTACGCCTGTGCAATTCCTTAATTTTGCACTCGGTTTTTTCGGTCTGCAATTTGCATGGCAGATGAGAATTATTTTGTCAGGGCCTGTTACGGAGAGCCTGGGGGCATCACCGCTCATTTACGGCTTAATCTGGCTTGCCGGACCTTTTACCGGAATGGTTGTACAGCCGCTTGTGGGGGCGCTTTCCGATAAAACTATTTCTCCTTTTGGCAGAAGACGTCCTTATCTTTTGGGTGGAGCTTTAATTGCATCTCTTGCACTCTGGATTTTTCCGAATTCTGCGGATGTTGCAAAATTCTTCCAAAATTTGACAGGTATTCAGCTTCCTGCTTTAACGGCTTTGTTGATTGCCGCAATTATGATATGGGTAATTGATGCATGTATCAATATTGCGCAGGGACCTTACAGAGCTTTAATTCCTGATGTAGTTCCGCCGGAGCAGCATTCTATTGCAAATTCTTTTATTTCGCTTGCGATTGGTTTAGGCTCTGTTGTGGCAGCAGGTACAGCGCCGTTTTTAAAACTGGTTTTTAATTATCAAATGTCTGTTAATGCACAGTTTGTAATGGCTGCTCTTGCTTTCACACTTGCAATGATATGGACGTGTATTACAATAAAAGAACATTCGCTGCGCAAAGAGGTTGAACTTGTGCATGATGCGGAAAAAGAAGAAACTTCTTTTCTGGATTCACTGATAAATTTCTTTGCGATGTCACCGGAAGTTTCAAAAATTTGCTGGATGCAGTTTTTTACATGGATTGGTACAATGTGTCTTTTAATTAATTTTACACAGTATTCAATTCATACAATTTATAATGTTCCGGATTTATCAACAGCTGATGTTACAACGAAATTCTATTTTCAGGAAGCTGTTACAAACGGAACTAATTTTTCATCAATTTGTTTTGCAATTTTCAACTTTATTTGCTTTGTTGTTGCAATTCCAATCGGAATTTTATCAGCAAAACACGGTAACAAAAAAGTGCACATAATATCATTGATTTCAATGGTTGCGGCTTATTTAGGAATGGCATTTACAAAGTCACATTTTGCAGTTGCCGCTTTGATGGGACTTGCAGGTATCGGCTGGGCAAGTATTTGTGCTCTTCCGTTTGCTATGCTTTCGCAGTTTATCAAAAAAGGCACTGAAGGTTCTGTTATGGGAATTTTTAATATATTTATTGCAGGGCCGCAGGTATTTGTTTGTACTCTTGTTGCATGGTTTATTTCAAAATGTTCATTCTTTGTCGGGGACACTATTAATATCAATCACCACTGGGAATATGTATTCATAATCGGTGCTGTTTGTCTATTAATTTCGGCATTTATTGCGGCAAAAGTTAATGAAATAAATGAATAAATAAAAACAATATAAAATAAAAAGCAACGGTCGTGGATTTTAAAATCCACGACCGTTGCTTTCTTATAAAAACTTTTAAACGTTTAATACAAATCCGCCTTTATCTGCATTTTTAAGTTTATCGCCTTCAATTTTTGCTCTCAGATTTTTTATGTATTTATAAACATAATCTCTCGGCAATTCAAGAAGGTTTGCAAGATCTTTTGCATATACGATTTTGTTGTTGTTTTCCAAAAAATAATCAAATACTTTTTGTTCTCTGTCTGTAAGTGCTTTTTTGAAAACAACTCTTACTTCTTCACGCAAATCTTTCGCAGCTTTTGTTTTTACCGGTGGTTTAGCGGTAGATTTTGCCGCTTTTGCGGGTTTTGTTTCCTTTTCTTTAATTGCTGTTTTTTGTACAGTTTTAGTTTTTTTAGAAGTTTTCTTTTCAACTTTAGATTTAACTTCCTCGTCAATGTCTACTTTAAGATTTGAGATTGAAAAAGGCGAGGGTGCAATTTCACGTTCACGCTCAAAAGCTCTGTCTGCAATTGTGCTTAATCTTTCGGCTTTTGAAGGCATCCAGTCATCTGCCGTTGAAACTACAGGCTGACCTTTCAAAACAATATCAACCAGATCGTTGGTTGGTTTTGCTTCTTCAATCTTTTTGCCTAATCTTGCCGCAAATTCCTCTAATGTAATCTTTTCTAATGAGCTTCTCCATTGCTTAATCTCTTCCTTGCTCAAGTATTCAGACATTCATTAATCTCCTTAAACTGTGTTTGTCTCACTTACTATTCTTATAATGTACCATGAATTTTGACGTTTGGCGCAAAATGTTTCAGTACGTAAATTTTTATGTTTATAAGTTTACAAAGTATTGAAAATAAGTTTGTAAAGGCGGCGTTTTTTAATACATCACACCGGAATCAAGTATATTTTGGACTTCAGTCTGCATAATTTGATGAATTTCATCAATTGATTTTGTTCCGTCGATACTTATAAAGTTGTACTCATTTTTCATATTATTGTATTCTTCCAGACATTTTTTCTGATAGATTTCGAAGCTTTTGTAAAAGTCTGTTGAAAATCCGACATCCCGTCCGCTTTCATAAAAATCCAGACCGGTTGTACCGATAATTCTTTTTAAAAGCACATCAACAGGCATATCCAGATAAAATACCAGATCAGGTTCGGGTGCATATTCATACAGGTTTTTAACCCATTCTATATTTTGTCCCCTGACAACATCCCTAGCAAGCGCCGTATAATAATATCTGTCAAGCAGAACTATAAATCCGGATTTTAATGCGGGGATAATATTGTTTTCAAGCCTGTCCGCAAAGTCTGCCGCATACAAAAGACTGTAGGTTGTTGCATTAAGCAGGTTTCTGTCCTTTGCATCATCAATAACTTTTGCAATAAGTCTGGAGGTTTTCCATTCGGAAACCATAACCCCGTAGGACTGATCTTCAATTGAGCGTTTTAAAAGTTCAAGTTGTGTGGATTTGCCGCTTCCATCTGTTCCTTCGATTACGATAAGCAATCCTTCATAGTTGTGTTTCTTTTTAAATTTTTCCATTATATTACAACTCCTTTAGCTTTTAAAACTTCTTTGAGCAGTTCTCTTATTTTAACCTGTTTTTTATGAATTGATTCTGTTGCATTGATTTTTACAAGACCGAATTCATCGACCATTTTTTGATATTCTTTAATTACCCGCCCTTGAAAAATCATATAGCTTTCATACGGGTCATTGCTGAGTTTTAAATCCATACCCGCTTCGTAAAATTTCGGTGCACGGTTTGCACAGATTCTTTCCATTGAGGTTTTCGGATTGATATCAAAATAAACCGCAAGATCAGGTCTGATTGCAAAATCATAAACTTTTCTGACCCACTGCGGGTCAACTCCTCTTGCAACATCCCTGGCAAATGCTGTATATGCATATCTGTCAGCAAGAACTATAAAACCTGCTTTTAAAGCCGGATCAATGACCTGTTTCAATCTGTCTGCAAAGTCGACCGCATGCAAAAGAGAAAATGTTCTCGGGGAGAGCATATTTTTCTTTTTGGCAAGTTTTGTTGTCTGGCAGATAAGTTCGGAGGAGTTCCACTCGGTAAAGATAACGTCCTGACCGATTGACTTAAGCCAATCCCGCAAAAGTGCGAGTTGTGTGGATTTGCCAGAGCCGTCAATACCTTCAACGCAGATTAGAGTACCTTTAAGATTATGTTTTTCCGTTAATTTAGACAAGTTTTTAACTCCTTTATTTTTGAGACGTAAATTTAGTTATGAACGTTTTTATTATTGCTGTTCAAGCATAGCTGTATTTATTTTGCCGAATTTTGCAGACATGTTATCTATCAGATGAATAAGGTAAAGTTCGGGTTCCAAATCCCGCTCGTTAAGATCAATGATAGCGCCCCATTCTGCTCTGCCGTGGTGAGCAGCAATCATTTTTGCAATTTCTTTAAACCCGTTTGTCATACATATTGAAAATCCGTATTGTGAATGTGTTAGCCATTCATGACGGAAATCTTCGTCATAATCAATCAGTCCGGTTTCTAAATCTATAGTGTATTCAAAAATTTTGCCGATGTCATGAAGAATGCAGGCGGCATATATGTTGTCACGATTTGGTTTGTAATCCATAGCATCCATATTTAATTCGGCAAACTTCAGGCATTCAACAGTATGCACAAGCAACCCTCCGATATAGTTGTGATGCATAAGTTTAGCTGCAGGTGCTACTTTAATTCTTTCTTTGTGAGTTTCAAAATATTCATTCAAAAACTGTCTTAATCTGTCATTTTTGATTTTGTCAAAATATGAAGTCAATTCTCTAAAGTAAACTTCCCGCTCAGTTTCATTAAGCCCCATTTTGGCTTCTTTAACAAGTTCAAGAGATGTGATAAGACAGTTGTTGAACTTTTCATTAAAAGAACCTGAAACAATTCTTAAAAGATTACCGCATCTAAAAAGTTTGCTGTCCATACGGTTTAAGGCTTCTTCCCATAGAACGCAGTTTAAAAGGGTGCCATCTTCAGGATTTTTAAGCTGAAGTTTACCCATTTTTGTCCCTGCTTTGGTATCGCCTATTGAAAATATTACTACTTCATAAATTGTATCTGTACTGAACATAAAAAATCCTTATAAAACTTTTTTCTGATTTTATCATAAAGAATTCAGATTAGAAACTGATGTAAACAATTATATCGCTTTTTATTTATTTTAAAACATTGAAAAATTGGAAAAAATACAGTATATTAAATTAGTAATGAATATATAAAAAACAGGAGGAAACGGTGAAAAAGCAGATTATGATTGAAATTCAGGGGGGGGGGGGCAACCCGTAAAACAGGCTCCTGTTGCGATTTAGACTTATGTCATTCTTCAGCCAAGGACAATTTAAGTCCAAAGCCTCTCAAAAGCTCATGTCTTGAACCATTTTACGAAAACCGTTACGTCATTCTGAACTTGATTCAGAATCTATCAATTTTGATAAAATCAATCAGGAAAGATTCCGGCTCGGAGGCCAGAATGACGAAAATTTCGTCTAACAACCTCCGCCCCGCAGGACAGACTGACAATACAAGCCGCAAAGCAGCCTTCACCATGGCAGAAGTTTTGATAACACTCGGCATAATCGGAATAGTTGCAGCAATGACTATGCCAATGCTTCTTGCAAAATATCAAAAACAGGTTACAATTGAGAGATTAAAGAAATTTTATTCCGTAATGGCAAATGTAATAAATCTTTCAGAGGCTGAAAATGGCGAAATGGTCTATTGGGATTTTCCGAAAGATGAGTATGATAAAAGTATGGACAAATTTTTTCAACGTTATTATCTGCCGTATATGAAAGATGCCAGAGAATGTTATTCTGCAAATTGTTTTTCCAAAGAGGAATACACAATAAATAGTTTAAGCGGACAAGATGCTGCCGGCATTTATCTCGCTAATTATATAGTAAAAACCAATGACGGAATGTATATTTATTTTTTACCAAATACTCTAAATGGTTATATATGGATGTTTGTTGATATAAATGCGCACCAGAAACCAAATCAGGTTGGGCGTGATATATTTGTTTTTGATATATATGGACATCCAAATTATAGTGACAGAAAGAACTATTACTTAAAATTTTGGGGTTCCAATTATTATAAAACTACTGAAGACTTGATAACTAGTGCTCCTTATGGATGCAATAAGTCCGGAGAAAAATTTTCCGGATTTTTGTGTGGTGCGCTAATATTTAGAAGCGGCTGGAAAATCCCCGATAATTATCCGTGGTAATTTCGTATAGCGGCTATTAAAAATGCAAAACAGTCTGAATAAGTCATGACTGTTTTGCATAAAGAATAGTTTATAACAAAGCTTTTTAATTCCTGCTTCTGTCGATGATTTTTTTGTCTTTGCCCCAGACAAATGATGAGCGGATTTCACTGCCGATTTTTTCAATTGAATGCTCCCGATTTGCCTGGCGAAGTTGGTTAAAGACCTTGCAGCCGCTTTTCATTTCATTCATAAATTCATCGGAAAACTTGCCGCTTTGAATGTCTTTTAAAATTTCTTTCATAGCCAGTTTTGATTGTTCTCCGATAACTTTAGGGCCTCTTGTCATATCGCCGTATTCTGCAGTATTTGAAATTGAATATCTCATATCCGCAAGACCGCCTTCATAAATCAAATCAACAATCAGTTTCATCTCATGCAAAGTTTCAAAATATGCCATATAAGGTGAATATCCTGCCTCAACCAGAGTATCGTAGCCTGCTTTTATTAGTGCGCTGATTCCGCCGCAAATTACAGCCTGCTCGCCGAACAAATCAGTTTCGGTTTCCTCACGAAATGTTGTTTCTATAATTCCCGCTCTGCCTGCGCCGATTGCAGAGGCATAAGATAATGCAATATCTTTTGAATCACCCGTAACATCCTGATAAACGGCAATAAGAGAAGGAACACCTTTTCCGGCTTCATATTCGCTTCTAACCGTATGCCCCGGACCTTTTGGGGCTACCATAATTACGTTTACACCATCAGGTGCAACGATTTTTTTAAAGTGGATGTTGAATCCGTGCGAAAACATTAAATACTGGCCTTTTCGCATATTCGGTTTTATTTGATTTTCAAAAACTTCTGCCTGTATTTCGTCCGGTATAAGAATTTGTATGATATCTGCATATTTTACTGCATCTTCGATTGACATAGTTTTAAAACCGTATTTTTTAGCTTTTTCGTTGCTTTTGCCGCCGAGTCGCAATCCTAAAACCACATCACATCCGGAATCTTTCAAATTCATTGACTGTCCGTAGCCTTGAGAGCCGAAACCTATTATTGCAATCTTTTTTGACTTAATTAAATCTTTGTTGATATCTTTATCAAGATAAATTTTAAGTTCATTCATAAAAACACTTCTTTCTTATATACTCCTTATGATAATTTTAGCACAAATAAAAAAGCTATGATGCAATCTTTTGCAGAAACCGGAAAAACTGTTAAAATCTGAGTAAATTAGAGGAAAATTCCATATAATCTCTTTGTAATGCCGTCTAAATAAAAAATTACGGGACAGCTTTTGCCGTCCCGCATACTTTTGCTCTCAACTTCTTAAACTCTTGCTGTACACACTTACTTAACAACAGCAAGTTTTGGCCTTATGCCTGATTCCATATTAATATTTCTGGCATTTGCCACCGCCATACTCCGGCGTTTTCTCGCTCCTCTTAATATATATTCAACACTGCCGTTTACATTACACGCAGGTTTTACTATCTTTTTAAGCATTTAATTTATCTCCAATTGTCTGATTACAAATGTGTAATCGACCGGATATGCTTTAAACTTTAATTTTTGAATTGATTTAGTTTACAAAATTTAATAAATTTTCTAAATAAACTGTTCTTCTTAATTAAGTAAAATACGGACTGGCTATACAAGAGTAATTTGCGCTATCAATGTTTATAGAATAGTTAATATCAGTTGGTCACAATTTTGCTGTTTTCACCGAATAAAAATACCTGAATTGCATTTTCGGTTGTTTTTACGGGTCGGTAAAAATGTTTTACAAGAACAATCTGGTTTTGAATAGGGGTATAGTTTTTCCCTCTCAAATATTCACCCAGTTTTTCGGTTGTTCTTGTGTAATTTTTTTGCTTGACAAAAGGATAAAAAACAGTTCTCCGCCTGCTGATTTCAGAAATCGCATATTTTAAAATATCATCGTATGCTATTTCATAGCCGTCATTTGTGACAAAATCAATAATAAAATTGTTATTATCGCTCGTGGTAATTGAAATATATCCGATAATTGTTTTTTTAACGGGTTCTTCCAGAACATATCTGTTTTTATAAAACTGAGAATATCCGCCGAAAATCGGGTCTTCAAATTCCTGTTTTATCCGTTCAAGAGAAGCTTTATAAATGGTTTCAATTTCGCTGTTGTAAAGTTTACATACGCTTTTGGCGTCCCCGTTGTTAAAAGGTCTGAAACCACAGGGGATATCTGTATTTTGCGGAAAGTTGTCAATTTTCCATAAAGTTTCGCTTGCGCATTGACGGAAGCCGCAGCCGTCCGTAAAAAGTTTCAAAAGTTCGTCGTGGCACTCGTCAACAGAAACAATAAATGACGTTGCACCTTTTGCAGAGTATTTTGATGTTACAAAGTCAATCAATTGTTTCCCCGCATCATAAAGATTATTTTGAAATACAAGTCGGGTAATGTTTATTTTGTAATGATTGCCAAGTGCGGGTTCTATGGTAATCAGTCCGAGGATTTCTTTTCCGTCAAGAAGAATGTAGGATTCGTTTAAAAATTTGTATTTTAAAGGCAGAACAGAACTGATAAGTCCGAAAGGTTCATTCAGCAGAGCTTTTGAGAAAAATTCACCCTCTGCCGACCCCAGATACGATATCATTTTTTTGATTTTAGGATAATCAAAACAGGTTAACTTTCGGATACGTGTCATATTCTTATTATATATTTTATTTAACGGTTTCGCAAGTTTGTGTTAAAATTTGTTAGAAGAGGGATTAAAGATGAAAGTTGCAGTTATTGATAATGATAAGATTTTGGTAAAAAAAGTTGAAGATATAAATTTTGGCGGTAAAAAAGGTGCGATTGTAAAAGTTCTGGGGTGCGGTTTGTGCGGTTCTGATATTGTTAAATTCCGTGAAAAAATTTCACCTGACGGAACAGTTCTGGGACATGAAATCGTTGCACAAATTATTGAAATAAACTCCGAAACAGCTTTTAAAAAAGGCGACAAAATAGTTACATCACACCATATACCGTGCGGTGAATGTATTTTCTGCAAATCTGGTAATGTTTCAATGTGCAGGCATTTTAAAAAAACGAATATCGTTCCCGGCGGATTCAGTGAATTTGTCTATCTTTCAGAGGAGCATTTAACGCATGTCGCACGTCTTTTGCCGGAAAATCTTGATGAAATTGAGGGGTCATTTTATGAACCTCTCGGTTGTTGCGTTCGGGCTGTTCATAGAGCGGATTTGTCTAAAAATTCAAACGTTCTTGTTGTTGGACTCGGTTCAATCGGAATTTTGATGTCACAGGCTTTAAAAGCTCACGGGATGAATGTTATCGGGTGTGACTTGATTGATGAACGTGTTGAAATTCTAAAAAGTTTCTGTATAGATTCAATAAATTCATCGGATTTAGAAGATACGAAAAAATATATTTTTAATAAAACCGAAAATAACGGCGTTGATGCTGTTTTTATGACGTCAGGTTCTGACCGAGCGATTGATTTTGCACTTAAAATGGTAAGAAATGGCGGCAAAATTCTTGTTTTTGCAAGCACTCCGAAAAACTTCGGATATGCAAATAATGAAATTTATTATAGAGAATTGACTGTTTTGGGCAGTTATTCCCCTGCCCCTTTGGATCTTGCGGAATCTCTGGAACTTTTAAAAACAGGACAGGTGAAAGTTAAAAATTTGTCAACGGTTTATGATTTTGATAAAATAAATACGGCATTTGACGATACAATATCAAATAAAATTTTGAAAGCTTACATCAAAATCGCATAAGATGTTATTAAAACGGGAAAATTTAATGAAATCAATACAATATTACGGACCGCAGAATATTAAGTATGAAGAAGTAATGATAAAACCGCCCGAGGAGGGTGAAATCGTCGTAAAAATTATATCTGCTCTGACATGCGGAACAGATGTAAAGACTTACAGACGGGGACATCCGGTATTGATTAAAAATATTCCGTCCGGCTTCGGGCATGAATTTGCAGGAATTGTAGATAAAGTCGGACACGGTGTTACCAAATTTAAAGCCGGCGACCGTGTTGTTTGTGCGAATTCGGCTCCTTGCGGACACTGTTTTTACTGCCGTCGCAGAGAATACAATTTGTGCGAAAATCTGGATTTGTTGAACGGTGCATACGCTCAATATATAACGGTTCCGGCAAGAATAGTTGAAAAGAATACATATATTTTACCGGAGGATTTAAGTTTTGACAGAGCGGCATTCTGTGAACCGCTTGCAAATGTGGTTCACGGTGTTGAAAGAACAGGAATAAAAGAAGGTGATACAGTCGGAATTATCGGGATAGGACCTATAGGGCTTATGTTTGCAAGACTTGCCAAGCTTAAAGGCGCACGGGTTATTGCAGCAGGGCGTAATCCGATAAAACTTAAGCTGGCGGATGAATTTGCACATGCTGATGAGATTGTGGATTTGAAAAAATATCCCAATCCTGAAAAAATTTTTATGGATTTTACAGAGGAAAATAAAGGGCTTGATATTGCGGTTGAATGTGTCGGTCTGCCTGAAATCTGGGAAAGAATTTTTTCTTTTGTCCGCCCCGGCGGCACCGTTCATTTTTTCGGCGGCTGCAAATCCGGTTCAACAGTAACATTTGATACAACCAAAATGCACTATGGCGATATCCGTTTGATGAGCGTGTTTCATCATACGCCAAAGTATTTTAAACAGGCGCTTGACTATATTGCATCAGGACAAATCGAAGTTGAAAAGCTAATTACGGATACACTTTCACTTAAAGATGTCGAATTTGCAATGCAAGAACATATTGCAGGACGTGCGGTAAAATTTTTGATAAAACCTTGGCAATAAAAATCTGAAAGGAGCTAAAAACGGTGAAAAAGCAGACTATGATTGAAATTCGGGGGGGGGGGGGCAACCCTTAAAACAGGCTCCTGTTGCGATTTAGACTTATGTCCTTCTTCAGCCAAGGACAATTTAAGTCCAAAGCCTCTTAAAAAGACAGGTCTTGAATCATTTTACTAAAAAATGATATGTCATTCCGGACCTGATCCGGAATCTATCAATGCGGATAAAAACAGACTCCGGCTCAGAGGCCGGAGTGACCAAAGCAGCCGGATGCTATGCACTCCGTCCCGTCACTCTGACGAAAGTCAGAGTCTATCAATGCCGGTTAATTCAGTCGGGCACTCAGGGCAGCAAAAGTCCCGCAAAACCGCCTTCACCATGGCAGAAGTTCTGATAACACTCGGCATAATCGGAATTATTGCGGCCATGACATTACCGACGTTAATAGTCAACCACCGCAAACAGGTAGCTTTAACCAAAATCAAACACACTTATAATATTTTAAGCAACGCTCTTGAACGAGCAAAGGTTGATTACGACACCGAAGTTAACAGCTGGTATATACCTACGGAAGGGACAAATCTTGAAAAAAGCATGTTCTTTGTCGAAACATATATGTTGCCGTATTTACAGGTGTTACATTACTGCAAAGACAAGTACGTAGCGCCTTATTGTAATATAAAAGTAAAAGGTTTAACCACTATTGGTTCCAGTCAAGGTACGATTTTGGGACCAGCTGCTAGCAGTTATGGTACAGCTTTTGTATTAAACAGCGGAGCTGTTGTGTATGTGCAGGTCGGGCATATGACACAAGAAGAAATTGATATGGGTGGGATAAGCAGAATTCGTATAAAATTTGATATAGATGGACCTAAGGGGTTTAATAAAATGGAATATGATGTATTTGAGGTCGAGCTTGGCGGCGCTGACGGGCCTAATAAAAAGAATAATGCTGATAGAAACAAGTTTCTCCCATACAATTATGATACATCTAAAAACTGTAATTATTATGTTTCAGAGATGCCAAATTCCTGTAATTTAAAAGCAGCCTGGGGCAGCGGCTCAATGTGTCTTGCCTATATCGTATGCAAAGGCTGGGATTTCGGCGACAAATATCCATGGTAATCAGGCGCCGCCTGCGACGGCGCCCTTACCCCCCCCCAAAAAAAAAACAAAGCGGTTATATTTAAACAACCGCTTTCATTTAATCTATTGATATTGACTATTTCTTTTTAAATAATTTATACAGCGTAAACGCTTACCTGTTTTCTGTCACGTCTGTGAGCTTCAAACTTCACCTGACCGTCAATCAATGCAAACAAAGTATCATCAGAACCGATACCTACATTGTTGCCGGGGTGAATTTTAGTTCCTCTTTGGCGGACAAGAATATTTCCGGCTTTAACAGTTTCACCGCCGAATTTTTTAACGCCTAATCGCTTCGCTTCGGAATCACGTCCGTTACGGGTAGATCCCATACCTTTTTTATGTGCCATTTCTTTATCTCCTGTTTATTCGTAAACAACCTTGCGGTTATATACGTTTTTTGTATTACTTGTTTATGCTTCTTCTGTTGTTTCTACAGTTTCTGCTGATTTCTTTTGAGCGGAAGTTCTGATTTTGTTAATCATTACTCTTGTAAAGCCCTGTCTGTGGCCTTGTTTTTTTCTGTAACCTTTTTTGGGTCTTTGTTTAAAAACAATAATTTTCTTAGCTTTACCTTCCTTAACGACAACGCCTTCAACAGAAGCACCTGCTACATAAGGTTGTCCGACTTTTGATTTTTTGCCGTTAACAATCATAACGATGTTGTCAAAAACAACTTTTGAATCTGCTTCTTGATTAAGAAGTTCAACGTCAACATAACGTCCTTCTTCTACTTGATACTGTTTTCCGCCTGTTTCTACAATTGCGTACATTTGTTTGTCCTTTCTAATTGAGGTTTCGTAACCCTTCAACGGGTGTTTCGGGGTTTTATCAACGAGTTACCTGTACTATACACGTATATTTATTATCTGATACACAAATCCGAATGTCAAGCAGTATTAATATTTATTAACTTTTTACTCTCTTGTTTTGTTTGAAGTAAAATTAGAATATGAAGTTTAATGAGAAAGAAATTGCGGCTGCCTGCGGGGCGGAAGTATTAAAAAGCAAGAGTGATGAGTTAAAATTCGGTATTTCAACCGACACAAGAAACATTAAAGCCGGTGAAATTTACCTGCCGCTTAAAGGTGAAACTTTTGACGGCGAAAAATTTATTGAACAGGCTCTTCAAAAAGGGGCAATCGGATATTTTACTACATCTGATGTCATTTTTGGCGGAGCAGAATTGGTTTTTAAAGTCAAGGATACTCTGACTGCATATTTATCTCTTGCAAGATTTTACCGGCGTAAAGTAAATCCTGTAACAGTTGCGATTACGGGAAGTTCAGGCAAAACCACAACAAAAGAAATGGTATTTTCCGTATTAAACCGAAAATTCACAACACACAAAACATTTTCCAATCATAACAACGAAGTAGGTCTTTGTCAGACGATTCTTGAAATGGAGGAGGATACAGAGGCCCTGATAGTTGAGATGGGAATGAGAGGACTTGGTGAAATTGAACTTCTTTCAAAATTTTCAGAACCTGATTATGCAATTATAACAAATGCAGGTTCCGCTCACATAGGACGTCTGGGAAGTCTTGACAATATTGCAAAAGCAAAATCGGAAATCGTAAAATATTTAAAAACTGACGGAGTATTGATTGCCAATGACAATGAGCGTCTTAAAAAATTTACAAAAGATTTTAACGGCGAAAAAATCTGGTTTTCAATTTCTGATGTAGTTATTCTTGAGCAAAAGTGCGGATATTCAAAGTTTGTTTACAAAGAAAATGAATATGAATTGAATGTCGAGGGCAATTACAACATAGAAAATTCACTTGCAGCAATTGAACTGGGTCTTAAACTCGGAATGACTTATGAAGAAATAAAATCGGGGCTTTTAGATTATCATCCGATAGAAAAAAGATGGGAAGCCGAAAAAGCCGGTAAATTCAATATAATCAACGACAGTTACAATGCAAATCCCGAATCCATGAAAGCATCGGTTTCAACATTTATTGATTTGTATGAAAATCCTGTTGTTGTGCTTGGAAATATGGGTGAACTGGGTAAAGATGAGGTGCAGCTTCACAGAACCGTCGGAAAATATCTGGCAGATTTGATTTTAAAGCGTAATAAAGCAGTGAAAAATGGTATTTTAAAAGAAGTGAAATTTTTAACCGTCGGAACTCTCGCCGAAAAAATCGGAGAAGAACTGAAGAATGCAGATATTTTTGTAAAGAATTTTGAAGATAATATTGAAGCATCCCGTTATATTCTTGATAACATAGATGGCGGGAGTACAATATTTTTAAAGGCATCAAGAGCGATGAAGTTTGAAACAATTATTGAATTTTTGAGGGAGAATGAGCAGTCATGATAATGGTAACAGTGGCATTTTTACTGGGAATGATATTATGCCTTTTGTCCGGCGTTCCGTATATAGATTTTTTGAAAAAGAAAATGATAGGGCAGTATGTAAAAGATGTTGCGCCGGAAGCACATCAAAAGAAAGAAGGCACACCGACAACCGGCGGAGTTTTTATTGTGGCGGCGGTTGTGATTGCATCAATTATTACGCTTGCGTTAGCACAGCAGCTATCGGAAGAAGCTTTTATAATTTTGATTACATTTCTTTTTTATACGTTTGCCGGATTTCAGGATGATTATTTAAAACTTAAAGGGAAACATAATGACGGTTTAAGTGCAAAAGGAAAACTGCTCCGCCAGATTGCTATTGCGTTGTTGCCTACGATTTATGTAATGATGAGTAATACATTCGGCACATTTTTTTCAATCGGAAGTTTTGAAATTGATTTAGGATGGTTGTATCCTTTATTTGCGGTGTTTGTCATTACCGGTGCATCAAATGCATACAACCTGACAGACGGTCTTGACGGTCTGGCGTCTTCAACCGGATTGTTTGCATTTGCCGCCTGTGCTATAATATTGCTTTTGACAGGACATTCGGGGGCTGCTATAGTTTCAGCTTCCGTTTCAGGCGCTTTATTCGGGTTTTTGCGGTATAACAAGCCGAAAGCTCAGGTTTTTATGGGTGATACAGGTTCTCTTGCAATCGGCGGACTGTTAGGAACTCTTGCTGTTGTCGGCAAATTTGAATTTCTCTTAATTTTTATCGGCGCTGTTTTTGTAGTTGAAACATTGTCCGTCATTTTGCAGGTTCTTAGTTTTAAAACAACAGGCAAAAGAATTTTTAAAATGTCGCCGATACACCATCATTTTGAACTTTCAGGTTGGAGCGAAAAGAAAATTGTTGTTGTATTTGCGTTTTGTTCGGCTCTTTTCGGGGTGCTGGCGCTTGTTTTATTTTGTATGACTCAAAGAGGTATTATTTAGTTTATGAAAACAAACTGGTTTGATAAAAAAGTTTTAGTTCTTGGGCTTTCAAAAAGCGGAATTTCAGCCGCAAAGTATCTTAACCGACACGGAGCAGAGGTCTATATAACAGAAAGCCGCGAAAAAGAAGAAAAAGATATTGAAATAATTGAGAATTTTGAAAAGCTTGGTATAAAAATTGAAATGGGGCATCACAGCGACGAATTTATAAACGATTCGTATATTGCGGTAACAAGTCCTGGAATTCCGCCGCATTCCGATATTATGCAAAAACTTAAAGAAAAAAATATTCGTGTTATTTCAGAAATTGAACTTGCCTTTTCTCAAACATCAAAACCTTTTGTTGCAATAACCGGAACAAACGGAAAAACTACAACAACAGCATTAACCGCCCATATTTTAAATCAGGAATTCAAGGCATACCCCTGCGGCAATTACGGGGTTCCACCGTGTGATCTTCTTGACGGCGATGTTGAAATCTTTGTATGTGAGTGCAGTTCATTTCAACTTGAATACAGCAATTCATTCCAGCCTCAAATTTCTATTTGGACGAATTTTACGCCCGATCACATAAACTGGCACGGTAATCTGGAAAATTATTTTAATGCAAAAGCTAAAATATTTAAATCACCGACAGAGCCTGCATTTTCAGTCTTGAATGCAAAAGATGAAAAATTGAAGGATTTTGCATCTCATTGTGGAGGAACTGTTTTTATGTTTGCGGAAGAATTTGGCGCAAACTGCTGTTACGTAAAAAATGATGCAATTTATTTTAAACGTAACGGGATTGAGGAGCATATTATTGATTTAAAAGATTGTCCTTTAATCGGCGAACATAATTATCAAAATGTTGAATGCTCAGTTATTGCCGCAAAACTTGAGGGAATTCCGAATGATAAAATAAAATCCGCTATTATGAGTTTCAAGGTGCCGGAACACAGACTTGAAAGATTTGCAGAAAAGAACGGAACAGTTTTTTATAATGATTCAAAAGCAACAAATCCTGAGGCTTCTCTTGTTGCAATCAGGTCATTTGTTGACAAAAATGTTGTTCTGATTGCGGGCGGCCGTGACAAAAATACGGATTTAAAAGAGTTTGACGAAGCTTGCAAAAAACATATTAAAACAGTTGTTCTTATTGGTGAAGCCGCAGACAGATTTCAGGAAAATTTGAAAAAAGACGGATTTGAAAACATTATTCGTGAACCGTCTATGGAAAGTGCAATTGATAAAGCAATTTCGTTAAATCCGGATGTTGTTCTGCTTTCGCCGGCATGTGCAAGTTTTGATATGTTTTCCGGATATGAGGAGAGAGGAAAGGTCTTTAAAGATTATGTCTTATCGAGATTATGATAAAACTAATTATGAACGGGACAGGCTGCGGGAAAATCGTTCGCCTATTCAAAGCGTTATAATATCTTCACCTGACAGAACGCTTCTTGTTGTGGTGACATTTCTTGTCATAATCGGGTTTATGGCGATATTTTCCGCATCAGCACCGAAATGTCTGGATGAAGGGGTAAATCCCGCACAATTTTTGATTAAACAGGCTATATGTTTCATTGTGGGATTTATCGGGCTTAAATTTTTTACAAATTACGATTACAAAAAACTTTCACAGTGGAATACGATTTTAGCGGCAGCAATAATAATTTCGCTTCTGCTGGTTGATTTTACCCCCTTAGGCGTTACCGTTAACGGGGCAAAACGTTGGATAAATCTTTTTGGTTTCCAGCTTCAGCCGTCTGAGTTTGCAAAACCTGCAGTTGTTCTTCTTCTTGCTTCTGCTTTTAAAGATAACGGAAATCTTTTTGACGAAACAAAATGGATAAAATATTTTATTCCGATTATTGTAATGCTTGCATTCATTTTTATGCAGCCGAATTTGAGTATGGTTATTCTGCTATTGTCCGTGTCTGTTGTAATGTTTTTGTGCGGCGGCGGTTCCTTAAAACTGTTTTTCAGTTTTATGGCAGCAGGTGTTACAACCGTTGTTCTCGCTTTAACGACAATAATCAAACCTTATCAGCTTCAAAGACTTCGAATCTGGCGGCATCCGGAAACAGATCCGCAGGGGGCGGGATATAACATAATTCAATCTTTAATTGCTTTTGCTTCAGGAGGCTTTAACGGCGTTGGATATGGCGGTTCAATTCAAAAACTTTCATATCTGCCGGAATGCCATACGGACTTTATATTTGCAATTATAGCCGAGGAATTGGGATTTGTCGGTTGTGTTCTTATAATCGGTTTGTTCTGGACATTTGTTCATAGAGGGTTCATTGTTGCCTCAAGATGCCCTGATATGTACGGAAGGCTTCTTGCGGTCGGCATAACTTTTTCTATCGGTTTTCAGGCGTTTTTGAACATAAGTGTTGCCAGTTCATTTTTGCCTACAACCGGTGTTCCGCTGCCGTTTATCAGCTATGGCGGTTCATCTCTTATTGTTTCTCTATGGATGGTCGGAATTTTATTAAACATCTCTAAAAAAAGAATTAAAAAAATAAGGAATCAGGAAAATGACAGACTCCGGTAAAAAATATACATATTTTATTACAGGCGGCGGCACAGGGGGACATATTTATCCTGCGGTTGCTGTTGCAGATGAACTCGTCAAAAGGGATGAAAAAATATTTTATGTGGGTAATCCTCAAAATCTTGAATATGATATTGTAAGTCAAAAAGGTTTTGAATTTTTACCTGTTTATGTTCACGGAATGCCGAGAAAAGCAGGTTTGACTCTTGTAAAATGGTTTATAGAACTCGGAATGGCTGTGTTAACATCAATTTTCTATGTTTTAAAGTACAAGCCCGATGCGGTTTTCGGAACAGGCGGGTATGTTTCGGCACCGGCTCTGATGGCTGCAAAATTATGCAGGGTGCCGTTTATGCTCCATGATTGCGATGCAAAGCCGGGGCTTGTAACAAGAAAACTTTCAAAATGGGCGGATTGTGTTTCTCTTGCCTTTGACTGCGCTAAAAATGAAATAAATAATCCGGATTGCATGATTAATGGAAACCCTATACGTAAAACTTTTAAAACTCTTTCAAAAGCTGAGGCTCGAAAAAATTTGGGACTGGCAGACAAGATGACACTTTGTATTATGGGCGGCTCTCAAGGTGCCCGCTCAATTAATGACGGTGCCGTTGAAATCCTTAAAAAATTCTCTAAAAATTACGATTTACAAATTATTTTCCAGACCGGTAAGAAGAATTTTGAGCGTGTGATTGAACAGCTAATCAAAATTTATCCGGAATATGAAGCCGATAAAAATTTGATTGTAAAACCCTATTTTGATGATATGGTGACGGTTTTGAAAGCGTCTGATATTGCCATTTCACGTTCAGGATCCCTGAGTCTTTCAGAACTTTCGGCATCAGGTATTGCATCAATACTTGTTCCGTATCCATTTGCGGCGGCCGATCACCAGCGCAAAAACGCAAAATATATGGAGGAAAAGGGTGCTGCTTTGTATCTGGAAGATGAGGATGTAAACGAGGACACATTAACAGATTTGATTTCATATTTAATACAAAATCCGCAAAAATTAAAAGAATTGCAAAACGCAGCGCTTAAACTCGCCAAATATGACAGTGTTGATTTGATTTGCGATAAATTAGTTAATATTGCAGAAAAATATAACTAATTTTTAATTTCCAGCAGGGTGTTGATATCAACATCAAGATAATCTGCAATCTCTGCGATTTTTCCTATGGAAAGATTTAAAATCCCCGATTCTATTTTTGCTACATAACTCCAGGAAACGTTCATAAGTTCAGAGAAGGTTTCCTGGGTGTATCCCTTTTCTTTTCTGGCGTTTTGAATGTTTTTGCCTATCTGTTTAATCACTTCTTTTTTGTTCATAAAAACATTATGGCTTATTATTGATATATTTTTGTATTGACATATAATTATATTCAATTATAATTGAATATATAATAATAAGTGTTGGAGATTTTTATATGAAAAAAGCCTTTACCATGGCAGAAGTTCTGATAACCCTCGGTATAATCGGAATTGTTGCCGCTATGACTCTGCCTTCGTTAATTGCAAAACATCAAAAGAAAGTTCTGGTTACAAAATTAAAAAAGACTTATACGATTTTAAGTCAGGCATTAATACAATCCCAGCTTGTAAACGGCCCTTTTGATACATGGCCTTCAGGAAAAAATATAGCCGATGCCGAAGATTATTTCAATTTATATTACAAACCATATTTTAATGGTGTTCAAATATGTAAAATGGCTGTTGATTGCGGTTATGAAACTGACCAGCCCTGGAAAAATATAAAAGGTAATACAATAACCTGGGGGCTTCAATCTAAGTCCAGCCGGATATTTTTTATCTTAAATGACGGGACTGCTGTTTTTATACCGAGAAATACAACTGATGAACAGGGAAACCCCACTTATGTCAGTGTTATTTATGTGGATGTAAACGGTTATCTTTCGCCGAATGTGCTTGGTAAAGATGTTTTTCAATTTAGAATGGACAACAAAAATACATTAAGACCTTACTGTTATAATCAAACTTCTGAATATATTAATTCTAATTGTACAAAAGATTCATCAGGTCTTGACAATTGCTGTACTGACAAGATTATGGCTGATGGCTGGGACATTAAAGATGATTACCCGTGGTAAGTTGAATGTAAGGTGTGTTTGATTTAATTTATAATTATGACCCATAGTTATAATGATGCAAAAGAGCTTTTAACTTCAAAAGGCAAATTTTTTATAAATTTAGGTCTGGAACGGATTTCCTCAGTTCTTGAACTCCTCGGAAATCCGCAGGACAAACTTAAGTATTTTCATGTTGCAGGTACAAACGGCAAGGGAAGTGTCTGCGCAATTCTTGCGGAAGTATTAAAAGAATCCGGCAGAAAAACCGGACTCTATACAAGTCCGCATATTTTTAAATATACGGAAAGAATTAAAATTAACGGTGAAGATATCTCAGATGAAGATTTTGCAAACCTTGTTTTTGAAATTTGTGAAATCGCTGACAAAAACAATATTCACCTTACGGAATTTGAAATATTAACAGCCGTGATGTTTAAATATTTTGCGGACAACAAGGTCGATGTCGTAGTTCTGGAAACAGGTCTTGGCGGACGGTTTGATGCAACAAACGTTATAAAAAATAATCTATGTGCAATTATTACTCATATTGCGTTAGATCATACAGAACGCCTCGGGGATACAAAAGATAAAATAGCATTTGAAAAAGCAGGAATTATCAAGCCTGACTGTCCGGTTGTTGCATCTGAAGGTTATGAAGCAATAAAAGATGCTGCAGACAAAAATAATTCTCTTTTTATGATGGTTGCACCGTTTGAAGATACAACAAATCTTTCATTAAAAGGGCTTTACCAGCAGGAAAATTTATCGCTTGCGCTTGCTGCAATAAGACTTGTTTATCCTGATATTCCGGAAAGCCTTATTCAAAATGCTCTTAAAAATGTTAAACATCCAGCAAGATTTCAATATATAAAAGAAAAAAATCTTATAATTGATGGTGCGCACAACCCGAACGGAATCATTGCGCTGCGGGAAAGTTTGGATTTCTATTTTCCCGATAAAAAACGCCGCTTTGTTTTCGGATGTTTAAAGAATAAAGATTACAAAAAAATGGTTTCTCTGTTATTTGACAAAAATGACGAAATTTATTTTTATCATTTTAACAATAAAAATTCATGTACGGTTTCGGGTTTACAATCAGTCTGCAAGTATCCGTCAAAAGAATTTGAGTCTTTCGAACGGTTGGAATTCAAATCCGATACATTAACTATTATCTGCGGGTCTTTTTATATGATTAACGAACTTGTTCGTCCTGATTGCTTTCTTTAACCATTTCGGAAATAAGACTGTTTAATTCCGCCGGACAAAAGTCGTTACATGTATTCCAGATTAAAGTCGGTTTCTGTTCTTTTATTGAAGGTGACGGATAGTCGCTGTTGCAAAAACCTTTCAGCATATTGGTTGAGCCGTCAAAGTTTGGTGTAAAGTGTGAGCAGCAGCTGCAAATTTTTAGTACAAATCCGTAATCGTCAAGTTTTGTTTTAAGTTCATTCAACGCATCAATCATTCTGAGATGTGTTGCGGTTGTAAATTTTTTGTTTTTATAGAAAAATCTGATTTTTGCAAGTCCGTTGTCTGAAATAAATTGCATTTTACAGTTCAGATTGTTGCCGCGGTTTGTTGTTACAACAATATCAACGTCAAATTTTTGAACATTTTCCGGCAAATCTTCACGGTTAAGAATTTTATTTATAAGTTTTCTGATTGGCGGAAAGTTTTTGATAATATGCCCGAATGAATATGCCGGATACATAAATAATCTGATAATTTCAACTCTGTTCAATTTAGATTCGATAAGACTCAGTGCAAATCCTATCAAAAGAAGTATGAATGTGAAAAGAACGAATTTGAAATCTAAAAAGAAATATGAACTGTAGGAATGTTTTAATACTATTGCATAAATTATTAACAGCGTCCATATATTCGGATAAATCATTGATAGAACATGTTCCGTAAATACAAAATTTGTAGAAAAAATTTGCGGAATTGCATTTCTGAATAAATAAAGCCTTGCGGAAAGACGAGGTTTTCTAAAGACATAATTCGTGCTGTCGACAACTGTTTGAATGTTAGGGTTATAGGTACATTTGTACTTGATTTTTGATAAAAGCATACTGTATTTTAATTCAGAATTTATATCTTTAAAATCAACATCTCCGATTTGATTAACAATATCTTTTTTTATTATAAAAACGCCGCTGTCAGCCTGAGAAGCAAGTCCGAAAAGGGATCGGGCTTTACGTAAAAAATTCATATGGTATTTTTGATAAGCGGCTTTGATTTTGTCAATCGGACCGAGGTTTTCAACATCAATAATAGTTTCGCCGCTAAGGACACTGTTTTTTGTAAGGGCGGAGTTAACCGTTGACAAAAAGTCAGGAGCAATGCTTCTGTCGCCGTCAATGAACACAAAAGAATCAATGTAATCATCATGAGATAGTTGTTCAAGTAAAATAGAAATAGCCTGATCTTTGCCGATGGTTCCGACATCCTTGATATTAACAGCATGAACAAACGGATCATTATTAAAGAGATTTTGTGAGCCGTCTGTGCAGTTGTCCAAAATAAGATAAACTTTAAAATTACAAATTGGATAATCTTGTGATTTAAGCTCCTGTATAAGTTTTTCGAGCGAATCACAGTTATTATGTGCATAAATTACAACAGCAAGATTGTCTTTATCTTCAAACTGGGAGTATCTTTTTTCTCTTTTAAATTTTCTGTCATTAAGATTTCTGATGGCAAGTGCAAGAAAAAATATTGTATAAAGTGCAGCATAAATGTATAAAATATCTAAAATAATTTCCATAATATCCCTCTTAATTCTTATAAGAATATTGTAGTTAAAACCTGATTATTTTTCCATTTAATGTAAATAATTGTGACGGTATGTATAAAAAAGACGCCGGCAAATACCGGCGTTTTTTAAAAATTAAATCCGAAAAATTTTGACTTTAAACTAAAGCTGCAATTTTTTCCGCATTTTTAGCTGAAATTTCAACAAGTTGTTTTGCAGTTGCAACCATTGCAATTTCAGAATTAAGTTTGTTAATGCATGAACCGCAGCCGATAGCAGATGCTCCTGCCGCAAATGCAAACGGTGCGGTTGTCGGGTTGATACCGGTTGCTGTCATAACAGGGATTTCAACGTTTCGTACAAGTTCAACGGTATTGGAAATCGTAAGTTCAACTCTTTCCATCAAACCTCTTACGCCGTTTGATTGTTCATCTTTTGAAAAATGACCTTCAGTTTGGATTAAATCAATTCCTAAAGTTTCCAATTCTCTTGCAAGTTCGATTTGTTCATTGATATCCAATTCACCAGGAACAGTAACAGAGAAAAATACATGCTGACCCTTTAAAAGAGCAAGGGTTTCTTTTGTAAGTTCCAAAACTTCAGAGGCTGTAAATGTTTTGCCTGATTTGTAAAGAACATCAAAGTTGCCCAGTTCAATTGCATCAGCACCGAGTTCAACGGCTCTTGCAAGCTTTTGCGGTACAATTGATGAAACAAATACCGGCAAATCAGTCATTTCTCTAACTGCGGCAATAATATTTTCATCAGCACAGATGTCAACAGCGCTTGCGCCTGCTTTGTCTGCAGCTGAAACAACTTTTTTAACGGATTCCATATCAAAGTTGTCAATTCCTGCAATAATTTTTACTGCTCTTTTTTCTTCCAGGTGTTGTCTGAATAAATCAATTCTTTTCATTTTATAATCTCCTTAACTCGTAAATTTTATATAAATCTTTCCTGAATTATACATTAAAATTTTAATAATTTCAATAACTAACCGCAATAAATATCTTCAACCGAATGTAAATATTCGCAATTTATAGATAATAAAATCAAGAGGTGTTTTATTATGCAAAGGAAAATATTGATTTTATTTATATCTTTAGTTGTTGTTATAGCAGGAGCGGACTTAAGTTTTGCCAAAAGTTTTGAACCTGATGAACAAATAAATATTTCTGTATATGAAAAAATAAATCCGGCAATAGTTGCAATTGATGCGCAGACTCAAGACGGAATTTCCGCCGGAACAGGATGTGTAGTGTCCTCAGATGGGCTTATTCTGACAGGCTCTCATGTGGTTGAAGGTTGCAAAAGTGTAGAAGTCACAACTTTTAACGGTCAGGTTTATAAAGCTCGGATTGTTTCAAAAATGGGTAAAAATAAAGATCTTGCGCTTTTAAAAATTTCGCCGAAAACTCAGCTTAAAACAATAAAATTCGGTGATTCTCAAAATGTAAAAGTCGGGCAGAAAGTTCTTGCAATCGGAAATCCATTCGGCTTTTCCGGAACATTGACGCAGGGAATAGTTTCCAGAATAGATTATACAAAAAATAAAATTCAAACCGATGCCGCAATAAATCCGGGGTGTTCAGGCGGTCCTCTTTTAAATTCCTCAGGTGAAGTTATCGGAATAAATCAATCCATATACAATCCGGATAACAACATTTCAAATATTGGAATCGGTTTTGCAATTCCTATTAACGATGCAAAAAAATTTATTGAAGCATCAAGAGTAACAGGAAAGTGATTATTGTAAAGTTATATTAACTTGATTCGGCCGCCCCAGCCCTTACAGGACGGCAATTTTTATTAAATCCTAAAAAAAAAATTTTATAAAAAGGCAATTTTAAACCGCAAAAAAACTTTATGAAAATATAGGCACAAATGCCAGGGGAAAATAATTCAGTTAATTAGGGAAAAGGAGTTAAGACATGGGATTACCAGAAGTTTCAAAAGTTTCTGCAGCAACAGTTCAGCAGAATGAACAAAACACGAAATCTGATTTGAAATTGAAAAAAAATCAAGAGTCAAAATCAGAACTTTCACAGGCTTTATCAAAAGGCAAAACCTCAAAGGAAGGCAAAACAGTAAAACAAATGCAAATTCCGGCAGCTTTGGAGAAAAAAGAGGGACTTTCAACAGGTCAAAAACTTTTAACAGGCGCAGGAATTTTAGGAGTAGCTGCAGGTGTTCTGACATTCATAAAACCTTCAGCCGCAAAAGCTCTTAAGGGAGCGGCAAAACTTGCCTCTCATACGCCTGAAGCTTCAAAAGGGCTTAAAGCAAGTCAAGCATTAGGTACAGTCGGAATTTTAGGCGGAACATCATTGTTAGGCTCATGTACAACCGACTTTTTAGATGAGGAACATAACCACTATGTAGAAATTCCGACCGATACTGTAACGGAAACGGAATATATAGAGAAAATTGTTGAAAAACCGATTTATATTAAAGATACCATTATTCAAAAAGATACAATTCAGTTACCGCCGTTACCGGCAGATACGGTTTATATGCCTGGTGATACGGTAGTTCTTCCGGGTGATACGGTCTATATGCCCGGGGACACGGTTGTAATGCCGGGCGACACAATTGTTCTTCCGGGTGATACAGTCTATATGCCGGGTGATACGGTTGTAAAACATGACACAATTTATATTGACAAACCTGTTCCAATGCCGCCTGAAACGATTTATGTAAACACTAAATTTGAATCGGAAGTTCCGGAAAAAATCAAAGAAATCATCCATGATTTAGGAATTGATACAACTGGCGTAGAGTCATTAATATACTTTATGGATTGGCATGATGAAAAGAATAACGTTGTTCACAGAACCCTCTGGGATGGCGGTCGTACAAGCCGTGACGGTGATGTTTACATAATGAATGATATAGGTACAAAATGGTCAGATCCTGATGAAGATTATGTATTCGGTAAAAATGAAGACTTCAGACGCCATGAATTATATCTGAATGTATCAGAAGAATTAAGTGACTGCGTAAATACTCCGACATCACCGATTAACGTGTCAAACGGCAACGGTTCACCTAACTGGTACATTTTCGATCCGGATCAGGTAACGGCGCAGCCGGGCAACTGGACTCGTAACAATGCTCGCTCCTTCACAAAAATCGGTGACGGTAAATGGCAATCAAGCGATGGTTTTACATACGAAAGAGGCCCTGAACCTAATTCGGTTATCAAAACAAATTCTCACGGCTCACAATGGCTGTTGAAAAATATCAAAATAGGTGGCGGTAATGATGTAAAAGATCCTCAATAAAAAATCCTTATAATATCCTTGTGAAAGCGGACATCAAATATGTCCGCTTTTTATTGTTTTAATTAAAGATAATGTCATTCCGGACTTAATCCGGAATTTATTTTGCTAATTTAGTTAAAATATAACCTAAAAATATGTTACAACATTTAATTTCGTGATATATTAGATTTGTAAGTTAGTTTAACAAGGAGGATTATATGACAGAGTATGTTTATTTAAACGGGGATTATGTCGATGTAACAAAAGCATCAATACCGGTCAGAACACATGCTTTTTTATACGGTACTGCGGTTTTTGAAGGTATCAGGGCTTACTGGAATGAAGAAGAAAAACAATTGTATGCATTTAGAGTTCCGGAGCATTATGAAAGATTGATACGCAGTGCAAAAATCATGTATATGGATCCGCTTCATACAGTTGATGAGTATTGTGAAATTACAAAAAATCTTTTAAGAAAAAATAATTACAAAGAAGATGCCTATATGCGTCCGACATTGTACAAATCCGCACAAAAAGTAGGTCCGGGGCTTTATGACAATCCGGACTCATTTTTGATAATTTCAAATAAAATGGGTGATTATATAGATACATCAAAAGGGTTGAAAGTTTGTGTTTCAAGCTGGCGCCGCAACAGTGATAACGCTATTCCGCCCAGAGCAAAAGTTGCCGGAGGGTATGCAAATGCTGCCTTGATTAAAACAGACGCTCATTACGCAGGCTTTGACGATGCTATTGTTCTTGATGAACAGGGACAGGTTACGGAAGGTTCTGCAATGAATTTATATTTAATTCAAAACGGCAAACTTATTACAACAATGAAAACTGATAATATTCTTGTAGGAATTACCCGTAACACAATTATGGAACTGGCAAAAGACGTTCTTGGGCTTGAAGTTGAAGAAAGAGCAATTGACAGAACTGAAATTTACATCTCTGATGAAGCTTTCTATTGCGGAACCGGCGCTCAGGTCAGCCCGATTGTAAGTGTTGATAACAGAAAACTCGGTGACGGAACTGTCGGCCCTGTTGCAAAAGAACTTCAGAAATTATACTTTGATGTTGTAAAAGGCAGAGTTCCAAAGTATAAAAAATGGTGTATGCCGGTTTACTAAGGTATTTAATGCCCGCAGCTTTTGCTGCGGGTTTGATTAAAAAATTATGGTGAAGTTTTGATTGAATTTTTAGGGCTGTGTGTCCAGAACTTAATAAAAAGTATAAAATACCTTTTAACAGGGCAGTTAAGGTTTTCAGAAGTCATTTCCAAAGCTGCTTCAATAAGTTACGATTCACTTCCGATATCTTTGATTATTGCATTTATATCGGCGGCTGTTATAACGATTCAGGTGTCAAAACAGTTTTTGATGTCAGGAGCAGAAACTTATATCGGCGGAATGATAGCTATAGTTTTGATACGTGAAATTGCTCCGGGATTTGTAGCTCTTGCAATCGGTGCAAGAGCTGGGACTGCAATTTCTGCCGAAATCGCTAACATGCAGGTTACAAGTCAGGTTGATGCTATGAAAACTTTAAAAGTCGATCCTGTCGGTTATTATTTTACCCCTCGGATTGTTGCGGCTGCAATTACTGTTCCTATGGTTGTTCTGTTAGCTGAAGTTGTCGGAACTCTTGGCGGGATGTTTATATCTCATGCAACAATTGATTTGCATCCGGCAAGATATATGCATTCGGTCTGGGCATGGCTCAGTACAAGAGATATTTATATAAGTCTTTTAAAAGCGTCAGTTTTCGGTTCTCTTATTGCACTTGTATGTGCAACGCAGGGATATCAAACACACGGCGGGGCAAAAGAAGTCGGCATTTCGACAACTCAGGCTGCAATATTATCAACAATTTACATGCTGATTGCGGATTTTTTGATTAATCTCGTCTTTTATATAAAATAATATATTCAATTAATTATTTATGCGAGATACTTCTGCGCAGTTTCTTTATCAAAAACTTCTATGCTGTTTTTGGAATGAATGAAAATAATACATCCGATAATAGACTTTAAAGTTTCAAAATCGGAAATTGACATTTTGTTGCGCAAATCTTCCATGTTATTTGCAAGAAATTCCATAATAACAGTTTTGTTGTCATAAACAAGACTTGAAAAATAATCAAAAGATTCTTTGTTTTTAATTCCTTCAAGATAAATTATATCGGGTGATTGAAATTCTATAAATCTGGATGCTTTATCCATGTTAAATCCGATATTTTCATTTAATTCGCACTGGTTGACATTTTTAAGATTGTATTTTGCAATACTTTCAAGAGTCATGATATTTTTATTTTGGTTCTTTGATGCAGTTTCAAGCAGAAGAGAATAAATAACATGGGTTTTTCCGCTCAAAGGTGAACCGCATACAAGAATTACCCCCGGCGTATCAAGTGCATTTTTGACGATTTTAAGCTGATTTTCGTTTGTGATAATTTTATCCAGTTGTTTGGGCGGTTTGTAGATTTTAAGGAAAATTCTTTCTCCCATAATTGTCGGGAATGTTGAAATACTTGCAATAACCGGAATTTCGTCAACCGTAAAATTTAATTTGCCGAGCTGCGGCACTTCGCTTACAGACGGGTCAAGGTCGGCAAGAGTTTTTAGTTTTGCCGTAAATGATGGTGTCAAAACTGTCGGAATTGTACCTTTGTTTATTATTTCTCCATTTTGTTTAAAGTTTACACCCAGCCCTTCATCTTCACGCTGAAAAAGAACTTCATGAACTTCTTCCATTATTGCCTGTTTGAGAATGGAACGGATTATTTTTTGCATGTGCCCGTCGGATAAGTCTTCGCTGTGAAGTTCATCACGCCAGTCAAATCCTGTATTTCCTCTTCCGGTAAAGATTTCACCTACACTTATATCATTCGGGTAGTATTCATCAATTTTTTTTAATATAACAGGCTCTGAAGCCAGAACAGGTTCAATTGAGCAGGCTGCGGTTTCTATAATTTTATCAATGGCAAAAAGGTCTAGAGGATCTGCCATTGCAACCGTCAGAGTGTCTTCTATTTTAAATAAAGGAAGAATTTTAAATTTTTTTGCATCCTTATAATTTACGTATTTGAGGCATTTTGTATCAAGTTTGTAGTCTTCAAGATTAACAAACGGAGTATGAAGTTTGTTTTCCAGAAATTTAATAAGTGTTTCTTCGGTTAAAACGCCTGAATTTATTAGCGCCTGTCCTATATTAATATTTTGCGCATTTGCAATTTCCTGCGCCTGTTCAAGTGTTTCATAAGGCACAAGACCTGTTCTTACCAGATCATATTTTAATTTTTCAAGGGTTTTGTTAGTTACTGTTTCCATCATTTTCGTTATTCAAATATTTTTCGACAAGTTTTAAAACCTCATCAAGGTCAAAGGGTTTTGTAATATATTCATCAGCACCGGTTTCCTCGCCGATAAGCTTGTCCTCCTCCTGAGAGCGAGCGGTAATCATTAAAATCGGAATGTTTTTGTATTTGTTGTCATATTTTAAAAGTCTGCTGATTTTGTACCCGTTAATTTTTGGCATCATAACATCAAGAATAATTAAATCCGGCAGGAGTTCTTTTGCAAGTTTAAGGCCGTCTTCACCGTTAAATGCCGTATAGCAGTTATAACCTGAGGTTTCAAGAACAAATTTTAAACTTTCAACAATATCCTGTTCGTCATCAACAATAAGAATTTTTTTCATATTTCCTCATCAATCGTCTGTTAGTGATATTATATCATAGGAAAATTTAACTTTCAGCATGTTAATATTTGTTAAATCAATTGCGTTGTAAAGTCAAAAAATATTATATTCAGATTTAATACACAAAGAATAAAAACTTGAAAGGATAATCTATGGCAGTAAAATTGACAAATCCGATAACAAGATTTCGCGACTGGAACATTTTTGGAGCAGTAAAGCGTCCGGCGGATACCAGAACCGTTGATGAATTAAACCAGGCAATCGGTTTATGGGCAAAAACTAATCCGGAAGTAAAAGCGTTTCTGCCGCATTTAAAGGATATAAACCCGAAACATCTCGGGCTTGTTGCGGATACGATTGAACTTTCAAACCGCAAATCAATGCTGCCTACTGATATTAATATGAAAGGGATGACGGGTGAAGGTAAAAGTCTTTTAGGGGTATTACTAGGTATTTTCAGCAGAGCCTCAAAAGAAAATCCCAATGCCCTTGATTTTACGCAGGAAGTTATAAATAATACGGATTCAATTACCTCAAAATATTTTCTCTGGCAGACAACAGGCGGTGTTCTTGAAAACAAAAAAGTCGCAGAACATTTTAAAGCAGCAAAACCGCTTGTTGAACTATTCGCAAAAGAAACCTTGAATCCTCCGAATCCGATTTCATTTGAAAATCAGGGTAATTTTATGTTTCTCATCAGAAACGTAATAAATGAATATGCTGACCCCAAAAAAGTTTCTCTTGTAAAAGAGGTTTTTGAAAAACTTAATAACAAAGGCTTTTTCTCGGTTTGGGATTTTGTATCAAGCAATGCTCCTCTTGCAAAAATTCAGGACAATTTAGAAACTCTGTCTGAAGCTGCGGATTTGTCGGCCAAAAACGGCAGACTTCTTGATGCGGGTGAATATTTGACAAAAAATACTAACTTATACTAACGGCTTCGCCCTTAACTGCAGACATTTCAACCGGCAGGGCAAAATGAAATTTAGAACCTTTATCAATTTCGCTTTCACACCAGATTGCACCGTTGTGTGCTTCCAGAAGCTGTTTTGCAATCGGAAGTCCGAGTCCTGAGCCGCCGACTTTACGGGAAAGCGAGTTTTCTATCTGTGCAAATTTGTCAAAGACATGCAAAAGTCCGGCTTCTGCAATTCCAATGCCTTCATCTTCAACCGAAACAACAATATAGTCACCTTTAAGTTTTGCCATAACTTCACTAAAACATGGATTATAAATGATATCAGCCGCATTTTTAAGTTCTGAGCGGATTGTAATTTTCCTGCCTTCGGGGGTAAATTTGATTGCATTGGATAAAAGATTTGTCAAAACCTGTTCTAACCTTTGTGCATCCGCCATAATTTCCGGAAGATTTTTTGTTCCGGCAGTTAAAATTTCAATTGATTTCTCTTTTGCAAGTCCTGAAAGTGCATTTTTTACATAATCAATAACAGAATGTATATTTACCGGATTAAAATGAAAATCCATTTTGCCAGCTTCAATTTTTGAAATGTCAAGAAGGTCGTTTATGATTCCGGACAGTCTTGTAACATTTTGTTTTGCCATTGAAAGAAATTTTTCGGCAGATGTACTGTTTTGACCGCATCTTCCGCTTAAAATTATATCAATTGAATTTTTAATTGAGGTTAAGGGTGTTCTCAGTTCATGCGACACTATTGAAATAAATTCTGATTTTAATTTTTCCAGTTTTTCCAGTTTTTTGTTTGTTTCAATTATTTCCTGATATAAAGTTGCACTTTTTAACGGCAAAGATACCTGCTGGGCTATTGTTTGAAAGCATTTTGCGTCCTCGGGAGAAAAATGGCTTTCTTTAAAAATTTCAATACATCCGTAAAAGTTTTCGCCGAGCGCAATAGGTGAAAACATATTGTCAAATTGAAATAACGTAAAATTAAAGCGGTTTGCCGGATATTTGACAAATTTTTTAACTTTTAAAGTTTTTTCGTCAATAGTATATGGGATATTTTTGCTGTTTTCAAAAAGTGATTTGTAATTCAGAACGGTTCTTAGTTTAATTGCATCAAGAAGTTCTTCAGATATTTCATATAAAGAATTTAAAATCAAAACAGGCTCGTTTTCCGTACAGAAAGATAGCGTGCAGGTGAGTGCAAAACTTAAAGATTTGTCGAGTCCTTCTATCATAAATTCAATTAGTTTTTGTTTATCCAGTGTTCCCGCAAATTGAGAACTGGTGCTGTATAACGCATTTAATCTGTACAGACTGTCAGCCAGATCTTTGTTTGTATCGGACAGTTTGGTTAAGGCATTTTTCATCCTCAAATTGATGTTAAAAGCCGCCGATATGAGATTGTCGTCAAAATCTTCTGTTATTATTGCACTAGTTGATTTTAAAATGGATTTATCTATTTCCCCGTTGTTTGCCAGAAGTATTATTACTGTGTTTTCAGAAACCGATTTAATTTTTGTAATAAGATTTTTAGGCGCAAGAGTTTTAATTCCGTTATCAACAATTATTAAGTCAAAGTTTTCTGCGCCAATCATCTCCTCAATGATTGCCATGTCTGATGAAAACCCGACATTAAATGAATTTTGTTCGCAAATGCGGCTGTACCTTTCAATAATATTTTGATTGTCCGATACAAGAAAAATCTTTACCATATTTTCATGGTAGCAACAAATCAAGATATTGCAAATATTTGAAGATTATTAATTTTTGTAACATGTGAACAATAAAAATTTTGAATTTATTAAAGAATACAAAAGAAATATCCGTATATTTCGATAAGAATACATAGGAAAGGTCTTTTATGGGACTGTCAGCATCACAAGCAAGATTACTAAGTATAACATCACGGTTGTCAGACAATGAACTTCGTTCACAAACAATAACGACCGCCAAGATGTCTTTGTCAAGCCGCACGCAGGAAGCAAGTGCGGCATATATGGATGCTTTAAGTTCTACTAATCTTTTGTTTACAACATATGACGGCGAAGGGAATAAGGTTACCGAAAAATTGACCGGAACCTCTTTAAGCCAATACGGACCGTTAAAAAATCAATATGGAATAATAAACAATAACAACCAGATTCTTGTAAGCGAACTTGATGCAACGAATTACGAGAACAGCGCAAATATGGAAGAATTTTTGGATAAATACGGGGTTTTGACACCTGAAGGCGAAGGGGAGTTTGTACAGGTTGTTAACCCGAATTATGAGGTTGTTTGGGGCGAGTATGAAACCGCTTATGATGATTGGAAAGCAAAAGAACCTAATAAATATGACGAGATTTATTTGATACCGGGATCAGATGTTGAAAATTCTTTGTACCAACAATTTTTGGATACAACAGCGGGTTGTTTTGGTTTGGCTGCAAATAGTCATACATGTTGTTATATGCATGTTTTAGTCGATTTGATTGGTCCTGGAGAGCATACAACGAGTTCAGATCCTCCTGTAACTTTTGAAGTGTATCCAGATATTGGAACATGGGACTGGAACAAAACAGACCATACCAGAAATGAAGCTATGGAAGAAATTACAAAGGCTATTCATGATGCAAAATGTTCAGGTGATGTAATTGAGGGAGGGACAGAAACAGTCGAAACGTCATATGGTACTGTAACTGTCGGTGGACCGCCCTCAGATCCCGAAATGTCTGTTTACCAAAGAGCGGTTGATTTGTTATGGGAGGTACACAATGAATATTGTCTGCTTGATCCTGATGAGACATCAACCGGAGGACCGGCAACACAGGAAAGTTTACAAAAATTCTTTTATTTTGTAGAGCATGATTTAAAACAATTTGACGTATCAGCTCCGAAATATGACGAAGATGCTTGGCAAGAAGATTATGAAGAATGGCTTGCTCAGGAGCCTCCTGTACCGGATGAACCATATTATATAGAAGAAGAAGTTCGAAAAATTGTCGACAAAGACAAAGGTCAGTGGTACATCAATCTCTGGCACAGAATGAACGGAGAAAGTGATGTTAAAGCCGGCACTGTTGATGAAGAAGGTAATGTTGTCGGAGGCGGCAAGACGGAAAGCGGACTTCCGATGTATAAAGTTTTAGAAGACGGTTTAATGAACAATTCAGAATGGCTTCAGGATGCTTTAAATAACGGTACAATAACTCTGGAGCGGGTGGATTTTACGGATCCGACAGAAGAAGGCACCGGACTTGCCGATTGTACATGGACATCAATTATATGGACAAGCGCAGTTGATATAACAGAGGAAGAAAACGAAGCAGCGGTTGCAGCGGCAGAAGTTAAGTACGAACAGGCGCTCCGTGATATTGAGGCAAAAGACAAACAGTATGACAATCAGTTAAAAATACTTGATACCGAGCATAATGCACTGCAAACAGAATACGACAGTGTGAAAGGCGTTATAGAAAAGACTATCGAACGCAATTTGAAACTTTATTCATAAAGATGCAGTATGCGGCTATACTCAAATAGCCGCACCAGCATCATAAAATAAAAAACAAGTGAAGTGTAATATAAGGAGAAAACCCGATGGACAAATTCAAAATCAGTCAATTAAGAGATTATTTCTTAAAGACAAACGATACCGGTGTGAGCTATAAAGATTTATCAAAAGAAGATTTGTTAAGTCTTGCAATTTTATCAATTTTTGATAAAAAAGGCGAAACAATACAAGGTTCACAATATTCATACGAACGTCCGGATGGTATTATTGATGAAAATGAACTTAATGTAACACGTAAAGAATACGAAAAAGCAATAAAACAGATTTATAAACAGCTCAAAAAAGAAACCGGCAAAAGTGAAATATCAACACTTAAAATGCCATCTTATGATGATTTGCAGGCGATGATGGCAAATGATAAAAAGATTGATTTTAATGAACTTCACATGTTTGCATCAAAAGGTGTCGTAATACAACCCGGGGCAGAAAAGCCCGAACCTGTTTTAATTCCCCCAAAAACAGGTGATAACAGTTTATCCGATGAAGAAAAATTGGATTTTATAGATCAGGCCTTAGCTAATCATGGAGATGAAATAGACAGAATGGAAGCTGTGATTTCTGCAGCAGAGGCAAGCGGACAACCTGCATTTGATTTTACCGGACTTACGGATGAAGTGCAAAGTACAATAGATAATTTTGTTCCTGATAACGATGCCGCTTTTAATCTTCAGTCAGGTCTTGACGGAAAACAATTTAACGAAAACGGTCAGATGATTACAAGAATAAATAATCACGCCGGATTTTATGAAAAATACAAATATGACAGTCCTGAAGCAAAAGAATATTCAGAGATGATGCGCTATAAAGGCAACGGTTACAAAGCGGAATACTGGCGTGTCGAAACTTTACTTAACCGTGACGGCAAAGTGTTTCAAGGAAAAGTTCAATATGTTCTTGATGAAAGAGAAAAGGTTTATAAAATAGTTTTGCCGCCGGATGCAAAACCGGTGCCAAAAATATCTGATTTTAACGCTTATATGTTATATGACAAAATGATAACATATGATAGGCAACTACCCGCAGACAAACAGTAAAAATATATTATTTAGTCTTGCGGTTTTTGGACGGGCGTTTTGAGTTGTTCTGAGGCTTTCTTGCCTGATGAGAATGAGCGTATGAAGTCTGAATACGTTTTACGCTGTAAACATCGGGAATTGATTGAATACTGTTGATAACTTTTTTTAACGTGTCAATATTGTTTAATTCAATTCCCAGTTCAACAATACCGATTTTGTTATTTTTGGATTTGACGTTTGCATAGTTTATATTTGTGTTGTTATCCGAAACAGCGGCGATAATATCTTTTAAAAGTCCCATTTTTTCTGCGGTTTCAATTCGGATTGTTGTACTGTAAGTTTTTGTCGTATGATCGCCTGACCAGTGAATATCCATCATTCTTTCCGGCGGAACATTTTCAAGTGTTTTGCAGTCAATTCTGTGGACGGAAACCCCTTTTGAACGGGTAACAACACCCACAATCGGTTCTCCCGGAATGGGTGAACAGCAGCGGGCAAAAGAATACATCAAACCTTCAAGACCTACAATATCTTTTTCAGATTTTTTGCGTCTGCTTGTGTGGAAGTTATTTTCAATATTTTTCTTTTCAGGTTTTTTAAGCTTGTTTATAATTTTGTTTAAAGTTGTTTCACCATAACCTAATGCAGCGAACAAATCATCTGCCGATTGATAGTTCATTGCAACTGCAGCTTTGTCAAATTCGCCTGATTTTACATATTCATCAAAAACAGCTTTGGTGAGTTCATGTTCAAGATTTGCTTTACCGACTTCAATATGATCTTCACGGTTGTTCTTTTTGAACCACTGTTTGATTTTTGATGATGCCTGCTTTGTTACAACGAAATTAAGCCAGTCAAGTCTCGGCGCCTGAGTTTTTGATGTAAGAATTTCAACAATATCCCCGTTGTTTAATTTTGTATCAAGCTGTGCAATCCGTCCGTTTATAAGAGCGCCGACGGTTCTATGACCGACATCGGAGTGAATTCTGTAGGCAAAGTCAACGGGAGTTGCGTTTACCGGCAAATCAAGTACATCACCGTTAGGCGTAAATGCAAAAACCTGATCGGAAAAAAGGTCTAATTTAACGGAATTTACATAGTCCTGCGCATTAGTCATGTCTTTATCATATTCCGCCATTTTTCTCATCCAGCTGAACTGCATATCGGCCGGATTGTTGGCTTTTTGAGAACCTTTTTCTTTGTAGCGCCAGTGTGCTGCCACACCGAATTCAGCAACTTCATGCATTTCCCATGTCCGGATTTGAACTTCAAGAGGTTTTGAGCGGGGGCCTATGACAGAAGTGTGAAGTGACTGATACATGTTGCCTTTGGGCATTGCGATATAGTCTTTAAATCGTCCGGGAATAGGTTTAAATTGTGAATGTATAAGTCCGAGAACTTCATAGCACTCTTTTTCCGTGTCAACAATTACTCGAACAGCAGTTATATCGTACAAATCATGAAAAGCTATATTCAGTCGTTTCATCTTGCTGTAAATGCTGTAATAATGTTTTGCCCGTCCCGTGATTTGTGCGTTAATTCCGCTTTTTTTAACATCCTGCGAAATTTTGTCTATCAAAAGCTGAACTGTCATTTCCCGTTCGGCTTTTGTTTGAGATACAAGCTGTGCAATTTCAAAATATTTGTCAGGTTCAAGATATCTTAAAGATAAATCTTCAAGTTCCGCTTTAATCCGTCCGATACCGAGGCGGTTTGCAAGAGGAGCAAAAATATCAAGAGTTTCACGTGCTATTTTCTGCTGTTTGGGTGCCGCCATAAAGTTCAAAGTTCTCATATTGTGAAGACGGTCGGCAAGTTTAAGGAAAATTATCCTTATATCATTTGCCATTGCAATAAAAAGTCTGCGGAAATTTTCAGCCTGACGTTCTTCGTTTGATTTAAACTGTAATTTGCCGAGTTTCGTGACACCCTGAACAAGATTTAGGACATCTTCGCCGAAAAGTTCTTTTATCTCCTCGGGTTTTGTGTCAGTATCTTCAAGAATATCATGCAAAAATGCAGCCATAAGAGTATGAGTGTCAACTTTTAAATCAACAAGAATTTTTGCAACTTCAACAGGGTGGATGATGTAAGGTTCTTCCGATATGCGGTATTGCCCTTCATGAAGTTTTTTTGCAAAAAGATAAGCCTTTTCTATTTGTTTTATATCTTCATCATCTCTGTTTTGAGCAATTAATTTTTCTTTTATTTCATCGAAAAGCGGTTTTTCTGACATGATATCATTATAATACAGATTTTAATTCGATTTTTCAAGCAAAATCAATGAATTTCATACGTTTGTGTTAGTATTAATAAAGGTATTGATATGCTTAAGGAATCGAAAGACGGGTATTTATTAAATTTAAAAATTTCACCGAACGCCTCAAAAAACGAAATTATAAAGTCAGATGAAGGCGTAAAAGTGAAAATTACAGCGCAGCCTGTTGACGGCAAAGCAAACAAAGCTCTGCTCGAATATCTTTCTAAATTTTTTAAAATCCCGAAGACTTCAATTGAAATCGTAAAAGGTGAAACATCTAAAGAAAAAACTGTTTTGGTAAAGTGTAAAAATGAAGAAAAGTTACAAAAATTAAAAGAATTTTTTAAATAGCGCAACTAAATTTTTTTACGGATATTAAACATTATAAATTATCAGATTATTTGTAATACCAAAAGGAGAAAAAATTATGCAAGTAAGCGGAATTAATTCAAACTATACAAACCGTCCGGTTTTTCAAGCCAGAGTCCCTCAAGATATTCAAAATACAGTTCTTCGTGAAGCAGTAGATCTTGGTACAGAGGGGTTAAAACGAGCAAAAGCACAGATTGCAAAGGTGCAATCCTGGGGCAGACCGGATTCAACTTTAGACCTTACCTTTGATTCTACACGCAACAGATTAATGCTCGGTATGAATAACTTTGCTATTTCAAAAAATTACGGAGCAGCTCTCGGAAAGGATACTGACAATTTTGTGGATGCTTTTATGGATTTAACCGAAAAAGATATACAAAAAGCTGAGAAAAAGATAGCTGATGAAGTGGAAATATGCAAAAATGACCTTATTAACAAAGCTAAATCAAGCGGCAGACTTTCAAAAAAAATTACGGGAACTGAAAATCCAACGGAAAATCAGTTAAGAGCGGCTGTTGACAAATTGCCTGAAGATAAAATGATTGAACTTCGTTTCAATTTGGATGACCCTTCTAAATTTTCGCAAGGCCCTATTTTAGATTTTAAAATCTAAGACTTGAATTTTTATAAACTTCCTGTTAATGTTATCTTAAAAGGAAACTTAATGAAAAAAATATTTGATTTAAAACTTCATCATCATCATTGTCATAGCAACCTGGGACGGGCTATGAATTGATGGTTTCGCAAAAGTTTTAAAATCAATTCAATTCTAAAAAAGAAAATAGCCTTTCTCAGGATTAATGAATGCGAAAGGTTATTTTTTGCCCGTCATGGGTGCAATTAAATTAGAATTGGAGAAACGAAGTTAAATGGCAATTACAAATATTATATCGGCAATAGGCAATACAAGCAGTGTTTATCCTCTTATACTCCGGGACTGCGGGGTTGAAATTCCTTCAAAGGTTTATCTTACCTATCAGGAAAACAAAAACGATAAAGAGGTTGCTTTTCTTGCAACACGAGAAAGAATTATTGATGAATATGCAACTTCTGCGGTATGGCTGGGCGGAATACCGCTTGTTGAAAAACTTATCAACAAATTTATAATAGCGCCTAAGGGACTTAATCCCGCAGTAAATTTAAAACTTTTTAAAGAAAGCGATTGTCAGGGAATTGATTATAATATCAAATTTTTTGAAAACAAAATTAAAAACGGCGAAATTCCTCAAAAAGCAGTCAAAAATATTCAAAATGCAATTAATGATTTAAAAAATGTAAAAAATAACAAGAAATTGTATGAAAAACTTTTAGCGTCAAAATTCCTTGCAGCAACGGTTATTCCTATTGCATTAATGGGTTTCGTAATACCGAAAATGGTGTTCGGTTTAACGGCCAAAACCAAAGCTGCTAAAAAAGCACATCAAGTCGACAATCAAAATCAAACACAAATTTTGCAAAAATCTTCAAATACATCATTTACATCGTTAAAAAGTGATGTGTTTTCCAAAATGACTTTGAAAAATAGTAACTCTCCGTCATTTACCGGAAATTTTTCATCAACTGTCGCAAACTTTTCAACTTATCAAAAAATGGCAGCTATTGACGGAGGTTATGCTGTCGGGCGTGTGGTAACTTCAAGAAAGAAAAACGAGGCAGTAGATTTATCTTTCAAAATGCTGGGTATGATGTTTTTAAATTATGTTGCACCGAAATACATTGAAAAAATTCTTGATTCAACAGCAAATAAAGCCTTTAACATAGATGTAAAACTCGATCCTCTTATGCTTGCGGACAAAGAATTTTTAAAACAGATTGCAAACGGAACTCTAAAGTTACCGGAAAAAGACGATGGTATTTCTCTTTTAAAATTCATTGACGAAAATCCCGATGAATTATTTACAAAATATGCGGCAAAGTTTGAAAAAGTTACAATGATTTTTGAAGACAAAAAACAGATGAAAAACGCAATTCGTGATCCGAGAGCTTATGTGGATATAGAAGAACTTAAAAGTTTTAAAAAATCAATTGAAGAATTTTCTAAAACAGCCCTTACCGATACCGTCAAAAATGCGGACAGCAGCCTTGTTTTAAATCATGTTGAGAAGTTTGCAAAGAAGGCAAAAACGGTAAAATCAATAAACATCTTGACAAATGTCGGTTTAAGCAGTTTCCTTTTAGCGTATTGTCTGCCGAAAGTCCAGTATATATTCCGTGAGTGGTACACCGGTTCAAAGCTTGAACCCGGAATAATTGATGATAACGACAATAAAAACGGAAAAGCGAGCTAAAAGCCCGCTTTTATATTGGAATTAATAAAGAAGTCTGATTTACTTTAAACGCATGCAACTTCTTTGTTGCTTACGACACCGCCTGCAACAACATTGTCAAATCTGTGTACATCGTTTAAATATGTGTTTTTAATTTCCCTTAAATCTTTTGCCATCAGAGTTCTCGGTGCATTTTCAGCCAGTGAATGGTTTCTTAAAAGATATGACGGGTGGAAAATTGTCATTGCAGGATATTCAACTCCGTCAACCGTAATTGTCATCCATTGTCCTCTTACTTTTGAAATCGTAGTCTTTTTGTCAAGTTCTACAAAAGATTTTAATGCTGTAGCTCCGCAAAGCACTATAGCACGGGGTTTGATTACATCAATCTGTGCATTTAAAAATTTGCGGCAGCTTTCTTTTTCTTCATCTGTCGGAACACGATTTTCCGGAGGTCTGCATTTAACCGTATTTGTAATATAGATATCTTCTTCTCTGGAGATTCCCGCATTTGCCAAAAATTCGTCCAAAAGCTGTCCTGCCCGTCCAACAAACGGCATGCCGCTTTCATCTTCCACTTCACCGGGGGCTTCACCTATAAATACGACTTTTGCGGTTTCAGCGTTACCTGAGCCGAATACTACATTTTTACGATTTTTGGCAAGTTCGCATCCTTTACATGCGCTGCATTTCTGTCTCACTATCTCCAGACACTGTTCTTTCATCTTTTCTCTCTCCTTGTTCATATGTGTTATGTTTGAATAATCCTACATTATATTTTTTACAATATCGTTTCAAATCTTTCATGACAACCTCCGAAAGTATGAAAACCGCAATTAAATTCGGTACGGCTAAAAATAATGTGAAAGCGTCAGAAAGGTTGATTATGCTTTTAAAGTTCATTGCAGAGCCGATTACAATGAATAAACAATATATTACCTGAAAAGTTCTTGTTGTCAATTTTGAATTTCCGAAAAGGAAGTTCCAGCTTTTTATTCCGTAATATGAACCACAGAGCATGGTCGACAAAACAAAACAGCTTGCCATAAAAGTTAAAAGAATCGGGAAAAACGGACAAACAGAGCCGAACGCCTTTGATGTAAGTTCAATTCCTGCAAGTCCGGAGTTATTAAGATACACCCCTGAAACGACAATAACAAATGCTGTTGCGCTTCCCACGATTACAGTATCAACAAACGGCTGGAGCATGGCAATAAACGCCTGAACTGCGGGTTTACTTGTTTTAACGGCAGAAAATGCAATCGGTGCTGTTCCAAGTCCCGCTTCGTTTGCAAACATTGCACGGCGAAATCCCCAGAGCATGCACGCAAACATTCCGCCGGCTACCGCCTGAGGTTTAAAGGCTTCTTTTATGATTAATACAATGGTTTCGGGCAGATGGTGAATATTTACAATACATATTATGAAAGCTGATAATACATACAAGCTGCACATAACCGGCGTAACTTTTGAGGTGAATTTTCCGATAGATTTAATCCCGCCGATAATCGTAAAATATGTAATAACAGCCACAATCAATCCGAGAAGCCAGCTTTGATTTGCAAAGAAACTTTTGTCGCCTCCTGTTACCTCGGTTATTTGTGTTGTCATCGCATTTATCTGAAATAAATTCCAGCCGCCAATCATTGCAAAAATACAGCAGAGTGCATAAATTTTTGAAAGATAGGGGGCAAATTTACCGAATAATTTATGATTTTTAAGCCCGTTTTGAATATAATACATAGGACCGCCGTCAACAGTTCCGTCCGGATTAATTTGTCTGAATTTAAGCCCCAGAAGAACTTCTGCAAATTTTAAAGCCATTGAGAAAAATCCCGCAATAATCATCCAGAAAATTACTCCGGGTCCGCCGATTGAAACTGCTGCAGCAGACCCTGCTACATTTCCGATTCCGGCAGATGCAGAAATCGTTGCGGTCAAAGCCTGAAATGAGGAAACTTCACCTTTCTTTTTCCTTTTAATGACGTCTTTATGTTCGTAGTTTTTTGTAATGAGTTTTATTGCGTGTTTAAACCCCCAGATTCCGATAAAGCCCGTTCTAAAGGTAAAATAAAGCGCCGCAGTCATTAAAAGTGCAACAAGCAGCTGAACTTCCACCCCGTTAATATTAACGGAGCAAAATATAATCCCTGAAATTTTGTCGGCTATCGGTGATAAAAAGCTGTCTATTGCATTATCAAAATTCATCAATAATATTATAATACAAACATGTTTATTTTATCTGTTCATTAAATCTATAAATGAACGGGCTGAATATCCCCCTTTTTCAACAGGCTGGCATGAACCGGTTTCCATCCCCTGCAATGAAAGTCCGGAAGTCTTTTTTCTGATAATAAATGAAAAAACGTCATATCCCCATTTGTTAGGGCCTTTATGTCCGTTAATATCTGCCGTAATTATCGGCGTCTGTCCATCCCCGTATTCTATTACAAGCAGACCATTATTTAAAAGATAAGCATTTGATATATTTTCGAGATAATTTTGAGATAATCCATTACAATTTCTTATATATTTGTCTTTAGCTTCATCCTCATCCATATCCGGATTATTTGCAGCAAAAATACTTTCCGGAGATTTATAAGAGTCCGGCGGCAGACATCCGCCGGCAAGCGCATTTCCTTCACATTTTTTTAATTTATTAAAGTAACTTGTAATAGTAGAATATAACAGGGGGCAATCTGCATTTTGAAAACCTGAATCACTGTTTTCCGGATAATGGCATCTTGTATAGCCGCCCAGTTCAAAATCTGCTCTTTGAAGAGCATTGGAAAGAGTTGCATAAGCTTTTTTAAATTGCTGTTGACGAACGTATAAATCATATTTGTTGATTAATGCCTGCAGTGTCATGGCTGCAATAATCCCGATAATTCCAAGTGTAATCAATACTTCTGCCATAGTAAACGACTTTTTCATAAAACCTCCAGTTAAACTTCTGCTATGTATTTAAACGTACAATTTAGTAATTGTAAATATGTTTAATAATATGCGAAAGTAAAAGAAAATTATTAAAAGGTAAATGTTATGAGTGAAATAAAGAAAAAATTCGGTAAAAAAATTAAATATTATCGTGAATTAAGAGGGCTTACGCAGGAAGAACTTGCCGAAAAACTTGATTTCAATTGCCGTTCACTCTCATTTATCGAATGCGGAACCAATTTTGTGACCGCAGAAACTCTTGATAAAATCTGTAAAATTCTTGAAATAACTCCCAAACAGCTTTTTGATTTTGAATATTACATCAAAAATCCGGAAGATATTAAAAAAGAATTGTTTTCTTTAATTGACCGGAATACTGAAAAAATTCCGGATGTCTATAAAATTGTAAAAGGATTTCTTGAATAAATTATGCTCTTTGCCGTGTTTCACAACCAATGGTGTTTACATAGCCTGCAAGAGCTTTAAAAACAAACGGATGTAGTTTCCCGTCTTTAACATCAGCATAAATAATCGTCAAAGCCTGCTGAGGACTATAGGCTTCTTTATAAGGGCGCTTTTCAGTGAGTGCTGAATATTTGTCGGCCATTGTCAAAATCTGCAGATCCAAATCCGCTCTAAAATCATTACTAACAAACGGATAACCGCTTTTTTTAGCATTCTGATGGTGGTTGCGGATTAAATCAAGTGTTTTTTTATCAAGATTTGTATTTTTCAAAATTTCAAACCCAAGTTCAGAATGTTTATGCATGATTTTTGTTTCATAGTCATTCAGTTTTCCGTTTTTGTTTAAAATTTGCGGCGGAATCAGAACTTTTCCGATGTCATGCAGATAAGCTGCATCATTGAGTGCTTTTTTATCGACTTTTGTTTTTAATGAAAAAGGCAGATTTTCACTGATTCCTCTTACAATATTTTGAACATCTTTACAGTGGTTATTTAAAATATTGTTTAAATCCTTTGTATTTATATTCAGCGGAATTCCGTTTTCATGAAGGATTTTTGTGATTTTCGGGTTTGAATTTATTAACTTGTTTAAAACAGCCGGATTGGTAAATCTTTCCGGCAAATTACCTTCAAAACGGTCGTTTTCAAGCTGCTGCCCGAAATGAGGGAAAAAACGGCGGGATGAAACTTTAATATTCGGATTTAATCCGCTAATATTTAATGCGGGGATAAAATCTATACCCATTTAATTTCTACACACTTTTTACTACACTTATGTATTTATAAAGTATTTCAGAGTATTAAAATTGCCTTGAAGATTTAAAAATTAATAATTTGTTACCTTATAAGGTAATTTTAAATCAATTGTATTAAATTTATATTCAGAGAATAAGTATAATTTTGGTGAAGTGATAGAATATAAAATATGAATAATGATATTAAAAACGTTTTAATCTGCGGAATCGGTGCAGTCGGATGTATTTATGCGGACAAAATCAAATCATATAAAAGAGCTGATTTAAGGGTTCTTGTTGATGAGAAAAGACTTTTTAAATATCAAAATGCACCTTTGATTTTTAACGGACAGCAATTGGATTTTAATTATGTTCTGCCGTCAGAAACTTCATTTAAGGCTGATTTAATAATTATTGCAACAAAATTTTCAGGACTTATTGAGGCAAGAAAAAATATCAAAAATTTCGTAAAAGATGATACTATAATTCTGTCGTTATTGAACGGTGTAACGAGTGAGGAAATTCTTGCGGAAACTTATGGATGGAACAGGCTTCTTCTTTCCTATTTTATCGGGCACAGTGCAGTCCGAAACGGGCGAAACATCCGGCATGACAGTGTTAATACGATTGTTTTCGGCGACCGGGAAAATTCACTTTCATCCGATAATGTTTCCCGTTTAAAAACATTTTTTGAAGATGCAGGTATAAATTATAAAATTCCGGTTGATATGAAATATTCCCTCTGGCTTAAGTATATGCTGAATGTTGCGGCAAATCAGTCAACGGCAATTTTGCGGATGACATTCGGCGAAATGCTTGAAAATAAAAAGTTCATGGAGTTTGCCGTAAATATAATGAAGGAAGTGCAATTGATTGCAAAGGCCGAAGGTGTAAAAAATACAGATGATATGATTGAAAAAACGGTTGAACATTTAAAGACAATGAGTCCCGACGGTAAAACTTCCATGCTTCAGGATGTTGAAGCCGGACGAAAAACCGAAGTTGATATGTTTGCCGGAACCATTGTTAAACTCGGTCAAAAACATAATATTCCAACACCTTATAACAAAATTTTTAAAGAAATGTTTGAAATAATTCATGAAGCTCAGGATATAAAAAATTCGGAAAAATCCGTTTGTTGTTAATATATCTTTACAAACAGTCATTTTCTGCTCAAAAATAAACTTTATATAAATATGGGGAAAAATAAAGGTAAACTTTATGATTAACGGAGTATCTGCAGAGCAGGCTGTTATTAATCAGGTTTTTGAAAAGCTGCCTGAAGTCAAATCGAAAAAAGAATATACTTTAAAAAACGGCGAATCACTCTGGGGGCTGGCCAAACAGGAGCTGGGCGGAAAAAATCTTACAAACCGTGAGATACGTGATTATATGCTTTTGATTGCAAAACTTAACGGGCTTGATACTGTTGAAAAAATGAACGGCTTGATGGCAAATCAGAAGATTTATCTGCCTGAATTAACAGGAAAACTTAAAAATTCGGTTAAAGAGTCGAAAAACTCGATAGATAAAACGGTTGATGCTCTTTTAAACACTCTTAAAAATGATAAAAGTGTTCATGTTAAAGGATCGATGTTTGGCGCAATGCATTCAAATCTTTATCATATTTTTAAAGAAAAAACATATTCAAGCGGGTATAAGACAAATGAAAGTCCTGTTTTATCTTTCGTTGTTGACAGAGAAGGTAGCGTCCAAACTATTTCAACAGATGATACACAGGATATCTTTGCAATAAGATATGACTACGATATTGATAAAAAAGGAAATGTAATCTTGCGTGACTATCCGGCTAAAAAAGCGGGTAATTTAGACAAAACGCAAAAAGAATCACTTTTTGGAGAGGTGCAAAAACTGTATGATGATTATAATAAACAGCCCAAAAGATATTATTGATTTTGATTGTTGTAATAATCAAGAGATTCCTGACGCATTTTTTGTATTTCTTTCACCATTTCATTAGTTTTTTCTTCAACACTTTCCTGTTGAATTGAAGATTTGCCGAGTCCTGAATTTGAGGTTGATTTAAGCATTGGAATCGTCATAACAAAAATCAAGCCGATAATCAAAAGAGCCAGAAGAATTGAAATTGAACCGAATGCAGGTTTTAGCATAATTTGTTCCTTTTTATAAACAAAGTAACGGCTTCATCTACCGTTTTGGGCGTGTTTAAAACGTCATCAGGATCGTTGTTCGGAAAAAGACTTTTGTCCACAAAAAATTTGTTGTAAATTGTAAGCCCCAGATAAATTACAAAAGAGGAAAGCATCACGCCCCCCATTGCAATTAAAAATTTTGCAATGGTATCGCCTTTGCTGTCCGCCGTCTGCTGTTGAATATCCGGCACATGATTTACCAGTTCATCCGCACAAAAACCGTTTTGCGCCGCAATAAACGTTATTACGGCTGCAAATACGATTAATGATGTAATTTTTAAAATATTTTTATTCTTCAACTTGTTCCTCATTTGTTTTTTTAGAGCGGCCTTTGCGGGAAGTACCACGATTCGGACGTCTTGTTTTCTTCGGAGTTCCTTCTACTGTAGCTTCAACAGGTTCCGGAGTTTGCTGTTCCTGTTGAATTTCTGCCTGCTGTTCTATAGATGCAGCCTGTTGAGCCTCGGCTTCCTGTTTTTTATTCCGTTTGCCTCTGACTTTTTTTGTTTTCTTTTCCTGTTTTACCGGCTGAGGTTTTGGTTCCTGTGCTGTTTCGGGTTCAGCCTGTGTTTGCGGCTGTTCCTCTATTACAGGCTTAATTCCCTCAAGCGGTTTGATAACTGTTTCTGCCGTTGGAATTTCTTCATTTGCCTTTATTTCAGCCTGAATTTCATTATTCAGTTCTCTTTCCTGACGTTCAAATTTTTTGCGTCTGTTTTTTTGTTTTTTGTTATTTTCCCGTCTTTCAACTTCCTGAACGGCTGTTTGTGCGGGATTTTCAACGGCTATTTCAACGGAAGGCTGTAATTCTTGCTGAACCTCCGGCTGTGGCTGCTGTTGTGGTTTGTTGTTATTTTTGATGTTGTTATTGTTCTTTTTAAAGTTGTTTACGGGAAGTTTAAGTTTTGCTGCTTTTGCCCTGTATTCGCCTTCGGCAGTCGGGGTTGCAAAGTTAAACTCATTCATAAAATATCCTGTACCCTGACAGTGCGGGCATTTTTTCGTGAATATTTCAGACAAACTCTGTCCTTGACGGTGGCGGGTAAGTTCAACAAGTCCGAGATCAGAAAGTTGTCCGACCTGCGGTTTTGCCTTGTCGGGTTCCAGTGCAATTTCAAGTTCTTCCATAATCGCAAGCTTGTCCGCACGGGAAAGCATATCAATGAAGTCAATAATAATCATGCCGCCGATGTTTCTGAGTCTAAGCTGGCGAGCAATTTCATGAACCGCTTCAATATTTGTTTTTAAAATTGTTTCATCCTGAGTTGCCGAACTTACGAATTTGCCGCTGTTGACATCAATAACTGTCAGAGCTTCTGTCTGCTGGATAAATAGGTATCCGCCGGAAGGCATATTAACTTTAATATTCAACGCTGCTTTAATTTCTTTATGAATATCCATTGCAACAAGCAGAGGTTCTGTGCCTTTGTAGAGTGTGACATCAATGTTTTTGTTCATGTGCCAGTTTTGAAGAAGATTTTGAACTCTGTTCATTGCAAAAGCTGTATCTACAATAATTTCTTTTGTATCTTCGGTGCAGGCTTCACGGATTACACGATAGAGCAAATCCTGATCTCTGTATAAAAGATTCGGCGGCGTCATTGTTTCGGCTGCCGTTATTATGTTGTTCCATTTTTCAAGAAGGATTTCAAGATCTTCCTGAATATCAGCTTCGCTCTGTCCTTCGGCTTCGGTTCTTATAATTACACCTACTCCGACAGGTTTTATAAGATTCATAATCGCTTTAAGTCTTGCACGTTCTTTAGAGTTCTCGATTTTTTTCGAAACACTGACTCCCGGCTCGTTCGGCATCAAAACAAGAAATCTTCCGGGAAGGCTGATTTCTGTTGTTACTCTCGGGCCTTTGTGTCCTGTGGGTTCTTTTACAACCTGAACAATTAATTTTTGTTTGGGCGAAAGTTTTTCTTTTAAACTGCCTTTTCCCATAACATCCTGAGCATGTAAAAATCCCATTTTGTCTGTTCCGACGTTTACGAATGCCGCATCAATACTCGGAAGAATATTATCTACTGTAGCAAGATAAACATCTCCTAATAAAACTTCGCCTCTGTGGATAAAGAAGTCCGTAACTTTTTTACCTTCAAGAACAGCCGCAATGTTATCACGCTCCGCAATAACTATTTTTTTAGGTGCTGCCTGAGCTGCATTGTTGTTTTTGTTGTTCATAAAAAATCCTTTGTTTAAACCTCTAACTCTTGATTGTTTTCGTCAAAGAACCTTGTACGTGTGATGTCAAATTTTATATCCATTGATATAAGCTCCATAAGTACATCCGCTCTCAACGACGGGATGCCGCCTTCAAGGTTCTGACCGGTTTTTAAAATTATGAATAGACTGTTTCCGTTGAATTTGTACGATTTAATGCACGGTTTGATGTCTATTTTTTTAATTAAACCTTTTTTGTTTTTCTTCTCAATAAATATTTCCTGAGAATTCAAAACTCTGTTTGTATTATACTTAAAATCTTCAAAATCGTAAAGAGTATCATTAAAAAGTTTTATTTCATATTCAGCCCAGCATACCGTTGTATCAATGGATTTAGCGGATTTATCAATTTTTACAATACTTAGTATTTTACAACCTGCGGGCACCACTTTTTCCAACTTTTGTTTGATTTCATCATTCTGTAAATTGTCGTAAAGTTCAATATCCGCTAATTCGCACAGACTCTGCGCAAAAAGCGGAAGCGCAACACCCATAGAAACTTTCATTGTCGGGTTAAAACCTTGAGAAAATGCGATATTCAGTCCGCTTCGAGAAAGGGCTTTAAAAAATGTATTCTGCCAGTCAAGATGTGAAAAATATCTTAATATTCCCGTTTTTGTGAGTTTAATCCTGTATCTGAAAATTTCACGTTTGTCAGTTTCGTGAGTGTGCGGGTCAGGCGGTGTGAAGTCTAGTTTTTGCGCCTTTTCAGAAGCCTTAAAAGGAGGGGCAAGAACTTTATGTGTTTTTAAATTTTTACATACTCCGCAGTTTACGCAGTCTTTTTCACAGGTCGGAACGATATGGGTGCTTCCCTGTTCCCCGCAGTCCGGAGGTACAGCAATAGCCTTTTCGTATTCCTTTTTAAACCACTCTTTATCAACTCCGATATTGATAAAATCCCATGGAAGCGGCTTTATTGTGTCGTAATTTTTTTCTGCGAGCTGTTGTAGTGAAATTCCGCATTCATCAGCTGTTTGATGCCAGACGTTTTTGTCAAAATATTCTCCCCATGCGTCTAAGTAGCAGCCTTTTTGGTATAGCGCTTCGATGTATTTGCAAAGACTTCTGTCACCTCGTGTCAGAACAGCTTCAATTCTTGAAACAAATTTGTCGTGGTAGTTGATTTTGACACCTTTTAAGTGAGAAGTTTTTTCTTTCAAATAATTTATGTGTTCGGTTACTTCCTCCAGATTCATCTGCCCGTGCCACTGGAACGGGGTGAATGGTTTCGGGACAAAAATTGAGAGTGTGCAGGTTATGTCGAGTCCGTGATTAAGTCCTTTTTCTTTTTTGATAAGTTTTGCTCTGTATTTAAGTCTTGAAAGGAGTTCTGCCATTTCCTCCATATCTTCAAGGGTTTCTGTCGGAAGCCCGCAGATAAAATACAGTTTAACCTTTGACCAGCCGTTTTCATACAAAGTAAGAACAGCATTCAAAATCATATCTTCCGTAATGTTTTTCTTTATAACGTCACGGAGCCTTTGTGAACCAGCTTCCGGCGCAAGTGTCATTGTCGATTTTCTGACACTCTGCACAAGGTTTGCAAGTTCGAGATTGAACCCGTCAATCCGCTGGCTCGGAAGAGATACGGAGATTTTCTTTTCATTAAAATCAACCGCAAGTTCTTTTATAACTTCATTAATATTAGAATAATCGTTTGACGAAAGCGAAAGCAGCGAATATTCATCATAACCTGTGTTTTCAACCAGTTCTTTTGCAATTTTTATAATATCTTCAGCACTTCTTTCACGTATGGGCAGATTTACGTGTCCCGGCTGGCAGAATCTGCACATTCGTCCGCAGCCCCGTCTTATTTCGACAATTGCTCTGTCATGAACAGAGGATGAAAACGGAATCGGATAAGATTTAAGGGCCGTTTCATACTTTAACTGCGCAATTCGTTTTGTGACATTTTTTGAATAATCCGGACACCAGACGCCTTCAATTTCCGAGAGTTTTTTTATTCTTTCTGCTCTCGGAAGCCCTTTTGTTTTTTCAAGACTTTCGCAGACTTCAAGAATACTGTCCTCGCCATCTCCTATCAAAAATCCGTCTATAAAATCCGCAACAGGCAACGGGTTGTAAGCGCATGGCCCGCCTGCAAGTATTATCGGATGTTCGTCTGTTCTGTCCGAATTCTTGTATGGAATTTCAGCCATTTCAAGCATTTTTAAAATTGTCGGATAAGAAAGTTCATACTGGATTGAAAATCCGACCGCATCAAAATCTTTAATCGGGCATTTGCTTTCAAGAGCATAAAGCGGTTCCGGTTTAAAATCCACTTCCGGCGCATAAACCCTGTCCGCCATAAAATCAGGATGAGAATTTACCTGATTATACAGAACTCTAAGGCCTAAATTGCTTATGCCGATTTCGTATTTGTCAGGGAATGCAAATGCAAACCTTATTTTTGCTTTATCAAAATCCTTGTTGAATGATAAAAATTCCCCGCCTACATACTGATAAGGCTTTGTGCAATTGTATAAACTTTCATGATATTTTCTGTAAAAACAATTCATAATTTATTTCGCTATTTATTCCGTCCGTTGTCTGTGCGAAAGGCTTTCTATGCCGGATTATCCGGAAAATACTTGTCTATTTCAATAATTGTGCCGTCCAGCGTGTTGTCCTCGAACGATTTCAAAAACTTGAAAAGGTTATCGTTCGGAACATCATAATTATACAAAACTACTTCCCCGTCAAGTTCCCGCATTACTCTGACTATATAGTGGCAGCCTTTGGAATATTTTATTAAATGTTCTTTATTAAATTTGTTGCCGTTGTGGTCTTTATTGAGTTTTACATAATTAAATCCGGCATAATATTTGACCTTTTCACTTGAGGATACTGGCGGAAGTTCTTTGTTGTGCCGTGAAAAAATATTTATTACTTTGCGATTAATTTCGTCACTCATATTTAAAGTTTAATATGAAGCAGACAGGCATGGCTAAATGTTAAGAAGAGTGAAGATGGTTGAATGGTTGAAAAGTTGAATAGGTGATGGGTTTGTTCCGGAAAAAGATCCTTAGTCCTTATGGCGTTAGGGCGTCAGGTGATTTCTTGATAATTCAGTTATTTTTATCTTCAGAATTCTGTTCAATATACTCAATAATATCAAGCGCAAGCTGACGTTGAATTTCCTCAGGCGCATGTTTTAAATACTCCATAGCATGTGAAACACGAATATTTTTATCATACCATCTTCTCATAATGTAGTTGTACTGTTCATCCAAAGACATTTCAAAATCCATGTCCTTAAGTTTGTCAATTACATAATCTGCACAGATTGTTTGAAGATTTTCCTCTGCACCTTCCCACAAAGCAACAGCCCTGCTCATTGTTACATCAACATCATACCAGCGTTTAAATTTCATATAGCCCCCGTAAAACTTTTTTATCCGTAGTATGTTTATATTATCATAAAATCAGCTAATTTGTTATAGTTTAATTAACGTAGTATAATTCTGTTATGAAAAAAATAGTTTCATCGTTTTTAATATCTTCAATTTTGTTAACGTCAACAGTTTTTGCGGATCCTGTTTTTGAAGGTCATGCCGAGTACAGCGATCAGTATAAGCAGGATGCACAGGAACTTTTTACCGGCGAAATCGAACACCTTGAACGAAAAGATATAATTAATATGACTGTTTCACAGGTGCTTGACGGAAGTATTAATATGGAGGGCGATGAATTTTTTGCCGAAGTCACCAATGAAGTTTACGGTGATAAAGGTGTTATAATTCCTAAAGGAACTATTGCGCACGGCAAAATAACACAGTCAGGTGACCCGAAAAGTATGGGGCGTTCCGCCTGGCTGGAACTTGCATTTGATTATCTTGTAACACCTGACGGTCGTGAAATTCCGATAGAAGGTAAAATGACAACACGGCTTCATCCGGCGGTTGAAACAACAAAAATTATAGCGCAGGATGTAGGCTATACTGTTGCCGGTGGTGCTGTCGGTGGTTTTCTTGCTCTCAACTGGCTGGGGCTTGAAGCTGCAATTGCATCTCAAGGTTATACACTGGCGGGAGGAGCCGCTGTCGGAGGTGTTATAGGTTTGGGAATGGCGCTTATGAGAAAAGGTAATGAGGTGTTGATTGCCCCGGGCGATGAAATCAGAGTAAAAATAAATACAACGGTGCCGCTTCCTGTATATAAAGACACAGCTTTAAAGCAGCATGAACTTTTTTATCCGGGGCTTGATATTAACATAAGTAATATTGAGCATGAAGAAGATCCGTTTGGAGAACTTAATACAATAACAATTACACTGTTAATTTCCAATATGTCGGATAAAGGCTTTTCCGGACTTGATATGGCACTAGTGAATGATTACAATAAAGTATTCAGACCATCTGTATTCGGCGATACAAAATTGATGTTTATGCATTTAAACCCCGGTGAAAAAAAAGTCGGGCAGATATCTTTTGCGGTAGATAACATAAACCGGAGTTTCTGGCTTACTTTTTTTGACAGACGAAGCGGGGCTGCTGTTACAAAAATTTCACTTGACAACGCATACAGAAACAATGTTTCGGAGAAAACCAAAAAGAAAAATTTGAAAAAAAGAAAACAAAAAACAAACTTTAAAAAAGAAAAAGATCTTCTTGAAGATATTTAGAAAAATTTTGCTTGAAAAATAAAAATGTTATGTTACAATGTTAGTAATTCGTAGTATGTTTAGAAATGTGAGGAAAAATATGGCTTGCGGCAAATTAGAAATTGATATTCTTAATACAATTTGGACTCTTACCGCAGAGTGTGAAGAACGAGATATTTCAATACAGGATGTAGTGGACAGTCTGGCTGCAAACGGTGTTGAAAGAGCTTATACAACAATTAAGACTGTGATGGACAGATTGACATTAAAGAGTATTCTTGTAAGGTACAAGGTTGGTAAAAAATTCTTTTACAGAGCCGCAATGAACAAACGTGAAATGGCACAGGATGCTTTAAATACGGTAGCGGAACAGTTTTTTGACAACGATTACGCAAAGATGATGAAGTTTATTGAAACCGAACACAGCGGGATTCTTGTGTAATGTCTGGAAATAAAGAAGAACGTCTTTTGACGGCGGAGCTGGTCAGAAAAGCGTTATTGGGATTTATTCCTGTACGTGAAGCTCTGCTTAAATTTCCGCCTGATACAACAGACAAAAGCATTCAGGCAGCGTTTCATGCTCTTATTCATCTGGAGGCTGATGAGGATTTGCGAAAAAGAGATTTAACTTATCGAGAAGAACAGGATGAATATTTGGAGATGATTTCGCAAATACTTGAAAACAATGAAGATTTGCCTGATAATATTATAAAAAATTACGAAAAATATTATAAAGAAGCTAATATTCCGCATGCAAAGACTGCATACGGTAATATAAAAAGTTTTTTAAGGTATTTGAATGTGGAATAAAGGAGAGATAATGAAGAAACTTTTAACATTAATTGCAATACTGGCTGTATGCGGAACATCGGCTTTTGCGTTTGGCAGGCAGACAAAGAATACGGAATTTGTGCTGGTTCCGGCGCTAAATTCTCAATCAGTGCAGCAAAATCGGGCATGGGTCGGAACTTTTCAGATTGTATGGAATGAATTTCAAAATAACATAGTAAAACATCCGATTAAATTTGAGGGTGATGAAAAAAATCCGCTGGTTAAAGAACTTAACAAACAGAGATTTAAAGCCGATATGTTAAGCAAAAATTCATATTACAAAACATACGGACTAATTTCACCGGAACTTAAAAATCAGATAGAAACTGAATTAAAGGAAAGATTTAACGAAACAAGTGATATATTAGGTTCTATTGACTGGACACCGGCGCCGGAAAAATATCTTGTGTATGCAATGCTTAAAAAAGATTTCAAATTTATTACGGCATTTGACAAACTTAAGCCCGCAAGATTTTCAAAATTCTTTGGAAAAGTCAACTACTTCGGAATTGACGAAAATTCCGATAAAATACTGGATGATATGGTAACGGTTTTATTTTATGATTCCGAGGATGATTTTGCGGTATCAATCAAAACGAATTCAAAAGATGTTGTTTATTTATACAGAACAGATGATAACAAAACTTTTGACAAATTATACAGTGATATGATGATTAAAAAAGCAGGATATATGAGCTGGCGTGAATTTAGAGCACAGGATGAACTTAGAATTCCTGATATCAATTTATACAGAATGCAGACCTATCCGGAGTTGACAAATAAAACTATCAAAGGCACCAATCAGATGCAAATATCCGATGCTGTTCAGACTGTTGAATTTAAAATGAACAATGAAGGTGTAAAACTAAAAAGCGAAGCCGCTATTGCAGCAAAATGTTCAATGGAAATTGCAGATGAATCCGCACCGAGAAAATTCTATTTTGATGATACCTTTGTACTGTTCCTGCAGGAATATGATAAAAAACTTCCATACTTTGCGCTGCGGGTTTATGATTTGGATTTGATAAACAAAACAGGAAAACCACAGGTTGAGGAAACAAAACAGGAAACTGAAAAAAACGTGAATATTGAACAGACAGAAAAGTAGTTATTTATTTGTGATATGAGGCGCCGCTGATGCGGCGCCTTGAATTATACAGTATTTGTTGACTAGAAGGCAGCTAAATTATATAATTGTTGTATGGCAAAAGTTAAATCAAAATGGATATGCTCTGAATGCGGATATGAAACAGCCGGATATCTGGGAAAATGTCCAGAGTGCGGAAGCTGGGGCAGTCTTGTTGAAGAAGTGCAGTTCACGGGAAAAACTTCAAATGCTGCGGCAAATGAATTTGTAAATACGGAAAAACCTAAACTTTTAAAAGAAATTGAAGTTGATGAAGGAGTCCGAATTAGCACGAATATTTCTGAATTTGACAGAATTCTCGGAGGTGGCTTTGTTCAAGGTTCGCTGGTGCTTCTGGCAGGAGATCCCGGAATAGGTAAATCTACAATTACACTGCAGACCTGCGGTGAACTCTGTAAAAACGGTAAAAAAGTTTTATATGTATCGGCTGAAGAAAGCGCAAATCAGCTTAAACTCCGAGCAGACCGCCTCGGAATAAATTCGGACAGCCTTTATATTTATCCGCAGACCAATATGGAAAATATAAAAAACCAAATTGAAGAAATTATGCCTGATTTTGTCGTGATAGACAGTATTCAGGCGATTTATTCAAATAATGTAGCAAGCACTGCAGGCAGTGTTTCTCAAATAAGAGAGTGCTGTAATATTTTGATGCATATCGCAAAAAGCAAAAATATTACAACTGTTGTAATAGGTCATGTTACGAAAGAGGGAAGTATTGCAGGACCAAAAGTTCTTGAACATATGGTGGATACCGTGATTTATTTTGAAGGAGATAAATACAAATCATACCGCATGCTTCGAGCTATGAAAAATCGTTTCGGAAATACATCAGAGGTCGGAATTTTTGAGATGCATTCAAAAGGTTTAAAGGAAGTTAAAAATCCCAATGAATTGTTCTTAAATGAGCGTTCTCAGGGGGCAGCACCCGGAAGTGCAATTATTGTTACTAACGAGGGAACACGTCCGCTTCTTGTTGAAATTCAGGCTCTGGTCGGTACAACGCCTTACGCAGCGCCGAGACGTGTGACAAACGGTGTAGATTTAAGCCGCCTTCATCAGATTCTCGCAGTTCTTGAAAAGCGTGTCGGGCTTAACCTTTCAAAACAAGATGTTTACGTGAACGTTATGGGCGGAATTGAGGTTGATGAACCAAGTGCGGATTTAGGAATCGCAATTGCTGTTGCGACTTGTGCACGTGACGTGGTTGTTGATCCGCAGACTGTTATAATAGGCGAAATAGGATTGTCAGGTGAAATTCATCCTGTGAATAATATCGAAAAAAGGTTGAATGAAGCAATTGCCACAGGGTTTAAAAAGGCAATAATTCCATATGCAAATGATGTACCTGAAAATATCGGGAATATAGATATCGTAAAAGTTAAGCGTCTTATGGATGCGATTGCGGCATGTGTTTCTCCCGGTCAATAGTCGCTTTTCCTTTGGGCTTCCAGATTGACGCAGTAATTTGGATTACTGGCAAATTTTTTTATGTCTATGTTTTTACAATAAATATAAGTGTAGCTATAGAAAGGTAAAATATGACTTTAAATATTTCTCAGATTGCGAATACGCCATGCCATTTTACAGGAGCAGCGGCTGTTCAGATTGCTCATAAATCTCAAAGTATTCCGGCAGATTCTGTCGAGCTAAGCAAAAAGAACATTAAAAAAGGCGTAGGTACTTTTGCTGATAAAAAGTTTACAATCAAAGCTTCCGAAGGCTTCATGTCCAGAAATCTGGCTGGCGAAATCGACGGCGTTAAATTTAATATACAGCATCAGGGAAAATTTTTAAAAGCCGATACTATTACCGGTTTTGTCGGCGATAAAGCGTTAAAGCTTGAAACAAAAGACAATCTTACAGGTTCCGTTGTTTCAGGTACTATAGGCGGCAAACCTGTTAATCTTAAAATAAGCGATACCTTTGCCGGCAAAAGAATTAAAGGAACTTTTAAGGACAACGATATTGATATAAAATTGAACAGCAAATTTGTCGGCTACGAACTTAAGGGCAACAACATAGATTTACGTATAAAAAATAAAACACTTTTCGGAAATGATGTTAATGTAAAAGGCATTTTTAATGAGGATACTGACTTAATTCCGATACTGATGGATACAGTCTACTGTCTGCAGGAAGAAGAATTCATGATTGCTGTATCGTTAATGTAGCCTTTGTTTTTCAACCCCTTTTGCATCTTTTAAGACAAACGGTCTTACGAAAGCCCAGGTTCCATAAAGTGAAGTTAAAAGTCCTGCGGCAGTTACAGTTTTAAATATTTTAGGATGATTGTATACCAGACTGCCTAATGTAAGTATTGTTGTGCCTGCCATAATACCAAGATAACCTTTAAAAATAGTTCTCGGCACAACAATTGTATCCGTCATATCCGCGGAATTTTTAGTATTTTCATGAATTTTGTCGAGCCAGCTTCTGTTTTGCCTGTCTGAATTTCCTTTGAATGTATAGCTTTGGATGCCTTGAATTTTCATAATGTCCCTAATCTAGTCAGGAATATATTCAAAAATATCCTGAATTCTGCAATCAAGAGCATAACACAGTTTGTTTATTGTTTCAAGTTCTATTGTTTTTGTTTTGTTGTGATAGATTTTGAAAACTGCTACATGGCTTAAACCGGCGATTCTGGCGGTTTCTGCCATGTTCATTCGTCTTATACCCATCATTTCGGACAATTTGTTTTTAATCATAGCGTAAGTTTAGCATTTACGAATTTTTCTGGAATTTTATTATATGATTGACTAATATTATTAGTCATGTAAATAATAATATTGTAATAACGTTTAATATCTAAAGGAGACCGTGTATGAAAAATGGTTTTACTATGGCTGAGGTTTTGATAACACTTGGCATAATCGGAATAGTTGCTGCAATGACTTTGCCTTCTCTGATAAACAGTAAGAAAAATAAGGAGTTGGAAGCCTCTTTTAAGAAAAATTATTCGGTAATTCAGCAGGCTCTTGATATGTATCAGGCGCAAAACGGAGAAAGGCTTAGCCACGGATCTGTAAGTAGACATGAATTGAAGCCGGCATTAATGAAATATATGAAAGTTTTAAGAGATTGTTACTGGGGGGCAGAGTCAAATGCAGATAATATCGGAAAAGCATGTATTCCAGCCAATTACGATGATTCTGATTCTGTTTCTGATGCATATAAAAATTTTACCGGTACGACTACAATTCCGTTAGCATTTTTTGATGACGGACAATTTATTCTTAATGACGGGAGTCTTATACTTCTTGAAAATTCTAGTGGAAACCTATATATATCGGTTGATGTGAACGGATATCTCAAAAATCCCAACAGGCTGGGACAGGATTTGTTTATGTTTCAAATCGACAACAAAGGCCGGTTGCTTCCTATGGGGGCCGAGGGCAGTCAGTATGACAGTGAAACATATTGTTCAGCAACATCAACAAACAGTTTGAATGGTGCTGGATGCACTATAAAAGCGATTAATGAAAAGGATTATTTCTCAAAATTGTAAATTAAATATTTAATAAAAATATTAACTATTTCTTAATAATTCGCACTGCCTAAACCTATTGATTAGTTTTTTTGTTGGTGTTATAAATTTCATGTTAAAGATTTACATAATAAGAAGGAGTAAAAACTTATGGTAAATGTAGCAATTAACGGTTTTGGTAGAATCGGCCGTAACACTTTGAGAGCCGCTATCAGAGAAGGTATTTTTGACAAAATTAATTACGTAGCAATTAACGACCCCGGTTTGAAACCTGCAGAAGCTGCACTTCTTTTCAAACACGATTCAGTTATGGGCAAATTTGACGGTACTGTTGAAGCTTATGATGAAGGTATCATCGTAAACGGTAAAAAAATTAAATTCTTTGCAGAAAAAGATCCTGCACAATTGCCGTGGAAAGATTTGGGTGTAGAAGTTGTTGTTGAATCAACAGGTTTCTTCACAGACGCAGAAAAAGCTAAAGCTCACATTACAGCAGGCGCTAAAAAAGTTATCATTTCAGCTCCGGCTACAAACGAAGATATTACAATCGTTTTGGGCGTTAACGACAAAATGTATGATCCTGCAAAACACAATGTAATTTCTATGGCTTCTTGTACAACTAACTGCTTAGCTCCTGTAGCTAAAGTTATTGATGAAAAATTCGGTATCGTTAAAGGTTTGATGACAACAGTTCACTCATACACAGGCGACCAAAGAATCTTAGACGCTGGTCACAAAGACCCCCGTCGTGCAAGAGCAGGCGCTCTTAACATCGTTCCGACCAAAACCGGTGCTGCTAAAGCAGTTGCTCTCGTATTGCCTCAATTGAAAGGTAAATTGGACGGTTTCGCTATGAGAGTTCCTACTCCGGACGTTTCACTTGTTGACGTTGTATTTGAACTTTCAAAAGACGTTACAGTTGAAGAAGTTAACGCAGCATTAAAAGCAGGTGCTGATGGACACGTTCTCTGCTACACTGAAGAACCGCTTGTATCTTCTGATTACATTGGAACTTCTCAATCATCTACAGTTGACGCTTTATTAACCCGTGTAATGGGCGGAAACCAAGTTAAAATCATTTCTTGGTATGACAACGAAATGGGATATTCAACCCGTTTGGCAGAAACAACTTTGATGGTTGCATCAAAATTATAATTATAAAATGCTATTGGAATTATAAATTTGAAAATAAGCCCGAAAGAAATTTCGGGCTTGTTTTTATTTTGAAATTAATTTTATTTTTTACTGCCAGGGATAATCCTCTTTTATTTCCCAGTCGTCTGCCATTATTAAAAGCCCGCAAGTATAGGGTGTATTTTTACATTTATTAAGTAATACCTTGCGTTCAGTGCTTTGATTTTGAGAATAGTCAGTATCATAAAAACCGAATCTTCCGTCCGTAAACATAATGCGGAATGCAAAAATATCTTTACCTGATTCATTAGGACTTTTTAATCCGTTTATATCTGCCCAAATCATTATTGACACGATTCGGTCATCTCTATTTTCTTCTGTTCCGTAGTTATGTGTTGCCGCTGTTATCTGTAAAATTGTACCATCATTTAATGCAAGCATTTGACCTGCTCTATTCAAATTCTGTTCTGTTGTCCAGCTGTTAAATATCTTAATATACTTATAACCATAATCTTTCCAAGTTGAATATACCGGATTTTTAATTTTTGCAAGATAAGGAATAATATAGATTTTTGAAAAATTTTTAGTAACTGTTTCATTGTTTGATATAGATTCCATATAGCCGCCAATATCCCATCCGGAAGGATCTCCGTAATCTGCCCGGGTACGCTCAAATGCCTGTGATAAAACACTATAAGTTTTTTTGAGACGATTAACGACTACTTTTCGTTTGTAATTTCCAATCAAGGACGGCAGTGTCATAGCCGCAATAATTCCTATTATTCCAAGAGTAATAAGAACTTCCGCAAGAGTAAAACCATTTTTATAATCTGCTTTTTTCATAATTGTTCCTCAAAATAAATACAATCTAATTATGAATTATTATATCAGTTTTGTCAATATAAAGTGAATAATTAAATCATCATAAGAGCTTAATATAAATTATATGATTAGTTTTAAAGGAGTGGACATGCAGAGTGTAAAAAACCTGTTCGGTAAAAGAATAAAAGAACTGAGAAAACAAAAAAATCTTACTCAGGAACAGTTAGCCGAACTTGTTGATATGGATACACGAAATATTATAAAAATCGAAAATGCACAAACTTTTCCAAGGGTCAAAACTCTTGATAAAATTCTTGAAGTTTTTGAGATTTCTGCTTCCGATTTGTTCAGAACTGAGCATCTTGCGGATGTATCTGTGTTAAAAGAAAAAATATACGAAAAATTGGATAAAGATGATGAACTTGTTCGTTTGATTTACAAAATGCTTTTTTAGTCTTTACGATTAGTCAACTTGATAATGTTATTTTTGAAACATTTCATAATAATATCTCTAAAAGGAGATATATTATGCATATTTTAAAAATTATTACATTTGTACTAGTGATTATCGGAGCTTTAAACTGGGCGCTTGTCGGAGCCTTCGGAATCGATCTTGTGGCATTAATTTTCGGTGATATGACGATTTTGTCAAGAATTGTTTATATTCTTGTCGGATTGGCTGCAATAATTTATGCAATACTGGCATACAGAGATTTGTCAAGGTTTGACTAATCTTTTAAAGACTTCAAAAATTCTTTGTTTGCATCAAGAGTATTTTCGGTTGCAAGAATTGAATAAACAGGTTTGTCTTTAAAAATATAGTTTGCAGCATTGTAAATATCATCGGGCGTGATTTTGTCAATAGTTTCAAAAATTAAATTCTCGCTATTAAGACCGTATGGCGAAATCAGCCCGTCTGCAAGAGAAAAGTTTTTCCCTTTATTTGATTCATTTATATTCAAAATAGTATTTTTAAGACTTAATTTGGCATTATTCAATTCTTCGTCCGTTACTTTTCCGGTTTTAAGCTTTTGGATATGTTTGTTAAAGCCTTCAATGGATTTTTTCAGGTTGTCAAAGCTTATTTCGCCGGTGTCTTTATTTTCGGTAGTTGTACCTATTTTGAGTTGAATTGTGCCGATATCGTCAATAGCTGTTACATCAGAATGAACTGAATACGCAAGTTTTTGTTGTTCACGCAAATCCTGAAACAGTCTGGAGGAAGGATTCCCGCCAAGAATTGTGTTTAAAAGTTCCAGCGTAATTTCGTCTTTTATATTCTGATTTACCTGAAATTTATATGCTTTTATTATTTGAGCCTGCGGTTTGGTGAAGGTATCTGTCAAAACTTTTGTTTCTTCATTTTTTTTATAAGACTTTTTAATTTCAAAATTTTTCGGCGCAACTTTCGGAAGTTCTCCTATTTCACTAAACACAATTTGTTTTAACTCCGGCTTTTTCGAAAACGGTGCAGATACAACGATATTAGCCTGACCGTTTGAAATTATATAGTCATAGAGATTTTTTAAATCATCAAGCGTTACCGAATCAATTGAATTTAAAATTTCTTCTTTTGAACAGCCACCCTGATATCCTTTGTATAATTCGGGTAAAAGTTTATCTTCCGCACTTTTTTCAGAGGTTAAAATTTCATCTTTCAGTTCACTTTTCATTTTGTCTAAAGTGTCTTGTCTGAACCTCGGCGTTTTCAATACTTCTTTTGCCAGCTTTAAAGACGTTTGTATATCGTCAGCAAAACATCTGGATTTGATAAGTAAATCAGTCCTGCCTGATTCCATATACATATTAATAGAAAATTTGTCCAGTTCTTTTTGATATTCATGAACAGTTTTATTCATAGTTCCGGAATTTAACAGTTTAAATAACAGCCGTGCAGTTGCAGGTTTTATATTTTGCGGCGGTCTGGTATTTTTATATAAAATATTAAAATAGGCATTGTTATTTTGCGTGTCATTAAGAACAACTGCAAAATTATTATTAAGTCTGTATTCTTTAACGTTGTTCATATTAATTGCCTGTTTTTTGGCAGACGAACCGCTAAAGGAAATTTTACCTGTATTCTTATAGTTATTTTTGATACTTTCCTCCGTTGCAGTTGCAGGGTGAACAACTGTTAATGAGACTTTGTTAAGGTCAAGAAATTTTTTTGCTGCATTAGTAATATCATCAGGTGTAATTGAATTAATTATGGATTTGTAGTTTGTCAGCATTTTGATATCATTGTCAAGAAAAGCTGTTCCGATAAAATCATTTGTAAATGACGAGTATTCAAAAATATTTGAAAATATTTGAAGCATGCGTTTTTTTACAGCGTTAAGTTCATCTTCAGACGGCGGATTGGTTATGAGTTTTGCAATTTCCGTATAAATCGTTTTAATTATTTTTTCGGAATTATTTTCAGTTCCTTCAGCCATAATCAATATTGCACGTCCGTCTTCAGAACCGGGGCTGATTCTTTCTATTTCGGTAATCGCATAACTGTTTAAGATATTCAATCCTTGATTAATTCTTGAAGCTTTTGACGCAGTAAGAATTTGCGCAAGCGAAGAAGCAAGAATTTTATCTTTCATGTTGTTGTTTTTAGGGCCGTCAAATGCGAGAATAACGGTTGATGCAGTCGCTTTATCCGAAATTATATCCTCACGCACAGGTTTGTTAATCGGCTTTAGATTTTCAAAATGTCTTGATGACGGCGGGCGTTTGTTTGATGAAAAATATTTTGAGATTAATTTCATTGTATTTTCGGGGTCAACTTCGCCTGTAATAACCGTCACCATATTTGCAGGATAATAATTTCGATCAAAATATTCAGCCACATCTTCACGTGTAAGATTGGTAATATTTGCCGTTGTTCCGCCAATCATATCAAGGGATTTTGTATCTATTTGATAGAGATTTTTGAGCGCTTTGTTAATCCCGATATTTTGCGGATCCGAGGTAATCATGTTTATTTCGGAATTTACAATTCCTTTTTCTTTTTCAAGCATATCTATTGAGAATTTCGGTGTTTCAAGCATTGAAGCATGAATTTTGATTTGTTTTTCAAGATCATCGTTATTTAACAAATGTGAACTGATAAAGTAGTTAGTTTCGGAAAATCCTGTACTGGCGTTGGTAGAGGCGCCCATTTTGTCAACCTGCTTAAAAAATTCACCCGCCTCAAGCCCCTGCGAGCCGTTAAAAAGATTGTGTTCAATATAATGACTTATCCCGCGGATATTATCGGGTTCATTCATTGAACCTGTATTAACATAAGTTTTAATAACGGTCTTACCTTCTCTTGGCACAATTACGACTCTTTGACCGTTTGCAAGCTTATACAAACCGGCTTTATTATCAAACGGCAGAGGTATATCGCATATTTTGTAATACTTAATCGGGATTTTAACCGCAAAATCTTTTGAAACAACGGGCAGAGTTCCGGTTTTAACAGAGCTTTCATAAGCCTGACCATGGCATTGCTTATTATCTTGATTATTAGATGTGGTAATTGCCGCTGATGTGAATTTAGGGGTAATTTTTAACATACACTATTCCTTGCTAACCTATATGATAATAAAAACATGAACAAAAGAAAAATTGCGTTTGTAAAGATAAATTTTAACACAGGCGTGGGCGCCAACTGTAACCGTCCAGTCATCCAAACGTAAGTCAGAATTTATCAATGCTGATTACAAGGTACTTTCTTGTACCGACAAGAAAGTACCGCAAAGAAGCTCTCGACCTTATGCTACGTTCGCTAATCAATTGTAACCGTTTCACCCGAGCAAGTGAACTCGCTGACGCTCAAACAACACTTGCTTTGATATTGAGAAACGGAACATTGGTTGCTCACTTCGCAGAGGTCGATTTTTTATCCTTTCATCTGGATTTGTCATTGCGAGAGAAAGCGAAGCAATCCGGCTTATTATTATCAATCGGCTGGATTCTTCGCCTTGCGACTCAGAATGACGGGACGGTGGCAGTTGGCGCCAACGGCGCATCAATCCGACACCCGTCGAACAACTCAACGTCACTCCGGCCTTTGAGCCGGAGTCTATTTATTTAAATCATTTTATTATTTATTATTTATAATGTACATTCTTTTCTTTTGTTGCGATGCAAAAGAAAAGAATGTACCAAGTTCACTATCAAATGGATAAAGTGAAGCCATTTTCTACGGCTAGTGCCTCGCCTCGAGAAAAAGGCAAGAAAACACGCAGACTGTTTTATCACTACTAAACTCAACCCGAGCGGATTAACTCGCTTTGCTCGGACAAAATCCGCTTTGTCGTTGTTTCGTTAAGTAGTGATTGATGTTTTTAATAAAATCGACCTCTGCGAAGTAAGCAATCAATGTTCTGTTTCACAATATCAAAGCAAGTGTTGTTCGAGCGTTTAGCGAGTTCACTTGCTCGGGTGAAACGGTTACAATTGATTAGCGAACGGAGCATAAGGTCGCAGTTTGCGTTGCTTTTCTGTAAAAGCGACCGCCGTCTGCGTAAGACCCGCCGGAGGCATTTAAAATAAAGAATTTACTCAATATGATATAAGAATAGACTCAGGCTCAGAGGCCTGAATAACGTATAGAAGTCTGTCAAGGTGACGGGCATCTGATTGAGCTGCAGGCGGGCGCCTGAGTAAATCATTTTCTAAAAATCGTCTGTTCTCTGTCAGGACCGACACTCACAATAGACACCGGAACACCCAGAAGTTCTTCCAGTCTTTCAAGATATTTGCGGCAGTTTTCCGGCAGCTTTTCATACTCTTTAATCTGAGAAATATCAGTTTTCCAGCCCTTGTGTGTTTCATAAACAGGTTCAAGATACCTGTGCATAAAAACATCTGTGGGATAATATTTGTAAATCTTTCCGTCACGGGTGTCTTTGTACGCCGTACAAACCTTAATTTCATCAAACGAATCAAACACATCAGCTTTCGTAAGAGCGATTGAGGTAAGCCCCCCGACAAGTACGGAATACTTCATAATCACGGCATCAAACCATCCGCAGCGTCTGGGACGGCCTGTCGTGACACCGAACTCATGCCCTATCTGACGGATTTTTTCGCCGGTTTCATCAGTAAGCTCGGTGACAAAAGGTCCTTCCCCCACACGTGTAACATAAGCTTTAGCAACCCCGATAACTTCATCAATCATAGTCGGACCAAAACCGCTTCCGGTTGCGGCACCTCCGCCAATCGGATTTGAAGATGTGACAAACGGATATGTGCCATAGTCAACATCAAGCATGACACCTTGTGCGCCTTCAAAAAGAATTGTTTTTTTGCGGAAATTTTCAAGAAGTTCCTGCCACTCAAAGCAGACATAGGGTTTAAAAATCTGCGCATATTTTTCGCACAAAGAAAGAATGCAATCTTTTGTATAGGGCTGGAGTCCGTAAACTTTTTCAAGCATCTTGTTTTTTAAAGGCAAAATAATGTCGAGCTTTTCATTAAGCGTTTCAATATTGTATAGGTCACCGATTTTAAGCCCGATTCTTGCGGCTTTGTCAGTGTAAGTAGGTCCGATACCTTTTTTAGTTGTGCCGATTTTACCTTTGCCGGCGGTGCTTTCGGAATACCCGTCGACTTCCGTGTGATAAGGCATTGTGATAGAGGCAAGCGGACTGATTTTAAGCCCAGACACATCAATTCCTTCCGCAATAAGCTCATTTACTTCCTGCTCAAAGAATTCCGGCAGAATAACTGTTCCCGCACCGAGAAAACAGGTTTTGCCTTCGTACAATATACCTGAGGGGATAAGGTGGAACTTAAAAGTCTTGTTGTGCGCAACAACAGTGTGCCCTGCATTGCAGCCGCCCTGATACCTGATAATCAAATCAGCATCATGCGCCAAAATATCCGTAATTTTTGCTTTGCCTTCATCGCCCCATTGAGCGCCCACAACAACTTTGTTCGTCATAAGATATCCCTTCCGTAAATCTAATTTCAACAAATATATTTTATCACAGAAAAAAAGTCAGAGAAATAAGAAATAAAATAAATATATTCTCCGCTTTGCTTAGAATGACACAAGGGTGGATGTCACATGCGACGGGTGTCAATGGCGCCGACACGGCGGGCGACCTGAATAAAATATTGCCTGAAATGCTTGAACACTGTTGGGATAAATAATTTTATTAAAAAGGCGCCGCCGAAGGCGGCGCCTTTTCATTACATCGACTTCAACATCTGGTAAAGATATAAAACATCCTTTTCATTATCAAGAGCTTTTAAAATCGCAGCTTTCATTTCTTCATAAGAAAGCTCCTGCTTGAATACAAAAAGCTCATAAATCTCAACATCAAGGGCTTTTGCAATAGAAGTAAGTGTTTCGGAAGATGGGTAATTGTTACCGTTTTCGATTTTGCTGACATTTTTGGGGTCAATACCGATAAGCTCAGCGAACTTTTCCTGCGTAAGCCGACGCTTTTTGCGCAAAATTTGGATTTTTTGCCCAAGTTGGTACTTTAAAGACATAATTTAACACTCCCGATATTTAATATGATTACAAGTCTATAATCCCAATAAAACTATTTAATAGATAGAATTTTTAATAAATTCTATCTTACATATTGACAAAATTCTATTTATCAGATATAATTATAAATAATTCCTATACAATAGACGGAATTATGTACAATAAACGGAGGTATTTCAGATGTTAAAGAAAACTATTGGTATGGCAGGTTTTACACTTGCAGAAGTGTTAATCACATTAGGTATCATCGGGGTAGTTGCCGCAATGACAATGCCTACATTGATTAACTCAACACAGGGCGCACAGTACAAAACAGCTTACAAAAAAGCACTTTCTGTTCTGTCACAGGCTGTTGTTATGAACATTGCTCTTGAAGACTACGATTTGTCACAAACTGTTGCTGGTGTAAACGGTGGCGAAGATGCGCATGGCGGTGATGAAGATGCAGGTACTAATGCTGAATCTCAATCTTTATATATTTTATTTAAAAACCGTATGAATGTTGTTAAAGTTGCAGGAACTGAGGATTTTGATAGTGACACTCCTGGTGATGCAACATATTACAAAATTGCACATACAGGTAACGGAAATGATAAACCTGATACTGCGCACTTTGAGGGGAATACATTACCTGATACATGGATAACAGCGGGTCAAACTGGTGGTGCTGTTGATTGGCCAGCAGATAAATTAACATTCTTATTTATGAATGACGGTATTACCTTTATTTTTGATAATGAACAGAACTCATGTGCTGCAGAAACTGCCACAACAGACGATGCATATTGTTTGGGATATATTGATGTAAACGGTCAAAAAGGTCCTAACAGAATTGTTCAATGCGATGGCTCTGGAGCCACAACTGACATAGATGGAACTGGTGATGATGCAACATGTGTTGTATCCAACCCGACCGATATATATCCGGTTATGTTCTATGACCAATCAATCGTTCCTGCAACAGCAGCAGGTCGTGCAGTACTTTATGCAAAATAGATACCATAATATAAGTTAGTTTTTTTAAACTA